>CAIUPP010000018.1 GCA_903901045.1 uncultured Planctomycetota bacterium
AGGTTCCGTCGCCCCCTTCGGGGGCTCTTAACGCCCGAAAGCATCTGGGTCCCCCACGACTCGCTTCGCTCGCCGTGGGCTACTATCCGTCACCCCCTGCGGGGGTTCGCAGAATGATTTCAACAGAGCAAAACGGCTTCTTACTCGCCCCAGGTGAGACCTCCCCGTCCGCAAATCCGATACTCCCACGCGTGCGCTCGGCCCGGGAATTACCGCTGCAAGGTCATGGAAATTGAGTGCGGCAGGTTGTCTTCGGCGGCGGCGCTTGCGCACGGACCGTCACGACTGGATCGTCTGCGCCAGGTCATTGAACTTGGGGTTGGCGGCGCGGATCAGCTCCAGTTTCTCGGTGAGGGTGCAACGGTTCAACTGCCCCTCGCGGGCTGCGGCGCCGCTGGATTGACGGAAAGTCTCCAGGAGCAGCAGGCGGTCGATCTGGCGCTTATGGGTGCAGTCCGGAACGGCTTCCTCTTGACACTGCTGCAGCCGCCGCCCGATGTGGCGGGTGGTGCCGGCGCACAACCGCCCGGAGCGGCTGGAGAGGATATAGACGTAGAACATCGCGTCCTCCCTCATGGGCCGCGCAACGTGACTCCCGGTTGGAATCCGTGCGCCGCCCGGCTAGATCTGTGGTACGCCCTGCCGGAGGAACATGCCGTTGCAGTTGGCCTTGGCGCGTTTCGAATCCTTGCACGCTGAAAGCGGCCCTTTGCATCTGTCGCAAAGGATGCGCCCGCACTTGTTACACTTCCTGACGTAACCCTGCGACTTCGAGGCGCCGCATTCCGTGCATGTGAACATGGCCATGGTGGCTTCCTTTCATGCTCTTGCGAGTTTCGTGAATCGGACAGAGTCGGACAGAACGGACCATCGCCGTTGAACGTCCATGGATGCCGGTGAGGAAATAGAGGCAGGACGCACCCGCGTGAGCGGGCATCTGCAGCTGTCTCGGCGCCGGTTCTGCGCAAACGCGCTTCACCGCTTCTTGAAACACTTCTTGTTCCCCACGAGTACCACTATACGCCACTTCCCGGTGGAAGTCCATCACAAGATTACGACAATGCCGCAAAGCCGCACCTGATTCCGAACTCACCGTTTGCCCGGCGCTTCGCCCTTTCCGGCATTCTGGATGAACGACCTGATGCTCGCCGCCTGTTCCCGGCTGAGGCTCCCGAGCGAGCGGCTCATGGCCTCCGCGATGGCGGCATAGCGGCGTTCGGTCGCCGGCTCGGTCACGTTCGACTCGCGCGTCACTTCCGCCGACGTTCCATCGGGCCCGGACAGCGTCCAGAGGGCGCGCAGCCGGACGCTCTGTCCCGGCGTCGCGTCGAAGCGGGTGACGTCCACCGCCAGCCTGTACGCGAGCGGACCGCTGCGGTCCCAGGGCACGACCGCGATGTGGTCCGCCGCAAGCAAGGCGGAGAGGTTTTCTGCGAGCACGGTCGCGACGTTCTGCTGCAACGAGCCCCCCCACCGGTCGAACTCGGCAAGGGCGAGCTCATTCGCTCCGATGCGCGTCACGATCTGCGGGCGGTCGAGGTAGTCCGCGATCATAATGGGACCGATTCCCAGAACAGCCGCCGGATGTTGCGCGGCCCCCTGCGAAGCCGCCGCCTCGACGGGGCTGGTGGCGCTCAAGAGGTAGAACTTAGCCGCCCGCGACGTCCCGCAACCGGCCAGGATCAGAGCTGCCAACAGGGCGCTGATAATCGAGAGTCTGAACGTCGTGTGCTGTCCCATCGCTAGGGTCCTCCAGTGCCGGGTTTTCCTTTGAGAATGGCCTCGGGGTGCCGCTCCAGGTAGTCGGACAGCGTGCGCAGCGCGCGCGCCGAGCTCGAAAGCTCCTTGAGCGTGGCCGTCAATTGCAGCACCAGCGGCGACTCCGGCCCCGTGGTGGCGGAAGCGGCCCGGATGGCCGCCTGCGCTTCTTCAAGGGTGCCGCGCAACGCATCCAGGTCTTTGACGACCTGCGGCGAAACCTTGTTGGCATCGCGCACCAGAGGAGTCACGTCATTCTGGATCAGGCCGTCCAGCCCCACCAGCACCTTCTGGACGCTCGTGCCGATCGGGTCCACCCGGCTGTTCAGATTCTGGGCCAGCTTCTGCATATCCTTCATGGTGGCATCCATGCTCGCGGCCAGGATCGTCAGTTGACTGTTGGTGTTCCGGATAACCCCCCTCGCCTCCTCGGCGGCCTGGGAAACCGACCGAAGCGTTTTCGGAATTTCCGGCGAGTTCACGATCTTATCAGCGCCATCAAGCGCGGTCAGCAACCTGTTGAAAATCTCCTCCAGCGGCAACTTGTCTATTCTGTGGCTCAGTCCTTCCAGCGCCGCCGCAACCGTCGGGATTTCAGCGACGTCCGACTTGCGGTTGAGCATGCGAACGGGGGTTTCCGGGCGGAGGTCGAGCCCCACCTGCATCTGTCCCGTCACGAAGCTCTGCATCTGGAGTTCCGCCCTGAGTCCGTCCTGGATCAGTTTTTGCAAGCCTCCCCCCTTCATGTCCGGCAGGGGGCCTTTGATCTCCAGCTTGGTCGCGTCAAGGTCGATGAAGACGGGGAGATTGAATGTGTGATCCTGCGTGTTGTAAATCAACTCGATGTCCGCCACGGAGCCGACGCGCACGCCGCGGAACGTGACGGGCGCGCCCACGCTCAGCCCCTGCACCGAGCCCGGAAAATAGCAGACGGCTCTCAACTTCCGGCCGAAGAATTTGCCTGATCCCAGGATCAGGACGGCACCGATGGCGAGGATGACCGCCCCGAGCACAAAGAGACCGATGAGCTTCTTGCTGGCTGGTTTGCTCATGACCTGCGGGTCCTTTCGTTGGCCGATTCTCGACTCGCGCCCCCCGAATCCCGCCCCCCGCCGCGAGTCAAGAAGTTACAAACGATGGGATTGGCGCACTCGGCGCGGAGCGTCCTGGGATCGCCGCTGGCGAGCATCGTCTGCGACTCCGCGTCGAGGAAGACGGAGTTGTTGCCGATGGTGAAGATGCTGGCCAGCTCGTGAGTGACCACGACGATCGTGGCGCCCAGGCTTTCGCGCAGTTCCAGAATCAGGTCGTCGAGCAGGCGCGCGCTGATGGGGTCAAGTCCCGCCGATGGCTCGTCGAAGAAGAGTATCTCCGGATCGAGCGCCATCGCGCGGGCGATGCTGGCTCGCTTCCTCATGCCGCCGCTGATTTCCGAGGGGTAGTAATCCTCAAAGCCCGCCAGCCCGACCAGGGCGAGCTTGAGCGAAGCCAGGTCCCGAATCTGGCTCGCGTTCAGGCCGGTGTACGCTTCCAGCGTGATGCCGATGTTCTCGGCCAGCGTCATGGTGCTCCAGAGCGCGCCGCTCTGGTAAAGGATGCCGAAGCGCCTGATGACCCGCTCCATCTCCTTCGGCTCGGCGTCCCACAGGCTCACGTCGCCGTAATAGACGCCCCCCCCGGCCGGCCTCTGCAGGCCGATCATGTGCCGCAGCAAGGTGCTTTTGCCGCAGCCGCTCCCTCCCATGATGATGAAAACGTCCCCCTGGTTGACGGTGAAATTCAGGTCCCGCTGGAGCACGAAACTCCCGAAGGCCATGGTCAAGTCCTTCACGATAATGTGCGGCTTCGCCATTTCACCACCCCAGTCGTTTCCGCGCCGGGAGCTTCAAATACCCAATATGTTGCATGAGACCGTGATAATCGTCATCGCCACCACGATGCAGACGATGCCCGAGACCACCGCCGACCTCGTCGCGTCTCCCACCGCGGAGGCGCTGCGGCCGCATTGCATCCCCTTGAGGCATCCACAGAGGGCGATCAGCACGCCGAACGTGAGTCCCGAGAAGACGCCGATGGCCACGGTGGTCAGGCCGACGGATTCGACCGTGGCGTTGTAGTATTGCCTCACGCCCAGGTCCAGCCCCGCGACGCCGACGATCAGCCCTCCCACCATCCCCAGCAGGTCCGCATAAAGCGTCAGCAGCGGCATCATCAGCGCAAGCGCGAGCACTCGGGGCAGCACGAGAAAATCCATGGGAGAAATGCCCGAGGTCTTCAGGGCGTCCACTTCCTCATTGACTTGCATCGTGCCGATCTGCGCGGCGTAAGACGCCCCCGTGCGGCCCGCCATGATGACCCCCGCCATCACCGCGCCCATCGCGCGGACCATCGCGATCCCCACGAGGTTCGCCACGTAAATCTGCGCCCCGAACATCTTGAGCTGGATCGCCCCGATGAATGCAAGAATGAGCCCCACCAGCAGGCTGATGAGAGAGACGATGGGCAGCGCCTGCGCCCCGGATTCCTCGACGTAGAGGAGGAAGTCGGAGAAGCGGAACGGCGCCTTGCCGGTCAGCAGGCGCAGGAAGCTGGCCGCCAGTTCGCCGAGGAAGTCGAGCGTGAGCAGGGCCGCGCGCCACCAGCCGGCCGCGGCCTCGCCCAGCCCGAACAGAAACGATTGCCGTTCCACTGTCCGGCGCGCCTCTTTCTTCTCCGGGACGGCGGTGGCGAGAGCCAACAGCCTCTGCACGCCCGGCGGAAGGCCGGTCTGGCTGACCTCCAGCCCTTTGCGCGCGCAGAGGACGCTCACCTGGAGCAGGAACGTAAGCAGGCTGCTGTCCCAGCCGGAGAGCGCTTGCGTCTCAAAGCGCAGGCGCGCGGGCTTCGGAGCGGCATCCATTTCTCTTTCGACGAGACCGGCGGAGGGATGGGCGTTGCTCAGCTTCCACTCCCCCGAAAGGATCACAACGAGGGAGTCCCCCTCCCGGTTCGTCTGCAAAGACGCTCCGAGCCCCGCGGGTTGTGCCGCTATATTGACGGCTTCCGCCATATCTGACCGGCCCTCAACAGAATGAGTGTTCGTGCCGATTATACCCCTGCCTCCGGCGCGGTTCCAGAACCCATCCGGGCGAACTTGACCGGCACGACGGCACTCTGCTCGTGCCTCTGACCACCGAAGGGAAGTGCGTGAAGTTTGAGGAATGGCGGCGCGCCGCGCTGGTGAAGCGGTGAGACGCGCCGTTCGAAATGGCCCCGGAAAACGAATAGAGCGCGGGCTGTTCACCCGCGCTCTATCGTTCGATGCCTGGTTGTCCCGCCACGCCCTCAGAGGCGAAGCGCTACGTATTCTCCCCTTCTCCGGCCGAATCCATCGCCGCCGGCGCAGAGGAGCCCGTCGATTCGTCGGGAACGAGGTCATCCGCCTCGTGACGGACGCTGCCGTTATCGTTCGGATCGCGCACGATTTCCTCAAGTCGCTTGAACAGCGCCTTGATGTCCATGATGCCGCCCACCGTGAACCAGATGGTGGCCGGAATGCCGATGACAAATTGCAGCAGAATGTAGAAGTGCCAGAACTTCGTCCACCACTCCACGGAGGTGCCCAGCGTGAAATGGATCGCCGTGATGACCAGGAAAGAAGTGAACCAGCCGAACTGCCAGACGATCAGCGCGACGGCCAGAATCTTGTCGGAGAGCGTAAAGTGCTCCGTGATCCCCACAATCCGAAGCCACGCGCTGGCATGCGGTTTCGCCATCGGCGCGTCGGTGGGCAGGGCGTACGCTCCGCGGTGCAGGAGCTTGGCCAAGTTGGCATGCCGATGTGCGCGCCCCGTGATGAGCGAGATCAGCACGTAGGCCGCCAGCGCAACCACCATGGCGATGAACCAGAGCCACTGGCCGTTGATGGGGAACTGTTGGCTGAAGAAGTATTGCCAGATCTGGTTGGCGAACAAGCCGCCCAGGCCGAGGACCGCGCCGATGATGACGGAGGCGTAGGCGGCCTCGGTGGTGCCGCGCTTCCAGTACAGCCCCAGCACGATGGCCGGCCCCGCGCCGCAGAAGATCGTGCCGGTGATGGCGAAGAACATCATGATCTGGCTGCTCTGCGGATACAACAGGCTGAACATGAAGGCAAAGGCCGCCACGAACACAATCGACCAGCGCAGGAGGCGGATGTGCTGCGCGGGAGCCAGCGCCTTTTTCCGGAACGGCATCACCACGTCCTGGATGAAGATGCTCCCCCAACTGTGCATGTACGTGTCATGGCAGGTGAAGGAGAAGAAGAGCATCGTCGTGGCCAGAAGTCCCTTGACGCCGATGGGGAGGAATTTCCCCATCGTGACCGGGACGACCATCTGGCTGCGGATGTACTCGTTGGGAATGGCATTCAGCGCGGTGTTCGCAGCAGCCGCCGTATCACTGTACTCCGGCCGCCTCAGGATGACCAGAGCCGCCATCGGCAGCAGGATGTAGACCAGCGTCACCGGGAACTGCCGCCAGATGCCGATGACTCCGCCCATCTGCTGCTCATGAGGGCTGCGGGCCGAACTATAGAACCCCTGCGTGCCCTGCCAACTCATGTAGCCGTAGAGGGACCCGAAGATGCCGATGAGGTAGAACCAGACGTTGAAATCCTTCACCTGACTGGTGTGGTAGGGATGGATCATCGAAGCATTCGCCGGGGCGGCGACGCCCAGCGTCTCCACGATGTGCGACCAGGGCACCATCCAGAGTACGCAACCGATCACGACCAGTAATGCGAAGTTCGAGAAGATTCCCTGGACGCATTCCGTCACCATGACGGATATCTGCCCTCCCATGGTCACGAAGACCAGCGCCAGTCCCAGGTCCAGCGCCATGACCGTCGCGAAGGTCGAGATATGGAAGGGAAGGAAGGGAATCATGAACGTATCGGGCAGGCCGCAGAAGTACATGATGAAGCGCGCGGCGACGGCGGGGAAGATGCCGAAGTTGATGATGCCGCACAACCAGCAGATGATGCCGGCGAAGACACGGAAGTTGCGGCTGTAGCGCATTTCGAGGAACTGCGCCATGGTCATCGCGCGCGTCTCGCGGAAACGCCAGTAAACGTAGCCGGTCAGCAGAATGATCACGCCGAGGGGCAGCGACATCAACCCCCACCAGAGCGGCGGGAGCCCGGCCTGGTAGTACACCTCGAACAGGGCCACAAAGGAGATGATTCCCATGCCGCCCATTGCGCCGGCAATCGTCAGAAGATACCGGCCCGCGGCGCGGTTGGCCGAGAGGAAGTCTGCGACGCCTTTGCAGTGGGAGCGTGTGCTGAGACTGACGAAACGGAGGCCGACGACGGCAAGAGCGACGATGGTCCAGTCGAGCCAACTCAGATTCACGCAGCGTCCTCCTCACGAAAGCCCAATGATTGACCGTGAAGATGCCTGACTTACGCCCATTTATACGCTAAACGGGGCTCGAGGGCAACCCCCGGGAGGCCAAAAGATGTCTGAACAACCTATCGTGCGGTAGGCTTGCGGACGAGCTGGTATTTGAAGGCGGATCCATCCACGGACAGAGCCACAACACCTCTCGCCGGAGCGCCATCAACAACGGGGGCGCCCGCCGTTCCATTCTCAGCCATGAGAAGGACCTCAACCGCTGCGGCGTCGGCAAACGAGGGGGCAAGGGCCTTGGGGGCGAGCGTCGCGTCTCTTCTTCCTGAACGGCGCGGGAATTGACCGGAATGAATCCCCGTCCGGCTTGACTAGATAACTTTCAGCAGCCCTGGCGGGGCCAGGCGCTTTCGCCTGCTTCCTGCCATGCGCGCTAACGGAGCTTCTGTTCAACCGATAGAATCTCGCGCTGGATCAGCTCCATCGTGGCGACGGCATCCGCAACGCCGCTGCGCTCAGGCTGAACCCCCTTCTGCACACAGTCGACGAAGTAACGCAGTTCGTTGTAGTAGCCATCCAGCGCGGAGATGTTTCCGATCGTGTCGATGGAGCCCGCATTCGGACGCGGCGCCGCGGGGGTCTCCACTTCGTGCCCCTCCCGGTAGAGAAGAAGCGTGGGGGTGCGCGAGCTGTCAAAATCCAGGTGGGCTTTTTCGAAGGTGGCGCGGTACGCCATCTTGAAGGGCATCGTGGCGGGCATGTTCCATCCCCCCAGGGCGGAGACGGCCATCCCTGGGTAATGATAATTGGTCGAAACGTAGTCCCAGGCCCCGCCTACTTTCACCCCGCATGCGTCCAGCCCCTGGGGCTCGCCCAGGAGGTATCGCAGATAGTCCGCGTCATGGATGTGCAGATCGAGCAGAGCGCCGCCGGAGCGTTTCGGGTCCAGGTTCCAGTTATTCCACGTCCAGCCGGGCCGGGGACTCATGCGCATCATGGCCAGCGCCGTCAGCCGCCCCCATTCCCCGGCTTTCACGACGTTCTTCAAGTACTCGTACTCCGGCCAGAACCGAATGACGTGGGCGACCATCACGATCGACTTGCTCCCGGAAATCTTCCCGGCGACGCGACGCGCGCTCTCGGCGTCCGGGGCGATGGGCTTCTCCACGATGCAGTGCACTCCGCGCCGGACCGCTGTATAGATGGCCTCCTCGTGCAAATCGGTGGGCAGGCAGATATCCACGGCGTCCGCCCGGGTCTGGTCCAGGAGATGATCGAGCGTGTCGAACGGCTGCGCGCCCACCTCCTTGGCGAGTTTCGCCGCCTGCTCCGGCCGCACGTCGGAAATACCCACCACCTTCGCGCCCGGCATCATGCTGTAACAGGTGGCGTGGGTCTTTCCCATGAAGCCCGCCCCGGCGATCCCGATCCGAATCGGCCCTGAACTCATCGCATTCCTCCCATGATGGTCACGCTCTGCAAGATCGCGCACTCAGGGCACACCCGAAGTCCCTTTTCAATCACGGACTAGGAAGCGTGACAAGCGCGCCATGTTCCCTTATTTCGCGAGGCCTGAGGCTGCGGCGCATTATAGTGCGGACGGGCGCATTATGCCAGTTCCGATTTCACTCACGCGTACCACCGCGCAAGGCGGGCCGGGGAGGCGCCGAGGAGGTGGGCGACGATGATGAACTGGTTCAGGAGCGTCTGGCGCAGCACTCCGCGCCGATGCCAGCGCCGGGCTGAGGTGCGCACCGGGGAAGGGAGGATGGCGATCCGACCGAGTCGCCCCAACCGGCGCACGAGTTCAAAATCTTCCATCAGGGGAATGTCCGGAAAGCTGCCGGACGCCCGGAAGGCCCCGGCGGTCATGAAAAGCGCCTGGTCGCCATAGGGCATCTGAAACAGCCGCGAACGCAAATGGGCCAGACGTTCGACGCGCCGCAGGGCGGGGTTGGGGTCGGCGATCTGGAGTCGGAAGGCGCCGGCAATCACCCCCTCCTGCGCGAGCGCGTCTCGAACCATGCGGGAGAAACCGGCGGGCAGGGAGCTATCGGCATGGAGGAAGAGAAGAATCGCTCCCTGCGCGGATGCGGCGCCGAGGTTCATCTGGCGGGCGCGCCCCGGAGCGCTGCGACAGAGGCGCGCGCCGGCGGCGGCGGCCGCGTCGGCAGTGCCGTCGGAGCTTCCCCCGTCGGCGACGATTACCTCGACATTCGGGACCTCGCGCAGCTCGGCGATTCGCCCGGCTATGTGCGGGGCTTCGTTCAGCGTGGGGATCACCACGGAAATCAGCGCCCCATCGTAGCGGGCGGGAGAGGCCGCCTCCGCCTCTTCCCAGAAACACAGGTCTTCGGGCCGGTCAACGTCCGGCAATGTCTCCAACTTGTGGAGAGAGAGATGGAGCCGCCTGGCGCAGGCGACGGTCTGAGCGAAGACCTCTTCGGTTCCCCAGGGAATTCCCGCAAAGAGATCCGGCGCGGGGCGGCGCAGTCCCACGAGGTAGTAGCCGCCATCCACCGCCGGCCCCAGCGCGACGTCGCAGCGCGAGAGCGCGGAGCAGGCGCGCCCCATCACATCCGCCGTCAAACCAGGGCAGTCCGCGCCGACGATCAACACGCGGCTGAAGCCGCGCGCAAAGCTATCGCGAAACGCCTCCGCCATTCGCGCGCCGAGGTCCCCTTCCCCCTGCGCACGGCACTCCATCGCCGCGCCGAGCCATGACTTCATCTGCGCTTCGCTGCCGCCGGCGAAGCGCACCTGCAGCGAGGCCCCCGCGCGCAGGGCTAACTTGCGCGCGTGCGCCGCCGCGTGCTCCGTCATGCGGCGCTGCAACTCGGCAGCCCCCTCCCCCCCCAGAAGCGGAATGAGACGAGTCTTCGCCTCCCCGGCAACCGGGTAGCGGCTGAAGAGAATGAGTTGCTCACTGCACTTATTCACGCCCGGCCTCACCTGCGCCACGCCATCACCTTTCCGAACGCGCTCTTCAGAAACGGCGTGAGCCGCGTGCGGTTGTACGCGTCGGCGGCGCGCTTGATCCCCTCGGCCTGCGTGGGGTAGGGATGGATCGTTTCCGCGATGGCGCGCAGCCCCAGCCCGCCGACCATCGCCAGGCTGACCTCGCTGATCATCTCCCCGGCGTGGCGGGCAACGATGGTCGCGCCGAGAATCCGGTCGCTCCCCTTGCGGACGTGGATCTTCACGAATCCCTCGGTCTCCCCGTCGGCCACGGCGCGGTCCACCTCGGCCATCGGCGCGAGGAAGGTGTCCAGCGCAATCCCCTGTTCCAGCGCGTCGCGCTCATACAGGCCGACGTGGGCGATTTCCGGATCGGTGTAGGTGCACCAGGGGATGACCAGGGCGCTGAGTTTCCTGCGCCCCCAGAAGAGCGCGTTCTGAATGACGATGCGCGCCGTGGCGTCGGCGGTGTGGGTGAATTTGTGCTTGAGGCAGATATCCCCGGCGGCATAGATGCGCGGATTCGTCGTCTGGAGGCGGTCGTTCACCTGAACGCCCGAGCGGGTGTCGTACCGGACGCCGACGCGCTCCAGGTCGAGCCCCTCCACGTTTGGAGCGCGGCCCGCGCCGACGAGAATTTCATCGGCCACAAGAGTCTGCTCCTGGCCACCGGAGCCCAGGCTGACGGCCTTCCCCAGGGAAGTCTTCTCGACGCGCTTGATCGCGGTATTGAGCAGCACCCGGATGCCGTCGCGGCGGAAAGATTCCGCGAGGAGGCGCGCGGCGTCGGCATCTTCGTGGCTCAGGAATTGCGGGCCGCGCTCGATGAGGGTCACGTCGGAGCCGAGGCGGCGGAAGGCCTGCGCCAGTTCGCACCCCAGCGGGCCGGCCCCGAAGACGATCAGCCGAAGCGGCCGCTCGGTGAGCGAGAAGACCGTCTCGTTCGTGAGGAAACCCGCTTCGGCCATGCCCGGCACCTGCGGGTCGACCGCCCGCGCGCCGGTGCAAATGACCGCTCTGCGAAAATGCAGCGCGCTGCCGGCGACCTCGACGGTATCGCCGGAGGTGAAACGCCCCTGCCCGAAGAACAGGTCCACCCCCAGGCTGCGCAAGCGCTCGGCGGAATCATGCCCGCTGATGCCGCTTCGCAGCCGGCGCATGCGCTCCATCACCGCCGCGAAGTCCGCCTCAACCTTGCCGGTTCGGATGCCGAAGCTTTCCGCGTCGCGCGCTTCGGCGGCGGCGCGCGCGGATCGGATGATGCACTTGGAGGGGACGCAGCCGACGTTGAGGCAGTCGCCCCCCAGCAGGTGACGCTCGACCAGGGCGACTTTCGCGCCCAGACCGGACGCCCCCAGCGCGGCGATGAGGCCGGCGGTGCCTGCGCCAAGCACGACGAGGTTGTAGCGCGGCGCCGGCGTCGGGTTCGCCCAGGCGGGCGGATGAACGTTCCCGGCGAGCGCCTCGTTATAGGCGTCGCGCGGGAGCAGTTGGCCGTATTCAGCCATGGAGCTTTCCCCCTTCCTTCACGTCAACTCCGTCCGGCGGCGCACCCTCTCGCAGGGCGCGGCGCGCAATGCGCGTGACCAGCAGCGCCACGACGACGGCAATCCCCAGCCCGGCCCAGAAGAAGATCTGCTGCGCCGCGGGCCGCGGCCCGCCCCCGGCGGCGGCATCGGCCAGGCTGCGCGCGGCGGAGCCGATGTAGACGTACATGACCGTGCCGGGGAGCATGCCGATCCATGACGCCAGCGCGTAGTCGCGGAAGCGGACGCGGGTCAACCCGAAAGCGTAATTGAGCAGGTTGAACGGGAAGACGGGGCTGAGCCGCGTGAGCAGGACGATCTTGAACCCTTCGCGCGCGACGGCGCGGTCAATCGCCTCGAATTTCGCGTTGCCGGCCACCCTTCCCGCCACCCAGTTGCGGGCCAGGGTGCGTCCGACCCAGAACGCAGCGCATGCGCCGAGGGTCGCGCCGATGGAAACGGTGACCGTACCCACCGCCAGCTTGAAGATGAACCCCGCGCCGATCGTCAGGACCGAGCCGGGCAGGAACAGCACGCAGGCCGCCACGTAGAAAAGCACCACGATAACCGGCCCCCAGATTCCGAGGCGCTGCGTCCATTCCAGCAAAGCGAGGAACCACTCCTTCACCGGGAGGAACTTCCCCGCAAGGGTCAGGCCGATGACGATCAGCAGCAACAGGGCAATGCGCAGCCAGGCGCGCCCCCCTGCGCCGCCCTTGCCTGCGGCGACGGCAGCCGGCTCGGTTCCGTTATTGCTCATTGAGGGACCAGTCGTAATCGAGATACTCGACTTTGAAATCGCCGCGCGCGAGGAACTCGGCCTCCTTCTTGTCCAGGAAGCCGGCGATGAAATGGAGCGCCGCCCGCTCGGACCTGGAGTGGTCGCCATACCCCTGCTCCACGCCGCACTTCTTGACGAAGTCCTCCCCGAACCATTTGAAGATGGAGGAGAGATACACCTTGCCGGCGGCCTCGTCTATCCTGAACTTGGCGGAGTTCGCAAGAAACCGCCTGGCCTGGTCGTTCAGTTGCTCGTCGAGTCGTTCACCGGTATACGGTTCGTTGCGCAGCGGGGGGCAGCCCATCGCGGCACAGACCAGCGCCATGTGAATACGCGGCTCGCTGAACTCCTTGCGCAGCACGGAGTGCTCGATGCCGTCCAGGGTCATCCCCTTCCCCATCACCGTGAACTCCAGTTTGTCCCAGACGCCCCCGATCTGCCGGATGCTGTTCCTGGGGTAGCGCAGGCCGCCGAAGAAGGAGGACTGGATGGGATAGTGGCCGATGATCGCCTTGAGCGTGCAGGCGTTGTAAGCGTCCAACCAGAAGGCGATCTTCGCCGCTTCGTTCCACGAGTCGTAACTCTTGCGGTCGAGGTCGGCGACGGATTTCAGGAAGGCGTCCAGCTTCGCGCTGTGCGCCTTGAGTTGGGCGTAATCGACCATCCCCTTGTCGTTGACACAGGTCTTGAGCGCATCGGCGCAGTCATCGAAGGAGAAGGCCCGCGCCTGCGCGGCCAGCAGCAGCGCGAGGGGAATGGCCAGGAGGAAACGGTTGGGGCGGTTCATCGTCGGCCTCCTTTCCGGACGGACGCGTCACGCATTTCGGACCAGCGCCCCGGCGCAGGAAGAGCCGCTGCCGGCGGTGCAGCCGTAGCAGTGCTCTCCGGTCACGATCCGGCGAGTGGCCAAGGCGGCGCAATCGAAATCGCTCAGCCGGCTCGGCGCGCCGTGGTTGACGGGCAGCCGAAGGGCGAGGTTGAAATCGCAGTCATAGAGCGTCCCGTCCCACGCGACGCTCAGTTGGCGGCGGCACATGAGCCCGTCGAGCGTCTGCGGATTGAATGCGCCGCGGAGCAGCCGCAGGTACGCCTCCTCCTGCCCGTCGCGGCGCAGCAGGTCGCGGAAGCGCCCCAGGGCCATGTTGGCAATCGTCAGGAGTCGCGTGAAACGGATGCCGCACCGGGCGGCCAACTCGCGGCGGTAGTCCGCCTCCAACTCCGCCTGCGCAGGGGGCAGGAAAGGGCCGCCGGGGTTGTAGACGAGATCGAGCGCCAGTCGGTCTTCCACCCCGTAGCCGAGGTCGTTCAGGCGGCGGATGGCCGCAATGCTCTTCTCGTAAGTCCCGCCTCCCCGCTGCGCGCGAACGTTCTCCTCCAGATAGCAGGGCATGGAAGCGACCAATTGGACCTCGCGCGCGGCGAAGAAAGCGGGCAGATCGCGCAGCCCCGGCTCCAGCAGAGCGGTCAGGTTTGTCCGCACCTGCACGCGCAACCCATCGGCGCGCAGCCGCTCGATGAATCGCCTGAGGTGGGGATTCAGTTCGGGCGCGCCGCCGGTCAGGTCCACCAGCCGCGCCCCCGCGCGCCGCGCTGCGCGGCAGACCTCTTCCATCGTCGGCCAGTCCATGGACTCCGCGCGCTCCGGCGAGGCGTTGAGATGGCAATGCGCGCACGCCTGGTTGCACCGAAGGCCGACGTTGACCTGGAGGATGGCAACTTCCGTCGCGCAGAGCGCCCGGCCGGATGCCTTTAGAACCGCCCCGTCGAACCGCGTCATCTTCCCTCCCTCGCTGGGCGCCAACTGATTCCCACTCCCGCATTCCACCGTAGCACGCCGTGTGGGGGCAATCAACGCAAAAGGGGCCGGGCGCTTTTTTTCTCCCCTTTTTCCAGTTGGCGCACATCTTGACCCGGCCTGCACTCGGGGGCATTATGGAATTAGAGAGAAGGGAGTTCACGGGGCGCGACGCTTCGGAGAATCCCGCTCAAGGAGGTGCCCTATGAAGAGCGTCACTGCTATGGTTTGCGGCGCCGCACTGATTGCCTTCGCAGCACTCGGCGGCTGCACGCACGCAACACACGATGGGACCGCTCAGACGAATGACCCGGGAGGCACGGCTATGGAACAAGCGACTTTCGCAGGGGGATGTTTCTGGTGCGTGGAGCCGCCGTTCGAGAAAGTGAGAGGGGTTTCCTCGGCGCTCTCCGGCTATGCCAATGGCACGGGAGAGAACCCGACCTACTCCGACTACGCGGAGAAGGGATACGTCGAGGCGGTGCAGGTCACTTACGACCCGGCGGTCGTCAGCTACGCGCAATTGCTGGAACTCTTCTGGCGGCAAATCGACCCGACGGACGCCGGGGGCCAGTTCGTGGATCGCGGTCCGCAATACCGTTCGGCGATCTTCTATGCCAACGATGAGCAGAAGCGCCTGGCGGAGGAGTCCAAACAGAAGCTCGCGGCCAGCGGCAGGTTCGACAAGCCGATCGTGACGGAGATCGCCAGGCTGACCGCTTTCACCAAGGCGGAGGAGTATCACCAGAATTATCACTCGAAGAACCCGATCCGGTACAAGTACTACCGCTCGCGCTCCGGGCGGGACCAGTTTCTGGACACGGTGTGGGGGAAGGATCGCGCGAGGTTCCAGGAGGAGTTGACGAAGCCTGCGGCCGTTGCCGCAACGGCGTCGGACGGCCGCTACCCGTCGTACACGAAGGAGGCGTTGAAGAAGAAGCTGACCCCGATGCAGTACGAGGTGACGCAGGAGAAAGGGACCGAGCCGCCGTTCAAGAATGAGTACTGGAACAACGAGCGCGCGGGGATCTACGTGGACGTCGTCTCCGGGGAGCCGCTCTACTCCTCGACCGACAAGTTCGATTCGGGCACGGGCTGGCCGAGCTTCACGAAGCCCCTGGCGCCGGAGAACATCGTGGAGCGCGCCGACCGCTCGCTGTTCTCAACGCGCACCGAGGTGCGCAGCCGGCATGCCGATTCGCACCTGGGGCACGTGTTCAACGACGGCCCTCCCCCGACGAACCTGCGCTACTGCATGAACTCCGCCGCGCTGCGGTTCGTCCCGAAGGAGGATTTGGAGAAAGAGGGGTACGGAGAGTACCTCAAGCTGTTTGCGCACTAGGGGCGCGCAACGGAGCGAAGCGGCCGAGGCTCACCGCGGCGCGAACCAGGAGCCGCCGGTTTCCTTCTTGACCTCTTCCAGGTTCGGCGCGGGCACTTCGTAAATGCGCTTGCCGCCGTCGGCAGTGACCTCGGCGCAGTACGGTTTCCCGGCCAGCCCCTCGAACAGGATTTTCCCGCAGAACTGGAGGCGCAGAATCAGCGCGTCCACGTCGGAAGTAACGCCGGCGCCCATGAGGGCGCTGCGCATGCTCGCCGCATCGAATTTGAAGCAGGCGCGCGAGGGCATCAGCGCGGGCAGCATCTGCGCGGAAAGCGCCGGGTCGGCCGGCTGGAAGAGGGCAATGACCGAACCCACCCCCGTCTCGCGCTGAACGCGGTATATCTTGACGAAAAGCACGCGGTCGGAAATCATCTCGCGCGAGTAGTAAATCTCCCCGTCGTGCACGAACATCTTGCCGGCGTCGGTTTCGCGCGCAATCTCCGGGGGCACGTCATCCATGACGACGGCGACCAGGGCCGTCTTGGCATCCTGCTCGATGAGGACGGGGCTGCGGCGTTTCTCGCCGAAGGGACGCTTGGCTTCCGTGGCGGTGGGCTCTTCCCAGGGCTTGGAGATGAGCTCCTTGAGCTTGTCGAGGAACTGCGTGGGGGACATGCTGCTGGCGTCAATGAAGACGCGCTGCCCGGTGGGAACGGAACTGACGTAGAAGCCCGCGCCCACGCCGGGAATCTGCGGGAGGCCGAAGCGCAGGTCCCGCACGAAGCGCTCGCCGATGAAGGGACGCTGGGCGGGGATGCGCCCGGCCACGAAGGTCGCCGCCTCCATGGTGAGCTTGGTGGCGGGGAAGAACAATTGCGCGTCGTCGATCGGCAGCTTCTCCTGGGCGATCGGCATCGTGAACCACATCATCACCAGGACGCCACTGCAGACGATGCCGCACGCCCCCCCGCACACAATCCCGCCGACCGCATCCACGAGCTTGTGAATGCGCATGACGTCCACGCAGAGCCAGGCGCAGAGGTAGACGCAGACGCCGAAGGTGATGAAGTAGGTGGCGATGAAGGCGATCATTTCCCGCACGGTGTTAGTGCTCTCGGGGGAGATCATCGCCACGAGGTTGAAGAGCAGGTCGTAGTAGTTGATCGTCACCAGCAGCGGGACGAAGAAGACCAGGAACATGTTGAGCGCCGGATAGAGGCCGCGCCGCAAGCCGCGGTATATCCAGTAGATCGTGACGATCAGCGAGAGAAAGCTGACGAAGTACCCGATGGCACAGTCCTCCGCTACCTTGTCACCCGAACGAGTTCCTTGAGGGAGGTGATCCCCTTGATGACCTTGGCGAGGCCATCGTCCTGAAGTTTCCGGAAACCGGCCTTCTTGGCCTCGGCCGTGATCGCCTGCAGGCTCGGATTCGTGCGCAGCAGTTCCCGGATCGGGTCGTTGATTTCGACCATTTCATAGACGCCGATGCGCCCCTGATAACCGGTCCCCTGGCAGGCTTCGCAGCCGACGGATTTGTAGAGCTCGATCTGCCTGTCCGGCGGAAGGCCGATCTGCTTCAGGAAGTCCGGCTCCGGGACATAGGCGACTTTGCAGGCCGGGCAGAGGACGCGCACGAGGCGCTGCGAGAGCGAGGCGGTCAGTGAGGAGGCGATGAAGTACGCCTCAACCCCCAGGTCCAGCAGGCGGAAGAGCGAGGTGATGGAGTCGTTGGCGTGGAGGGTGGTGAAGACGAAGTGGCCGGTCATGGCGGCCTGGCAGGCGACGCGCGCGGTCTCGGCGTCGCGGATTTCGCCGACCATAATCACGTCCGGGTCCTGGCGCAGGGAGCTGCGCAGCGCGCTGGCGAAGGTGACGCCCCCCTTGACGTTGACGGGGGTCTGGCTGACGTTGTCGAGCCGGTACTCGATGGGGTCTTCGATGGTGATGATGTTCTTCTGGAAGGAGTCGATTTCGGAGAGCATGGCGTACAGGGTGGTGGTCTTGCCGGAGCCGGTGGGGCCGCAGACCGCGAGCATGCCGTGCGGGTACTGGATGACGCGGCGGACGACCTTGAGGTGGTCCTGCAGCATGCCGAGCTTTTCGAGGCGCAGCAGACCGGCGTCGCGGTCCAGAACGCGGATGACCATGGTTTCGCCATGGACGGTGGGCGCGGTGGCGACGCGGAAGTCGAGGGTGCGGTTGTTGAACTTCCCCATGAAGGAACCATCCTGGGGCTTGCGCTTCTCGGCGATGTCCATGTCGCTGAGCACTTTGATGCTCGAAAGCATGGGCTGGCCCAGTTCGGTGGGGTAGCTCGGGACGTTGTGGAGGATGCCGTCGATGCGGAAGCGCGCCTGGAGTTCGTTCTCCTTGGGTTCCAGGTGGATATCCGTGGCGCGGGAGACGACGGCGCTCTCGACCAATTCCTTCACGGAGATGACGGCCTCGGAGGCGCTTTCGGTGCGCCCTTCGGTGAGGCGTTCCAGGCTGGCGCCGTCCTTGCGAAGCAGTTGAATGGTGGTGGTGTCCTCGCGCGGGCCGGCCTTCGTCTGGGCCATCGCGCCGGCGGATTTGCGCAGGTGGAACCGCGCCTGGAACACACGCAGGAGATAGTGGAAGTGCTTGAGGGTGAAGACGCGCTGCTCCTCCCCCACGGACAGGTTGCGCTTGATGACGTAGAGAGAGAAGACCATGCCCAGCCCGATGATGCCCAGAAGAGAGAAGAAGAGGAAGCCGGGACGCAGCAGGGAGAGGATGGCGCCGGCCGCTCCCGTCGCCATGATGATGCCGCACCAGAAGGGCTGCGCCGTGCCGAGTTTCTCGCTGTCGCGGCCGACCCAGTCGTAGGCGCCCATCCAGATAATCAGTTGCAGGATGAGCACGAAGAGCCAGAAGCCGCTCATGTAGCGGCCCGCGCCGGGGTCGGCAACGGTCTCCTGCGCCTGGGCAATGCCCGCGCCCAGGCAGCCCATCCAGAGCAGGGCGCAGGCCATGAGCGCTAAGGCGCGGCCGCTTCCCGGACCCTTGACCATTGGCCTTCTCATCCCACGATGCCCCCGCCCACCGAGATGCCGCGCAGTTCCATCTCCAGACGTTCCCGGTTTGGGGCGTGCTCCAGGGCGGTCTTGCGCAGGACCATGTCTTCCTTCACCAGCTTGGCGATGGCGCTGGTCAGGTCCTGCATCCCTTCACCCGCGCCGCCGCGAATCACTTCGACGATCTTCTCATCCTCTCCCTTGGCGATGTAGTTGCGCACCGCGGGGTTGCAGAGCAGCACTTCGACGGCCGGCACCCGGCGGAAGCCTTCCTTGCTCGAAGGCAGCAGCATCTGGGCGATGACGGCGCGCAGGTTCGCCGCCAGCGCCTGCCGGATCATGGCATGCTTCTCGATTGGGAAGAGTTCCAGGATGCGGTTGATGGCCTGGTAGCTGCTGGCGGCATGGAGCGTGCCGAAGACCAGGTGGCCGGTCTCCGCGGCGGTGAGCCCCGCATGGAGAGTCTCCGGGTCGCGCATTTCGCCGATGAGGATGACGTTGGGGTCCTCGCGCATGGCATACTTCAGCGCCGAGGGCCAGTCGGGAACATCCAGGCCGATCTCGCGCTGGTTGATCAGCGCCTTGCTGTCCGTGAAGGAGTATTCGATCGGGTCTTCCACGGTGAGGATGTGCACGCGGCGGGTGAGGTTGATCTGGTTGATCATGGCGGCCAGCGTGGTGGACTTGCCGCAGCCGGTGGCGCCCACCACCAGAACCAGCCCGACGGGTATCTCGGCGATCTTGGAGAGGATGGGAGGCAGGTGCAACTCTTCGTAGTTGGGGACCTGTATCTGCACGAGGCGGCAGGCGGCGCTGAGGTGGCCGCGCTGACGGAAGAGGTTGATGCGGACGCGCCATCCGCCCTCGAACTCGTGCGCGAAGTCGAAGCTGCCGCGCTCATGCAGCAGGACGGCCTGCTCGGGGCGCAGCACTTCGTCAAACAGCTTCTGGACCTGGGAATCGGTGAGGGGGTCGCTCTTGAGAGCGCGCAGAGTGCCGCTGATGCGCAGGATGGGAGGCTGGCCGACCTTCAGGTGGAGGTCCGACGCGCCCTGACGAACCATGATCTTGAAAAGCTTGTCAATCTTCGGCTCGCCCGGCCGGTCGGGGGCGTCGGCGACAATCGTTTCACCCACTGGCACTCCTCCTCCAAGAGGGTCGGTCAGAAGTCCTTCTCCGGGCTGCTGGCCTTGGCGTACAGGCGCTTGGGGATGCGGCCGGCCAGGAACGCCAGCCGCCCCGCTTCCGTCCCGAGGCGCATGGCGCGCGCCATGCCCACGGGGTCCTTGGCATGAGCGATGCCCGTGTTGACCAGCACGCCGGCGGCGCCCATCTCCATGGCGCGCGCAACGTCGGAGGCCGTGCCCACCCCCGCGTCCACAATGATCGGCACACGCGCCGACTCCATGATGATGCGAAGGTTGTTCAGGTTGAGTATCCCCTGGCCGGAGCCGATGGGGGAACCGGCGGGCATGACGCTGGTGACCCCCAGGTTCTGCAGCCGGTTGGCGATGATCGGGTCGTCGCTGGTGTAGACCAGGACGCTGAACCCTTCCTTCACCAGCACCTCGGCCGCCTTGAGCGTCTCGACCGGATCGGGCAGGAGAGTGCGCTCGTCGCCGAGCACCTCGAGCTTCACCATCTCGGAAAGGCCCGCCTCGCGCCCCAGGCGGGCGGTGCGGATCGCCTCGTCGGCGTTGAAGCAGCCCGCCGTGTTCGGAAGGATGAAGTACTTCTTGCGGTCGATGTAGTCCAGCAGCGTCTCCTGCGGACGCCCCTCGATCTGCATGCGACGGACGGCGACCGTCACGACCTGCGCGCCGGAGGCTTCGAGCGCCTCCTTCATGACGGGCATCGAGGGATACTTGCCGGTGCCTACCAGCAGGCGGGATTGGAACGCGCGCGTCCCGAGTTGAAGAACGTCCTGCGCCATAATGCCTCAGCCTCCACCGACAAACGTGACGACCTCCACGACATCCCCTTCGCGCAATGCCTGGGCGGCATGCTGCGCGCGGGGCACGATCTCGCGGTTCACCTCCACGGCAATGGCGTCGCGCCTCACTTTGAGCCGGTCGAGAAGCTGCGAGACCGTCGCCGCGTCGGGCAGGTCTTGAGTAGTTCCATTAACGGTGATGCGCATAGGCCCATCGTCAGTTGTAAAGAATTACAATGATTAGAATTTAGCACATCCGAGCGGGAGGGTCAACCGGGGGAAGCGACAACGAACGTACGGCGGACGGCTTCTTGGAACAGGATAACGGGGATACGCAGTGAACGACGGAAACGGAAGAGAGGCTTTGACAAGATTACAAGATAACGCAAGATATCTTGTCAATCTTGTTATCTTGTCCCCTTGTCTCGTTTCCGTTACCCTGCCGCTATGATATTCTTTCATTCGTAGACAAATCCCGGCCTTGTGAGACTCTATTAGAGTGATGGAAGAAACCAGCGGCAGCCAGGATGAGGGCCTCAACCGGTGGCTGGAACGTCTCGCGGAAGGAGAACCTTCCGCGCTGGAGGGAGTCTACGATGAGGTCGGCCCGCAACTCTACAGGTACGCGCTGGGCATGCTGGGCCGAACGGAGGCGGCGGAAGATGCGGTGCAGGATCTCTTTGTCAGCCTCGCTTGCGCCCGCGGCAGACTCGGAAAAGTGCGGTCGGCGCGAGCCTACCTCTTCGCCATGCTGCGCCACGCCGTCTGGAAGCGATTGCGGCGCGAAGCCGAAGGTCATTCCTCGGCTGCCTCCGCAACGATCTTCGAGCGTCCGCAGCCGCCCGGTCTGCCCGAAGGCGCGGCGAGCGACGTCGAATCTGCCCTGGCGCAACTCCCGGCCGAACAGCGGGAGGCGATTGTGCTGAAGCTCTATCAGGACATGACGTTTGCCGAAATCGCGGCCATGACGGGGGTCTCGCTGAACACGGCAGCCAGCCGCTACCGTTACGCGCTCGACAAACTCCGGGCGCTGCTGCCGGAGGATTTGCTCCAATGATGAACGGAAAACGGATAATGCCGTCATTGCGAGCGCCGGGCGTTTGGCGCGTGGCAATCTTTCGCTTTGTCGTGACCGTGAATCGCGGGCGAACGGCAACGGCTAACGGAAAACAGGAAGATTGCCACGTCGTCGCTGCGCTCCTCCTCGCAATGACTTCCTATTTGTCACGCACGTGGCTATTTGCCGGGGAGAAATGAGATGGAAGATATACTGCGAAAGCTGAATATCCAGCCTCCCCCGCCGGGCCTCCGCGCGAAGGTCCTCGCCGCCGCAAGGGCGGAGTTGGAGCAAGGAGCAAACAAGCGGGACTGGGTGGATCGCGTATGGGAGTCGCGCGGATTCTGGTACTCCGCCGCTGCCACCGTGCTTCTCTGCCTGGTTGCCATCTTCATCACGCCGACTGATCGGCAGCCGCGACAGGTGGCCATGACGCCCCCGACTCCCGCTACTGTGGCTTTGGCCAAAGACCTCGCCCAGACTCTCGGTGATGGCCCGGCGCTGGAACTGCGATTGCTAGCCCAACTGAGCAAGACGGAGGTGCCGTCGGGACATGACACGCTCTCTCAGACGGAATTATTGAGGAGCATCCAATGAAACTACCTCGGAAGTGCCGTGTCTTCCTGTTGGCTGTTGCGGGCCTGTTCATTCTATGGCTCGTCTACTATGCGGCCGTCAGCGTCGTTTACGGCCTCAAACTGCGTTCTTTGCGCGCACAGGTGAAGGCAGAAGGCAGTTCGTTAAATCTGCTCGACCTTGCGCCGAAGCCGGTGCCCAGGGAAGAGAATGCCGCGCGTTGGTATCAAGCAGCCAGCCTTGTGAAGAACCCATTGTACTTTGGCCGCGGGAAAGCCGACGCGCAGGAAACCGCTGCCGTCGAAGCATATACGGCGTTCTTCAGCGCGAAGCCGGAAGAACGCGCCAAGGTCGTGGCCGAGAAACATGCGGGTCTCAGCCTCTATCTTGATCGTAACAAACTGGCCTTGCGGTTCTTGCACGAGGGCGCGAAGTATGACCGGGGCTACTTCGAGTTGGATTACGCCGACGGCGGGAACATGAAACTCCCCCACTTGGCGGAGTTTCGCGATTCAGCTCGCATGCTCAGTCTGGAAGCGTGGCTTGCCGCAACAGATGGCGATGCTCACAGGGCATGCCAAGCGGTGTGGGCAGGATTGAGACTCAGACGCAGCATCGAAAAAGAGCCGATCCTGATCGGTTTTCTGGTCGGCAACGCCTTAGACATGTTGGCCCTGCGGACTCTGCCGGAAATACTCGCCATGGTTAACCCCAACCCCGAAGACCTTCGGCTGATTCTGACCGAACTACAGGCTCTTGATCGACAACGTTTTAGGCGAGCCGTAGAAGGCGAACGCGCTCTTAACGCCGGTCACATGGAATCCGCCAGGAAGAATGGCGTCGGTGCCGTTCTGCATAATGAAGTGGGTGGATACGATCGGGAATGCCCCACAGCGCCAGAGACCGCCCTAATTCGCATTCTTAACGGCTCACTGGTAGACCAAGCCTTTTCCTTGTCCTTCATGAATCGCTTCGTGGAAGCCGCTTCCAGGCTGGAGACCCTGTCTGACGAAGAGATGAGCCATTGGGCAGTGGACGAGGCCACGGCAGCACATCGCGCGGGTACGTCAATCGGGTCGAAGTACTACCACTTGCTCTCGGGGAAGTTCTTGCCTGCCATCGGCTATAGCCTCTGTGAGGCGAAACGCGACCTCGCCCGCCACGATGTCACTGCTTGCGGAATCGCGGCGGAGCTATATCGCCTTGACCATGGAACCTACCCCCTGAGCTTGGATATGCTGGCGCCGAAGTATCTTGCCGCAGTGCCACAGGATGTCTTTAGCGGCAAACCCCTTCTCTTCGAGTCTTTGCCCAACGGAGTCCTGATTCAGAGCGTCGGGCCTTACCAAAGAAGACTAGGGGATTCTGAGTCTGTTCCGCCGACACCACCCATCACCTGGCGGATCGAGCGCCCCTCCCCTGCGCAGCCGTAAGAACTCGCGGCGCAGGCTCTTGGACAGGTCGGTACGTCCGCGCATCACGCTCCGCACTACGGCCCCGTGTACGCGTGCAGTCCCGGGAAGGTGCGCCCGGCGAGGTTGACCCAGAGCAGCGTGATCAGGATGCAGACGCCCCCCAGGAGCGCCACCGCGGCGGAAAGCCGCCCTCCGCCCCTCTCCTCAAGCGAATGCAGGTGGAAGTAGCCCGCAAAGACCACCCAGGTGGTCAGGGACCAGAGTTCCTTCGGGTCCCAGTTCCAGTAATCCCCCCAGGCCAGTTTCCCCCACCACGCCCCGAGCAACAGGCCGAGGGTGAGCAGAGGGAATCCCAGGCGCGCGAGCCGGTAGACCGGCTCCGCTTCAGGCGCGTCCGCCCGGCGAAGCAACTGCGCGCCCGCCGCCAGGCTGCTGCGAATCAGGATGACGTAAGCCAGCAAATACGCGGCCACATGGGGGATGAACAGGGGACTGAACAGCGCCGGGGGCAGTTGCGCCGGGGCTTCGCTGAATACGAACCCGGCAGGGAAGAGAATCGCCAGGGCTATGAGCGCGTCCGTACACTCTCCCTCCTTCCCAAGCCACCGCCGCCAGAGGAAGGAGAGCGGCCCCAGCAGGAGTGCAAGGCAGAGGAAGACCTCGAAGAGGCTCTGCATCGGGACGTGGCCGACGCCCACCCATCGCGCGCCGAATGCCGCAGCCGCGGCGGCGGAGGCGAAGAGGGCCAGCGCGCGCCCTTTCGCTCGCCACCCGAACGCGTACGCCGCCAGGGCGCCGAGCCAGCCGGCCATGGTGGCGTAAATCAGGAACCCGAGAAGGGATGCCTTAAGCGCCATTTCCCCTCCTTCGGCGCAGGTGCGCGAGAATCGGCTCTCCCCAACCCCACCAGAAGACCCCCGCCCCGAGCAGGATGAAGCCCGCATAAACGAGGGACAGGCCGCTGTCGGAGACGACCGTCAGCACCGTGTACGTCGCCGGCAGCGTGCCATAGGAGGATTGGTAGAGATGGTAGCCGCCGAAGTGCAGAGGCCGGTTCACTTCGATGCTTGCGCTCTGCACCGGGCGTCCGTCGAGCAGCACGGTCACATCGCTTCGATAGGAGCGGACCGGCGGCTCTCCCTGCGGATCGGACGGTCCGGGCGGGTAACGTTCGACGGTGAACCGGTCGAGCCGCACGCTGAAGGGGAGTCGCCCAAGAGGAACTCCCCGGTCGGGTTCGACCAGGAGATTCTCCGCCCGGCCTTCGAAGATGAGCAGCGCCCCTTCCGACGCCTTCTGGCGGTGCAGAAGCGCGTCGGCGACGCGGTGGCCGGGTGCGGAGCCGAGGAATGCGCCGGCGAGGATCAGCACCGGCGCGGCGTGCAAAGCGAGGAGCGCCGGGGAGCGGGAGACGGGTTTGCAGAAGAGGACCATCAGCAGGAGGGTGGCAAAGAGCACCCAGAGCAATCGGCCCGGCGTCGAGCCGAACATGCCGGAGGCGCGTTCGGCGCCCATCAACGCCCCGCCGACCGAGGTGATCGCCAAAACGGCGAAGAACCAGAGGCCGACCCAGAGCGCCAACCGCCGGAATGTGCTCACGCCGCGTCCCCCGTCAAAAGCCAAGGCTTTCCGCCTGTGCGAAGATACAGGCCGGTCGTGACCATTGCAAGCACACTCGCGCACTCCAATCATGTTGACTCAGGCGAAACTCGCTGGGATACTCGAAGTGTGCCGCAGGCAAGAACATAGAACGCGCCCGGTCCGGGTGCGGCATTCGCAAGAGGGAGAGAGATGTTTCGCTCGCGCTTTCAGAACGCCGAGGGGCTTGCCGCGTTTCGCCGCGGGCTCAGCGGCGCGTTTACGCTGATCGAACTGCTGGTGGTGATCGCCATTATCGGAGTTCTCGCCTCGATGCTGCTGCCGGCATTGTCCGCGGCGAGAGAGAAGGCGCGCCGGTCGGCCTGCGCTTCAAACCTCGGCCACATGGGGCTGGCCCTGACCTCCTACGCGGATGACTACGGAGGATACTTCCCAAGCGGGCACGGCTGGGGAGACGCCGACGAGGGACAGACTTTCGACAACCACGCGGAATGGTTCCGGGATGGCGCGGGGAGCGAGCAACTGGCCGTGGGCGGATCGCCGTACGGATACGCGATGGAGGGCTGGCCGTGCGCGCAGGGCAAGTCCACGTGGAACGCGATTGCCTTCGGGGAGAAGCCGCACGGCGGCACATTCGGCCCGGGCAGCCTGAACATGGGCCCGGTCAATCTAGGCTTCCTGGTCTACGGGGGCTACCTGCCCGACGCGCGCATCTTCTTCTGTCCGAGCGCGCCGGTGAAGAGCGGATGGGACAGCCCGTGGGACAGTCCGGGCGACATGAAACATGCCGGCGGGTTCGACAAGAAGATTCTGACGCGCGGCGACTGGAACTGGATGCCGACCTGTCCCTTCTCCACCGTGACCTTCCGGATGCTCCGAATCCCTTACAACTACCGCAACGCCGCCTGCGGGTATCCGGGGATTCCCGTCGGGACGAAGCTCAAGCTGTTCTACACGACGCCGGAGGTGACGACCACCTGCAACGCCCCCTTCTTCAAGACGCAGAAACTGCTCGGCGGGCGAGCGCTGGCCTGCGATACATTCCGCAAGCCGAAGGATGCCCCCGCCACCACGCCCGGCGACGGAGCGCGCGTCCACGACAGCGGCTACAACGTGCTCTATGGGGATATGCGCTGCCTCTGGACGCCGGATGAGAGCCGCGCCATTGCGTTCTGGGCCGCCTCAACGGACTGGAATATCAACCTCGTGCAGTCGGGATACGCCGCAGACTACTTCGGCGCAAGCGATCCTCGCACGACGCTGGGCGCGACGATGGCGCTAAAAGTCTGGCACATGTTCGATACAGCGGCGGGCGTGGACCGGGAAGGCGCGGATTCCCCGCCGTAGCATGTTTGCCCCGCCCCGGACTCCGGCGGATTCCATCGCGCCCCCCGGGGCAAACGCATCTAAAGAGCGCCGCAGAATGTGGAGTGCGCCGCCATCGGCGGCGCTTTGGCTATGACGGAGCGCACGACTCACGGGGCTGCACCCTGAGGGCGCCGGACTCCACGCCATCCAAAGCGGCGTCGTTGCCGCCGCACTCCACAAACCATCGCG
>CAIUPP010000019.1 GCA_903901045.1 uncultured Planctomycetota bacterium
CGAAGGTCGCAAGCGGGCGAACTTGCTGAGCCGGCTTGCGACCGGGGCCACCTCGCCCATTGCCGGCCCGGAGTCGGGCGGGATGGCCGGCTGCGGAGGCCGCCAGAGCCGGAGCAGTCCCGCCGTCCCGCGCGTCTCCGGTTGCCGGTCCACGACGGATACACCGACTCCCACCAGCCCATGGGTGGGCAACCAGCCGTCAAACGAGCCAGAGCCTGCCTGGCCACCCACAACGCCCGAATATCGGTCGAGCTGGCATTAGCCAAGGGTGAGGCGGCAAGCGCAGACTCTAAGCCTTCCCCGGCCGCTCCGGCTCTGGCGGCCTCCGCAACCGGAGAAAGCCGAGCTACTGCTGGCCTTGTTGGCTGGGGAACCCCGCCGCAGCAACGAATGGGATAACCCTCAAAAGAGGGGGAAACGACGCCTTGGCCACCAGAGAGGGCCGTGATGCAGTGGCGCGGTGCTAAGTTTTTCGTCCCGTGGCTTTAGCATTATCGCGCAACGGCTGGGTTTGCTGGAACATTTCTTTTTCCCAGTAGGCGATCATCGCCGCAGGGACACCGGCCTGAGTCGCCGCCGCCCGCCAACCCCCGAGGGTGGCCGCCTCGACTTGTCCGTAGATCTCGCGGGCCATCCTGGCGGAGATGCCGCCGATTTCCGCCAAACGGAGCAAGGAAGCGAATTGGGTGGGTATCTGCGCGCTGCCGAGCCAATGCAGGCCAATCATGACATTGTAGATACTGGGATTGAGATCGAAAGCGGGCGCCAGCGTCCAGGTCCGGGCGTTCTCGTCGTAGAGAAAGACATGGTTGCGGCCGTGGTCGTCGCGATTCGTCGCGAGCAGGTTGAATACCGCGCGCCGGAAGCATTCGACCGCCTCCTGCGCTCCGCCCAACCGGCGGCTGAGGCGCATGAAATCTTCGTAGTCAATGGCGCCATCCGCGGCCTTGCGGTGCATCATGCCGCTGAGGGAATGCACGTGCCGCCGGCCGATGGTCTCATCAGCCCGGCGGTAACGGTCAAAACGTTCGACCGCGAAATGCCGGCGCTCGCCGTCATAGACGAGACAGGCGCGGGGCAGGCGGATGCCGGCGTTCTTCGCCATCAGCCAGAAGGCAAATTCCACCGCGCCCTCGGCTTCATCGCTGGACCGGGCGAATTTCAGGATGCAGGGGCTATAACCGGGAGGCGGAGCGCCCCCGACGAGAATCTCGTGGCGCTCGATGAATTCCCCTTCCAAGCGCAGATGAACCGACGCCTTGGGGTAAGCCCCGCCCAGTGTGCTGCCACCTTTGGCCAGAGCGGCGTTCACATGCTCATCGGTCAGAGGCACGGGTGTGGCCCGCAGTCGGTCGGCATCACGGGCCAGTATGGCGAGATCGATGGCGGTCGGATTTTGGTCAGCCCCTGCGCCCAGCACGGGCTCAAACGTGATCGCCCCAGGCCCGCGCGGGCCGATGGCCGCAAGTTTCCCGAGCAGCGTCTGCACTTCCGGCATCTCATGGCGCAGCATCCGCTCTCCCCAGGCGTCGGGCAGGGAATCGGCGATCAGGCCTGGCAGTCCACCCGCAAAGGGAGTGTCACCCGGCCGGAAGAGCCGCGGCCCGTTCGCAAACGAATCCA
>CAIUPP010000020.1 GCA_903901045.1 uncultured Planctomycetota bacterium
TCACGGGGCTGCACCCTGAGGGCGCCGGACTCCACGCCATCCAAAGCGGCGTCGTTGCCGCCGCACTCCACAAACCATCGCGCTCAGCGTGATCACAATCATGCATCGCGATCCAGACCCCTGACGCCACAGCCTGCGGCGCTCTTTAGATGCGTTTGCCCTGTCGAATGATGCCCGTCTCCTTCCGTTTCATCCCAGTTCATGCTAAACTACCGCCCCACGCGCGGAAGGAAACCCGTCACCACAGAGGAGGAGCTTGGGATGAACCCGCTGGCGACCGAACTGAACGAGATGATCCAGAAGGCGAACCCGCACGTCTATGAAATGCTCTCGACGCTGGGCCGCGAGATGTACTTCCCCAAGGGGATCCTCACGCAGAGCGCGGAGGCGAAGGCCAAGGCGAAGAAGCACAACGCCACGCTCGGGGTCGCCACGGAGGGGGGGCATCTCATGGCGCTCCCCTCGCTCATGGGGCAGCTCAAGGGGTTCACCTCGGATGAGGCGCTGCCGTACGCCCCGGTCGCGGGGCTGGCGGAGCTGCGCGCGGCCTGGCGCGACAAGGACCTCAAGGACAACCCCTCGCTGGCGGGCAAGTCGATGAGCCTGCCGATCGTCACCAACGGTTTGACGCACGGGCTGAGCATCATCGCCGATCTGTTCTGCGAGCCGGGCGACACGCTGCTGCTGCCCGACCAGATCTGGGGGAACTACCGGCTGACCTACGTTCTGCGGCGGGGCGCGCAGATTGCGACGTATCCGTTCTTTGGCGAAAAGCCGGCCTGTGGCTGCGGGGGCAAGGCATGCCTTGCCCCTACGACGGAACAAGGGGCCAGCGGCTCCATAATGACCGGCTTCAATCTCCCCGCCTTCAAGGCCGCGCTGCAGCAGGCGTGCAAGGGAAAGAGCAAGGTGCTCGTGCTGCTCAATTTCCCGAACAACCCGACCGGCTACTCCATCACGCGCGCGGAGGGAGAGGGGATCGCCGCCGCGCTGACCGAGGCGGCGCAGGGGGGCGTCAACGTCGTCGCCGTGGTGGACGACGCGTACTACGGGCTGTTCTATGAACCGGAGGTGATGACCGAATCGCTTTTCTCGCTGCTGGCCGGGAGGCACGAGCGGCTGCTGGCGGTGAAGTGCGATGCGGCGACCAAAGAGGTCTTCGTCTGGGGGCTGCGCGTGGGATTCCTTTCCTTCAGCGCCGGGGGCGTCGCGGCGGACAGCCCGCTCTTCACCGCGCTGGAAAAGAAAGTGTCCGGCGAGATTCGCAGCGTCATGAGCAACTGCTCGATGCTCAGCCAGCAGGCGGTGCTGCGCTCGGTCAAGAGCGCCGGCTTCTTCGCCGAGCGCGCCGCCAAGAAGGAGATCCTCCAGGGCCGCGCGCGCGAGGTCAAGCGCGTCCTGGCCGACCCGCGCTACGGCAGCGCCTGGACTCCCTACCCGTTCAACAGCGGCTACTTCATGTGCGTGAAGCTCAAGAAGGTGTCCGCCGAGACGCTGCGCAAGGCGCTGCTGGAGAAGTACGCCGTCGGCACGATTGCCACCGCCGAGCGCGACCTGCGCGTCGCCTTCAGTTGCGTCGAGAAGGAGAATATCCAGGAACTGTTTGATATCATATACCAGGCGGCGAGCGAGCTGGGGTGAAGGCTTAACCAAAGGACGACGACGGCGGCCACTACGAAACACGCAAAAGGCGCGAAAGAAGCCTCATCATGAACCTTTCGCGCCTTTCGCGTGTTTCGTAGTTCTCACTCCCCCCGGAAAATCGCGTGACTTCCTCCCCTTCCTTGCGGATAATGTAGGGGTTGCGTTTTCCGCAGCTCATTAGCTCATTGAGAGATGGGGGAACGAATGGCCATCGAGCGAATCCGCAAGCGGGACGGGCATCTGGAGGCGTTCGACGCGGAGAAGATCGCCCGCGCGATCCAGGGTTCCATGCGCGAACTCGGGCGCGAGGACCCCGCGCGCGCCGCCGCGCTGGCGCAGCGCGTGCTGGGCTTCCTGGAAGCCGGGACCGTCCGCACCCCCTCGGTCGAGCAGGTGCAGGACCTGGTCGAGCGCGTGCTGGTCGAGGAGAAAGACCCCGATCTCGCCAAGGCGTACATTCTGCATCGCTTCCGCCACGCCGCCGTGCGCGACGCCAAGAGCGCCATGGGCGTCCACGACGATCTGAAGCTTTCCCTGAACGCCATCCGCGTCCTCGAAAAGCGCTACCTGCGCAAGAACGAGCAGGGGCAGATCGCCGAGACCCCCGCCGAGATGTTCCGCCGCGTGGCCAACGCCGTGGCCGCCGCGGACGAGGCGCATGAGGGGAAGGAGTCCGTCCAGCGCAGCGCGGAGCGTTTTTACAGCCGGATGTCCTCGCTGGAATTCCTGCCGAACTCCCCCACGCTGATGAACGCCGGCTCCTCGCTCGGCCAGCTTTCCGCCTGTTTCGTCCTGCCGGTCGAGGACTCGATGGACGGCATCTTCAGCGCGCTGCGGGACATGGCGTTCATCCACCAGTCCGGCGGGGGCACCGGCTTCAGCTTCTCGCGCCTGCGCCCTTCCGGCGACGTGGTGCGCTCCACCGGGGGGGTCGCCAGCGGGCCGATCAGCTTCATCGAGGTGTTCGACAAGGCGACCGACGTCATCAAGCAGGGGGGCCGCCGCCGCGGCGCGAACATGGCCATCCTCAGCATCGACCATGCCGACGCGATTCCGTTCATCCTCTGCAAGACCCGCACCGGCTTCCTCCAGAACTTCAACATCTCCGTCGCGGTCACCGACGCGTTCATGGAGGCGGTGCGCGTCGGGGGGGACCACCTCTTTATCAATCCGCGCAGCGGCGCGGTGGTGGAGCGCCGCCCCGCCAGGGATGTCTTCGAGATCATCTGCACCGCCGCCTGGCAGTGCGGCGACCCCGGCCTCGTCTTCATCGACGAAATCAACCGCGCCAATCCGCTGGTGGACGTGGCGCGCATCGAGGCTACGAACCCTTGCGGCGAACAGCCCTTGCTTCCCTTCGAGTCCTGCAATCTGGGCAGCCTGAACCTCACGAAATTCATCGCCGGCGACCGCTTCGACACGGCGCGGCTCGGGGAGGCGATCGACGACGCGGTGCATTTCCTGGATAACGTGATCGATGTGAACCAGTACCCTATCCCGGAAATCGCCGCGGCCACGCGGGCCAGCCGGAAGATCGGGCTGGGGGTGATGGGCTTCGCCGACGCGCTGTATCGCATGAATGTGGCGTACGATTCGGAGGAGGCGCTGCGGCGGGGGGAGGAGCTGATGGCGTTCATCGCGCGGCGCGGGCGCGAGGCCTCGGCGCAACTGGCGGCGCGGCGCGGCCCCTTCCCGCTGTACGAGCGCAGCCGCTGGAAGGCGGAGGGGATCGGCCCGCTGCGCAACGCCACCGTCACCACCGTCGCGCCCACCGGCACCATCGGGTTGATCGCCAGCGTCTCCAGCGGGATCGAGCCGGTCTTCGCGCTGCGCTATTGGCGCACGATGGCGGAAGGGGCGACGCTGTTCGAGACGCACCCGGAGTTCCAGCGCCGCGCCGAGGCTCTGGGGGTGGACATCGAGGCGCTGTTCGCGGAATGCGCGCGCGAGGGCTCCATCCGCCCCTGCGCGCAATTGCCGGAGGAGCTGAGGCGGGTCTTCGTCGTCGCGCGCGACATTGCGCCGGAGTGGCATGTGAAGATGCAGGCGGCTTTCCAGCGCCACAGCGACAACGGCGTTTCCAAGACGATCAACCTTCCGCGCACGGCGACCGTCGAGGACGTGCGCCGCGCCTACCTGCTGGCCTGGGAGCTGCACTGCAAGGGGATCACCGTCTATCGCGAAGGCTCGAAGGACTCCGAGGTGCTGCGCGCCGGGGCCCCCATGGCCCGCCGCGAGGAGCCGCCGCGCATCAATGGCGATTCCTGCGACCCTAACGACGCGGGAGGCTGCCGGAGATGCCCGGGGTAGTTAAAGGCCAAGGACATAAGGGACTGCAAGGACGGCAAGGACGACTTATGATAAACTGCCGCCGCAGGCGCGTATGTCTTTGCAGTCATTGCAGTCCTTTATGTCCTTTTTCTTGTGGGGGCCTCCTATGACCGCCCGTTTCATCCCCCCGCACGGCGGCTACAAGAACCTCCTCTCCTACCAGAAGGCGGAGATTGTCTACGACGCCACCGTCCGCTTCTGCAATCGCTTCATGGAGCGCCGGGATCGCACCTTTGACCAGATGGTCCAGGCCGCGCGTTCAGGCAAGCAGAACATCATTGAAGGGAGCATGGCCTCCGGGTCATCCAAGGAAACGGAGCTCAAGCTCACCAATGTCGCGCGCGCCAGCCTGGAGGAGCTCCTGGCCGACTACCGCGATTTCCTTCGTTCGCGCGGCCTGGGTGAGTGGGAGAAGGACCATCCTTACGCAGTGCGTCTGCGCGAACTGAACCGAATCCCCAACGCAAGCTACGAGACTTTTCGCAAAGGGATCGAGCATGCCGACCCGGCGATTTGCGCCAACGTCATCATTGGCCTGATCCGCGTGGCGAGCTACCTGCTGGACCGTCAAATCAGGCAACAGGAGAAGGCGTTCGTCGAGGAAGGCGGGCTGCGCGAACGCATGACCCGCGCGCGGCTGGAGGAGAGGAACCGGCCAAGGACCTAAAGGACTGCAAAGACTGCAAGGGCGACTTATGATAAACTGCCCCCTTGAGGATGTAAGTCCTTGCAGTCCTTTAGGTCCTCGTTCCTAAGAAAGGCGGCCCCGTTTGCCCCAGCACTTCCCTCCCCCGGTTCTGGCCTGTCTTCTCCTGGGCGCGGGGGTGCTGCTGCTCTTCTATGGCTGGCGCATTTACCGGATCGGGCTGGTGTGCGCGGGGGTGCTGGTGGGCGCGGCGCTGGGGGTGGCGCTGGCGAAGAAACTGGGGATACATCCGCTCTTAGTGGCGCTTCCGATGGGGCTGCTGGTGGGAATCAGCGCGCTCATGCTGCAGAAAGTGGGCGCATTCCTGGCCGGCGGCGCCTGCGCCCTGGTCCCCATCTTCGCCTTGCGGGGGATGTTCCATTCCGAGCAGGCGTTCTACTTCGCCGCGGCGCTGGCTTTCCTCATCGGCGCGCTGCTGGCGCTGATGCTCTGGCGGCCGATGATCACCGTTAGCCTCGCCATGATCGGCGCGTCCTTCCTGAGCCATGGAGTGATCGTCGCAGCGGACCTGCTCGGGCGCAACTGGGGGAGCCAGGCCGCCGAGCGGCATCCGTACCTGATCACCGGGGCGGTGATCGCCGCCACGATCTTCGGCGTCTATTTCCAGACGCGGGACGAGGTGGACGCGGAGGACGCCGATTAGCGGGCTGCCGCGGAACTTGGTTTGCGGCTGAGATTCACGCGGGCTAAAGCCCGCGCTACATGATTTTCGCGGGGACTTGTGCTGCGCGTGTAGCTTGGGCTTCAGTCCGCGCAGGTACTTTGCAATCCGCTAGTGCGAATGCTCCGGCGAGGGTCGCCAGAGAACCCGACTTGCAGGCGAGCTTCACGCGGGCTAATGCCCGCGCTACACGATTCTCGCCGGGACTTGTGCTGCGCGTGTAGCCTGGGCTTTAGCCCGGGCGGGTACTTGCAGGCGAGATTCACGCGGGCTAAAGCCCGCGCTACATGATTTTCGCGGGGACTTGCGCTGCGCATGTAGCCTGGGCTTTAGCCCGGGCGGGTACTTTGCAATCCGCTAATGCGAATGCTCCGGCGAGAGCATGGCGGGGCTCGGCATGCGGTCGCGGCTGAAGGGGCTGATTGCGCGCAGGCGCTGGATGATCCCCGGCAGTTTCTCGATCACGCAATCCACATCCGCGTCGCTGTTGTAGCGGCTCAGGCTCAGGCGGATCGAGCCGTGGGCGAAGGTGAATGGAACTCCCATCGCCCGAAGCACATGCGACGGCTCCAGCGACCCGCTCGTGCAGGCCGACCCGCTCGACGCGCAGACCCCCGCCTCATTCAGCAGCAGCAAAATCGCCTCCCCTTCCACGAACTCGAAGGAGATGTTGGTGGTGTTCGGGAGCCGCTCGGTCGGGTGGCCGTTGAGGCGGCAGTCCGGGATGCGCGCCATCAACTCCTTTTCCAAACGGTCGCGCAGTCGCGGCACGCGAGTCTTCTCATCCTCGATCCAGCGCTGCGCCAGCTCGCAGGCCAGCCCCAGCCCGACGATGGAGGCGACGTTCTCAGTCCCCGCGCGCCGGCCGCGCTCCTGGTGCCCGCCCTGAAGGAACGGGGTGAACTTCGTCCCCTTGCGCACGATCAGCGCGCCCACGCCCTTGGGCGCGTGCAGCTTGTGGCCGCTGAGCGAGAGCATATCGAAGGCGTTGCGCTTCATGTCGATCGGCAGCTTGCCCACCGCCTGCACCGCGTCGGTGTGGAACAGCACGCCGCGCTCGCGGCAGAGCTCCGCGATGCGCGCCACCGGGAAAATCACGCCGGTCTCGTTGTTGGCGTACATGACCGAGACGACCGCCGTGTCCGGCCGGATCGCCTGCTCCATCTCCGCCATGTCCAGCATTCCCTGCGGGTTCACCGAAAGCTCGGTTAGTCCGAACCCCTTGGACGCCAGCCACTTGCAGACCGAGCGCACCGCCGGGTGCTCGACGCGCGAAGTCACGATGTGGCGCTTGCTCGGGTTGCACTCCAGCGCGCTGTGGATGGCGGTGGAATCGCTTTCGGTGCCGCAACTGGTGAAGATGACTTCGTCCGGGTCGGCCCCCAGCAGCGCGGCGACCTGCTCGCGCGCGCGGCGGATGTCGCGGGCGACGTCGCCGCCGAAGCTGTGCATGCTGGAGGGGTTGCCGTAGCGGCCCGTCAGGAACGGGAGCATCGCCTCGAGCACCTCGGGCGCGACGGCTGAGGTGGCGTTGTTGTCCAGGTAGACGACGCTCATTTCGGAGCCTCCACAAGCACGATATCCGGGTCCACCAACTCGCGCAATTTTTTCTCGACGTAGTTGCCCAGGGTTGCGTCGGAGCCGGGGCAGTGGGCGCAGGTGCCGCGCAGCGCGACGGTCACGCGGTTCCCCTCGACGTCCACCAGTTCGATGCCGCCTCCATCCATGAGCAGGGCGGGGCGTATCTCGCGCTCCAGCGCCTCCTCCACCAGCTTCATCTTCTGAATATTGGTCAGGCGCTTCTGCGGCGCGGCCTTGCGCGCGTCCGCCTCCTCGGCGATCACCCCGGCGATGAGCTTCTCGATGGCCGGCTTGCACTGCCCGCAGCCCCCGCCCGCCTTGGTGTAATTGGTCACCTCCTCGACGCTGGTCAGGTGGTTCTCGCGCACCACGCGGCGGATCTCCACGTCCGTGACGCCGAAGCACTTGCAGACGATGGTCCCTTCCTGGACGGGCGCCTTGACGCCGCGGAAATTGGCCAGCGCGCTTTCCAGCGCCTCGCGCCCCATCACGGAGCAGTGCATCTTTTCCGGCGGGATGCCCCCCAGGTAGTCGGCGATATCCTGGTTGGTCAGCTTCTCAGCCTCCTCCACCGTCTTGCCCTTGATGATCTCGGTGAGGGCGGAGGCGCTGGCGATGGCCGAGCCGCAGCCGAACGTCTTGAACCGCGCCTCCTCGATGACCCCCTTGTCGTTCACCTTGATGTAGAGCGTCAGGGCGTCGCCGCAGGCCAGAGAACCGACCTCGCCGACGCCGCTGGGGTTGGCAATCTCCCCCACGTTGCGGGGGTGGAAGAAATGCTCTTTGAGCTTCTCAGAGTAATCCCACATGCGCGCGCCTCCTTGACGATGGGCCAGAATGCCTCTACTCGATTATACGCCAGCCCTGCGCGGCGGGCAATCGAGCCGGCCTTTATCGCGGAGACGCCGAGGACGCAGAGGCCGAAGAGACCACAATGCGCCAATCATCAATTATCACTTATCAATTATCAATCAATTTGACTTCCCGCTTCCTCTCGCGATAGCCTGACGGTGGGAAAAGAGGGTCAGGCAACTTTTCCAACGACCGAAAAGCAGCCCGACCCCTTTTCCGCCATGAGGACGATTGACGCGATGAAAAGACGCCTCCTTGTTTATGCTCTTGCGCTCCTGGCGGCCTCGGGGCTTGCCGCGCCCGCGCGCGCGCTGCAGCCGGCGGGGGCGTATCCCTCGCGCACGGTGGCGCTGGAAAAGCCGAACGCCGACGAGGCGAAGGTGCTGCAACTTTTCCTTCGCCTGCGCGCCCAGGCCAATTTGCGCACGATGATCTGGAACGGCTCCATGTCCGCCGTCGCCCGGGAGCACTCCGAGGACATGGCCGCCGGCGGCTATTGCGATTACTACTCTCCCGCGCTCGGCACGCTGGACTATCGCCTGCACCGCGCCGGGGTCTCCACCGCCAACGCGCGCTACGCCGTGTTCGCCGCCAACTCCATCGATTCGCTGGAAGAGCCGCTTCGGAAGAACGGCTTCGCCGTCATGGAGGGGACGGACGTGGGCATCGGGGTGATCTCCACCGGCATGGTCAATCGGCAGTACTACGTTACCCTCATCACGCGATTGGTTTACAGCGCCCTCGACTCGTTCCCCACGTTGCCGCTCCTGGGTAAGACGTACCGACTTTCTGGCGCCATCGCGCCGGGGCTGTCCGACCTGACGCTCGTGGCGACCTCGCCCGATGGCAAGATCATCGAGCTCCCCCTGCCGCTGGAGAGCAACCGCCGCTTCTCCACCACGTACCAGTTCAACCGGGGGGCGGGGCTGTACACCGTGGAATTGACCGCCAGCGGGCGGCTCGGGCCGATGGTGATCGATCTGCTGCATTGCTACGCCGGCAACGGGCGGGACTATCCGCCCCCCGACCCGGCGGACAAGCCGGTGCAGACCCCCACCGACATGCGCCAGGCAGCGCAGCTGCTTCTGCAATTGATCAACCGTTCGCGCGCGGAGTCCGCGCTCCCGCCGCTGCGGCTCGATGAGCGGCTCTCCGCGGTGGCGCTCGCCCATAGCCAGGATATGCGCCGCAACAACTTTTTCGCGCACATCTCCCCCACGCAGGGGGATCCGGCCGCGCGCGTCGCCCGCGGCGGAATCAAGGCGCGCCGTTTCACCGAGAATATCGCCATCAACCAGGACCTCGTCGCCGCCCACCGCTCGCTGATGGACAGCCCCGGCCACCGCAAGAACCTGCTCGATCCCGAGGTGGACGGCGTCGGTATCGGCATCGCGTTGAGCGAGCCGCACACCCTGTACATCACCGAGGACTTCCTGCAGCAGTTCACCACGTATGACACGGCGAAGCTCGCGGCGGAGCTGCTCAAGGAGATCAACGCGCTGCGCGCCACGCACCACCTGACCCCCCTCAAGTCCAGCGACGCGCTACGGCGGATCGCCGATCTGAATTCCGCCTGGATGATCGAACATGGCAAGCCGGGCTACGACAAGGCCAAGGCGGAGCTGGACAAAACGCGCCCGGGCAACCTGACCTCTTTCCAGATGGCGACCTCCCAGAGCAGCGATCCGCCGACCGCAGAGCTGCTGGGGGACCAGATCAAGAAGAGCTTCCAGGAGATCGGCATCGGCATAGCGCAGACCGCCACCCCGGAGGGAGAGAAGCTGCTTTACACCACCGTGATACTCGGCGCGCAATGACGCGGAGGCCGCTGCGGACACGCGAGCCGTGGCCGTTGCAGGGGCGCAGCATGCTGCGCCCACGGCGGGCGCGCTTTCGAGGACCGGGAGAAACGAACATTGACCGCGGGTTTGATAACCCGCGCTACACGATTCCTTGGAGCACCATGAACTTTCCCACCAACGACGATATCGAACGCATCGCCGCGGAAATTCTCCGGATGCGGCAGGAGTATGAATTTCACACTTTCTGGCTCGGCACGACGACCAAGGGGGCGGAATCGGCCGAGCAGGGGATCGCGCTGAAGGGAGATATGAACCGGCGCCTGGGCCAGTGCATCGAGAAGTGCGCCCCCGACTTGAAGGCGCGGCTGCATCGTCCCGAGGCCAAGTTCATCATCACCTGGCCCGGCGGCATCGTGGCGTTTCACCCGCTGCCGCTATTCATCGCGGGGCGGTACCTGAAATTCTCGCGCGAGATTCCGCAGAGCCGCTGGCCCTGCCGTTACTGCGACGGGCTGGGCTGCGAACGCTGCGATGGAACGGGCAAGCGCTACCAACGCACGGTGGAGGAGATAATGGCCGCGCCGCTCCTGGCGCTTTCGCGCGCGGAAGGGAGCAAGCTGCACAGCGTCGGGCGCGAGGACGTGGACGCGCGCATGCTCGGCCGGGGCCGCCCCTTCATCCTGGAGCTTGCGAACCCGCGCGTGCGGAGCCTGGAGCTGGCCCCGATCGAGGAGCGGCTCAACCGCGAATTCTCCTCCGAGATCGGCGTGCTGCAGATGCGTTTCGTCGAGCCGGGCCTGCTGGAGCGGCTGAGGCATCTGAGCCCGGACAAATCGTACCGGGCGCGCGTGCGCTGCGCCCTCCCGGCGCGGCGCGAGGCGGTCGAGCGCCTGAACGACCTTCGCGATCTGCTCCTGGGGCAGGAGACTCCGCGGCGCGTGCTGCACCGTCGGCCCAACCGCCTGCGCCCGCGCACGGTGCGCTGGTGCCGCGTCGCGAACCTCGCCGGCGGCGAGCGCGTGAGCGAATTCGACCTGACGCTGCGCACCGAGGCGGGAGCCTACATCAAGGAGTTCATCTCGGGGGACGAGGGGCGCACCGAGCCCTGCGTCAGCCGGCTGCTCGGCGTTCCCTGCGACTGCGTCGAGCTGGACGTCCTGGAGGTGTTCTGCGACTTGTAGAGGGGTTGGGGCTGGGCGGAAAGGGGGTCAGGCATCTTTTCGAACGCGAAAAGCAGCCTGACCCCTTTTCCGCTCCGTGAAGACAGCGGCTGCGCTGAAAAAGAAACGGGGAGGCCGGTGGGCCTCCCCGTTCTGCGTTCGGTGCTATGCGTGCGTTACTTCGCCGGTGCGGGCGCTGGGGCCGGAGCCGGAGCGGGCGCCGGAGCCGGGGCCGCGGTGGCCTCCGGCTTGACGATCGCGACCAGCGTCACATCCAGAACCAGCGTGGCGTAGGGCTCCATCCCCGGAGGAGCGAAGTCCTGATAAGCCAGGTCGCCCGGGACCCACATGGTCATCTGGCCACCCACCTTCATCAACTGCATCCCCTCGACCCAGCCGGGGAAGAGCTGCTCGAGCGGGATCTCAACCGCCTCCCCTTCGCTGGAGCCGAACTCCTTGCCGTCGAGAAGCTTGCCGCTGTAGATCACCTTCACGGTATCGGTCGGCTTGGGGGAAACGCCGGTCCCCTCCTTGATCACTTTGTACTGCAGGCCGCTCTTGGTGGTCTGGACGCCCGCTTCCTTGGCATGCTTGGCCAGGAACTCGGCGCCGGCTTTCTTGTTCTTCTCGCTCTGCTCCTTGATGCGGGCCTCCTGCTTGGCTTTCATTTCCTTCTGGAAGGCCAGCATCGTCTCCTGCATCTGCTCATCGCTCATCAGCGCCTTGACGCCGGGCGCGGCGTCGCGCAGCCCGCGGGCGACCATATCCACGTCCACTTCCACCATCTGCTGCTGGAGGTTGCGGCCGATGTTGAGGCCGAAGATGTAGCTGACCTTCTCCGTCTGCGTCTTGAGTTCCACGGCGGCCGGCTGGGCGGCGGGCGCGGGCGCAGCGGCGGGGGCGGCGGCGGTGGCCGGCGCCGTCTTGGCGGCCGGGGCAGGCGTCTTGGCCGGATCCTTCGCGTTTTGGGCCGAGCAGGCCGGCACCCACGCCGCCAGCGCTACGACCGCCATCAACGACATTAGCTTACGCATGATATCCTCCTGTGTCATCCGCGCGGCCGCCAAACGACGCGGGCTTGCGTGGAAAAAAGCGGCGGCTCCGTGGCCGCCGATTCGACAATTATAGGCTTCCCTCCCGCGCGGGGCAAGTGTGAAAAGGCCCCGCTGCCGGGTACAATGGCGGGGGAAACGGCGAGAAGTGAGAACTGAAGACTGAGAACTGAGAGCAAAGAGGTTCCTTCGGGCCGTAGTCTTCCTTCATCCGTGTGCATCTGTGTTCATCTGTGGATAGCCTTCGTCGCCGCTCCGTCAACCTGGAGAAAAGTCATGCGAGTGATTGCCGGAACCGCGGGCGGGATGCGCCTGGAAGCGCCGCCGGGCCAGGAGGTGCGCCCCATCCCCGACATGGTGCGCCAGGCGCTCTTCAACATCCTGTGCGAGGAGGTCCCCGGCGCGCGCTTTATGGACCTCTTTGCCGGAGCGGGCACCGTGGGCATCGAGGCGCTCAGCCGCGGCGCAGAGCGCTGCCTCTTCGTCGAGAAGGCCCCGCGCCACGCGGACATCATCCGCAAGAACCTCGAACACACCCGCCTGGCCGGGGGCGGCGAACTGCTCGTGCGCGACGCCTTCCGCATCCCGGATTTCCTGAAGCCGCAGGAGAACTCCTTCGATGTGATCTTCCTCGGCCCCCCCTTCCCGCTCTGGCAGGAGCCGCGCGCCAAGGCGGATTTGCTCGCGCTTATGGACCGCCTGGGTGAAACCGGCCTGCTCAAGGGGGATGGAATCCTCGTCGCCCAGCACGACGTGCAGGACGTCCTCCCCGAGCAAACCCCGCACCTCCTCCGCACCGACCGCCGCGCCTACGGACGCAACATTCTTTCCTTCTATCGGCGGAAGGGAATCCCGAACACTGGCGAAAAGCGCGCGGAGGAAACATAAGCGACCGGTTATTATCCCGACGGACTTGCCTCCCCGCGCGCACGGACCTGAGTTTCTAAAGGAGAATCCGAGATGCGCATTCGCGAAGTGGCGGAACTGATCGAGACGTACGCCCCGTTCTCCGGCGGTGTCGCGGGGGATGAACTGGGCCTGCTGGCCGGCGACCCGGAGGCCGAGGTGACGGGCGTCGCCACCTGCTGGTCCCCCACGCTGGCCGTGCTCGAAGCGGCCGCGCGCGCCGGCGCGAACATGGTCATCGGGCACGAGCCGCTCACCTGGGGCATGTGCGGGCGCGACCCGGAAGCGCGTCTGTCATGGTATGACGAGCGCCACCCCACCGCGAAGATTCCCAACCAGTTGCGGATGGCGAGCATCTGCGCGAACCGCCTTGCGGTCTACCGCTATCACTCCAACTGGGACTGGGCGCCGCAGTACGGCATGGTGGACATGCTGGCCGGCCTGCTGGAACTGGGCCCGGCCAAAGGGGGGCATCGGATGGTCCCGCTCTATGTCATTCCCCCCACCAGCCTGCGCGACCTGGCGGAGCGGGCGCGCCGCAAACTGGAGCTGGGGCCGATCCGCGTCGTGGGCGACCTGGAGCGGCGGATCACCCGCATCGCCATCACGCACGGCGGCTTCGGGCAGATGTTCACCTCGCCGGAAATGGCGCTCAACGTCGGCGCGGAGCTGGCGTTCTTCGGCGAGATGCTGGACTACACCGCCCGCTACTGCGTGGAGGCGAACCTGGCCGCGATCGAACTGGGGCATTTCCAATCCGAGAACCCGGGGATGATCGGCATGGCGCAGTTCCTCCGCGCGCGCCTTCCCCAGGCCATCCCCGTATGCAACATCCCCTCCGGCGAACCCTGGCGCTATCTGGGGAAATCGGGGACATAATACTTATATCTCACGGGAAATAGTATTATGTCCCCGATTTTCCGAGGACTCTTTACGACCCGTGGGATGAGATATACTATAGTGGCGGTTGGTACCCGTGGACGTGGTAGTGTGAACGTATGGCTTTCGGCAGTTGACCGAGCTGAATGGAGCGCCTCATGCTGACAAAGAGAATTCTCTATTGGATCGTGGTGGTCGGCCCTCTCGTTCTCTTGGTTTCTCCCCTGCTTTGGTATGTGTTCATGTTCTATGAGAATGCACACGGGCCGGGGTGGCGAATGCAAGATACGGTGCGCATACTGATTCAAAACCAAAAGAGCGGGGGCCGGGCCGTACGGAAAGCGATCTCCTACGGAGACAAAATCCTTCCTCTTCTCAAAGAAGAATCCGACAGCTTCGATATTGGCACGCTAAATTCCAGAAATGCATTCTGGATCTCCGATGTGTTGGGCGCAATTCAGAGTCCGGAGTCGGAAACGATTCTCATGAACTTATATTCGCGTCCAGATTTATCTGCAAAACTTGTGGGGGCTATTGGATTGGCCCAACATGGGATGCTTCCGGAGGAAATTGACGAGAATTCCTTCCTGGTCAAGACCATTCGTGACAGTTCCGCTGGCGAGTACGCATCACTGGCAATCATCGCTTTGGGAAGGAGCGGCAATCCGAAGGCGGTGCCATTTCTCCTGGGCGTTCTTCGTGGATCATCCGCAAATCCGCATAGTGCAATGTATGCTTGTCAAGCTTTGGCGCGCCTGCGTTCTCAAGAGGCCATTGGAGTATTGCGTGAATATCTGCAATCTCCAGAATCCGAAGCACTGCCGGCAGCTTTTCGTGCGTTGATTTCGCTCGGGGATAAGGACGCTGTGCCTCTTGCCATCGCTAGGGTGACGCCAGACATAGAAGGATACAATGCGGGTTTCATCGTAGACGAACTGAAGACCGTCACGGGCAAGAATTTCGGCTATGACCGTCAGGCATGGCTACGTTGGTGGAAATCAGTCGAAGGAAAATGGGAAGTGCCAAAGAAGTTCCTGAATGCAGACTGATATTTTATATCGATATCGGATATCGAGGGATATCGGGGGACACGCGACTTATATGAGGTATTCCGGGGACACAAACCTATTTATGCTTGACAACGGCGTGGCCGCAGGGCTATCATCCCGGCATGGCCAGAATTGGGCGAGTGGTGCTGCCGGATTATCCGCATCACGTCACGCA
>CAIUPP010000021.1 GCA_903901045.1 uncultured Planctomycetota bacterium
CCCACGACTCGCTCCGCTCGCCGTGGGCTAAAGTCCGACGGCCGCTTCACGGCCTGACGGACGGAACAGGATGGTTTCAACAGAGCAAACTGGTTTCATAACTGTGGCGCGGGTTATCCAACCCGCGAAATCATTGGCGCGAACGCCGTTGTTCGCGCCCACAAATGCGTTATGAAACCAGTTGTACTGATTTCAGAATGGACGGAACCGGCAGAAGACCGTGCGTCGTTCAAATCGCGAATCAGTATTCAGTAATCAGTAATCGCAAATCGTCCGTTCCTCCTCACACACGCGCTTCGTGCTGCGTGTACTGCGCGGCGGCGTCGACGTGCAACTGCGCGAAGTCGCTGCAGGCGGCGTAGCTGGGGCAGAGATGGCAGCATCCGTACTCATAATGTCCCGCCGGCGCGCGGGCCAACTCCTTGCCGCGCGCCATGCAGCCCTGGCAGTTCAGCGCGCAGGGCGTGGTCCCCTTGCACAGATGGTAGTGCGGGGCCGGCAGCCCGCCGTGGCGCACATCGTGCACACGCAGCGACAGAGAGGTGCGACAGGGAAATGTCGGACAGACGGAGCAGCACATCTTGCCCTCCTCGGCCGATGGCCAAGTGCTCACGTGTTCGGGGCGCCCCACCCCGCAACGGTACTTCAGCACCCTACAGTTGCCGCCGCGCCTCCAGGACGCGCTTGACCGTGGTGAGCAGGCACGACAGGTCGGAGGACTTGACCACGCATGCATCGGCGGACCAAGCCCTGAAGTCTTCCTGATAGGAAGAATAGGCGGTGTTGAGGATCACCGGCAGGCGGTGATTTGTCGCCAGGATGCGGTTCATCAACTCGATGCCATCCATCCCGGGCATGCTGATGTCGATGACCGCGAGGTCGGGCGATGCGCGCTTCATGAGGTCGAGCGCTTCCAACCCGCTGTGGGCGGAGAAGACGCGATATCCTTCTCCCGTCAACGCTTGCTCATAGAGGATGTTCTCATTGGCGTCGTCCTCGACGAGAAGCACTTTGGGCAGCGCTTCGGAATGCTCGGCCTTTTTCGCGGCATCGCGCTCAGCGGTCATAGGCATCTCCTTCGCCCCCATTCCCCACTTAGAGATAGCTCACGATACGGGCTGTGTCAAGAAAATTGCTAACAATTTGCAGCATAACTACAGATAGGGGTCGAAACTGCTTTTCCACTACAAGGGATAGAGGTTCATTTTGGACGAGGCGGGGACTGGGGCAGTCGCGCGCCGGTCATAGCCCGATCGCCCCCCCTGCGTTCCGCAGGTGGCTCTTCGCAATGACGGGGAATTTGCCTTGCTCTTCGCGTGAGAATGGAGTGGATTGTCACAATCCGGAACTGCTTGCGGCGGGGGGGGAATTTGCGTATGCTGAACGAGACATGACAGCCGGATGAACTGCGTCAAGGAGATGGAATGCGCACGAGTTATGGCATTGTCGCGGCGCTGCTGCTGGCGCTGCTGATCGCGCTATGGGGCGTTGCGGCCAGGCGACCGGCCGGGTCGCCGCCCGCGCGGAGCGAAGACAAGCCCGCCGGCGCGGTGACGCTCTGGCTCAAGAACGGCAACATGGTGTCCGGCGACGTGCTGAAAGAGCGCGCGGATGAGACGGTGCTGGACCTGGGTTTCACCGTGCTGGAGATTCCGGCGGACCAGATCGAGCGGCGCTCGGCCCGCGAGGCGGCTGCGGCCCCGGCGGCGGAGGCACCCGCGCCGGGGGAGATGTTCGAGACGGCCCCCGCCAATGTCCTGGAGCGCCCGGTGAAGGATCTGGCCAAGGATCTGTGTGAGTCGGTGGCGCTGGTGTCGACGCCGGACGGGCTCGGCTCCGGCTTCGCCATCGATGCCGAGGGGCATTTCGTGACCAATGCGCACGTGATCCAGGGGGAGCAGGATGTGAGCATCACCCTGTTCAAGCGCGGCGAGAACACGCTGGAGCGGATCAAGATCGACAAGGTGAAGATTGAGGCGGTGAACCCCTTCCTGGACCTGGCGCTGTTGAAGGCGGCCGCGCCGGAGGGGCTGCGCTTCAAACCGGTGCCGATCGCCCCGGCCGGGGCGGTGCAGGAGGGGCAGAGCGTCTTCGCCATCGGGAGTCCGCTGGGGCTGGAGCGCACCGTGTCCGAGGGGATCATCAGCAACCCCCGCCGCGATTTCGAGGGGCAGCTATATCTCCAGACCACCGCGCCGATCAACCCCGGCAATTCCGGCGGTCCCCTGTTCAACCTGCGCGGCGAGGTGATCGGCGTCACGAACATGAAGGCCGGCATCTTCACGGAGGGGCTCAGCTTTGCCATTCCGGTGAGCACGCTGCGCTTCTTCCTCAACAGCCGCGATGCGTTCGCCTTCGACAAGGACAACCCCAACAGCGGGTTCCATTATCTTCCCCCGCCCCGTAAAGCGTCCGCCGCAAAGGATGCCCGGTAGCTCTGAGTGAAAGGATGTCTCATGCGACAAATCGCACTGTCGGTTGTGGCGCTCTTCGTGACGGCCTCGCTGGCGCTGGGCGCGCCCGCCTTCGACAAGGTCATGCCCGAGAGGACCCTCGGTTTCCTGCGGATCAAGAACCTGCCGGAGCTGCAGGCGAAGGCCAAGGCGCAGCCGGCGTATGCGCTGTGGTCTGAGCCTTCGGTGCAGAAGTTCTTCGAAAAACCGCTGGCGCGTCTGAACGAGGAGTTGGCAAAGGCGGAGGGGAAGGCGGGAGTGAAGCTGGAGGATTTCGTGGGAATCCTGCGCGGGGAGATTGCGCTGTACGTTGCCATCGACGAGGGAACGGCCAATCCGCAGGTGATCCTGCTGGTGGATGTGGGAGACCAGGGCCCCAGGGCGATGGAACTCATCGACGCGGTGGTGACGGCGGCGGCGAAGGCCGACCCGAATGCCGTGGCCCCCACGGTGGTCGAGCAGATGATCGATGGAGTGAAGTTCAAGACGGTGCGCGCCGGGGGGGCCGACGCGGCGGCTGAGCCGACGTTGTGCTACGGGACGGTGAATGACGTGCTGGTGGTGGGCGGGCCGTTGGCGGCGGTGACGCGGCAGGTCGGCTTCCTCAAAGCGCCGCCGGCCACCGCGCTGGCGGGCAACGCGACCTACCAGGCCGCCATGGCGAAGGTGTCCGCCACTTCGGATGTCCAGGGCTTCGTGAATGTGGCGGAGATACTCGCCGTCGTCCAGTTGAAGGCCCCGGACCCGGCCAAGGCCGCGCAGCTCGTCAACGCCCTTGGGGCCAATGGATTGACCAGCGCGGCGCTGGGGATCGAGCTCGGGAAGGAGTACAACACCACGGCGGCGTATCTGGGGAGCCGGGGCGCGCCGCAGGGGATCGTCAAGATTCTCATGCCGGCGTCCGGTCCGCTGCACACTGGCGCGGAAGTTCCCGCGGACGCCTACAGCTTCATCTCGGCCCGGCTGGACCCGGTCGGCATCTATGACGAAGTGGAGCGGATGCTGAACGGCATCGAGCCGGCGATCATGGCCTCTTTCAACGAGAAGATGGCCCAGGCGGCGCAGACGCTGGGGCAGCCCTTCAGCCTGCGCAACGACGTGCTGGCCATTTTCGGGCCGCGCGTGGGCTCCTATGCGCGCGCCGAGAAGCCGTACAACGTTCCGGAAAATACGCAGCAGGTTTTCATGATCGACATCACGAACAAGGCGGCGGTTCAGGCGCTGATGGAGAAGCTCCAGAAGCTGGCGCCGGAGGCGTTCGGGATGTTCCGGCCGCACGACTACATGGGGCACCAGGTGTACGTCATGACGCTGCCCCCCGTGCCGGAAGGGGGAGGAATGCCGCCTGCGGCGCAGATGCCGAAGCCTTCCTTCGTTGCGACCGAGAAGGAACTGCTGATCGCCATGAACCCGGAGAGCTTGGAGGCACACCTGCGGCGTCTCAATGCCGGCGGCCCCACGCTTCAGGAGCGGCCGGAGTTCCAGGAACTGCTCAAGCTGCTGCCGGCGGAGGGGCGCGTCCTCGTCTCCTTCGGCGACGCGCGCAAGCCGGTGGAGGGCTTTATGGCCGGGCTTAAGGAGGGGCAGTTCGACCTCGTCCTGAACATGCTCAAGGGGGACCCGGATGTCGCCGAGGTGGTGGACCTGTTCGATTTCAAGCTGCTGCCCGACCCGGAGGTGGTGACCAAGTACATCAATCCGGCGGCCAGCGTGTGCGTGGTGCAGCCGGACGGCCTGCTGCTGGTGTCCAAGTCCTCGTCGCGGTTGCCGGCGGCGCTGAAGTGAGGGAGTAGACGGCCCGGGATTGCCGGGGCGCGGGAGCGGCGGACGCTTCCGCGCCCCGCGCGTTTTAATGGGCAGAAGCTGTTTCACAGCCGTGGCGGGGTTACTTGCCCTGGGGCCGGTGGGGACACAATACTTTCCAAGGGAAAGTTTTGTGTCCCCACCTCGACCCGTGCGCGCCAACCCATGCCGCCGTGAAATAAACGCGAATGCCCTACGACGGCATGACGAGGTTCCGGAAGTACTCGAAGAAGAATACGTACACCTGCGGGGCGAAAAGCAGCGTGACGGCGAGGCCGCTGACGGCCCCCCAGAAGTGGCTGTCATGATTGATGCGGCTGAACCGGTCGTGCCGCGCGGCGAAGTGGCTCCCGACCAGGTACAGCACGGCGAAGAGCGGCGCGGGGAGGGGGATGATGATGAAGTAGATGGTGCTGCTCGGGGCGAAGAGGACAAAGCTGAAGATGAGCGCGGTGATCGCCCCGGAGGCGCCCAGGCTCATGTACTCCGGGTCCTTGCGGTGCTTGACGAGCGTCCCCGCGCAACTGGCGACAAGCCCGATGACGTAAAGCGCTAGAAAGTAAAGATGCCCGGTCAGCTCGCCGGCCCCCGTGAAGCGGACCGCCCAGCGGACCCAGATCTGCTCCATCCAGAAGGCGAAGAAGTAGAAGGAGATCATGTTGAACAGGAGGTGGAGTCCGTCGGCGTGGATCAAGCCGTGGGTGATCAGCGTGTGCAGCCGCTTGCCGCGCGCGACGACGTAGGGCTGGAAGATGAAGCGCTCATAGAGATGCGACTGCCGGTTGAACGCCATGAGGCTTGTGCCGATGGTGAGGATAAAGATGAACAACGCCACCGGCGATTCGACCATTTCCTGGGGGGACACGCATGCACCTCATCTGGAAACAGGACAGAAGCGAACCGCCACCTGGCCGTGGTGGAGCGCGTTGTCCTCAACGCGCTCGGAACACGCGTGGCCGGCCGTTCCGACGCAGGCGCGCTGAGGACAGCGCGCTCCACCATTTGAACAAGCGTTATGACGCTGCGGACGTCAGAATAATCCGCGCGGCCTCGCGCAGGCCAACCGCTTCGAAATCGGCGGGTGTTTCGCCGTCGGCGTTGCGGCCGATGCGAATCGTGCGGCATCCGGCGGCCCGGCCCGCGCCGATGTCGCAATCGCGGTCTCCCACCATCCAGGAGCGCGCGAGGTCGAGGGCATGGTCCTCCGCCGCGCGCAGGAGCATCCCCGGCTCCGGCTTTCGGCAGCCGCAGGCGATGGCATATTGCGGCAGCGTCCCCGCCGCGTAATGCGGGCAATAGTACACCGCCGTCAGCATGATGCCGCGCGCGCCAAACCAGCTCACCATGCAGTCATGGAAGGCGCGCAGCGACGCCTCATCGAACTTGCCGCGCGCGACGCCGGACTGGTTGGTGATGACGATAATGCGGTAGCCCGCCTTCTGGAGCAGGCGCAGTCCCTGCAGAGCGCCGGGGAGCGGCTTGAGGCGCGCGGGGTCCACGGAGAACTCGGTATCCACGATCATCGTGCCATCGCGGTCGAGGAAGACGGCCTTGCCCAGGGGCTCTCGCCCCGCGCGCGCCGTCGTTGTAGGGGCAAGGCATGCCTTGCCCGGAGACTTTCGCTCAGCGCGCGCCCTTGTTGTAGGGGCGCAGCATGCTGCGCCCTTGCGTTTGAGCCTGGGCGCGCGGTGTTTGTTGCGACCTGGCTCAGGCAAAGGTCCACTTCTCCACGAGTTCGCAAAGGATGTGGCCGGCGGTGATGTGCAATTCCTGGATGCGCGCGGAAGGTTCCGCGGGGGCGACCAGGCAGAGGTCGGCCAGCGTTTTGAGGCGTCCGCCGTCGCGCCCGCTGAAGCCGAGAGTGACGGCGCCTATGCGTTTGGCCGCCTCGACGGCGTGGTTGACGTTCAGGGAATTGCCGCTGGTGCTGAAGGCGATCAGCACGTCGCCGGGACGCACGAGCCCCTCCACCTGCCGCTCGAAGACGCGCTCGTAGGAGTAGTCGTTGGCGATGCAGGTGAGCACGGAGCTGTCGGTGGTCAGGGCGACGGCGGGAAGCGCGGCGCGCTCCTTCATGAAGCGGCCGACGAACTCCCCCGCGATGTGCTGGCAGTCGGCGGCGGAGCCCCCGTTGCCGCAGAGGTAGATGCGATGCCCCTGCTGCAGCGCCTTGTGGCAGGCGCGCGCCATTTTCTCCAGCACCGCCGGGCCGCCGGCGGCGATGAAGGCCAGCTTGGTCTCGATGCTTTCATGCAGGCGCTGCTCAATTTCGTCCTTGGTGCTCAAAGGTCGTTCCTTTCAATTCACGGACTCTTCACCACGGAGGACTAACGACGATTACTGAGTACTGAATACTGAATTATGAATGACGCTGACGCGACACTCAAGCCCCTTTCGCAGAAGGCCGTCCAAATCGCAAGTCAGTAATCAGTAATCGCAAATCGTCCGTCCTAGCTCTTCCCGCCATACAACTCCAATACACGCTTGACGATGTTCGTGGTTGATGCTCCTTCGACGAACGGGGCGAGGAAGACGCGTCCGCCGTAGGCTTTGACGATATCCCAGCCGACGACCTCCTGCTCGTTGTGGTAGTCGCCCCCCTTGACGAGGACGTCGGGGCGGATCGCTTTCAGCGCGTTGACGGGGGTGTCGTCGTCATACACCACGATGCAGTCGACCACTTCGAGCGCGGCGAGGAGGCGGGCGCGCTCGACTTCGCCGGTGATGGGGCGGCTGGGGCCTTTGAGGCGGCGGACGGAGGCGTCGCTGTTGAGGCCGACGATGAGCATGTCCCCCTGCGCGCGCGCGGAGCGCAGGTACTCGTAATGGCCGATGTGGAAGATGTCGAAGCAGCCGTTGGTCCAGACCACCTTGCCGTTGCGGCGCTGGGTTTCGCGGGCGAGTTCGGCGGCATCGGCGAGGCTCTTGAGCTTGCGGTTGACCCCGGCGCCGGCGAGGAGGTCGCCGAGGATTTCTGCGCGCGAGACGGGTGCCGCGCCGATCTTGGTGACTTCGATCCCCGCGGCGACGTTGGCCAGCACCGCGGCGTCGCGCGCCGGCGCGCCGCCGGCCAGCAGCAGCGCCATGACGCTGACGACCATGTCGCCCGCGCCGGTGACGTCGTACACTTCCTTCGGGCGGGTGGGGATGGCCAGCCCCGGCTCGTCGCGGCTGAGAAGATACATCCCGTCGCGGTCCAGCGTGATGAGCGCAAAGCGCAGGTCGGCCATGGCGATCAGCTTCGCGGCTGCCTCGCGCGCCTTCTCGGGGTCGCTCGGGGCGATGCCGGTGGCCAGTTGCGTCTCGTAGCGGTTCGGGGTGATGACGGTGCTGCCGCGATAGACCGAATACGGCCGCCCGACCTTGGGATCGGTGATGACGGGGATCCCCTGCTTGCGCGCCAGGGCGATGGTCTCAGAGAGGATGCGCTCGGTGAGCAACCCCTTGTCGTAGTCGGACAGGACGACGGCCCTCTGGCGCGGCATGAGCGCGCGGATGCGATCCAGGAGGACGTTTTCCACGTCGCGCGCAATCGGCGTGCGCGTCTCGCGGTCCACCCGCAGCATGTGCTGGATGGCGCGGTGCGCGCTCTGGACGTAACCGATGTAGCGGGTCTTGACGGAGGTGGGGCGGCCCGGGACGCGCAGGATTCCCTCTTCGGACAGGCCGAGCGCGCGCATGGATTTGACGAGCGACTCTCCCTCGCGGTCCTCCGCGCCGACCACGCCGCAGAGCGTGGGCTTGGCGTCGAGGTGCGCCAGGGCGCAGGCGACGTTCCCCGCGCCGCCGGGACGCTCTTCCTCGGAGGTGACGTCGAGGATCGGGATCGGCCCTTCGGCGGAGATGCGGCTGGCCTGACCCCAGACGTAGCGGTCGAGCATCACATCGCCGATGACCAGAATGCTCGGGTTGCCTGCCTTCTCGATCAGTTGTGCCAGGTGGTCCGGCATTTGTCGCTCCTTAACCAAACCGACGGCGTTCCCATGGGGACGCCGCGCTTTTCCGCAGGGGCAAGGCATGCCTTGCCCCTACAACGGCTTTCGGGCATGCCGCGCCGGTCGTACGACGACCGCGGACTTGATAGTCCGCGCTACACGCGTCGGCACGGGCTTTAGCCTGCGGCCCCGAGCGCGCCGAGGGGATAGTCCGCGCCACACAACCATGTAGCGCGGGTTATCAAACCCGCGATATTGTGCGTTCTTTCCGTTTTCAGGGCGCAGCATCCCGCGCCGGTCGTACAACGACCGCGGACTTGATAGTCCGCGCTACACGCGCCTGAACGGGCTTTAGACGGCGCAATTTGGACGGGCTTTAGCCCATCCCTACATACGGCCCGTCGCCGCTTTCACATTCGGTACGCGCCAGCGGCGATGCATCCAGAGCCATTGCTCCGGGCAATTGCAGATGAACTTTTCCAGCCGGCGCGAAATCTCCTCGGTCACGCGGCGCACGTCCTCGTCGCGGTCGGAGCCGGGGATGACGTAGAGCGGCTCATCCAGGAACATCTCGAATCGGTACGTCCCTTCGACCCGGCAGGCGCCGCCCATGAGGATCGGCGCGCCGGTGCGCAGCGCCAGCAGCGCCGGCGCGGGGGTGGTGCTGGCGGGCCGTCCAAAGAACGGCACCCAGACGCCGTCCCCCTTGGCGTATTGATCCACCACCAGCGCAATATAGCCGTTCGCCCGGAGGGTGCGCAAGAGGGTCGGGAATGCGCCGACGCGCGGAATGATGCGCTGGCCCAGCAGGACGCGGCGGCGGCGCAGTTCGCCGTCCATCAGCGGGTTGTGCACCGGGCGGTAGACGCTGATGGGGTCCACCCCGTATTGCCTCAAGACCATGCCGAGGATCTCCCAGACCCCCAGGTGCGCGGTGACGCAGATGGCCCCCTTGCCGGCGGCGATGACCTCACGCAGGGGACGGTCGTCGCGGATGGTGACGTGGCGCGCGACGGTGGAGGGCCGGATCATCCGATGCGCCATGGCGACTTCGACGAGGGAGCGGCCGAAATGCTCGTAGACGCGCCGGGTCATCTGCGCGGCCTGCGCGGGAGTCATTTCGGGGAAGGCGGCCATGAGGTTCTCCGTGGCGGTCCTCACCTGGCCGGGGGTCCAGCGCATCACCTGCCGTCCGCCCCACTCCCCCAGCCGCAGCGCCGCCGGAAGCGGCAGCGCCTGAGCCAGGAAGAGGAACGCTTTGGTGGCCAGGTATTCGGGAAGATATTCCGGATGTGGGCGGCGTTTCCTCACGCGACTGCCCCTTTCAGCATGGCGTCCAGCGTCTCCTCGCCGGAGAGTATGGCCATTTCGACGCGGAGGAATCTGGTTCGATTGAGCAGGGCGGCGGCGCGGGGGGAGAGGGATGGTGCGGGGTCGTTGAAGGAGCCCTGGCCGGGTGCTGCACTCGGCCTCGGTTGATCGGAAGATGATGTGGCACAGCCGCCCTCGCCTGTGCGTGAACAGCCGAGGGCGGCTGTTCCACACTTCAAAAGCCCTGCCTTCATGAACGCCACCAGCTTGACGGCGTCCTTCTCGGTCGTCACCGCCCACTCGGCGCCGGAGTTCTCCAGGAGCGCCGCGAGCCGGTCCAGGTCGGGCGCGCTGTAGTGGAAATGGTCCGGTAGGGATTGCGACGCGACCACCTCCGCCTTGAGCCGCCGAACGGTTTCCAGAAATCCCTGCGGGTTGCCGATGCCGCAGAAGAGCATCACGCGCTTGCCGGCGAGGGCGTTGAGGGAATCGGCGTGCTTGAGCGCGCCGCCACACGTCTTGTCCCCGACTGTAGGGGCGCAGCATGCTGCGCCCTTAGAACCATGAGCGGCTTCCTCGGCGCGCAACTCCAAGAGCGTGGTCGCGCGGTGCGCCGCTGTGATAATGGGAATATTGGGGGCCAGCGCCGCGATTTCGGCGCGGCGCTCGGCGAGCGTGGCGGCGTCCAGCAAATCCGTGCGAGTGAGGATGATGGCATCCGCCCGGCGCAGGGCGGAAAGCGGCTCGCGCAGGTCGCCGGCGGGTATGATGCGGCGTCCGAGCAATGGCTTCAGCGCATCCACAAGCACGAGGTCGAGGTTCCGGCGGGCGCGCAGGTGCTGGAATCCGTCATCGAGGACGAGGCAGTCCGCTCCTTCGGCGAGGGCGCGACTCGCCGAGGCGACGCGGTTCGGATCGGCGTAGTGGGGAATGCCGGGGAGCCGGCGCTCGAAAAGCAGCGCCTCGTCATTCCTGGGGCGGCCCTGCGCCCGCTCGTGCGCGCCGTAGCCGCGGCTGAGGATGGCGGGATGCCGCCCCATCTGCGCGAGGCGGCGGACGACCCACTCGACCATCGGGGTCTTGCCGGTGCCGCCCGCGCTGAGGTTGCCGACGCTGATGACGGGCACGGCCAGGTCGCGGCTGGGAAGAATCCCTTTGCGATACGCCGCGCGCCGGAGCCGCATGGCCGCGCCGTACGCGAGGCCGAACGGGCTGAGGGCGCAGCGCAGCCACCGGGCGCCCGCGCAGCGGGTGTCCTCCCTCAGGAACCGAACGCAACAGCCGCGGGAGTCATGGGATAGCATGGTTATTTGAATGTGACATTAGCACAACCGCAACGCGGAGCGCAAGGAAATGAGGACGCGCTAATGACGAAGCCCTAATGCCGAATGACGAAGGAACCGGACGAAATGCGTCTTCTTGGAAGATGCGCAGGCTTGTTCAGGTGGGGCGTCATGGCGCGCGGCAGCGACCAATTGACTGTCATCGCGAGCCGTTCGACGTGGCTCACGGCCCCGAGCTTGTCGAGGGGGGAGCGCCGCCAAGAACCATGTTTTCGCGCAAACGGTTCCCGGCGCGACCGCGGCGATCTTCCTTATTTCTCGCCCGTCCCCGCGGGCCCCTTCGGCTCGGGGGTGTGGAAAGCGGAAGATTGCCACGTCCGGCGCGGCGACGCCGATTTGGCAAAGGAGGTTCTCTCCGCGCCGTCCTCGCAATGACGGATTGATTCGCGCTGGCGCGCGTCCGTGGGGCTCCCAATCAGTCAATGCTTCGCATTTCTCACCCTCTCCCCGCGGGCCCCTCCGGCTCGGGGGGGGGTGGAAAGCGGAAGATTGCCACGTCCGGCGCGGCGACGCCGATTCGGCAAAGGAGGTTTTCTCCGCACCGTCCTCGCAATGACGGATTGATTCGCGCTGGCGCGTGCCCATGGGTTTCCATGGCATTTGATGCTCCACCAACGAGAAAGCCTTGCGAAGGTCAGACGAACCTTCGCAAGGCTTTTTGATTCCGTTCTCCGCGTCCTCTGTGTCTCTGCGGTGAAAACGCGTTCCCTCAGAGCCCCACGATCTCGTCGATCCACTGGAGCAGTTGCCGCATGTCGCTGACCTGCATGTCTCCCATGTGGGCGATGCGGAAGGTCTTCCCCTTGAGCTCGCCGTAGCCGTCGCTGATGACGCAGTCGTGCTTGGCGAGCAGTTCCTTGTTCAGCGCGCTGATGTCGGTGTTGCGGGTGTTGGTCGCGCAGGTGAGGGTGTTGGACTCGAACCCCTTCTCGGGGAAGAGGGCGTAGTTCTTGCGCGCCCAGTCGCGGACGACTTCGGCCATCTGCTTGTGCCGGCTGTAGCGGTTGGCCATTCCCTCGGCGAGCATGGCGTCGAGCTGGTAGTTGAGCGCGTAGATGTGCGGCTCGCAGGGGGTGACGAGGGTCTGCCCTTTCTCGGCGTTGGACTTGAAGGCGAGCAGGTCGAAATAGTAGCCGCGGTCCTTGATCTCCTTGGCGCGGGCGTAGGCGCGGGGGGAGGCGGTGAAGACCGCCGCACCCGGCGGGATGCCGAACGCCTTCTGCACGCTGGCCAGGGCGATGTCGATCCCCAGCTTGTCCACGTCCAATTCGATGCCGGTGAGGCTGCTGACGGCGTCCACCAGGAAGAGGACGTCCGGGTAGTCGCGCATGACCTCGGCGACGGCGGCGATGGGATTGGTGACGCCCGTGCTGGTCTCGTTGTGGCAATAGAGGACGGCGTCCACCTGGTTCTTCTTGAGCGCGTCGGCGACCATGTCGGCCTTGACGGCTTTGCCCGGCTCGACCTTGATGCGCACCACTTCGCGGCCGTTGAGCTCGGCGACATCCCCCCATTTGTTGCTGAAGGCGCCGCATTCGCAGGAGAGGACGCGCTTGCGCGCGCAGTTGCGCACGGCCAGTTCCCATACGCCCGAGCCGCTGCTGGTGGACACGTGGACGTCGCACTGAGTGTTGAGCGCCTTCTTGAGCTTCTCCAGCACGCCCAGGTAAAGCGTGGTGAAGTGCTTGCTGCGGTGGCCGAGGGGCTGCTTGGCCATTTCCTTGAGGACTTCGTCGCGGCACCAGATCGGACCGGGGATGAACAGCTTCATGACTTCCTCCATTTTTCAAAAAGATGCGGCAATGACGAATGACGAAGCCCGAATGACGAATGAATGCCCAAATGACCGAATGTCCCTATCAACCGATTCTCGCGCCATGTCTCATGCTGCCGCGCATTTCAGCGCTTTGGCGTTTCCTTCGTCATTCGGGCTTCGTCATTCGTCATTTGGCGGGCCCGACATGAGGAAGTGGCCTCATCCCATAATGCGCTAATCCTTCATCCGATAGACTACCATGCCGGTGTACACTTTGGGATAGAAGAAGGTGCTCTTCTGCGGCATTTTTTCGCGATTGCGCGCGACGGCCTGCACTTCATCGGCGCGGGTGGCGTTGAGCAGGAAGAGCGCCTGGCTGGCGCCGGAGCGCACGCGCGCGGCGGCCTCTTCGATCGAGTGCGGGAAGTCGTGGATGTACTCGACGTTGGACTCGGCGGCCAGGCGTTCGGCGGTGATCCCCAGCAGGGGTTCGAGGATTAGGTGGTGCAGGACGGCGACGTCGAGGCGTCGCCAGGCGTCGGAGTGCCCTTGCACGATCTCCATCGCCTTGGGGTCGCGCAGGATGATGGCGCGCTGATAGCCGTCGTTCAACTGGAGGACGTAGGCATTGCGCCCGGCGGCCTGCTGCTCGCGGATCTCCTGCAGGGCGGCGTCGCGCGAGGCGGCGGTGTCGCCCGGGTAGGTCTTGATGTCGAACTGCTTGCGCAGTTTCGCCAGGAACTCCTGCGGCTTGAAGCCGGGGATGTTCTTGATGCCGCGGTGGATGGGGAGGATCACAAGCCCCGGGTTGCCGGTGTTGACCAGCGCCATCATGCGCCACTTGGCCGCTTCGTTCTCCGGGTGCTCGGCCATGTAGGCCAGGGAGGTTTCGTATCGGTGGTGGCCGTCGGCGATGAGGATGTCCTTGCTCTCCATGAGCTGCGTGAGGCGCGCGATGGTCGGTTCGTCGGTGACGGCCCAGAGGCGGTGGAGGAGGTCCTGCCGGTCCGCCGCCTGCGTGGTGGGGGGGCGGCGCTTGACGGTCTCCAGGAGCGTGTCCACCTCGGCGGCGGGGTCCTGGTAAAGTCCGAACACCTGGCCGAACTGCGTTTCGGTGGCGCGCATGAGCAGCAGGCGGTCGGCGCGGGGGCCGCTGAGGGTGTTCTCGTGCGGCAGCACCCCTTCGCCGTGCGGCTTGAGGCGGACGCGCGCGATCAGTGCGGTGCGGTTCAGGCGCTGGCCGCGGACTTCGAAGCGCTGCTCATAGACGTAGAGCGCGGGCTGCGCATCCTTCGCCAGGATGCCCTTGCTGAGCCATTCGGCCCAGAGTTTGCCGGCGGCGTCGTAGGGGTTCGGCGCTTTCTCGTCGCGGTCGGCCCGGGTGACGCGGGAAATGTTGTACGGGGAGAGGCGCCAAAGCGTGTCGCGCAGCGCCGGGTCGATGACGTCGTACGGCGGGGCGATGAGGCGCGCCACGTCGCCAGCGGCGTCGGCGCGGAAACGGTACCCCTGAAACGGCAGAATCTGTGCCATGACGTTGCTTTCCCTCGGTCTCGGTTGCGTTCTAAATCGCCTGATTGAGCGCTCTAGGATAAGGTTTGTACGGAAATTGTCAAGTCTGACCGGGGCGCGCGCCTTGGAGTGCGGCGGCATCGACGCCGCTTTGGCTTGGCGGGAGGGCATGCGCGGAGGAGGGGGCAGCCCGCCTGTGCTGCCATTCCTCGCGCGAGGCAAAGCGCCGCCAGGGGCGGCGCAGTCCAAAGGTCCCGGTTTCCCTCCTAGCACCGGGCGGGTAGAATGGGACTCGGCGTATCCCGGGTAGGGGCGCAGCATGCTGCGCCCTGGCGTTCCCTGGCCTGACGCACTCTCTTAACTTGAGGCGGAAATGCCCGATCAGAACCCCGGCGAACACAAGCGGCGGCCCCGTTACCGGGGAACGCACCCGCGCCGTTTCGAGGAGCGGTACAAGGAGCAGGACCCGGAGGCGCACCCGGAGGTGCAGGAGCGTCTGCGCGCGCGCGGTCGCACCCCCGCGGGGACGCATTTGCCGGTGCTGGCGGCGGAGGTGATGGCGGCGCTCGACCTTCGGCCGGGCCAGACGGTGGCGGATTGCACGCTGGGGTATGGCGGGCACGCTTCCGAACTGCTCCGGCGGATCGCGCCGGGGGGCAGGCTGGTCGGCTTCGATGTGGATGCGGCGACGCTGGAGCGCACGCGCGCGCGGCTGGAGGCGCTCGCGGCGCAGTCCGGGGCGCGCCTCCATGTCTTTCGCAGCAACTTCGCCGGGATCGCCCGTCCGATGCGGGAACTGGGGATCGAGGGGTACGATGCGATCCTGGCCGACCTCGGCGTCTCCAGCATGCAGATCGACGACCCGGCGCGCGGCTTCAGCTATCGCCAGGACGGCCCGCTGGATATGCGGATGGATGACCGCATTACCCAGAGCGCAGCCGATCTGCTGCGGACGTTGTCGGCGGAGGAGCTCTGCGCTGCGCTGAGCGACCTGGGGGAGGAGCCGGACGCGGAGGGGATTGCGCAGCGGATCGCGGCGGAGCGCGCGGCGCGGCCCATCGCGCGGACGGTGGAGTTGGCGGAGATGGTGCTGGCTGTGAAGGGGATTACGCGTCTGGAGTGGCGCGAGAGGGCGAAACGCGGCGAGACGCACCCCGCCGCGCTGACTTTCCAGGCGCTGCGGATGCTGGTGAATGACGAGTTGGGGGCGTTGAATCAGTTCCTTCGCGCGGCCCCCTATTGCCTGCGTCCCGGCGGACGCATGGCCATTATCAGTTTTCACAATGGGGAGGACCGGCTGGTGAAGAGCAATTTCCGCGACGCGCTGCGCGCGGGGCTCTTCTCCGAGGCGAGCGACGCGCCCATCCGTCCGGGCTCGCGGGAACTCAACGCCAACCCGCGCGCGGCGTCGGCCAAGCTGCGGTGGGCGAAGCGGACGGGGTAACGACAACAGCGCTCACCGCGGAGACGCGGAGAACGGAAGGATGAGGGCAACGGCAACGGACGTCCCTGCGAATAGCGTGAAAGTGTTCCGGGCCCCTTACCACGTTGCGGTGGGTCGGGATGCGTTTTTGCGGGCCATTGCCATTAGATTGAGGGCAGTCGTGGTCTGCTCGCGCGCTTCACGCTCCTGCAGCCAGATGAAGAAGGCGTAGCTCACCACCCCCGTCGCCAGCGCCCAGGCGGCCATGTCCGTCTTCAGGAGCGTATCGTAGAGACCGTGCAGGACCATGGGCACCGCGAGGACCGGAGCAAGAGCGCGAACCCAGTCCATCCAGGCCAACTCGCCCTGAAGCTGGTCGCGACGCCTCTGAAGCAGAATACACGCCGCGCCTGCCCACGCCGCGTGCATCGCCGCGCAGGAGACGAACCGCACGACGTACATCCCCAGTTGGCTCTCGCCGTTGTAGTAGCGCGCGGAGTACATGATTCCTTCCGAAATCCCGAAGCCTGCGCCGCTGGCCAGTCCGTAGACGCAGGCGCCTCGCCAGTCCAACTCCCCCTTGTTGCGATAAACCCAGATAAGCGGCAGGAGCTTGCACAGTTCCTCGATCAGTCCGACGCCGAACGTGAATCCCAGGAAGCTCAGGAAGAATCCGTTGGAGGGATCATCCGCCGCCGCATAGGAGAAGGCCAGGGCAACGAGAATCAGCCAGATGAGCATGATGATTCCGCCCCCGCGCATGCGGAGTGCCGTCGCGAGTCCGGCGAGCCATTGTACGGCGAGCAGCATCACGATGCCGATGGTACCCGTGAAGAAGCCCACGCCGAGCAGATGCCCCACCTTGGCGTTGCCGCGCGGGTAGGCGAAGCAGAAATAGGAGAGGAACAGAATCGCCGCAAGGCCCGCCAGCCCCCAGTGGCCCCAGGTCTTCTTGGGAAGGAAAGGAGGGGGCTGGAGTCCGCAATGCTTCAGCATGAACGAAGCCTTGATTTCTTCCAGGAGCTGCGTCACGCTGTCCTTGTCCACGGAGACGCTGTGCTGTTTGCTCAGGGCGGTAATCTGATCGTTCAGTTCCTCAAGATGAGCCTTCAATTCCGTGTCGCTGAATAGATCGGCCCAGGCAATCAACAGGTTGACAGAGAGTCCTTCTTTCTCAAGCTGCGTCACCCGCTGCTGCATATCCGGTCGGGCCGCGAGTCGTTCTTTGAGCCGCTGCTGAAACGCGGGCGCGACTTGTTTGGGGTCAATCGCCTTGGGCTTGGGAGCGAAGACGGAGAACGCCAGGGGGATGATCGCCAGCAGGAAGAGCCAACGGAGCCACTGCGTCGAGGATTTGTTCGCCAGCGCCATGGCCCCCTGCAACTCCACAAGGTCGCCGGTTGCGGCGGAGGCGGTTTTCGGCTTGGGCGGTATGACGGGAGAAGGCGAGGCTGCGGCCGGGCGCAACGGCGCTGAAACGGCCGGCGGGGGCTTCGGCGTCGCAGAGACGGCTCCCGCCGCGACGGAAGGCGCGGCCTTGACGGGGGCGGGCTTGGGGGCGGCGGAGGGGGCGATCACAGGAGTTTCCTGCGGCCGCGCGACGTTCACGGTTCCGCATTTCGGGCACTTGAAACGCTTGCCCGCCATGGTCGCCGGCAGACGAAGCCGCGCTGCGCAGTTGCTGCATTGGACGATCGAAGGTTCCATCGGCGCCCTCTCTTGCCGCTCCGCCGGATACCTGTTTGTCCGAGCGTTCTTTCGCTGACCGGACGGTGCCCCAGTATCGCGAGAATGGGGGAAAGAGTCAAGGAGGCTGCGAGGTCGTTTCGCAACGGGACTACTTCGCCGCACTCGCCCCTATCGTACTCGCCTCATCCCCTCGGACGGCGCATTGGCGGATGTATTTGGAGCAGCGGCGGCAGAGGTCGCGCAGTTGGTCGGGGTTGTAGGGCGCGACGGAATTCAATTCCGAATTGAGGCAGTTGAGGGGGCGGAATCCCTGGAGGTAGTAGAGGGCGGCGCCGCGGATGCCCAGGGCGGTGGCTTCGACGGCGTCGGGGTCGAGTTGCGCGGGGCAGAGGGTGGTGCGGAATTCATACGCGATGTCGCTGCTGATGAGCAGTTCGATGCTGTGGCGGATGGAGTCGATGTCCACTTCGACGCCGGCGATTTCGCTGTAGCGCTGGCCGAGCGGCCCCTTGACGTCCATCGCGACGTAGTCCAGCAATTTCTCCGCTATGAGCCGCTCGATTACTTCGGGGCGGCTGCCGTTGGTGTCGAGTTTGACCAGCAGTCCGTCCTGGCGGAAGAGGCGGATGAGGTCGGCCAGTTCGGGTTGCAGGGTGGGTTCGCCGCCGCTGATGACGATGCCGTCGATCCATCCCTTGCGGCGGCGCAGGGCGCTGCGCACGGCGTCCAGCGGGATGCTCTCGTCGTTCGGGGAGGATTCGAGCAGGTAGCGCGCATGGCAGACGCCGCAACGGAAGTTGCAGCCGGGGAGGAACACCTCGGCTGCAATCTTCCCCTCCCAGTCGATCAGGGTGTTCTCGATGAACCCTCTAATGGGCGGCAGCACGGAGTCTCCCTAGAGGACCATCCGGACGGCCTGCGAGTTGGGGACTTCGCCGTCCCAGCGGGCGGCCTGGCGTCCATCTTTCTCGACCAGGACGACGGGAATGGCGTTGCCGACGTCATAGAAGGCGCCCTCGGCGAGACCGTCGACAGTATCGAGGTCGTGGAACTGCATCTCAACTTCCTGGAGTTTCCACTCCGAGAGGAAGTGGTTGAGCTTGTTCTTGGTGGTCTTGCACTTGGCGCAACCGTTCTTTCCGAAGAGGCGAATTTTTGTCGCCATGTCAGGCTCCTGTTAAGTCCGTTCTATCTGTCAAGCCGCTGAGACGCGGCCACAATTTCATTCCGGTTCGACTGTTCCGTGCGGCTGGGGCAAGGCATGCCTTGCCCCTACGATGGCTCGCGGGCTAAAGCCCGCGCTACACAGACGGCAAGCGTGCGACGAGTCGCGGGCTGAAGCCCGCGCTACATGGGCTGCGCCTGTGTGCGAGGCCGGCGGCGCATTCCTCAGACAACCGCCTTCTGCTCGGCCACGGCGCGCGCGACGCTGTAGTTGCCGCGATGGCGGTCCTTGAGTTCGCCGAGCTTGCTCTTGTTCCAGTTGTTGATGCGGCTGAAGTACCCGACGATGCGGGTGACTCCGTAGACGTTGGTGGAGTTGCAGAAGTCGCAGTGCTCGGTGAGTTTCTGGCTGACGCGGTTGCAGGCGTTGCAGATGGTGAATTCCGGCGAGATGGTCAGCTGCGCGGCCTGGGTGTTCTGGAAGGTCTTCTGGACGAGCGCCAGGACGCTGGCGGTCGCGGGTCGCTCTTCGCCGATGAAGGCGTGGATGATGGCGCCGGACTCGATGAGCGGGTGGAACTTGCTCTGGAGGCGGATGCGGTCGACGATGTCCACGGGGGCGTCGGCGCGCAGGTGGATGGAGTTGGTGTAGTAGATTTCATCCTGCTGGATGTTCCCCTTGACGATCTTCTCGGCCTGCGGGAAGCGGCGCAGGTCGATCTTGGCCATGCGGCGCGCGGCGCTTTCGGCCGGGGACTCTTCGAGGGCGAATTTCAGGCCGCTCTTCTTGGTCTCTTCCTTGCAGCGGAAGTGCATGGCGGCGACGATCTTGAGGCCGAGCTTGTAGATCTCCTCGCTCTCGTGCAGTTCGTGGCCGGTGAGGTACTGGAGGCATTCGTTCAGGCCGATGAGGCCGAGGATGAAGGTGCACTTGTCCAGGTCGACGTACGGGCGGCCGTCGGCGGCGGCCTTGCCCAGCTGCCAGAGCGGGAGGTGCGGGGCGCTCATGAGGCGCGCGATGAATTCCTTTTTCTGGTAGTGCGCCTTGAAGGCGATCTCCATGGCGCGGTCGATTTCCTTGTACAGCCCTTCGATGTTTCCCGCGCCGGCGCGGTAGGCGCACTGCGGGAGGTTGATGGTGATGTTCTGGAATCCGCAGAAGCGCATGCTCTCGAGGTGCTTGAGCATGTAGTTGTCTTCGATGGTGGTGCGCAGGCGGCAGCAGGCGGAAAGGGTGACTTCGTCGCGGTCGAAGACGAAGTAGGGGCTGCCGTTCTCCGCGGCGATCTGGCAGGCGTATTTGAGGAGTTCGTACTGCGCGGGGTCGCTGAAGGTTTCCGCGTTGACGTGCAGGTCGCACTTCGGGAAGGCGAAGATGTGGCCGTTGCTGTCTCCCTTGCGCCAGACGTCGAGCATGGCGCGGGTGAACTTCATGGCGGTCTCGGCGTAGTCGCCGTAGGTGCGGCCGGTTTCCTTGCCGCCGGGGCCGATGGCGGCGACGTTCTGCATGTAGCGGGGGACGCCGGTGTGCACGTTGAAGTCGAGGAAGAGCGTCTGACCGCCGCGGCTGAACGCGCTCTGCGATCCGCTGAAGATGAGGTGCTGCGCTTCCTGGCGCATTTCCTTGTCGGACATTCCTTCGACGTACGGGGCGTAGAGGATGTTGATGTAGCCGACCCCGAGCGCGCCGGCGTAGTACGCCTGCATGGAGGCCAGGAAGGTGTTCAAGTGGCCGGTGAGCGTGCGCGCGTGCTGCGCCGGGGCGGAGTGGGTGTCGAGGTTCTGAAGGGTGAGCCCGTATTTCTTGAGGTATTCGAGGGAGTGGCTCGAGCAGTAGACGCGCGTGGGGTAGCCCAGGTCGTGCAGGTGGACCATACCCTGCAGGTGCGCTTCGGCGACGTCCTTGCTGAAGATTTTGCGCAGCGCGTACTGCTTGAGGGTGGTCTCGGCGATGGCGAGGTTGATCGCCTCGGGGTTGTTCGATGCGATGTTGGAGTTCTCGTTGCTCTTGGAGAAGATGACCTCTTCGAGGTCGTAGACGGGCATGCCGATGGTGACCTGCTTTTCGAGGTGGGCGCGCAGGCCGCGCTCGAAGAGTTCGTTGTCGACCAGTTCGCGGATGAGGCTGGTGCTGATGCGCTTCATGCCGCTGGCGATGACGCGGCGCTCGACGGCGGAGGCGACCTCGGCGGAAAGCTGCGCGGGCAGGTCGGCTTCCTTCTCCAGGGCGAGGGCGATGAGCTGCTTGTTCCAGGGCTGGAGTTCGTCGCGCGTGGCGGGGTCCACCAGCAGGGAGATGTCGGTGGTGTTGTTCTTCTCGGCCACCTGCTTGCGGACTTTCATCGTCTCGCGCACGCGGGCGCGGCGCTCGCGGTAGAGGATGTACGCCTTGGCGGTTTTCGCGTGGCCGGTCTCGATGAGCACCTTCTCCACCATGTCCTGAATTTCTTCGATGGTGGGGATGCCGTTGGGGCCGTACTGCTTTTCGAGGAAGAGGACGACGACGTCCGCAATCTCCTCGGCGAGCTGGCGGTCTTCGCCGCCGACAGCCTGCGCCGCCTTGAAGATGGCGTCGGCGATTTTCTGCTGGTCAAATTGTACGGGCTGCCCTGAACGCTTGCGCACTTGCTTGATGATGCTGACGCCCATGAATGACTCCTTCGTTATGATGATCGTCTCAATATATATGACACCGGGCTATTGCCGGTCCAACATCGGCTTTACTTCGTCGACGAAATCCGCCACGTCCTTGAATTCGCGGTACACCGAGGCGAAACGAACGAACGCCACCTTGTCGACTTCGCGCAACTTCTTCATCACCAACTGCCCGACCTGGCGCGTCGTCACTTCCTTGTCGTAGTGCGAGTAAATTTCATTCTCGATGTCGGCCACCGTTTGCTCGATCAGGTCGGTCGAGACGGGGCGCTTCTCGCACGCTTTCAGAATGCCGTTGAAAATCTTCATGCGGTCGAACTCGACGCGCCGTCCATCCTTTTTTACCACGCGGATCGGCAGCGTCTCAACCTTTTCGTACGTCGTGAATCTTCTTCCACACGCCAAGCACTCCCTGCGACGCCGTATTGTAGCGCCCTCCCCTGACGAGCGGGAGTCCACCACTTTATCACGATCCTCACGGCAATACGGACAACGCATGGGAACGCCTCATTAGAAATGCAGCAAAGAGGCCCATTTTACTGCTTTTTACGCCCCGAGTACGCCCTGCAATACACAACATATAGGCGGGAGCCAATCTTAGCTGCACTATATGTAGTTGTCAAGTATTTTTAAGATCAGGTTAGCCCAATGTTTATGCGGCGTTTCCCGATATAGGTCATTTTTCCTCTAAATACGAGCTTTTCCGGATACGGAAGCACTCTTTTTATTTCCGCGCGGCCCGAGGGGAAAAGAGCGCGTTTTGTGCCGCTCGAAGTCGAAAAGGTCCACTTTGACTTTCGCCTCGCCGAAAAGCTCCTTGGCCAGCGGATCGGCGTAATCGCTCTGGGCGACGATGCGCCGGATGCCGCCGTTGATGAGCATCTTGGCGCAGAGTGAGCAGGGGAAGAGCGTGGAGTAGAGCGTCGCGTCCTGGACGCGTATGCCGTGGTTGGCCGCCTGGATCAGCACGTTCATCTCCGCGTGGAGTCCGCGGCAGAGTTCGTGCCGCGTGCCGGAGGGGACGTTCTGCTGGGCGCGCAGGCAGCCGACTTCGCCGCAGTGTCGCACGCCGCGCGGGGCGCCGTTGTAGCCGGTGGCCAGAATGCGCTTGTCGAGCACGAGGATGCCGCCCACCTGGCGGCGCAAACAGGTGGAGCGCCGGGCGACCTCGCGCGTGATGCGCGAGAAATATTCATCCCAACTGGGACGGTCGTGCGGCTCGGAGCAGATGCTTTTCGTTGCGCTTTTCTTGGAGATGGTTTTCATGGCTGCGCGGGTTCCTCTTCATTTCCATATTTCATCAGCGCCGTGGCCTCGCTGGTCAGGAGGAAGTTGGAGGCTCCCTCGCTGCGGGAGGAGGTGCGGATGGTGACGAGGTCGAGAAGCTTCCCCTCGCCGTCATACAGGCTCCAGCTCATGCGGTCGGATTCGGCGCGGAGAATGGCGTAGCGTCCTCCGCGCGGCGCGGGGTTCAGCCAGAGCGTGTCGACCGGCGCGGCGGCGGGGTCGGTGGGAAGCGCGAGGTAGCGCACAGCGGTCTCCCCAATGGAGCCGACCGGCCGGCTGCGCAGGTAGCCCTGGCCCGGCGAGAGCGCGAGAACCACGCCATGCTGCTCCAGGGAGCGCGCGAGGTCGTCGAAGCCGTCGCTGACGCGCGCCGCCAGGACCGGCTCGGGCAGCAGCGCGACTTTCCATGGGCGCAGCGATGCCGCGGCGTCGGCCAGGTTGCGTTTGCGGAATTCCGGGTCGGAGACGAACCGCTGGAGGTCGACGATCTGGCTGACGTGCACGACGCCGACGTCCATGCCGCTGACGCCGCTGGGCGGGGGGATCGCGCCGGGGGCTTCCGCCGACAGAGTCCGCGAGCTCCAGACGCACTCTTTGTCCGAGGCGTCGGCGATGAAGACCACCGTCGGGGAGAAGGTCATCACCCGTTGGTAGAGCGGGCCGGGGGATGTTTCGCCCGGGGCGAGCGCGTAGAAGCCGATGACGGTCTCGCGGCTGAAGAGCTTGGAGGAGCCGAGTTGACGCTGCGTGGAGCAGCCGCCAAGCGTCGTGAGCAGGAGCGCAGCGCACATTATATATCTTGCGACGGAATTCATAACCTCTTCCCGCCCCCCGGGAATGTCAGAGGGGCTGTATAAATTCAGCAAGGTACATTGTAGAATGTCTGATGTCCAGTACAAAATCGAAAAGAATGGAGAAAGAGGGAAACCACAGATTCACACAGAGAGACACTGTACGAACGAGAGATAAGTAACTGCCGCTGACGTACTGTGTCCTTCCGTGTGCGCCTGTGGTTCTCCCCCGTTAAGGAGGTGTTCTGTGACTTGGTTAGCCGGTGCGATCGGGCTGGTGATCGGGTTAGTGATCGGGTACTTGGCGGCGCTGGCGCTGCGGCGCGGGAACAGCGCGGAGGCGGCGGCGCTCCGGCAGGCGGAGGCGCAGCAGGCGCGCCTGGAGGCGGAACTGGCGGCAGCGCGCCGCGAGGCGCAGGAGAAGCTGGCGCTCCTGGCCGATGCGCGCACGCGGCTGGAGGAAAGTTTCCGCGCGATGGCCGGGGAGACGCTCAAGGCGAACAGCGAATCCTTCGCCGCGCTGGCGCGCGCGCAATTGGAGGCGGTGCTGGCGCAGGAGGAGAGTAATCTCGAAAAGCGCCGCGAGGCGATCGAGAAGGTGATGGCCCCGCTGGGGGAATCGCTGCGCCGGTACGAGGAGCAGATCAAGTCGCTGGAGAAGGAGCGCGGGCAGAGCTACCACGAATTGCGGCAGCAGACGATCTCGCTGGCGGAGGGACAGGAGAAGCTGCGCAAGGAGACGGGGAACCTGGTGAACGCGCTGCGCCAGCCGCAGGTGCGCGGGCGCTGGGGGGAGCTGACGCTGCGCCGCGTGGCGGAGCTGGCGGGGATGATCAACTACTGCGATTTCTTCGAGCAGGTCTCCGTGAACACGCCGGAGGGACGCCAGCGGCCGGATATGATCGTGCGGCTCCCGGCGGGGCGGGAGGTCGTGGTGGATTCCAAGGTCTCGCTGAGCGCCTACCTCGACGCGCTCGCGGCGGACACCGAGGAGGAGCGCGAGAAGCGGCTGGTTCAGCACGCCGCGCAGGTGCGCGCGCACATGAACCGGCTCGCCTCCAAGGAGTACACGAAGCAGTTTGAGAAGGCGCCGGAGTTCATCGTGCTGTTCATCCCCGGCGAGTCCTTCCTGACCGCGGCGGTTCAGCGCGACTTGCTGCTGATCGAGGAGGGGCTGGAGTCCAACGTCATCATCGCCACCCCCAGCACGCTGGTGGCGCTGCTCAAGGCGGTGGAGCACGGCTGGCGTCAGGCCTCGGTGGAGGAGAACGCGCGCAAGATCAGCCTCGCGGGTGCGGAACTGTACGAGCGGCTGGCGGTGGTGACGAAGTACTATGCCGACCTGGGCGGTGCGCTTCACCGCGCGCTGGATTGCTACAACCGCGCCAGCGCCTCGCTGAACACGCGCCTGCTTCCCAGCGCGCGCCGGATGAAAGAGCTCGGGGCCACGAGCGCGCCGGAGATCGAACCGCCCGAGCCGCTGGATTGTTTGCCGAAGGGGCCGGAAGAGGAGAAGCAGAACGGATGATTTGCGATTACTCGGGAGCGCTTGCGCGCCCCTTTCGATTGGCGATCGGCGATTGGCGATTTGAACGGCGCGGAGGGTTATTGACTGACGGAGAAGTGATGTTTGCCGGCGCTTGCCGCGCGGGGTGGGAGGCCGGGAAGGATGAGGGTGGCGCGGGTATTGGCGGGAACTTCTATCTGGAGGAGCACGCGCGAACCGCTCAGATGCCAGGCGCAGGCGGCTCGGCCGTAGCGCGTTTGCAGCGAGGCGCGGGCCCAGCGCAGTCCGCCGCCGGGCTGCGGGCGGAAGATGATGTGCTTGTACCCCGGCTCATTCGGGTCCAGCTCGATGCCCCCCACGGTGTTGTAAAGCCACTCGCCGATTGCTCCGTAGGCGTAGTGGTTCAGGGAGTTCATGCCGGCGCTGCCGAAGCCATTTTCCCGCGTGTGGCTGTTCCAGCGCTCCCACATCGTGGTGGCCCCCAGGGAGATCGGGTAAAGCCAGGAGGGGTACGATTTCTGCATGAGAAGCCGGTAGGCTACGTCCGCCCGCCCGAAGCGCGTCAGGACCGGGGCGAGCAGGGGGGTGCCCACGAAGCCTGTGGAGAGGTGGTTGCCGCGCCGCTCGATGTCCTTGACGAGATTCTCCACGGCCCGCGCTCGCAGCGATTCGGGCAGGAGGTCGAAGGCGAGGGCGAGGAGATAGCTGGTCTGCGTATCGCCGAGCAGGCGTCCGGCAGGGGTGACGAATTCGCGGTTAAAGGCCGCTCTGACCTGTGAGGCGAGCCGGCGGTAGCGAAGGGCGTCGCCCCGGTGGCCGAGAATCCCGGCAATGCGCGCCACCAGATTTGCGGTGTGGGCGAAATAGGCGGTGGCAATGAGGTCGCGGGGGGTGGGGGAGCGTCCCCAATCGCCTTCGGGCGTGTCGATCGCAAGCCAATCCCCGTAGCAGGCTTCGCCGTTGATGAAGCCCGGACTGTGCCGGCGGCGCCATTCGACCCAGCGCGTCATGGAAGCATAGCGCCGTTCGAGGATGCGCCGGTCGCCGTAGCAGAGGTAGAGGGTCCAGGGGCAGATGACGCCCGCGTCGGCCCAGGCGGCTGCGCCGGCGGCGTCGTGAACGGGCAACGTGGGGGAGATGTCCGTGAAGCGCCCATCCTTCATTTGCGAGTCCTCGACGTCCTGGCTCCATTTCTCGAAGAAGGAAGCGACGTTGCGGTTGAAGCAGGCGGTTCGGATGAAGACCTGAGCGTCGCCGGTCCAGCCGAGGCGTTCGTCGCGCTGCGGGCAATCGGTGGGGACTTCGAGGAAATTTCCCTTCTGCCCCCAGAGGATGTTTTTCTGAAGCCGGTTGATCAGCGCATTGGAACAGGCGAAATGGCCGATGGCTGGCGTGTCGGAATGGAGGACGATGCCCGCCAGGTCCGCGGCGCGAGGCCTGCGGCGGAGGCCCGTCACCTCGACATAACGGAAGCCGTGGAAGGTGAAGGAGGGCTCGAAGCTTTCGATGCCGCGTCCGCGGCAGATGTAGCGGTCCGTGGCTTTGGCGGTGCGGAGGTTCTCGGTGTAGAGCGTGCCGTCGGCATGCAGCACCTCGGCGTAGCGGATGCGCACGGCGTCGCCGGCTCTTCCTCGGAGACGAAGGCGGACCCAGCCGACCATGTTCTGGCCCAGGTCGAAGATATAGGTTCCCCGGGAGGGTTCCGTGAGGGCCCTGACAGGCAGTTCCTCCTGGCGGCGGACCGGCGGTCCCTGCCTGGCCCCGAGGCGCGCGGCGGGCGGGCTGATGAGGGCGGCCCGCCGCCATGCGGAGTCGCTGAAGCCGGGAAGGTCCCAGCCGGGCATTTCGCGCCGGGCATCGCAGGTTTCTCCGTTGTAGAAGTCGCTGGCGAGAATCGGCCCCAGCGACGTTTTCCAGTCGGGGCTGCTGGAGAGGACCTCGCGCGACCCATCGGGATAGGAGATTTCCAACTGGGCCAGCAGCGAAAGCTGCGCGCCGTAGTTGTTGCGGTGCTTTTTCCAGCCGAGGTAGCCGGCGTACCACCCATCGCCGAGGATTGCGCCCAAGGCATTGGGACCGGACTGGAGGAGCGAGGCGACGTCGTAAGTCAGGAAGGGGATGCGCTTGTTGTAGTCGGTCCAGCCGGGAGTGAAGTAGTCGTTCCCCACGCGCCGCCCGTTGAGCCGCACTTCAAAAAGCCCGCGCGCCGTGACGTAAAGGCGCGCGGATGCGGGGGCCTCGCGCAGAACAAACTCATGCCGAAAACAGGGGCAGGGCTGGCTGTCGCGGTTGCTCGTCAGGGGGCGGCCGATCCATTGCGCGCGCCAGTCCCTGGGCGAAAGGAGCGTCATCTCGAAGAATGCGGCCTGGCTCCACCGTGTTGGGCGGCGCTGCCGGTCCCAGAGACGCACGCGCCACCAGACGCGCTGGCGCGAGACCAGTCGCTTGCCGGCATAAGGGATGTCGAGACACTGGTCGCCGGTAACGCGGCCGCTGTCCCAGAGGTCGGGGGCCGAGAGCTTTGCGCGAGAGGAGGCGGCTGCGATCTGCCAGGCGGTCTGCCGGGCGGCGGGGGTCGAGTCCGCCACCTGCCAGGAGAGACGCGGGGCGGCCTCGTCGATGCCCAGCGGATTCACCCAGTGCTCACATCGCAGTCTGGCGGCGCGCATCGGCACGGCGAGTTCCTCCGATTTCAGTCATCCGCGCTTGTCCGCAGGATCATGGCGAGATGCCGGTCGCGAACCGCAACATGATATAGAAATGGCGGAACTTCGTCCACTGTCAGGAGGAGGCGCGGAACATGCGCTTGCGGCGCGGGGACGCCGTGAATTGACGCTGCAACTAGTGAGTCGCGATGGGGCGCTCGATGAGGTTCGTCTCGCGCGCGGCAAGTTTCCCGTTCTGCCGCGAGAGCCGAAACGTTTTGAGACCATAGGCATCCATGCGCGTACGGACCTCTCCGGCGGCGCCGCGCACGCGGAGGGTCGCGCGAACCGGACGGCCCGATTGCTCCCAGAGCCTGATGATCAGGCCGTTCCCTTTCTCCTGCTTCTTGAGGGCGGCCACCTGCACGCGGGCCGGCGTTACGGAGAGCAGCGGTTCGCCGCCGCTGACGGAGTCCGATTTGCTCCCGCCGGGATAGAAGATCATCCACTCCGGCGGAACATTGAACGCCTGCGCGGCGCGCGAGATGCGCGTTTCGCTGAAATCGCGCCCGAAAAGAATCCGGTACCTGATTCCATGCTCCCCCTGATCCTGCCGCGGCCAATATCGGCGTTCGTGCGCGTCGGACGTCTGCCTCAGGTTCTGCGAGTTATACGCGGGGGAACGAAGGAGGCTCAGGTAGAGCGTGTTCTTCCAGAGGCTGCTACCGTGAAAGGCGTCGTTCACGACCGCCACGTACCGGGCGCTTTGCCCGGAGTTCCCCTGTCCCTCGGCCGCCGCGAGCCACCGCTGGTGGACCTGCTCGAAGTGGGAAGCCGGAACGGGCCGCACGACCGCGCTATAGGGGGTTTCGGAGATCGTGTTGGCTGCCCGGAAACCGAGGGGCAGCGCCACTTTGAGAATGGCGTCGCGTTCGTTCCAGTAGACCCGGTCGCGGACTTCCAGCCACTCCTGGTTCTTCGGCAGGACATATGTGCGGATCAGGGTGGAAGCGCCCATGACGAAGACCGCCTCGATGATCGTGCGCACGGGTCCGTATTCGACCACGCGCACCGGCGCGGTGCCGCTCTTCCGGCGGGAGTGCGGCTTTCCTGACGGCGGCGAGGTGATGGCGTCCGCTTCCTGCGGTGTGGCCAGGCGGAATGTCCCGCGAATTCGTTTCCAGGGCAGACTCATCAGGCCTTTCGGGTCCGACGGTTTTCGTCCGCTCGGGTCGCCGCACTGCCAGGCGTGGTCGAGGTCTTCCCAGACGGTTGGCTTGAGCGCGTTTCGGCCGAGGAAGCTGGCGCGTTCGCCCGCCGGCCCCGCGAATTCGAGCAGCCCCGTCTTCGTGTTGATCTCCACGCGCAGAGAGCGGCTCCGGAGCGTGGCGTATGGCTTTGCACCCGCGGGGAAGCGCCAGGGTTTTGGCTTCTTCCTCACCTCCCAGGTCGCCTCGATGCGCCGGATCTGGAACGGCTCCAGTTTCATCGGCACGACCACCCGCACGCGGCAGTCCCAGGAGACGGGGCTGTGCGTGCGTTCCTCCTGGAAGGGGAGCCGGCGTCCCGTGCGCCCGTCGCGAATGCTGACGCGAATGCCGCCGCAGGTCTCATGCGAGAGGTGCGAGTAGCTGTAATCGCACTCCACGTCCGCTGAAACCGGGAAGCTGTGCGGGTTCCAGACGAAGAGCGGCGTGACCTCCTCGCCCGCCGGCTTCTCCCCGGCGAGAAGCCGCACGAACGTGCCGGCCTTCAGGCGGCGCAGAATTTCCGCCGCGTGGTCCAGGCACATCAGCGAATCCTTCTCCCCCGGCTGCGTGGCGGTGCCGGGGAGAATGTCGTGAAACTCCGAGAAGAGGATATCCTTCCAGGCCACATCGAGGTCTTTGGCGGGGTAGTCCGCCTTGCCCAGCCACCACGCCATGGCCGCCATGCGCTCCGTCGCCGTCATGAGGTTCTCGCACAGGCGGTGCGCGCGCTTGACGCGGCTCATGGAGGTGTAGCAGCCGGGGAAGCAGTTCTGTATCTCGCCGGTGACGACGGGCCAGGGGAGGGCTCTGCGCCGCATCGCCCGGAAGAATCGCTCCGGCGTCGAGTGGACCAGGCGATAGCCCGCGTGCTCCCTGGCGAAGCGGTCGATCTGGGAAAGCTCCTCGCGGCTCGGCCCGCCCCCATGGTTGCCCAAGCCCCAGAGGATCAGCGTCTCCGGCTCGTCGCGGTAATGATCGAGCCACTTCTCAAGATGGGCGTAAGCGGTCTGCGCCGTCAGGTAGTATCCGTCGGAGCGGCGGGCCAGAACCTCCGCGCCGGAGCGGTCGCGCCACCGGAAGCAGCCGACGGGCAGGCTCCACTGCGTCTGCGCCGGACGGCAGAAGATGTAGGAATCGAACCCGCACCCCGCCAGTATCCGGGGATACCCTTCCGGCTGTCCGAAGGGATCGAAGTTGTACGCGGTGGTCGGCTCGACGCCGAACATCTCGCGGAACTGGTTCTTGCCGACCAGGAACTGGCGGATGTGGCTCTCGCCGGAGGGAACATTGAGATCGGGCTGGACGTAGCCACCTCCTGCGATGTGCCAGCGTCCAGCCCGAACGAGCCTTCGGATTCGCCGGAAAAGCTCCGGATCGTAATCTTGAACCCATTTGTACAGCAGGGACTCGTTGTGGCAGAAGACAAATCCCTTCACGCGTTCGCAGAATTCGCACGCGATCCGGAAGGTGGAGAAGGCTTCGGTGAAGCCATCCTCCCACTGCCACATGTACACAGGATCCAGATGCGCGTTGCAGACCAGGTGAATCCGTTTCGGCGCGGTCATTACTTGGCGACCGCTCCGGCTTTGTACATGGCCGCCACTTCACCCGCAGTCAGGGCGCGGTTGTAGATAGCGACATCCGCCAACTGGCCTTTCAGGAAGCTGCCGCCGCGCAGGCTCATCATGAGGCTCCCCGTGCAACTGATCGGCTGCGTCAGGTCCTTGCTGGAGATGAGTTTCCCGTTGACGTAGAGGCTCATGCTCTTCCCGTCGTAGGCGCCGACGAGGTACTGCCACTCTCCGACGATCAACGGCGTGCCCAGATTGTTGCCGCCGTTATTGATGTACCAGTATGTCCGGCCGTCCTTGTAGTAGGTCAGGCCATAGGAGAGATCGCCCATTACGGCCAGCGCCGGTTCGGCTTCGGGGACGGCATCCGGGCAGAACCACAGCGACACCGTCACCGCCTTGTCCAGGAGCAGGCTGGGCTTGTTTCCGCAGTCCACGTACGACTTGACGCCGTCGAATTTGAGCGCAAAGCCGTTGCCGCGCTTGACGTATTCGGCGTCGTGGATCTGGCCGTCATTCCCGTTGCCGCTGGAATCTTTCGCCACCGCGCCGTTGGCCTGGTCGAACGTCCACTTGGCCACCAGGGACTTGTCCTCCGCTCCCAGAATGCTCCCGCAGATCAACGCGCAGCCGACCGCGCCCATCAGCACTTTCCACATCGTATTGCTCCTTTCTTAACTCGTCATCCGAGACAATATCTCCCCGCACGAGGGAGTCCCTCGAACGACCGAAGATCAGCCCCGCCGGACCGAGCCGACGAAAGAGGCAGCGCACAGCTTACCTCTGCCGGCTGTCGCTGTGCAACCGCCCGATGCAGGCGCCCGGGCCTGCATCGGGCGGTCAGTTCTCAGTGGCCGACGTCAACCCCCGCGGCTACATCCAGAAGGTGCCAGACCGCCTGGCTGCCGTTGGGGAGGGGAAACGTATAGCTGGGCGCGCCGCCGACGGACGAAGCGTAGCTGACCGCGGCCACCGAAAGCGACTGCAAACCGCTGGCGTAGTCGTTGACGAACGCGCCGAGGGTCGGATTGCGAGGCCACCACATGATTTTCTGTTGCGGGTCGCCGTACCACTTCGCGCTCCAATCCCCGTAGAGCACGTTGTAGCCGTCCCGATGCGCATAGAATGCCTTGCCGAAGGTCGCCCCGAGGCTGTCGGGGCCGCCGGCGCTGAAGCCTTTGGAGAAGGTATCTGAAATCAGCGCGCGGCCTCCCAGTATCTTCTGCGTCTTGAATGCCGGGCAGCCGGATGTGACGGTGACGCCCGGATTCGTATCCGCCATCGTGAGCTGGTCCGGCGAAACCGTGGAGGGGGCGGCGTAGAGTGAATAGAACATCTGTATGTTGAGGGTCACGCTCGCCATGTTGCGGTAATTGTAGCTGCCTTGGACGACTCGCCCCGGGTGAGCGCCGAACCCCCAGCCGTCATAGAAGCTGTGCGTCCACGGGTCCGAGGTCGTATCGTCGCGCAGCCAGTTCCAGTTGCCGTTGGTCATCGTCTTCGCATCGAACCCGCCCGCGCGCTGGAGATCGGTAGGGCTGACGGCCGCGCGTCCCGGCCCCACGTAGGCGCTGGCCCAGCCCAACTGGTCATCCGCCGGCATGCTCCCGCCGGTCGAAGGACAGAAGAAATTCCGCCCATCGCCCATGTACCCGCAGTGAAGCAGATACCCGGTGCCCACGGGAGACATGACCAGCTTGCCTGCCGCCACGTTCGCGACGCCGTAGTTGGCGTACGGGACGGTAGCTGGACTGGCGACCTGCCCCATGTAGATCGTCCGAAGGTGGGAGATGGGGTTCGCTGAGGGACGCCAGCCGAAGCCGCCGGGACATGCCGGACCGGTCCTGACGCGATCCGCCGGGGTGGCGACGGTGCGGTCGGAGACCCATCCGTCGTCGCCCGAGCCCCTCACGACGCCTGCGTGACCGGAGTCGGCATCGTCGCCGACAGGCGCGCCGCCCCAGGCGGGCGAAGAGGGAAAGTAACTGCTGTAATCGCTGCAGTAGCTTTCCATGGCGCGCGCCATCTGAGTGAGGTTGTTCAAGCAGGCCGTCCGGCGCGCCTTCTCGCGCGCTGCAGCCAGCGCGGGCAGGAGCATCCCGGCCAGAATAGCGATGATCGCTATCACTACCAGCAACTCGATCAACGTAAAAGCCGCAACCCAATTCCGACATGATCTCGACATAGCCCTGCCCTCCTGTCTAAAGACCTCGTGGTGACCTGCGCCAACCTTTCCCCTGCGCCCGCTTGCTCCTCTTAGACCGTCCCCTTCGTCACCGTGCGATTGACCACCGACCCGCGGTCCACGTACGGCTTTGGAATAAGGACCTGATAGACGCGGTGGGGGTTTCGAGCGGCCAGTTTCGCCGTCTCCAGCACCTTCGCCGCCAGCGCCGCGTGCGGCTCCGCCAACATGCTGTACGGCCCCGCGTCTTCCCGGCAACCCGTGATCAGAAGGCTCACATCCCGCCCGACGATCAATCCGCGTTCGCGAATGGCGCGCGCGGCTCCATCGGCCACGTAGGTGTTCCAGCAATAGAGCGCCGTCGGCGGCTCCGGCAGGTCCAGGAGCGAAAGGGTTTCCCGGTATGCGCCCTCCTCGCATAATTCGGAGGGCTCCTTCGTTTCGTCCGAATGCACGTCGATGATCCGCCAATAGTCATGGTAGGGATACAGGCAGTTCAGCGAGACCAGCGTCTCTATGAAGAGATTCTTGCAAAGATCCAAATTGCTCGCGACGGATACGGTGATCGCCAGCACGCCGATGCGGCGATGGCCGTTACCGTGAAAGATGCGCGCAACCTCCGCAAACGCGCCCACCGCGTTGTAGTCCACATAGGAAATGCCCAGGCGCTCCAGTTGGCGGTTGCCGCTGACAAACGTCACGTGGCGCTCGCGCAGAGCGAAGCAGGTCTCCGGCCTGATGGCCAGCGCGAAGCTGACCACGCAGTCCGGCTCAATTGCCAGGACATGTTCCAGGTTGATCGGCTCGCGCTCGGTGTCCGGGATCCATGTGATCGTCGTCCCTTGCCGGAGCGCCTCCGCCTGCAAGCTCAGGAACAGCGGATGCCAGTACGTGTCATGGAGGGAAGCCGCCGAGTACAGATTGCCCGTGAAGCGCCCGATGACGGCCACTTTGAAGAGAGAAATTCTGGGATTGACCAGAAAGAATCCCTTGCCAGGCACCCATTCCAGGGGAACGTGCTTGCCCAGCTCGTTAAGGGCAATGCTCGCCGTGCTGTTCGAGACGCCGAACTCCTTGGCCAGCGCCGAGCGCGATGGCAACCGGTCGCCGACGCGAATCGCCGCCTTGCCCACTTCGTCCAGGAGGAACCGCGTGATCTGTTGGGTCTTCGTAACGACCGCTGTGGACGCTTCGCCCGGCTGCGCCTCCGCGGTATTGACATCAGTGCGCATACGTGGTACCATCCCGTTCGTGTAATGGCTAGCCATTAGCTAGACTTATGATATCACTCGCAGAGGCCACTGTCAAGAGGGGATTCACTGATTATGCCCGCCATTGGACTCGCATTCGTCCGGCAGCTATTCCTGATTCTCGCGCTCGCCACGCTGGTTCTCTCGGCGCGTCCCTCCCCGGCGGCTGACTTGGCGCCGGTGCCGAACCCCTCCTTTGATAAGGGACCCGCTGCGCCGGGAGACGCCCCCCAGGGGTGGAAATGGATCCTCCAGGGCAACGCGAAGGGGACATGGGAATCCGAAGGGCACACGGGCAAATGCATCGCCCTTGAAAACATCGGCCATGACGACCAGGCGATCATCGCTTCCGACAAATTCCCCGTCGAGCCGAACCAGAATTACCGCCTCACATTCTGGCATCGCAGCCGCGATCCGATCGGACGCATGGCCGAAGTATGGGTCAGCTTCGGGGAGAACAATGCCAATGCGGGATGCCGGAACTTCACGGTGACCACAACGCGCGAGTGGCAGCAGCGGGTCGTGGAGTTCACCACTCCGAACATCCGAGAGAGTTTCCTCTGGTTCATCCTCTTTGCGCGCAGCGAGAACAGCAAGTTCTACGTTGACGACATCCAGCTTGAAAAGCTCGGCCCCGCAAAGGTCACGCCGGCGACGATCAAATGGACGATGGAGAACACCACCGTCGAGAAGTCCATGGGCGGCATCTTCACGAAAGTAGATGGTCCGAAAACGACCCGGCCGATCACCACGGTGCTGCCGCTCACGGCATTGAATGTGGTGAACACCGCCGCGCCGCAGACTCCGGTCGTGGACGGGCTGATTGGCGATTGGGAGTATCTGCCGTGGGCCTCCTCCATCGGTCCGCTGCGCGCGCTCTCCGACGGCGGCCCCACCGAAGACAAGACGTATGCCTACGTGGCCTGCGACGACAAGAAACTCTACATCGCTTGGAAAGCCACCTATCGCGGCGATGCCCCGCCCGCCTCCACCAAGCCGGCGGAACGCGACGGCCACGTCAACGTGGATGACAGCGTGGAAGTCCTTTTCGTGCCGCCCGGCGGCCCCTGGATTCACCTGATCGGCAATTCCGTCGGCGCGCTCTATGATGATAAAGAGGGCGATTTCAACTGGAACGGCAACTGGGAATACAAGACGTCCATCCGGCCCGGCGAGTGGCACGGTGAGCTGGCCATTGCCTGGGCCGACCTGGGCCTCGCCGGTCCTCCCGCCGACGGCAGCGAGTGGCTCTTCGATGTGTGCCGCTCCTCCTCCACCTACGCCGAACAGTGCAAATGGTGCTGGCTCAACGGCGTGGGCGGGTTTGTCAGCAAGCAGTTCATGGGAAAGCTCCGCTTCGACTCGAAGGGGTGGGGATTCTGCCTGAAGCCGCTGACCGCGCACGTGGGAGAGAATGTCGGGATGCTCTATGTCCCCATGTCGCGATTTGGCGGCGGCTCGCTCGTCTGGGGCCTGAGGGTCCTGGATGAGAGCGGAAAGGTCATCTGCCGGAAGAGCGACATCCTCACGCCGCGCAAAGGAGACCTCTACGAGCATGGTTTCATATACGACCTGCCCGGCAAGGCCGTCTACACTTTCTCCATGAGCGTGCAGGACCCTCGCACGGGGGAAGAACTCTTTCAGTTGACGGTTCCCCTCAAGGCGCAGCCGGATATGGAAGTCAACGCCGAGGTGCTTCCCTTCCAGAAGCGGGTGATCGTCGATGCGGATTCTTCCCGCACGGGCCAGCCCGACGACCCGAAGGGCAAACTGCATCTCAGCCTGCTCAATGGCGGAAAGCCGGTGATGACGGCGGATATCCCGCGCACCGCCGCGCACCTGTTTAAAGGGGAGTTCTCCATCAGGGATTGCGCCCCCGGCACGTATACGCTGCGTGCGGAAGTCGTTGGGGCCGACGGCAAGAGCCGCGCCTCAGCGGAGCAGGAGCTGATCATCCCTCCCCAGCCGGAGTGGTTCGGGAACAACCTGGGCAAGACCGAGGCGGTCCTTCCGCCGTTCCTGCCGGTGAAGGCCGATGGACTCAAGGTGTCGGTGTGGAACCGCGTGTACGAATTCGGTCCGTCCGGGCTGCCCAGCCAGATTCAGTCGGCAGGGGAAGTGCTGCTGGCAGAGCCGGCCTCGGTGCAACTGGTCAGCCAGGGGAAAGCGATTCCCGTGGCTTTGCCCGGCAAGGCGCATCTCCTCTCATGCACGGCGACGAAGGCGGTTGTGGAGTCTCTCCCCGCCGGAGCCGGCCCGACGTTCGCCGCCACCACGACCGTCGAGTACGACGGCCTGATGAAGATTGACTTCGTTCTCGACCCCGGCGCCACGCCGCTCGACCTGGACCGCTTCACCCTCCGCTTCCCCTTCAAGCAGGAACGCGCGCTCTACGCCGACGCGCCGGTCACTGCGCCGCCGTTCCACCATGTGATTGACAAGGAGGGTTGGCGGCTGGACCGCAGTTTCACCGAAGGCACGGGGGAGGTGAACGGACGCTTCTGGCTGGGGGACGATGACCGGGGAATTGACTTCTCCTTCCTCAGCGACCAGGGCTGGCGTCCTTACGACCGGCCCGATGCGGTTCAGATCGAACGCAAGGGCGGCCGTGTCACCGTGGACTTCCATATCCTGGGCAAGGTCCGGCTGGACAAGCCCGTCCGCGGCACTCTGCTGGTGACCGCCACGCCGCTGCGGCCGTTCCCGAAGGAGGCCCGGCATTGGAATACCATTCGGCTGGACCAGCGGCTGATGACCGTGGTGGACGGCGTCGATTCATACGCCAGCGACACGCTGAAGACCTATGCCGAGCTCGGGACGACGGTTTTCATGATCAGCGACTATTGGTCCAACGGGTATGGCCGGCCCGAGCCGTTCGATCCGAAGAACTTCGCCAAGTTGGTGAAGACCGCCAAGGGGCTTGGCATGAAGGTGGTCATTTACATCGGTATTGGCGCTTGGGCGGAACGCTGCGCTGAAACGCCGTACATGGCGGAATGGAAATATGTTCCGGCCATGCGATGCACCAGCGGGCGGCCGGATCAGGCGTTCACCACGGCCTGCCTGACCCGCGCGAACGGAGGGCAGGACTGCCTGATCTATCTGCTCGACCGCATGATCCGCGATTACGATATTGACGGCGTCTACGTGGACGGCTCGGGTTGGTCGCCGAACGCGAACATGGACATCGGCTTCGGCTACGTGGATGAGTCCGGCAAGGTGCGGCCAACGAGCACGATTCTCGAAATCCGCGAGCTTTTCAAGCGGATCGACGCGCTCTTCGTCGCGCACGGAAAGACGCCGTTCATTGACCACCACTGCTCCTGGATGCTCGCCGCGCCCGTGGATTCCTTCGCGACCACCCATCTCACCGGCGAGTACATGGCCTATCGCGCCAACGACAACACGACCTTCCCGGAAGAGTGGTCCCGCATAGAGAACACCGGAATCCAGTTGGGGCTGCCCGTGGAGGTCCTCTGTTACTATGGCGCCGCGTGGCAACGCTACATCGCCAACACGTTTGTGTACGGCAGCGCGCCCGCGGCGACGCTGAGCAGCCTTGCCGGCTCGGGCAACATGGCGATCGTGCGCGCGGTGTCGCCGACCTGGAAAGCGTTCCTGGCGTACGACGTGGCCGGAGCGGAGTGGGTCCCGTTCTGGAAGGCGGGGGCCGCCGTTCAGAGCGAGAACCCCGCACACAAACTGAGCTACTACCGCCATCCGAAGGAGGGTCTGCTGCTCCTCCTGGCGAACATCTCGAAGGACCCGGGCATCGCCAAGGTCCGCCTGGACCTGAAGAAAATGGGATTTGCCAGGAAGGAAGCTGTTGTGAAAGTGGTCAACAAGAATCAGCAGGCATTCGAGTTCAAGGAAGGATTGCTGACGATGCCGCTGGCGGCGGATGATTTCATCATGTTGCGCGTCACCAGCGAGCCCTAATTCCCGGACCCCCATCAAGGAACGATTATGAACGGACGAGAAAGATTTCAGCGCGTCCTGCGCTACCAGCCAGTCGACCGCGTGCCGAATTTCGAGGTCGGAGTCATGCGTGAGACGCTCACCGCCTGGCTCGCGCAGGGAATGCCGAAGAACACCGGCATCACTCGAAAATCGATCATCACATTCAACGGGAACGATTTCTTCGGACAGGATCGGCAGATGTGCCTGGGGGTCAACCTCGGCCTCATTCCCCGCTTCAGCAGACGGATTCTCCAGGATGACGGCCGTCTCATCACCGTGCGAACACCCAGCGGAATCGTGGTGCGCGCCATGCGCGACAACTCCTGCATGCCGCAATACCTCACCTGGCCGGTTCGCAACCGGCAGGATTTCGAGAGCATCCGCAAGCGCCACAACCCCCTGTCGCCGAAACGCTACCCCAGCGACTGGCCCGACGTCGTGGCGAAGGCCGCAGCCGCGGACTGCCCCGTGTGGGGGCCGGGCGTCGGCTCCATCGGTTTCTTCTCCAGAATCCGCGACTGGATGGGGACGGAGAATGCCTGCACCATCTTCTATGATGACCCGGCTCTGGCCCATGAGATGTGCGGGTTCATCGCCGACTTCGCCCTGGAAACCCTCAAGAAGGCGTTGGCCGAGGCCCGCATGGACTACTTCTCCTGGTGGGAGGACTTCTCCTTCAAGACCGGCCCGCTGATCTCCCCCGCGACCTTCAAGGAGTTCCTCGCCCCGCATTACCGGCGCGTGAATGATGCGCTCCGGCGCGCGGGGGTCAACAACATTCTTCTCGACACCGACGGCGACCCGCGCGTGATGCTCCGTCCGCTGCTGGACGTCGGCGTCAATGGCACCTGTCCGATGGAACAATGCAACCCCAGCATGAGCCCCGTCGCCCTGCGCCGGGAATTCGGGCGGGAGCTCTGGCTCCTGGGGGGCATCGACAAGCGTATTCTCGCGCTCGACCGCAAAGCCATTGACCGGGAACTGGAGTCCAAACTCCCGCCGCTCCTGGCGGAGGGAGGGTATATCCCCACGCTGGACCATCTCGCTCAGCCGGAAATCCCGTATGCCAACTGGCTTTACTATCTCGAACGCAAGAAGCGCTTGCTGGAAGGAAAAGGCTGACATGGATTCCACCGCGGTCCGCGATAACCCTCTCCGCAACCGGCCCATCCAGGTACTGCATTCCTTCGAAGGGCTTATCAACGAGCATGACGGCGTCGACGGGTCGGTGAAATACCGCCGGGGCTGGACGTACACCCTGGAGCGCTTTGACGAGCGTGTGCGGGCCGAGTTGGAGAAACTCGTTGCGCGCGGCGTTGGAGGAATCTGCGTCAATGTCTCGTATGACGGATATCTGGAAGATGACGAATGCTGGCGGCGGTTCGTTCGCGGGGTGGAACTGGCCGTCGAGTGCGGACTCCGAATCTGGATTTATGATGAAAGAGGCTATCCCAGCGGCAGCGCCGGCGGATTAGTCGCGCGGAACCATCCTGAGTTTGAAGCCATTGGAATAAAGAAGATGCAGTTGGGCCGCACAACCGGGCCGTGCCGCATTCCTCTGCCGCACCCGCGCGCGACGCTGTTCGCGGCGTTCGCCCCGTCGCCGGAGGGGCGGAGTGAAAGGCTGGACGTCCCGGCCGGCGCCTCAGAGCTGGCGCTGCCGGCGGGACGCTACGAATCCGTCGAGGTCTATTTCATGGCCCCGTGCTTCGAGGGATCGCATGCGGACTACAAGGAAACGTCCCGCGAACCGTACATGAACCCGTTGGACCGTGACGCGGTGAACCGATTCCTTTCCGTGACGCATCTGGAGTACTACCGGAGACTTCCTCCTCATCTCTGGCGGCATGTGGAGGCCTTCTTCACGGACGAGCCCTCCCTCATGGCGCACACGCTGCGTCCTCAGCCCGGCGCGATATTCTATCCCTCCGTTCCGTGGTCGAAGCGCCTGAGTTCCGCATTCTATGAGCGGCAGGGCTATTTCATAGAAGACCATGTTCAGTCCCTCTTCGGCGGCGGGACGGCGGAGGATCGAAAACACAGGAGCGATTTCTGGGCCGTCGTGGCGGAGGAGTACGAGGAGGCGCTCGGCATGCAAACCAGCGACCTGTGCGCCGCCCTTAACGTCGCTTCCTCCGGTCACCTCCTGGCCGAGGAAACCCTCTGGCAGCATGCCGTGATTCACGCCAACCTCATCGGATTGCTTCAGCATTACCAGATACCGGGAATTGACATTCTGACGTGCGAGCCGGGTTATGTGAACCGGACCTACCCGCTGACGATCAAGACGGGCCTCTCGGCGGCCGTGCTCGGCGGCAAGCGCGACCTGATGGTTGAGGTGAGCGAGTATTGCGAGTACTGGACTCCCGACAGAATCAAGCGGCTCCAAACGGATGGCGATTTCTGGACAGGCCCGCGAAACGCAAACCCGCTCGAATACATCAAGTACACCCTCGCCTACTGCTTCCTGGCAGGCGTGCGGGATTTCGGCATGTATTTCATCTGGCGGGCCTACTCCGAGGCGGAGTACCGTGAGCTCTGCAACTTTGTGGAGCGTCTGAACAACCTCGGAAGGGGGCCCGGCTATAAGCCGACCTGCGCGCTGTACTATCCCATCGAGACGATGTGGGAGGAGTATATTCCATCGGAAAAAGACGTCTGGACGGGGGCGCTCGAAGGGCAGTCCGAACGTTGCCGAACCCTCAATCGGGTCCTGTCCGACACCTGCAAGAGCCTCCTGCTCTCGAACATCCAATTCATCTTCGTTGACCGCCGCCACCTGCCGCAGTTGAAGGATCTCGGGGTTAAGACGTTGCTCTACCCCTTGGGGGAACAACCCTCCAGGCAGGCTCGTGACCTCTGCCGCCGGATGGGGGTTGAACTCTGCGAGCTTTCCACGTCAGACGCGAGCGGCCTGACCGAGCCGCAGCGCTCCGCGCTTTCCCATCCGGCCATCCGCGCAGGGGAGAATGTGATCTTTCACTCCTACGATGGGTTCGCGTTCATCCTGAATACCGGGAAGCAGCCTTCCTCTTTCGCAGTCACCGGGACGGCGGAGGCCGCCTTTCCTCTGCGCGAAGGCGGGCGGCAGAAGGTGAGCGGCCGGGTGCCCCTCGACGCGCTCGAATGCGCATTTCTCTTCACCGCGCCGGCGTGACCGGCCGAGTTATCTGTCTCCTGTTTCCCACCATGAAGAGGAGTGAGCGTGGCGGCGAATGGCGAGCGTGAGTCCCTGCGAAACAGGCCGATCCAGATTGTGCATTCCTTCGAAGGGCTGGCCAACGCCCTGGACGGCATCGAAGTTATGCCGACCTTCGGCCGTCCGAGGCCCTTCGACACGGAGCGATTTGAAGAGCGCGTGCGCGCTGAATTGGGTCGCCTCGCCGCGCGGGGGATCGGCGGCATTGCGGTCAACGTGGGCTATGACCGATATCTTGAGAATGAGGAAGGATGGCGGCGCTTCATCCGCGGCGTGGAACTGGCCGTCGAGCTGGGTTTTCGGATATGGATCTATGACGAGAATGGATTTCCCAGCGGCAGCGCGGGGGGCTTGTCGCTCCGGGGGCATCCCGAACTCGAAGCGCTGGGCATCAAGAGAATGAGGGTCGGCCCCGTGGCGGGTCCGTGCCGCCTGGCGCTTCCCCACCCCAGGGCCTGCGCCCTGGCCGCGTACGGGCAGAGCTCCGACGGGCGGCGAACCCGCCTCGACGTGGAGAAGGACGCCGCGGAGATTTGTCTGGACGGCGGCTCGTTCGACGCCGTGGACCTCTATTTTATCGCGCCGAATTTTGAAGGGACCCACGCCGACTATCGCGACACCTCGCGCAAGCCCTTCATCAATCCGCTCGACCGCCGCGCCGTGAGCCGCTTCCTCTCCGTAACGCACCTCGAATATTTCCGGCGGCTTCCTCCGCACCTCTGGCGGCGCGTGCAGGCCGTCTTCACGGACGAGCCCTCCCTCATGGCGCACGTCCTGAGGCCGGACCCCGCAAAACGCTTCTACCCCTGCCTCCCCTGGTCCGAGGAACTCAGCGCCCGCTTCTGCGAGCGGCACGGTTACTTCATCGAGGAGGGCGTGGAGTCCCTCTTCGGGGGCGACGCGCCGGAAGACCGGAAACGCCGGCGCGATTTCTGGAGTGTCGCTGCCGGTCTTTATGAGCAGGCGTTGGGCGGGGTATCCGGCGAAGTGTGCGCCGCGATCCGCGTCGGGCTCTCCGGACACCTCCTGGCCGAGGAGTCCCTCTGGCAGCACGCGGTGATGCAGGGCAATGCGCTCGGAGTGCTTCAGCATTTCCATATCCCGGGAATCGACGTCCTGACCTGCGACCCGGAGCTTGTGAACCGGAGCTATTCGTTCACGATCAAGACAGGACTTTCCGCGGCGGTGCTGGGCGGCAAGCGGGGTCTGATGGTCGAGGTGAGCGAATACGGCGAGTACTGGACGCCGGAGCGGCGCAGGCGACTCCAGGAAGTCCGGGAATACTGGGCCGGTCCCCGCAACGCCAATCCGCCGGAGTATCTCAAGTACACGCTGGCGTATTGCTTCCTCGCCGGGGTGCGGGAATTTGCCTTCTACTTCCCCTGGCGCGCTTTCTCCGAGGCGGAGTATCGCGAGTTGTGCGACTTCGTCCGGCGCTTGAATGACCTCGGTCGCGGCGCGCCGTACAAGCCCACCTGCGCCTTGTATTATCCCATCGAGACGATATGGGAGGAGTACGTCCCGTCGGAAAAGGATATCTGGACGGGGGCGCTCGAAGGGCAATCCGAACGTTGCCGAACCCTCAACCGGGTCATGTCCGACACGTGCGAAAATCTGCTGCTTTCCAATATTCAGTTCATCTTTGCCGACAGGCGCAGTTTGCCGAAGCTGCGCGAACTCGGAATCCGGACGTTGCTCTTCCCGCAGGGAGAAACGCCTTCGCCGGAGGCGCAGTCGCTTTGCCGCCGGATGGGCATCGAACCGATCGAGCTTTTCGCGACCGACGCCGGCGCCTTGACCGCGCGGCAGCGGGCCGACCTTTCGCATCCCGCCCTTGAAGCGGGACGAAACGTCATATATCATTCCTACGATGGTTTCATCTTCATCCTCAATACGGGCAAACAGGCCTCCTCTTTTGACGCAGCCGGGACGTTCGACGCCGTCTTCCCGCAGCGGTCGCTTGCGCGCCAGAAAATCCGGGGCAACACAAGCCTCGGTCCGCTCGAATGCGCATTTGTCTACGCCACCCCGGCGCCGTCCGGGACGTGAAATCACTCTTTATTGGGGTAAGCCATCCGATGAGCGCCCACAGCCATTCGGACATTCAAAAGATAATCCCCAGGATTGGGGAGGTGAGCGGGTTCTTTGCGGCCGACCTCAATTTCCGGCGGCATCCGCCGGGTGAATCCAACGCGGCGCGGGACTATCCCGGGCTTACCGCCGAGAAATTGGTCAACTGGAACAAAGCCATCCATGCGGATGAATTGATGTGGGCTTTTGGAAAACTCCAGTCCGGCCACGCCACGTTCCCCAGCAAGGTGCTTCCGGGAATGGAGCGCCTTTCCCCGGACTTCTTCCGCCGGTGCTGCGAACTCTCCAAGGCGGCGGGGATGTACGTCGTTGCGTACACCTGCGGAGGAGATGACCTCCACGCCTTTCAGCAGCATCCGGAGTGGTTCCGGGAATATGGCCCCGGCTACGCCTGCCTGAACGCCCCCTTCTGGGACAGGGAATTCGAAGCGGTTCAAGAGATGCTGCGCCTCTTTCCCTGTGACGGACTCTTCTACGACATGGTCAGGTTCTCGGGCCACTGCACCTGTGAGTTCTGCCAGACCGCCTACCGGGGATTCTACGGTGAGCGAATGCCGGAAAGGCACGACACGAGAAAATGCCGGGCCGATCTCTGGCGCTGGAAGGAGGAGAAGCGGGACGTTCTGAGATTCCGGCAGGATACCTGGAAGCGGTGGGTCGCGCGCGCAACCCGGGCCGGACGGGAGATCGTGCCGCAGGTTGAAATCAGCCTCAATCATCAATGGCTCCGGCCGGACGGTCTGCCCTATGAATTGCTGGAGCACTTCGACTGGTATTTCTGCGAATTCGGCATGGCGGAATGGGTTGGGGAAATCCTGCGGGCCTGGGGGGGCGACAAGCCTGTTCTGTGCGGCAACGTGCTCGCCCCGCGGCAGGCGGCGCACTTGTTGGGCCGCCGCATGATCCCGGACGCCTACGACACTTTCGTGGACTATCGGACGGGGAAGCTGGTGTCCCTGGGGGATGCGCGCCTCAGGCCGATCGTGCAGACACTCAACGAGTTGAAGGAATGCAAACCCTGCACGCGCGACGCCTCCGCCATTCCTCATGCGGCAGTGCTCTTCGCCGCCGCCGGAAATCCGCGCCTCGATCTGTGGTTTGAGGAGAGCGTCTACACCCGGATTGTCACGGCATGCGTGCGCGAGGCAACGCGGATGAACCTGAGCTGCTGCGCCGTGGAGATTGCGGAGCGGCTGACCCGCGGAACATTGGACCGGCATGAGGTGATCTTCGCCCCCGACCTGGGATGCCTGGATCAGGAACTGGCGGCGATGCTCGCGGAGTGGGTCGGCCGGGGCGGCGTCCTCGTGGCCGGCGGACTGTTTGCGCTGCTGGACAAGCAGGGGGAGATACTGCCGGCTTTTGCCGATCAGGGTTTGTTGGGAGTCAGGAAGCTGGAAGGTCCCCTGGATACTTTCAGCGTGCTCACCGACTTCCGCAGCGGCGGCGGGAAACAGATGATGGCCGATCTGGCGGCCCTGGATGATGTCATTCTGTGCGCCCCCACGACGGCGGAGCCGGTGGCGTTCGGAAACGTGGGCGCGGACGAGAACGTCCCGCTGATCTGGCGAAACAAGGTGGGCGAAGGCGTCGTCCTCTACCTTGCGGGCAGGACGGGAAGGCGGATTGAAGAAGACCCCGAGAAGAGCGCCGCCGCGATGCGAAATTGCCTGCGAACGCTGCTCTTACCGCATATCAAAAGAGCGCCCTTTCGCACGGGCATGGAATATCCAACGGAAGTGTGGCTGAACGAACAACCCCGCGAGAAACGACTGGTCATGCACCTCGTGGCCTTTGAAAAGCCGCTCCTGGGCCAGCATGTATCCGTGCGGGCCGATTTGATTGCGGCCGACACTCTGGAAATTGTGCATCCCGCATCAAAGAAAGCGGTGGTGCGGGGGGAACGAAAGGACGGGTATGTGCAATTTCCTCTGGCCGAAGTGCATGAACACATGATCCTCACCTTCAAGCGCTTTGATCAGGCGAAGCAGGTATAATCCCTCCTCGTCGACTCCGGACGCTGACGCAGGACGTCTTCTTGAAGAAGACGTTCATGGTCGGCGACATCAGGTTCGAACAGGACAAGGATCCGGCACATGAGCATCTTCGAAATCACAATGCTGGTCTGTTTTGGCGTGGCGTGGCCGTTTTCGATCCTGAAGTCCTGGCGGTCGCGAAGCAATGCGGGCAAGAGCGTTGCCTTCCTGATCGTCATCCTCATCGGATACGTCTCCGGGGTCATTCACAAACTGCTCTACAGCCGCGACCCGGTCATTGCCCTCTACCTGCTCAACGGGGTCATGGTCCTGACGGACATCCTGATCTACGTTCGCAACCATCGCTTGCAGAGTTCCCTCACGGAAGAGAGCGGCAAGTGAAGGCGGGCGCTTGGGTTCGGCAGCGCCGCTGGATCGGCAGGTTGTTGCGCGGGCCAGCGTGACGCAGCGCGGACCCGTGCCGCGGCTACTTGGTCACTGCGATGGACTTCCGGAAGAGCGCCAGGCTGTACACGAAGAACCCCACCCCGATTACGCTCACCATCAGGAATTGAGGCCAGACCGTGGCAATGCCGCCGCCGCGGTAGATGATCACCTGCGAGAAACTGACGAAATGGCGCGACGGCATGAAGAACGTGATGTACTGTAGCCATTGCGGCTGGCTTTCGATGGGCGTCGAGCCGCCCGAGAGCAACTGCATCGCCACAACGAGCAGGATGACCAGAAGCGCGAACTGCGCCATGGACCGCGAAATCGTCCCCAGGAATATCCCCAAGGCGGTCGTAAAGAACAGATAGAGAATCACGCCGCAGAACCAGAGCGTGACCGAGCCGGCAAAGGGCACCTGCAGGGCCATCCTCACCACCAGGAAGAGCGATAGGGCCGTCGCAACGAGAATCACCAGGCCGTTGGCCCATACCTTCGCCATCGCGATCTCGAAGGAGGTCAGCGGCATCACCAGAAGATGCTCCAGCGTTCCATGCTCGCGTTCGCGCAGCACCGCCGCGCCCGTCAGGATCATCGTGAGCAGCGTGATCTGGTTGATAATGGCCACGATGCTCACAAACCAGGAAGTCTCGCCGTTCGGATTGAACAGCTTGCGGATGACCAGATTGGCGGGATAGCTTGGCGGCGCATCCGTGCGCGTCAGGAAGTTCCTGATGCGCGCGTCGACGATGTTCTGAATGTAGTTCGCGCCGATGCTGGCCTGCTGCATGGCCGTCGCGTCGATATTCAGTTGGATATCCGGGTTGCGGCCGGCGCGAAGATCGTGTTCGAACATCGGCGGGATGACCACGACGAACATGAACCGGCCCTCGTCCATCGCGCTTTCGATCTCATCGGCCGCGATGGCCTCGGGCAACTGGAAATAGGGGCGGTAGAACGCATTGGCCAGTTCCTTGGACAAGGCCGAGTGGTCCTCGTCCACGAACGCAATGGAGGCGTTGTGAAGCTCGGAAGAGGTGCCGGTCGCCTGCATGTAGATGGCCGCCGTGAACGCGTAGGCGACGAACAGGATCAGCACCACATCGCTTCCCAGGCTGCGAAGTTCCTTGATCCCCAGCCAGAAAATATTCAGGAACGACCGCATCGCTACTTCTCCTGTTTTCTCATCCCCAGCGCGCTGATCGCCCACAGACACGGAATGCAGCAAGCGAGGAATATCGCGTCAGTCAGCATGAAGCTCGGGCCGAGTCCCTTGGTGAACGCGCCCAGGCTGGCATGCATGTAGTACGTCGTCGGCCAGGTCAGACCGATGATCCGGGCCTGCCCTTCCAGCGTCGAGACCGGCTGCAGCAGGCCCGAGAACTGGATGCTGGGCAGAACCGTCACGATCGCGGTGATGAAGACCGCCGCGACCTGGCTGCTGGTGAAGGACGAAATGGCCATGCCGATGCCCGTGGTCACGATGACATACAGCACCGTGCAGGCCGTCAGCATGAGGAAGCTGCCCTTGATCGGGATGTCGAAAATCACCAGCGCCATGCCGATCAGAATGAAGTAGTTCATCATGGCGATGACCACGTAGGGCAATTGCTTCCCGAGAAGATATTCCAGCTTCCTCGTCGGGGTGACGTAGAAGTTGATGATCGACCCCAGTTCCTTTTCCCGCACGATGCTGATCGCCATGAGAATCGCCGGTATCAGCACCAGCACCAGGGCCGGGACGCTGGGCACGATGGCATAGAGGCTTTCAAAGGTGGGGTTGTACATGTACCTGGTTTGAATATTCGCGGTATTCTTCCTCGGGCCGGCGTACAGTCCGCTGCCGGGGTCGTTCAGGATGGTGTAGCCGACCCCCTGGACGTACTGCCCGAGGGTTTCGGCGCGGAATGCGTTGGCGCCGTCCACCTGCGCCTGAATCTCCGGGCCGTTGTTCTTGAGAAGGTCCCTGCCGAAGTTCGGCGGGACCTCCAGAATCAGCGAGACGTCGTCCGATTGCAGCCGCTCCAGCGCCTCCTGCGTGCTGTGGGCCGGAGGCATCTCGGTGAAGTACCGGGGCGCCCCCGAGAACTGCTCCAGATAATAGTGGCTTTGCGGCGACTGATCGAGATCGAGCGCGGCATATTTGACATGTTCCACGTCGAAGGAAATCCCGAAGCCGCAGCCGAGCATCAGCAGCGCCGAACCGACGAAGGCGAACGCCAGACGCACGGGATCGCGGCGGATCTGCACCGCCTCGTTGTTGGCGTAAGCCAGCATCCGGCCGAGGCTGAACCAGCTTCTGCGGCGCGGCGGCGCGGGAGGCGCGCTCGGCGGCGGGGGGGCGGGCGCGCTCACGGGGGCGGCCTCCTTCTCCTTGCCGGGGGGCGCGCCGGAGGCAATCGCATCCTCCATGTAGCCAATGAAGGCCTCCTCCAGGCTGCCGGCTTTCCGCGCCTCGATCAATTTCTGCGGCGCATCGCAGGCCAGCACCTTGCCCGCGTTCATCAGCGAAATCCGGTCGCAGCGCATCGCCTCATTCATGAAGTGCGTCGTCACAAAGATCGTCACCCCTTGCCGCCGCGACAGGTCGATCAGCAGTTCCCAGAAACTGTCCCGGGCGACCGGATCAACGCCCGAAGTCGGCTCGTCCAGAATCAGCATTTCCGGCTCGTGCAGAACGGCCACCGCCAGCGAAAGCCTCTGGCGTATGCCCAGCGGCAGGTCTTCGGCCAGCGTATCCAGATGCGGGCCCAGCCCGAATTTCTCGGCCAGTTCCTTGATCCGCGACTCGGTTTTCTCGGGCGTCATGTGATACAGGCGGGCGTCCAGAATCAGGTTCTGCCGGACGGTCAATTCGGTGTACAGCGAAAAGGCCTGCGTCATGTAGCCGATGTGATTGCGCACTTCCAGGCTTCCGGCTTCGACGGACTGTCCGAAGAGCGTGGCGGTTCCCTCGGTGGGAGGCAGGAGCCCGGTCAGCATCTTCATGGTCGTGGACTTGCCGCAACCGTTGGAGCCGAGGAAGCCGAAGATCTCGCCGCGCTCGATGGACAGACTGACATGGTCCACCGCGACGAATTTGCCGAAGCGCCGCGTCAGGCCTTTGGCCTCAATGGCAATGGCCGTCTGGGTGGCCGCGCGAGGCGGGATAATCACCTCGTTGTGCCCGGCGCGCTTTTCCTCCGGGAGCAGGGCGATGAAGCATTTCTCCAGATCGGGCGTGCCCGTCCGCTGCATCAACTCCGAGGGGGTTCCCGTCGCCAGGACGCGCCCGGCATCCATCGCGACGATCCAATCCCACTTCTGCGCCTCGTCCATGTAAGCGGTGGAAATCACCACGCTCATGCCGCGGCGCTTCGCTCGAATATCGTCAATCAGCGTCCAGAACTGCCTTCGGGAAAGGGGATCAACCCCGGTGGTCGGCTCATCGAGGACCAGGAGGTCCGGCTCATGGACCAGCGCGCCGCAAAGCCCCACTTTCTGCTTCATTCCGCCCGAGAGCTTCCCGGCGGGGCGTTCGGGAAAGGGGCCCAGCCCGGTGGCGTCGAGCAGTTCTTTGACGCGGACGGGACGCTCCTCGGCGGACAGGCCGAAGAGCCTGGCCATGAAGTCGACGTTCTCGTTGACGCTGAGTTCCAGGTAGAGGTTCTTGCCCAACCCCTGGGGCATGTAGGCGATTTGCGGACAGACGGTATTGCGATGCCGCGCCTCGGCGATGTTCCCGCCCAGGACCGTCACGCTTCCCTGCTGCAGCGTCTTCGATCCGGCGATCAGCGCCATCATCGTGGACTTGCCCACGCCGTCGGGCCCGATGATGCCGACCATGCAGCCGGTGGGAATATCCAGGGAGATATTGTCGAGCGCTGCGACCTTGCCATAGCGGTGGGTCACGTTCTTGATCGAGACCACCGGAGGGCCGGCGGACGCGCTCGAAGACTCCCGAGTTGCACATGGCTGCATGAATCAGGTCTCCTGCGCGTGTTCTATCAGCGCCCCGGCGACGGCCGGGCTTCCGTGGGGAGCCGAGGATCGGCCGGTTACTTAGTCCGCTTTTCGCCCGCTTTTTCAGGTGGCATCATGGGGGTCTGCAGCCATGCCGGCCAGACAGTGGCGTCATCCATCTTGACATACCCCACGCCGCGGACTCCCGTCTTGATGAGCTCGATGCGAGCGGCCACCAACTGCTCGGGCACCTGGATCTTGACGCGGAACATCAGCAATTCGCGTTCGCTGCGCGTCTCGACCTGCTTGGGAGTGAACTGCGCTTCGGGCGAGACGAAGCTCACGTATCCCGCGCCCGAGCGCCCCGGCAGGAAGTCGACGGTCATGCGCGCCTCGGCGCCGATCTTGATCCTGGCGGCCTGCTCGGCCGGCAGATAAATCTCCATATAGACGTCCTTCAAGTTCACCAGGGTGAGCACTTTTCCGCCGGAGCCGACCACCTCCCCCGGTTCGGCGAGGCGATAGAGCACCCTGCCATGGACGGGGGAAAAGAGCGTCGCGTCGTCAATGCGGGACTGAACCACTCCAACGTTCGCCAGGGCGACGGTCACCTCGGCTTTGGCGGTCTGCAGGCGGGCCTTCTCCTCCGCGAGCGAGGCGGTCGTCGTTGCCAGCGAGGTCTTGCGGACGTCGTAATCCCGCTGGGAGCCGGCGCGCTCCTCCACCAGCTTGCGGGAGCGCTCCACCTCGATCTTGGCGAGGTCCAGTTCGCTGTTCCAGCGGACGATGGAGGCCTCGGCGATCGCCAGGCGTTCCTCCGCGGCGGCGACGCTCGCCTTGGCCTCGGCCATCTGGGCGTTCAGCGTGGTCGGGTCCATCCGCACGAGCACCTGGCCCGGCTCGACGAGATCCCCTTCATCCACGAGGATTTCGGTGACTCGCAACGCTTCCTTGGAGGTGACGTCGACCAGCTTGGCCTCGATCCGGCCGTTGCCGGACGCGATCCCCCTGGGCAAGGCAAATTGCTCTGCCTTCCAGTGCTTGTAACCGGCGAACCCGGCAGCGGCGACGGCGATCGCCAGAATGCTCAGCGTCAGAGACTTTGTCCTTGACATGGAAGACTCCCTGGTTACCAGCTGGGACTAGGCAGATACGGCAAATCGCCGGCCGGCGGTGGCGGCTTCAAATCCTCCGGCTCCGGCGGCGACAACAGACGGCCCCAATCAGTGCGTTTCCGCATCTCCGCAAGAGTGCTTTCCGCGACCACGGGCTGGCTCTGCTGCAGCTCCCATCCTCCGCCCAGAGCTTTGTACAGGGCGATCAGATCGGTGGCGATGGCCGAGCGCGTTTGAGCCAGTTGGTTCTGCTCCGTCAGCAGGAAGCGCTGCGTATCCAGCACGCGCTGATAGTCCACCGCGCCTTCCCGGTATTGCGTCAGCGCCAGTTCCACCGACTCCTTGGCGTCCGCCACGGAGTTCTGGTCAAAAACCGCGGACTCCTGGCCTCTGAGGAAGCCCGTCAGGGCGTCCTCCACTTCCTGCGCCGCTTTCAGCACCGTGTCCTGGTAATGGACCAGCGACTGCTGGAATCGCGCATCCTGCACGCGCACGTTGTTCTTGATGCGGCCGTAATTCAGGATGGGCCAGTTAATCCCCGGGCCGACGCTGTAGGCAATGCTGCCTCTGTCAAAGAGATTGTTCCAATTGGCGGACTTGCTGGTGGTGGTCTCAAACCCGAGGTTGCCGACCAGCGAAAAACTCGGATACAGGTCCGCTTTGGCGATGCCGATGCGCGCGCTCTGTGCGACCGCCGCAAGCTCCGCGCTGCGGATGTCCGGACGCCGGCGCAGCAACTCGGCCGGCATGCCCACGGCCACGTCCGAAGGAGCCGTTGGAATCACTTTCGGTCCCTCCAGCAGCGCCTTCAACTTGCCCGCCGGCTGTCCCAGCAGCGTGCACAGGGCATTTTGCGCCCGCTGGAGACTGATCTGCAATTGCGGGATGGTCGCTCGGGTGCTCTCCAGTTGCGCGCGCGCCTGAGTGACGTCCAGTTCCGTCGTGACGCCATTCCTCAAGCGAGACTCGGCAATCTGAAGCCCCTCTTCCTCCAGCGCGACGTTTTCGCGGGCCAGCTCGATGAGCGTCTCATAGGTGCGAAGCACCGCATAGGTGCGGGCGGTTTCCGCGGTGAGCGAGACAAGCGCGTCATCGTAGTCGGCCATCGAGGCGACCAGACTGGCGGCTTCCGATTCCGTGCCGCGCCGGTACTTGCCCCAGAAGTCCAACTCCCATGCCGCGTCGAAGCCAACCTGATAATCCCGGAAATTGTGCTTGAGGGGTGCGCTGTTGGGCGCATTCTCGCTCACGCGGACGAGCGCCTCGCTTCCGGTGAGCGCCTGGGTCTGGGGATACTGCTGGCCGATGGCAATGCCCAACTGAGCCCGGGCTTCCAGGATTCTTAGTCCGGCGATCTGCAAAGGAAGATTCTGCCGGCAGGCCAGTTGGACCAATTGATCGAGCGCCGGGTCGTTGAAACTCTTCCACCACTGCTCGCACGCGGCGGCCTGAGTGCTGACCCGCTTGTCGCCCCGCTCGGACCACTCACTGTTGAGGTTGGTCTGGGGTTTGACGAAGTTGGGGCCTACCGTGCACCCGCAGAGCGTCAGCAGGAGGCCCACCAGTGAGGCCGCGCCGGCAATAGCGAAAGAGCCCATCGAGGGGCTATCGCCATGACTGAGCATCAGGAAACCTCCTTGGATGAGCCACTCGCCGCGTTGATGTCCTAACATCCAGGCAAGACGGCATGTTACGTTGTGTCGAGGCAAGTGTCAAGGAGGGGGCCGTCGCCGCTCAGGCGCGGCGGAGAGCGCTGCGCGGCGGTCGAAAAGCATCTTGACACTTCCCACCGGGGGGTATACCATTCAACCCAAGCGCATCGTGCGCGGAAGTTCGCCTGCGCGGCTCATCCCTGCGCGCCGCCCGAACCTTATTTCGGGAAAATATGGCCCCTCCCGGACAACGAGAAACTGAAGAGCGCGCTGAGACTTTCGGAAAGGGAACCCATGACGGACGCCGCTGACGGGGCGCGGACTCAGACCATTCTGATCGTGGACGATACCCCGGCCAACCTCACGCTTCTCTCGAAGATGCTCCAGGGGCAGGGCTATCGGGTCGTGGCGTTTCTCCGCGGCAGGATGGCGCTGGAGGCGGCCGCAAAGACGCCCCCGGACCTGATCCTCCTCGATATCAATATGCCGGAGATGGACGGTTTCGAGGTGTGCCGGCGGCTGAAGGCCGATGCGAGCCTCAAGGACATCCCGGTGCTCTTCATCAGCGCCCTGACCGAGACCATGGACAAGGTCAAGGCCTTCTCCCTGGGCGGAGTCGACTACGTATCCAAACCCTTCCAGCCCGAGGAGGTCACCGCGCGCGTGGAGACCCACCTGCGCCTGCGAAGGCTTCAACTGGAACTGATGAAGACCAATCTCCACCTGGAAGACCGGGTCAAGGAACAGGTTCGCGAAATCTCCGACTCCCAGTTGGCGACCATCCTCGCCATGTCGAAGCTGGCGGAATGCCGCGACGACGATACGGGGCGGCACATCGAGCGCACGCAGGCCTTTTGCGTGCTTCTGGCCGGAGAACTGCGCAAAAATCCCCGGTATGCCGAAAGCATCGGGGAGGCCTTTGTGGAGAACATCGGACGCGCCGCGCCCCTTCACGACATCGGCAAGGTCGGCATCGCCGACCAGATCCTCCTCAAAGCCGGCAAACTCACTCCGGAGGAATTCGAGATCATGAAGGGCCACACGCTGATCGGGGCAAGGACCCTTCAAGTCGTGCGCGACAGATATCCTCGGAACGCCTTTCTCAACTTCGGCATCGCCGTGGCCCGCTCTCACCATGAGAAATGGAATGGCAGCGGCTACCCCGACGGCCTCAGCGGGGAGGAGATTCCGCTGCCCGCCCGCATCATGGCCGTGGCCGACGTTTATGACGCCCTGCGCTCCAAGCGGCCTTACAAGGAGGCCTTCAGCCACGAAAAGAGCTTCTCGATCATTCTGGAAGGCGTCGGGCGGCACTTTGAACCGGCCGCAGTAGAGGCCTTTCGCGCAGCTGAGGCGCGGTTCGCCGAGACCTGCGCGCAGATGGGCGACGGCAAACGCCCGGACGGCGAATAGCTTCCACCTGGCCGCCTCAATTGGAGAAGGAACCGATGATGGACGCGGCTGCCGCCGAACGAAAACAAACCGTCTTGATTGTGGATGACGCCCCCGAGAACATCGCCGTCATCAGCTCGCTTCTGAAGGGAGTGTGCCGCGCGCGCGTCGCCACGAGCGGGGAAAAGGCGCTCGAAATGGCGTACTCCGCCGACCCGCCGGACCTCATCCTTCTGGATGTCATGATGCCCGGCATGGACGGATACGAAGTCTGCCGCCGCCTCAAAGCGGACAACCGCACCCGCAACATCCCCGTCATCTTCCTCACCGCCAAGTCCGAGGTGGCGGACGAGCAAAAGGGCTTCACGCTGGGGGCGGTGGATTACATTACGAAGCCCATCAGCCCGCCCATCGTCCTTGCGCGCGTCAAGACGCACTTGAATTTGCGTCGGGCGTCGGAAGAACTCCGCGCCGCGTACGAGGATCTCGACCGGGAATTCCGCAGCGTCGGCGACGTCCAGGCCAGCCTGTTGCCGGAGCGGCTGCCCGGCATTCCCGGCTTTGAAGCCGCCAGCCACTACCGCCCCGCGCGCCGCGCGGGGGGCGACGCGTTCGACCTGATTCCGCTGCCGAAGGGCTGCTGGGGCGTGGGGGTGTCCGATGTCAGCGGCCATGGCGCGCCCTCCGCGGTGATCATGGCGATGGCGCACATCCTGCTATACACGGCCCCGGCGCAAATCTCCGCCGGGCAGGTGCTTTCCTATCTGAACGACGCGATGGTCAGCCACATCCGGTCGGATCGTTTTGTCACCGCCTGCTACGGGATCCTGGACCCGGCGGCGCGAGCTTTCACATTTTCCAGCGCGGGGCACCCGCCGCCTCTCCTCTGGAAAGCCGGAAGCGGCTTGGTCGAGGAGTGCGTCGCGGAGGGGGGGCCGCCGCTGGCCATGCTCGCCTCCTCCACCTACGGGGAGGCCGCCGTCGCCATCGCGCCGGGCGACGTGCTCGCGCTGTACACCGACGGGATCACCGAGGCCGCGAACTCCGCCGGCGAGATGTTCGGCGTTTCCCGGCTCAAGAAGGCGCTCGAGTCCTCCGCGCCGCAGGGCGCGCACGCTGCGCTCAGCGCCATCCTCGGCGCGCTCGACGCGCACCGCGGAGCCGCCGAGCTTGCGGATGACGTGACCCTGCTCGTTCTGCGCTCAAAGGGGTCCGCTCCCACGGAAGGGAAAGTCCATGCCGAAACTGTTTGAATATATCCGCCGCATTCGCCTTCCCCTCCTGGCCAAAATGCTGATTCTGCTCCTGGCCGTGAGCATCGTCCCGCTGGTCATCATCGGCGCCATGAGCACCCGCCGCGGCGTCGAGGCCGTCGGGCAGACCGCCCAGCAGAACCTGCAGCTCATCGCGTCATCCACCGGCGCCCGGCTCGACCAGGTCTTTGCCGACATGCAGGTGCTTCAGACCATCGTCGCCACCCGCGGGCCGGTTCTGGAGATATGCGCCGCCGCACCGTCGCAGCGCGCCGAACTGCTTCCCGGCGTGGAAGAATCGTTGAAAAGCGTGGTGTCCTGCGCGCCGGGCCTTGGCCTGGCGTACGTTGCGGACGACCAGGGCATCTGCATCGCCTCTACGAGCGCCGGCATGGTGGGGCGCGACTACAAGAGCACGCGGGAGTACATGCGGCGCGCCCTTTCGGGCGAGCATGCCGTGTCCGACCTCATCGTGGGCATCACCACCGCGGAGCCGGGCGTCTTCTTTGCCGGTCCGGTCAATCGCGCGGACGGCTCGCTCGCCGGCGTTCTCGTGCTCAAGCTCAGAGGGGAGATGATTGACCGCATCTGCGGCGACGTCGGCGGGCGGATGGAGCAGGGCTTCGCCATGCTGATCGACTCCAACGCGGTGATCATCTCCCACCCGGACAAGAAAAGAATCTATCGCAGCGTCGGAACCCTCTCCGCCGAGGCGCTGAAGGGAATCGACCCCAAGCTGCAGTACGGGGTGGATCGCATCGAATCCGCGGGGGCGGAGGACATCGCGCGCGCGCTGAGTCTCGGGCTCGACAGCGGCTACCTGATGGCCACCGGCGCGGACGGCCTCCCGGAGGTGGCGGGCTACGCGCACATGACGCGGCGTCCCTGGACGGTGATCGTCGTGCAGCCCCGGGCGGTCTTTGACCGGCCGATGATCGCCCTGGCCGCCGAGCAGAAATGGTGGATCATCCTGATGGTCGTCATCGCGGGGCTGGTCGCGGGCTGGATCAGCTACACGCTGCTGCGGCCGATCCGCTCGCTGCGCGCGGCGACGCTCAAGGCGGCGCGCGGCGATTGGACGGCTCGCGCCGAGGCGTTGGAGAACGACGAACTGGGCGACCTGGCCAGCGCCTTCAACGACATGATGCCCGCCCTCCAGGAGCGGGCCCATATGCAGGATGAATTGCGCCTGGCCAGCGAAGTCCAGCGGCGGACGCAGCAGCAAGCGGACCAGCTCCGCGCCGCAGAGGAGCGGACGCGGCTGGTTCTCGATTCCACCGGCGAGGGGATTTTCGGCGTGGACACCGCGGGGCGCATCGGCTTTGTGAATCCCGCCGCCTGCCGCATCCTCGGGTTCACCGCCGCGGAACTTGTCGGCCAGCCCTCGCACTGCGTCATTCACCATCACCGCGCCGACGGCAGCGCCTACCCCGAGGAAGAGTGCCCGATGTACGCGGCCTACCAGCGCGGCAAGGTCAGCCGCGTAGACAACGAATTCCTGTGGCGCAAGGATGGCGTCGGCCTCCCCGTCGAATACGGCTCCACGCCGATTCTCAAAGAGGGCGTCATCCTCGGCGCGGTCATCAGCTTCTCCGATATCACCGAGCGGAAGCGCAACGAACAAGCGCTCGCCGCCAGCGAGCGAAAGCAGCGGCGCATCCTCGAAACCTGCTACGAAGGATTCTGGCTGATTGACAACGACGCGTCCACCGTCGAGGTCAACGACGCCATGTGCCGCATCTTGCAGCGCCCGCGAGAGGCCGTCATCGGGCGGTCCATTTTCGACTTCGCCGATGAGGAAAACCGGCGGATATTCAAGGAGAACGTCGCGCGGCGGGCCCTGGGCGAACCGGGGGCTTACGAAATTTCGCTGAGCCGGCCCGACGGGAGCCTGGTCCCCTGTATGGTCAACGCCACTCCCTTATTCGACGAAAAGGGGAGGAAGACCGGCGCCTTCGCGCTTTTCTCCGACATCACCGTTCGCAAGCAGCAGGAGGAGGCGCTGCGCCACGCCCGGCAGGTCGCCGAAGAAGCCACCGAAATGAAATCCATGTTCCTGGCCAATATGAGCCACGAAATCCGCACGCCAATGAACGCCGTGATCGGCCTCTCTCACCTGGCGCTGAAGACGGAATTGACCTCCCGGCAACGCGATTACGTCGCCAAGATTCACAACGCCGGCACGTCGCTGCTTGCCATCATCAATGACATTCTCGACTTCTCCAAGATCGAAGCGGGGCGGTTGGATATCGAGTCCACCGACTTCCGCCTCGACGACGTCATTGCCTCCGTCTCCACCGTCACGGGTCAGAAAGCGCATGAGAAGGGGATCGAGTTCCTCGTCGCGGTGTCGCAGGACATCCCGCCCAGTCTGGTGGGCGACCCGTTGCGCATGGGGCAGATCATCACCAACCTGGTCAACAACGCCGTCAAGTTCACCGAGAAGGGGGAGATACGCGTCAGCGTGGAGCAGGTCGAGCGCACCGGGGACAAGGTCCACCTGAAGTTCACCGTCAAGGACACCGGCATCGGCATGACTCGCGAGCAGGCGGACAAACTGTTTCAGCCCTTCACCCAGGCGGATATGTCCACCACGCGCAAGCATGGCGGCACCGGCCTGGGGCTCACCATCTGCCGCCGCCTCGTTGAATTGATGGGGGGGAGGATCTGGCTCGAAAGCGAACCCGGCGCGGGCAGTTCCTTCTTCTTCACCGTCTGGCTGGGCGTGGGCTCCGAACTGCGCGGCCGCCGCGTCATTCCCGAGGCGCTTTCGACGCTGCGCATGCTGGTGGTGGACGACAACGCCGCCGCGCGCGACATTCTCGTGGACGCGCTCCGGAGCATTTCCCCCTCCGTGGGCGCGGTCGCCTCGGGCCCCGAGGCAATTGCCGCCGTGCGCCAGCACGACGCGGCCGAGCCGTTCGACGTTCTCTTCATGGACTGGCGGATGCCGGAGATGGACGGCTTGCAGGCGACGCGGCGGATCCGGCAGGATGAGGACCTTCGCCACCAGCCCGCCGTCGTGATGGTCACGGCCTTCGACCGCGAGGAGGTTCGCGAGGAGGCCGAGAAGCTTCGCATGCAGGGGTTCCTCGTCAAGCCGGTCACGCGATCCGCGATCGTGGACGTTCTGGTGAACATCTACGCGCCCGCCGAAAAAGCAAAGGCCTCGCCCGGCGCGGGGACCCAATCGAGTCGCCTGTCCGGCGCGCGGATTCTCCTGGCCGAGGACAACGAGATCAACCAGCAGATTGCCGTGGAGTTGCTCGAAGGGGAGGGGGCGCGCGTCACCGTGGCCGGCAACGGACGCGATGCCGTGGAGAAGCTCATGGCTGCACCCGCCGCCTTTGACCTCCTTCTCATGGACCTCCAGATGCCCGAGATGGACGGCTACCAGGCCACGGCCAGAATACGGGCCGATGCACGCTTCAAGAGCCTGCCCATCATCGCCATGACCGCGCACGCCACCCTCGAGGAGCGGCAGCGCTGCCTGGCCTCGGGAATGAACGACCACGTCGCCAAACCCATCGACCCCGCGGCGCTGTTCGAGACCGTCGCGCGGTTCTATCGGCCGGTCGCCGGCCGCCTGCCCCGCGCCCCCGGCCCCGCCGCCGGGAGCGAGCCTTCGGACGCCGTTCCTGAATTGCCGGAGATGGAAGGGCTCGACACGGCGGCCGGACTGTCGCGTGTCGCGGGCAACCGCAAACTCTACGCGAGACTTCTGCGCCAGTTCCTGGAACAGCATGGGAATGCGGCGGCGTCCATCGCGCAGTCGCTCGAAACGGGCGATGTGGCGACGGCGGAGCGGTTGGCCCACACGGTGAAGGGAGTGGCGGGAAACCTGGGCGCGGTCAAGATCCAGGCCGCGGCGGCCGAACTTGAGAAGGCGATTCACGACTGCGGCGGCCCGGAACGAATCGAACGCTCCCGGCTGGCCCTGGCCGCCGCTCTCGCGCCGGTCACGGAACGGCTGCGGAATGCCGCGGTCGTCGCGCCGGTTAGCGCGCCGTCATCCCCCGTGGACCCCGCGGCGCAGAAGGAGGCGCTGCGGGAGATGCTGAAGTACCTCGACGAATCCGACGCTGCGGCGGCGGACTGCCTCGAATCCAGACGGGACTTATTGCGATCTTTCTTCTCGCCGGGCGAATTTCATGATTTCGAGAAGTCCGTGGAAACATTCGAATTTGGCAAGGCGCGCGAGCTATTGGTCCGGGCCGCCGGGAAGAAGGGGCTGTGATCCGTCCGGCCGAGTTGGGGCTGGTGGGGGGCTGGTGGGGACACAATACTTTCCAAAGGAAAGTTTTGTGTCCCCACCTCGGCCCATAAGTCACTGCAACCTAACGAGGTATGAAACAGCCTCCAGCAACGTCCGTCCGCGCCCGTGCGGCTAAACCCTGCCGCTCGAACGGTACGTTGCGGCGGTCTCATACATCATCAGGATATTCTCCAGGGGGGCGTCGACCTGGATATAGGTGTGGCCGGGGCCAAGCACATATCCGCCGTCCTGGCCGAGGCAGTCGATCAAGTTCTTCACTTCAGCGGCGACCTGCTGCGGCGTCCCCCTGCAGAGGAGTTGCTGAAGGTCCACCCCGCCATAGAAGCACAGATCTTTGCCGAAGTCCCGTTTCAGGAGCGCGGGATTCATCCCCTCGGCGCGCACCTGGATCGGTTCGAGCATATCCACCCCCGCCTCGATGATCATCGGGAGAAGCGGCCGCACCGCCCCGCAGCAGTGCAGCAGGAACTTCTTGCGCCGCTTGTGCGTCGCGTCCACCACCTTGCGCAGGTAGGGCAGAACGAATTGCCTGAACGTCGCCGGGCTGAACAGCGGCCCCTGTTGCGAGCAGTAGTCGTCGGCCATATAGATAATGTCGATTCCTTCGCCATAGGAGGTCAGCATGCGCTCCAGCGCCTCCAGGCTGATCTCGCTGATCGTGCGGATCAACGTTTCGGCATACGCCGGGCGTTCGGCAAAATCCATCAAGAGGTGCTCCAGCCCGCGGACGTAGGAGGCGATGAAGTACGCTCCCCAGGTGAAGACGCCGATCACCGCGCGGTCGGAGTGCGCCCGGGCCTCCTGCGGAAAATGAGTAAAGTCCAAGTGATCCGCGGTCGGCCAGCGGTGCGCCTTGAGGTCGGCCAGGGAATCCTTCTCCGCCAGGGGGTTCAAACATACCTCGTCGTAGGAGCCTCCGGAGTACGCCACGCGGCGCAACTGATAGCCCCAGGGGGTGTTCTTCTGCTCTTTCCGGCTCTCTTCGGGGGTGCATATGAAGGATTCCGGCAGGATCATCCAGGTATCCACATGCAGGGCGTCGAAGAGCGCTTCTTTGGACTTCAGTCCCAGGCGCTCGTAAAGCGCGGAATAGACCTCCTTCTCGGCGTCGAAAGTGATCGGAGTGAGATCGGATTCGCGGTGGGCGACCGCGGCGAGCACACGCTCTTTGGAGGTCATGGGCGTTTTCTCTTCTCAATCGGCTCGGCGCGCCGGCCGATGATCGGCTTGAGCGCCTCAAGCCACCCCTGCGCGTGGGCGGCCAACCCCTTCTCGTTGAAATGCACCGAGTCGCACAGAAAGCCCCGCTTGCTGTAAGTGTCCGTCTCCGGGCCCTTGAACACTCCCGGCGTCTCGGCAATCACTTTCCTCTGGCCGGCGATGATCCCGGCCATGTATTCGGCGGTGGCGGTGACGGCCGGGTGATAGGAGGCCAACGCCACGCCCCAGGGAACGTCGAACCCGGCTTCCTTCCGCGATTGCAGGATCACGCTTTTCAGCATCTTCGCGTAGTCATCCGCGGAGGTTCCGGCGATGGAGTCCGACTCTCCCTGGTGCCAGAGCACGGACCGGACGCCGCGGGGAGCGACGCGTTGCAGCGCCGCCTTGATGCGTTCCGCCCCCTCATGAGCCTGCGCCGTCCAATAGACAACGGGAGTGCCCCCGACGCCGACGCAGAAGAACCCCACCGGCACTTGATATTCCTCCGCGAGCAGGTCGCCCAACGCCGGCCAGGGTGAACCGCCCTCGCCGCTCGCGCCGGGCTGGGGATCGTCCGCATGCCGCCAGCGGCCGGTTGCGAAGTCGCAGGAGGAAACCCGGTCATCCCCGGCTTTCTGCGGGGGCTGGCCGTGATTGGCGGAGTTGGACTGCCCGCAGGTCAGAAGAACTTCCCCGACCCCGACGCGCGAAACCGCCGCCGATCCAACCACTTCCCCGTGGCGCAGCGCGCGCACTTCAAGCCGATACCAGCCGCCGGCAAGGTCCAGGGCGGCGCGAAAGGAATCCTTCTCCTTTGCGCGCGGAACAACGGTCCACTCCAGCACCGTTGCGCGAGACCGGCAATCCAGCACCCTCGCCTCAACCCTGTCCACCTCGCCGGCGCAGAGGCACAGCAAAGGCGCCTTCGCGCGATGCTCCTCTCCGCGCTGGAAGATGGCGCGCTCGGACGGCTCGTTGATCTCCAATTTCACTGCGTCCATGATGATTACCCTTTCAGTTGCCTTGTTGAAGCCGCCGCGTCGTCCCGTGCCTGGACCATCGCGAGGACATGCTCCCGCGGAGTTCCGCGCGGTATCTGCTCGGTGGAGAAGATGAACCCGCCGGGGCCGGCCGCCTCGATCGCTTCGCGCGCAACGCGGTACACCTCCTCGGCGGGACCGGGAAGGATCACGTGGACGGCATCCAGGTTCCCCTTGAGGCAGCGGCGTTTCCCCACGCGCCGCTTCGCATCGCCCAGAACAACGTCGCCGCCGGCCGAGGCCGGATCGAGCCCCTCGATGATGTCCGCGCCGGTCTGGCTCATCCAATCGAGGATCGGGCTCACCCGGCCGCAGATATGCAGCGTGGCTAGCAGTCCTTGCTCGTGAATGAAGTCGATGGCCCGCTTGTGCGCCGGGAAGAACAGGTCGCGGTAGGTGTTCGGCGAGAAGAAGCTGCACGAGGCGCACGCGTCGCCGGTCGTGACGCCGTTCACGCCGACCGCCCGGGCGGCCTGGATGCGTTCCTTGAGCTGTTCGAAATGCCGGTCAATGATCGCGCGGCAGAGGTCCGGTTCGATCAGGGCGGCGATGAGCGCGCGCTCGGTTCCCAGGTACATGTCGAGCAGGTTCGCCGACGTGGCACCCACCCCGACGTTGATGAAGCGCTCGCCGCCGAAGAGCTTCACGTAACGCGCGATGATGCTCCACCGCGGACGCTGAACCAGTTCCTGCCAGGGGACGATGAGGATCTTCTCGATGTCCGCGGCGGACTGGACGAGTGGCGGGGGCCTCTTCAAGGGGATCGCCGTCTTCGAGTCGAACGAAACGCGGCCTAATTCCTCTCCCGTTCGCTTCCGGTGGATGACGAGGCCATCCACCCCTGATGTGAACCGCAACTCATCCAGGGACTCGAGGTCGCGGCTTTCATACGAGTGCGTCAGTTGCTCGGCGATGAGATACGGGTCCAGGCGGACGCCGACGTAGTCCTCCTGGTACAGCCGATGCGACGCGACCATGGACTCGAAGAACATCTCCGGGTCCAGGTACATCTCGTGGACTTTATGACCCGCCTCCTGCATCACCAGTTCCGGCGAGGCGTAGGAATGAAAGGGGACCTTATCCGGTTTCTTCAGCGCAATCGCGTCCAACACTCGCTGCAAGCTGCTGGCCATGGCCATGTGACCTCATCAAAGGGCGCCCTGCGCAGAATGCGGGGCTTCGTATGCTACTCCGTGGCAGACCTCTGCGGCGCTTTCGTCAGAGTATCCGGTTTATGATCATCGCAGACAACGTCCACCGGGTCCGGGGCGCACCGGAGGAGACCCGGAAAGTCGCCGTCCCGTCGCGCCGGTGGTTCAACAAGACCGTCCCGACGGAGAACCGGCCGGCCGCCAGAGCCCCGGACTCCCATGACGTGCCGTTCGCCACACTCACGCGCGTGGCGCTGGGGGCTTTCTGGTCGCCGCACACGATCCATATCTCGTACCGCCCGGCCCGCAAATCGACGAGGAAATCCGCCGGTGCGCCGGAGCAGAGGAAGTCCCGGCGCAACTCGTCGGGCGCCTTGCGGTCGGCGTACGCCAGCTTTGCGCCGCCTGACCAGCCTCGCCCTGCGGTGCTGTTATACCGGCTGTCGGTCGAAATGGGAACGAACGCGCCTCCCTGTTTGCCGCAGAGGTGCCACTGCCAGGAGACCACCTTGAAATAGTCCTTCGTCCGCTTCGGATTCGTGAAGTCGAACTTGTACACGGACAGCTTCGACTGGGGCACGTATCCGGCATGGAAATCCAGCAGCGCGGCGTCCAGCGCCCGGTAGAACTCGGTGTCCTGATCCTTGCCCAGGAAGACGCGCCGCCGCGTGAGCGCCGTCGCGACCAGCGGGCTTGATGCCGCGCGCGCCTTCGCCTTGGGAATTGCCTTTCCGGCGGAGATATCGTAAGTCTCCCCGGGGCGCGTCGCCCATGAGAGTATCCTGCCGTTCCGCCGAAGCGCGATCTTCGTCCCGTTGCATCTTACGGTCACACCCCGGCGTCCGGCGAAGGGGTTCACAAGGCGGATCGGTCCCCCCTTGAGGCTCTTCACGCGCACCGCCGCCGTCCGGGCGTCGCGAAGCCAGGCGGAGACTTCGAACGCCCCCTCGGCCAGCAGATTCTCAAAGGAGGCCTCCTCCCACTTCTTCACCGGCGCGGGCGCCAGGTGACGCGGGTTGATCCGGTCCTCCTGGTAGCGCACCGTCGGCGCGCCGATGGGAATGGCCGGGAAGACCTCGATCAGCCCATCGTAGCTTTGCAGCAGCATCTCGTTGATCGTAGCGACCACCGTGCTTCCCCCTTCGATCAGCGGTGGATTATAGGCGGGATGGCAATTGATCAGGCAATCCTGCAGCCAGCGGTCCGTTTCCTCCGAGAACATGCCGTTGGCGGACATCAGGAAAGAGATGCCGCGGTCGTAGAGCATCCGCGCCGCCTCGTCTCCCATGCCCATGACCGCGGCGGCCGCCGCCGGCCACATATTGTGCGTGCCGTACGTTTGGAGCGCGTCGGCGTAGCGCAGCGTGCCCATGGCCATCTTCCGCACACGGCTCGGACTGCGTTTCGTCATCTCGCGCAGGGGGTATATCGGCTTCAGGATGCCGCTATGCACGAGGAACAGCAGCCCCTCCGCCCAGTCCGAATCCTTGTAATGCTTCCCGAAGCGCCGCGACGTCGCCCAGGCATATTCCCCGCACTCGTCGAGCATCTTCTTCCATCGCCGGACCCGATCGGCCTCGCCCCCCAGGAGCTCTCCCGACCGAATCCCCATCTTGAGCAGGTACTTCAGGCAACTGATCGTGCTCATGGAGTTGCGCGTCAGCGGCCCCTGCTCGGGCGCAACGTCGGGGAACATCAGGAGCTTGCCGCTCCTGGTATCGCGCTCAGCGAACCCCTCGTAGAATTGCAGGAGCTCCTTGAAGAGCGGGAAGGCCGTCTCCTTCAGGAACTGCTCATCCTGCGAATAGGTGTAATACCACCAGAAGTATTGCGCGCACCAGGCCCAGGTGGACATGTAGAACGTGCACGGGTAATCGGCGGCGAGGCCGTCGAGCTTGTGGAACCGCTTGGCGAACTCGCGCGCGACTTCCGCCCACGCCATCAACCCCTTGTGGAACGGGCGCGCCAGTTCCAGATGGTTGCTGGCGAAGACCGGCCAGTACGCCTGCTCGATGTTGACATCCCAGTACCACGTGCTGCCCCAGTTGGTCGGGCCCTTGATGTCCCACAGGCCGTTGAGCCCGCAGGCGTCCCCGAACAGGCGCGCCCCCTCTCCGCTGCAGGCCGCCAGCGAGTATAGGTGCAGATGCCAAAGCGTCTCCAGCATCGGGTCCGGCAGCGATACGCCCGACTTGCCGAAGAAATCGCGCCAGTAATTCTCGTGCGCCGTCTCCAAGTCCGTCAGCCGCGCCGCCGCCTCCTCCAGTTTCCGCCGCCCGGCCGCGACCAACTCCGGCCCCTCCTCCGGCGCAATGACGGTCACCAGAAGCTGGAACGCCTTCGCGCCTCCCCGCAGGCGGATGGTCAGCGCGCCCGTCTTGTCCTGCCGCTCCAGCGCGCCCTTCGCGCCCACGAGCTTGACCGCGATCAGGTATTCATAGGGGGGCTTCCCCTCGCTCTTGAGGGCCGAGAAATAGCTGTTCTTGATATAGAACATATCGCCCCCTTCGGAGCCGATGTGGTAAGGGGCGACGGGGCGGGTGCGCGTGATCGGGACCGATAGCGTGAGGGACTCAATCATCGCGCCCCGGGGCTGCGACACGTCGGCCACAAAGACATCCGTATCCCGGGCGACAAAGGAGCGTAACGCGAGTCCCCGGGCCGAGAACCGGAACAGCCCCTTTTCAATCTCCAGCGCCGTGCTGTAGGGAGCCGAGTCGAGCGCCCCTGGCCGCAAACTCAACTGCAGCGAGCCGGCGATCGCCAGGGCGCTTCCCTCCCGCCGCGTGCCCCAAACCGTCGCTAGCTTCGGATCGTAGCAGAAGTTGTAATTCTGGTGCCCGGGATGGTTGGGGTCCGCGTGCGCCTCCAGCGCCCGGCGCTTCATCTCCTCGCGCGGGGGCGTCTGGATTGCCGGCCGCGTATAGGGATTGCCCGAGGCGATCTGCTCCGGAAGGTAATTCGCCCGGTAGTACACGTCGTAATGATTGAACGTGAAGACCAGCCCGTCCTCCCGGTCAAGATAGCCCATCGCGCCGAAATGCCCGTTCCCCATGGGGAGAGCTTCCGACCAATCGCTGGGGGTGTTGTCGAACCTGATCTGATGGATGGGTTTCATCTTGTCCTCGGGAGGGGGGGGGATGTTCTCGTCGATGGCGTCACTCGCGCCTGGAGGCGCGTGGTCGATTCAGTGGGTTCTTTCGGATTGAACTCCAGCATCTTCCGGCCGGAACGGTTCTGGCCTTTCCGCGCCAAGCGGCTCGCGCGCCGCCTGGCGCGGACAATGGCCGTCTTCTACTTATCCGACTCCGTCAGCACAATGTCGTCCACAAGCAAATCCGCGGTATCCTTCTGCACGTGGTTGGCGAGGATAAGAATCCGGGCGTACTTGGTGCCCGGCCACCAGTGATCCATCGGAATGCCGCTCTTGGCCACGCCCTTGATCACGCCCGTGCAACAACCCCACGTGGGATTGATCCCCATGCCCGGGGCTGCGTTGTAGATGTACGTGGCACCGGCGAGATGTTCGCGGACCTTCGTGCCGGCGGCGTATTCCTGGCCGCACACCTCCTGAAGCTGCAACTCCCAGTATTGCCCCTTGTCCTCCGCCTTGAGAATGCCCATGCTGCTGAGGCGGCGATTCGGCAGATCGGTGTAGTTGCCCGAATCATCAGCGTCAAAGGCAATGAATGCATAAGGCAGGGCTTGCCACTTGGCGCCGCTGGCGATCTTGACCACCTTGTCGCCGCGTTTGGTGTCCGCGAAGAGCGTTGTCTCCGTGCCCGCCACCGGGTTGACCATCTGGGGCTCGATCACCTGCTTGTTCTCGTCGCAGGGGATGTACCCGAAATAAATCATGCTGGGTTCCTTGCCGATGGAGCGGAACCATCCGCTCAGCGTGTAGGTCTTCTCCGGCTTGATGGGGATCAGGTCCGCGCTCTGGATGGGGGCGTAAGCCTTTCGCTCAAAGCAGAACTTCCCGGAGTGGACCCCCTCGGTGACTGCCTTGTCAAAGCCGGCCCAGTTGTCCAGCGTCCCCGTCTCGGCATCCCCGTTCCTGGCCAGGTTCGTCGGCTTCTCATCGGCCGCCCCGGCGCTCAACGTCAGGGCCATCCCCAGGGACAGCGCGGCAAGCCAAAGCACGTTCTTCATGGACCTTCTCCTCAAAGGACTGACTGAACCAGCGCGGTTACTTCGCGGACTCCGTCACGCATACGTCGTCAACCGCCATGCCATAGGCGTCCCCCTGGCCGTAGCTGAGCAGGAAGAGGACGCGCGCATATTTCGTCCCGGCCCACCACTGATCGTTGGGCGCGCCGCAAATAGCCGACCCCTTGACGGTGCCGGTAATCTGCGCCCACTGCGGGCCCGCCCCGATTCCCGAAGCGGCCGCATAAATGTACGTTCCTCCGGAGGTCTGCTCGCGGACCTTGGTGCCCGCCGGGTAGGCCTTGCCGCAGGCTTCCTTGAGCTGAACCTCCCAGTACTTCCCCTTGTTCACGCACGCCACGACGCCGTAGGTGCTGAGGTTCCGGTTCGGCAGATCCTTGTAGTGGCCGGAATCATCCACCGCGAAAGCGACGCAGCCGAAATCCAGCGTCTTCCAAGTCGAGGCATCGGTGACTTTGATGACTTTATCCGCCGCGGTGCACGCCTCCGTCATCACCGTGTCGGTCGCGGCGATGGCATCCACCAGCGTGTGCTCGATAGGGTTCTTGTCCGCGTCGCACGGGATCAACCCCGCGTAGAAGACGCTGGTTTCTTTGCCCGTGGACTTCACCCATGCGGTCATCGTGTAAGATTTGTTCGGGTCGATGGGGATGAACTCATTGCTTTGGACCATCACCTGTCCCTGCCCAAGAAAGCAGGACTTGCCCCCATGCGGATTATCAGTAATCACTTTGGTGAAGCCCGACCAGTTGTCGAGCGTGCCGGTCTCGGCATCCCCGTTCTTAACCAGGTTCACCGGCTTCTCATCGGCCGCCCGGACGCTCGGAGCCAGAGCTATCCCCAAAGCCAGCGCAGCAACCCAAAGCAGCTTGCTCATCGCACTTCTCCTTAATTGAAGGTCACAAGACAGGACGCCCCCACGATACTTCGCCTCTTCGACCCGTCAGTATAATCCATTCCGGCAGGGAATTGAGGGCAAAATCGAGCGACAATTCATGCGCAGTACAGCGCCCAGAGCTTCTTTCTTTACCAGAGCGGTTTTTTTTCTTGACAAGCACCAAATACTGCACTACAATTTAACTCAAGCGGTTGAGTATGTGTTGTGCTTACCACAGAAATCTAGCAGATACGCTGGGTCAAGTCAAGCTTCTTGCAGGGGTGGCAATTGTCAGTGGAAAACGCACGCTGCAGCCTGAAGAACCTCGCCGATGAGGCGCAAGTCACCACGGGAACGGTGTCGCGCGCCCTGCGCAACCTTTCCGGGGTAAGTCAGGAAACCCGGCAGAGGATCGTTCGCCTCGCCGAGAAGCATAACTACGTCCCCAACAGGCTGGCGCGGGCGCTGAGCATGGGCAAGACCAACCTGATTGGTCTTGTTACCCCCTCCGAACTGCACTGGACGATCCCCTTCGAGAGCATGGCGCTCATCCACGCGCTGGCCCGCGAGCACGGCAAGCAAGTCGTCCACCTCAGCCTCGACAACGGCGATTGCGTTGCCCTCGCCCGGATCGCAGTGGAGCAGCACTGGGACGGAGTCATCCTCTCCCCTTACAGCTCCCAGGTGTACGACGATCTGCGCAAGTGGCGCAGCACCATTCGCATTCCGATCGTTGTGCTGGACAATACAACCCCGACGCCGGGCATTGACGCCGTGACGTATGATCGCGCCCACGGCGTGCGGACAATCCTGAACCACGTGGCGCAACATGGCGTGCGCACCGTAGGCGTGATCGGAAGTCCCGTGGAGCTTGTCGACCTTGCCAACTCGCGCAAATATGCCAACCTGGAAAACGAACTGGCCATGCGTGGAATGAAACTCGTTTTCACCAAGGTGATGGAGGTTATCGACAATTGCTCCTGGGGTCCGCAGTTCTTCAACGCGGCGTACATGGCAACCGAGCAGGTCCTCGCAAAACCATGCGAAGCGGACCTGATTATGGGATCAAACGACCTCGTGGCGTTCGGCGTCATCAGTTGTCTGAAAGACCACGGAATGCGCGTGCCGGACGACGTGGCCGTAACGGGATACGACGACACGGAATACGCGCAGTATGCGCGCCCCGCAGTGACGACGGTTCGGCGTCCGGCGGAGGAGATGGTGCATCTGGCCTGGAGCATTCTGGAGCGGCGGCTGGCCGGTGATACCGGAAGCCCGAAGAACGCCGTGTTGCTGCCCTCCCTCGTCGTGCGGAACTCAACGGACAAGTCCGCCGTTTGAAAGCGGCGTGCTGCCATATAGTTGGGCTAGGGTTGTCGATTCAGAAAGGAGGATGGCAGGACCAAAGGCCTCGGGGTCGGTTTTCGAAGCGAGTCCCTTTCCTGTGAGTTTAAGGAGGCGCCATGAAAAGCATGAGTCGGTGGCTATCAGCCTTTACGCTGATCGAGTTGCTAGTCGTAATCGCCATTATCGCCATTCTGGCCGGAATGCTCCTGCCGGCGCTGGCGGCGGCGAGAGAAAAGGCGCGCCGCACCGCTTGCCTGAACAACCTGAAGCAGTTCGGCATTGCCATGGAAAGCTATACGGGCGACTATGCCGACTACCTGCCGTTCAACGTCACCTGGGACGTCTTCTACGGCTCGCATGGTTACACGGGCGGGACCAACGGGGCCGCCTCGCCTTTCTACGATCAGGGACTGTACTCGGACGCGCGAGGCACGGCACCGCAGGACCAGGTTGAGGCGTGGTGCGAGGCCACGACGTCAGCGATGGGAGCTGCCCATAACATTTTCTCCTTTGAGGGAGGATCGCGATACGTGTCGCGCGTGATCGCCCAGGGGCGCATCTTCAAGTCGGGCGCTCGCGTCCCTAACGGCCTGTGCATGGCTCCCCAGGGGCTCGGTTTTCTGGCATCGGCCGGCTACATCGGCGACGTGCGCGGTTTCTACTGCCCCACCAGCACCAACATGCCGGATGAGTGGAATTCCCCCATGCTGGGCATGGGCGGCCTTGGCTCCACCCATATAAAGGATTTTATGGATGCCGGCGGCACGGACAGCAGGTTCCTCACGCACGGCAATTGGATTCAGCGCGGAGTTGCTCCCGGCAATAATGGGGCCGTCATTTGCGACTTTTACAATGGTGGCGCCATTAGCAACAAGGATGGCAGTTCCGGAAACCGCGTGTACTCGAACTACGATTATCGCTGCGGCGCGGCGGTCTTCTATGACTACAATGACGATATGAACGGTGGCGCTTACAAGCCGCCCAACTACAACTGGGACGTGCTCGTTGCCAAGAGTCCTGTGGCCGTGCCTTGGACGAACCCCGTCATTCGCCATGGGGACAACCTCCCCTTCTTCAAGACCCGCAAGCAGTTGGCTGGGCGCGCGGTTGTTGCGGACGCTTTCGGACGCCCGAATCCTGATCCCACTTATGCCGCATCCTACGCGGCCGCCATCGCCAAGGTGCCGGGTTCCGGCTACTATGGCCATCGCGACGGCTACAATGTTCTGTTCGGCGACTGGAGCGCCAAGTTCTGTGGCGATCCGCAACTGAGCATCATGTGGATTTCACAGGGACCGATGCTGTATAGCGCCAGCAATTTCTGCAGCAATTTCGTCTCCTACTATGGACTCTCGACGTTTCCTGATATCTGGCACCTGTGGGACACCAGCGTCGGGGTAGATGTTGGCACGAGCCGTAACCGGACCACGACGTTCTAAGCGAAGGGGCCCGTTTGAAAATCGATCATCCCTCCGCCTCCTCGGAGGCGGAGGGATGATCCAATCCCAGTCTGTTTCAAGAGGAAGGAACTGTCATGCGCTCTTTTGCCGCTTTTACAGCCCGTTCGTTGGTTTTGTTGGTCGCAGTTGGTTTGACTCCTGGGCTGTTTCCAGCGGCTGCAATGAGCGCGCCGGACTCCCTGGTCCTCTTCGAAGCCCCCTTCAACGGCTCCGTTGACGGCGTCGACGCGAATGGCCCCGTCAAGCCGCTGGCCGTGGAAGGCAAAGTCTCTTACGCGGAAGGAAGGGCTGGCGCAAAGGCGCTGGTCTGCGGCGGCGACGGCGCGCTCGTCAAGTATCCCGTGGACGGCCATGTGCTCGCCAGCCAGGGAACGATCGAGATGTGGGTCAAGGCCGCCGACTGGCCCAAAGGGGAGCAGGCATTCCATATCTTCTTCGAGACGCAAGGTCCCGGCTGGCTGGTGCTCTACAAATTCTGGTCGCCGGACACCATTATCATGCTCTCGGGCGTAGACCAGGCGCATTACGGCTCCGCGATGTTGAACAGCGACCCCCTCATAGACGGCCAGTGGCATCACCTGGCCGGCGTGTGGGGACGTGAGCGGCTGGCCCTATATGTGGACGGGGCTTTGAAGTCCACCTCCGCCGGGCCGGGACTGCCGCAGAGCCTGGCCGGGTGGTTCTATCTTGGCGACGCCCCCTGGAGCAAACCGCATGACAGCCATACCCTGCTCAGCGGCGTGAAGATCTATCGTTACGCCATGCCGGACGACCAGGTCGCCCTGATGGCGCAGGGAAAACCGGTGACGTATCGACCCGAAGCGCGCCTGAAGATTGAGCCGCACCCGGTGAAGGGACAATGGAAGATCATCGTTGACGCAACCGGGTACGCCAGCGACAGCGCGCCGGGCACCGTAGCCATGGTGGAGATACTGAACGGCGGCAAGGTCTTTACGAATGGCAAGGTCGAGAAATTCACCCAGGGCATCGGCAACGTCTCCCTGGATATTTCAAAGCTTCCGGTTGGTCCGGCGGTTGTGCGTGCGCGGGTTCTCGACGGCGCGGGCAAAGAGCTTGCACACGCCGAGGCCACGCTCGACAAGCCCAAGGATGCTCCCTGGATAGACAACAAGATCGGAATGGATGACAAAGTCGTCCCGCCGTTCACCGCCATGAAGGGGCAGGCCGGTGTCGCGCAGGTCGAATGCTGGGGCCGCAAGTATGATCTCTCGGGCGCTTTCCCTGTCCAGATCGAGAGCGTCGGCGCGCCCATGCTCGCCGCGCCGGTCAGCGTGAGCGTGGCTACGAACAAGGGGGACATCCTCTTCGCAAAGCCCGCTGGCAAGGTGCTGGACTGCTCCGCCACCCGCGCGCACCACAAGGGCTCCGCGCAGTCCGACGCGCTGGAACTGACGACGGAAAGCACCCTGGAGTATGACGGCATGCTCTGGACGGAAGTGACCCTGACGCCCAAGGCGCCGACGACGCTGACGGATGTGACGATCCGCATCCCCGTCCAGGCGGCCAACGCGCTGTACTACCATCACGTGCGCGGCGATTGGGATGATGATAACGCCGGCGCGCTGCCGGACAAAGGATACGAGTCCGCCTCCTTCCAGCCGTTCCTGTGGGTGGGGGACAACGACCGCGGTCTGGCCTGGTTCGCGGATTCCTATAAAGGCTGGTCGGACGTCCCGGGCAAGCCGTGCGAGCGAATCGTGCGTGACGGCGGCGTTGTCGAAATGCGCATCTCCGTGGTCAATCAGTCCACGCTGATCAAAGAGCCGTTCCACTTCTCCTTCGGGCTGCAGGCCACTCCGGTCAAGCCGCGCCCGGCCAATGCGCGCGCGTGGAGAGGGTGCGGCGTCGGCGAGGACATGCACCTCCCCGGCATGGGCAACATCCAGATCCTCTGGTTCAACGACGGAGTCCGAGGGTTCAATTACCTGCAGCATTTCGGCTATCCCTGGCCGGACAACCCTGAGAAGTTCCGCGCCATCGTGGCCGATCTGCACGCCAGGAATATCCGCGCGGTTCCCTATGTGAACCTGAACTACATTTCCGCCGGCGCCGACGAATTCGCATACTACGGCGCGGACTGGCGCGATTACTCCATGTACACCTGGCGCGCCGCCGAGCTTCAGGACAAGTTCGACCTCCCGGGCGCTTGCCCGCACAGCAAGGCCTGGCGCGATTTCATTGCGTACAAGATCGCCAAGTTCGTGGATGAATTCCAGGTGGATGGCATCTACGTCGACTGCTGGCAGCCGCATCAGTGCCTCACGGAAGAGCATGGCTGCGGCTGGAGGGATGCTGCCGGGCAGTTGCAGGGGAACTTCGCCATCACCGACTACCGCGAGATCGTCCGGCGCGTGCGCCAGATCTTCGCCGACCGCCGCCCTGATCCCTGCATCATCATTCACATGTCGGCCGATGTCGTGATCCCGCAACTGGCCTTCGCCGACATGATGCTGGACGGAGAGCAGTATCAGGGCACGCGCAGCGGGAAGGATGACTATCTGGGCACGATCCCCCTGGACAAGTGGCGCGCCGAGTACACCGGCCGGCAGTGGGGCGTTCTGCCCATCTTCCTGATGGAGTTCTCACCGTTCCAGTTGCGCACCGTTCCCACCCCCACGGAGCGTTTGATGGGGCTGATCCTGGCGCATGACAGCGGCATCTGGCCGATCTGGTGCTTCCCCGGCTCCATCTTCGGCGCGTGGAAGGCCGTGGACAGGTTCGGGATTGTGGACGCCAATTTCCTTCCGTACTGGGAAGCCAACGGCGTCACCGCCGACAACAAGGACTACATTGTGAGCGTGTATCAGAAGCAGGGCAAGTCCCTGCTGGTGGTTCTGAACACCGGCAAGACGGCCGGCGACGTGAACATCAAAGTGGACCCGAAGCGCCTTGGACTTGGCGCCAACTGGTCGGCGAAGGACGCCTTTGACGATTCGGCCGCGCCCGTTGCGGACCAGGCATTCAAGCTGGCCGTTCCGGAGCGGAATTACAGGCTGATCGTGCTTCAATAGGCGGCTGATTACCGAAAGCCCTCTTCGTTCTTGCGTCGAATGCGCGATGTGGACCATCGCGCATTCGACGCGTCTATATCGTGCGTAACGGAAGGAGTGAGCCATCCTGCACCTCTTTTCCCCCATCCGCGCGGCGCTGGTCGCCGCAGGGCTGGCTGCCGCCGCGGGCGCGGCGTGGCTGCCCGCCGAGTCGTTGGCTGCGCCGGCATCCCCCGTTCTTTTCGAAGCCCCCTTCGACGGCACACTGGACGCGACCGACGCCGCGGGCATCGTCAAGCCGCTGGCGGTGGAAGGCAAAGTCACCTACGCCGAGGGCAGGGGAGGGCGCAAAGCCCTCGTGTGCGGAGGCGACGGCGCCCTGGTCAAGTACCCCGCCGAGGGGCGCTTGCAGGCAAGCCAGGGGACGATTGAAATGTGGGTCAAGGCCGCGGATTGGCCCAAAGGCGAGCAGGCGTTCCATATCTTCTTCGAGACGCAAGGCCCGGGTTGGCTGGTGCTCTACAAGTTCTGGTCGCCGGAAAGGCTGGCTTGGCTTTCGGGGGTCGACCACGAACATTACACGTCGGCTTCGGTTGACGGGAACCCGCTGGCGGACGGACTCTGGCATCATCTGGCGGGGGTGTGGGGAAGGGAGCGGCTGGCGCTGTACGTGGACGGCGTTCTGAAGAACGCCTCGACGGGAGCCGGTCTGCCGCAGGGCCTCGCCGGCTGGTTCAGCCTGGGGGACGCCCCCTGGGGCAAGCCGCACGACAGCCATACCTTCCTTCAAGGCGTGAAGATCTACCGCTACGCTCTGCCCGACGACCAGATCGCCCTGATGGCGCTGGGCAAGCCGCTGACCTACAGGCCCGAGGTGCGCATTCAGATCGAACCGCACCCGGCCCTTGGACAATGGAAGGTCATCGTGGACGCGGGCGGCTATCTGGATGCGAAGGACACCGGCGCTTCGGCGCTCGTCGAAATCCTCGGCGGCGGGAAAGCGGTCGCCAACGGGAAAATGGAGAAATTCACCCAAGGCGTCGGTTCGGTGGACTTGGACATTTCAAAACTCCCCGTCGGTCCCGGGCTCGTGCGCGTGCGGCTGCTCGACGGGACCGGCAAGGAATTGACGCGCGCGGAAACGACCCTCGACAAGCCCCAGGATGCTCCCTGGCTCGACAACAAGATCGGAATGGATGACAAAGTCATCCCGCCGTTCACGGCCATGCAGGCGGCCGGCTCGCAGGTCGAATGCTGGGGCCGGAAGTATGATCTCTCCGGCCTCTTCCCCATGCAGATTGAAAGCGGCGGCGCGCCCATGCTGGCGGCCCCGGTGCGGCTGAGTGTCTCCACGGACAAAGGGGAAGTGGTCTTCGGAAAGGCCTCGGCCAAAGTGACGGATTCCTCCGCCACGCGGGCGCGGCACGCGGGACTTGCCGATTCCCCCGCCTTCTCCCTGGCCACCGCAAGCACGCTCGAATACGACGGCATGCTCTGGACGGAAGTGACCCTGACGCCCAAGGCGCCGGCGACGCTGACTGAAGTAACCATCCAGATCCCCGTGCAGGCGGCCCACGCGCTGTATTTTCATCATGCGCGCGGAGACTGGGAGGATGACAACGCGGGATCGCTGCCGGACAAGGGTTACGAGTCCGTCGCATTCCAGCCGTTCCTGTGGGTCGGCGACAACGACCGCGGGCTGGCATGGTTTGCCGACTCGTATCGGTACTGGTCCACCGAGCCCGGCAGGCCGATTCAGCGAATTGTCAGGAACGGGAATGTCGCCGAAATGCACATCTCCGTCGTCAATCGCTCGACGCCGATCAGCGCCCCTCTGCGGTTCGCCTTCGGCCTGCAGGCGACGCCGGTCAAGCCGCGGCCGGCCAATGGGCGCGCCTGGCGCACGTGCGGAATCGGCCAGGACATACACCAGATCGGCATGGGCAACATCCAGATCGTCTGGTTCAACAACTACATGGAGCACTACAACTACCTCAAGCACTTCGGCTATCCCTGGCCGGAGAGTCCGGAGAAGTTCCACGCCTTCGTCGCCGACCGCCATGCCCGGAACATCCGCGTCGTCCCGTACGTGAACCTCAACTACATTTCCGCCGGGGCCGATGAATTTGCGTATTACGGGGCGGACTGGCGCGACGCCTCCCTGCATGCGTGGCCGGCCGGTGAAATTCAGGACAAGTACGACCTCCTGGGCGCTTGTCCGCACAGCAAGGCCTGGCGCGATTTCATCGCATACAAGATTGCCAAGTTCGTGGACGAGTTCCAGGTGGACGGGATCTACCTGGACTGCTGGGAGCCGCATGAATGCCTCATGGAAGGGCACGGCTGCGGCTGGAGGGATGAAAGCGGTCAACTGCACGGCAATTTCGCCCTGACCGATTACCGCGAAATCGTCCGGCGCGTGCGCGAGATTGTCGCCGACCGGCGTCCCGACCCGTGCATCATCATCCACATGTCGGCCGACGTGGTGATTCCGCTGCTGAGTTTTGGCGACATGATGCTGGACGGAGAGCAATACCAGGCCGCGCGCAACCCCGGGGATGATTACCTCGGCGTGGCGCCGCTGGACAAGTGGCGCGCCGAGAACGTGGGCCGGCATTGGGGGCTTCTCCCCTTGTTCCTGGAGGAATTCTCTCCCTACGCGCTCCAACGGGTCCCAACTCCCACTGAGCGCCTGATGGGGCTGATGCTGATTCACGACATCACCCCTTCGCCGCTGGCAGGTTTCTCCCCGGCTGTCTTCGGCGCGTGGAAAGCCGCGGACCGGTTTGGTATTGTAGATGCCGCTTTCCTCCCCTACTGGGAGCCGAACGGCGTCACGACGGACAACAAGGACTTCATCGCGAGCGTCTACCAGAAGCCGGGCAAGTCCCTCCTGGTGGTTCTCAACAGCGGCAAGGAGGATGGGCAGACGAGCGTGAAGGTGGATCCGAAACGTCTCGGGCTTGGGACCGGCTGGACCGCGAAGGACGCTTTCGACGATTCGTCGCTTCCCGTGACGGACCAGACCGTCAAGCTGAGCATACCGGGTCGTGGGTATAGGATGGTGGTGCTACAGTAATCAGTTGCTGGAGACGGACCATGCTTAAACCGTTCGCTATATCGCTTCTCGCTCTCGGTGTTTCCGGCGCGCTCGCTTACGCTCAAGCCGCCACGGTTCCCCCGCAGACTCCGCTGTGCATGGTGGGCGACAGCATCACCTGGGCCCAGGAGGGGGATTGGTGGCGCGCTTATCTCATCGAGCAGATTCCCACCCTGGCGTTTGTCGGCACGCACACCGGAGTGCTCGGTTACAGCCATGCCGGGGAGGGAGGGGATGGGACGCTTGCCGTGTTGCAGCGCCTCCCCCTGATTCCCGATTGCCCGAATTACAGCCTGCTGATCGGCACCAACGACGGCTCCGGCAACACCGAGGCGGAACAGCAGGCGGCGGCGCAGGCCCGCGCCGACCGGATCGTCAAGATCGTGAAGGGGCTGCTGGCCAAGCCGAGCGCGAAGAAGGTCTTCCTCGGCAGCATCCTTCCATGCCAGACCGACAACCCCCTGCGCGACCAGACGAACAGCCGGGTCAACGCCATTCTCCGCCCGCAAATCGGCGCGCTCTTTCCCGATGGCAGGGTTGTCTGGGTGGAGTATGAGTATCCCATCCGCGCCATCCGCAATTGGGGCCCGATCATTCTGCTGCACCCGACCAAAACCGGGTATCGCCTGATCGCGACCATCCTCGCGCAGACGATCCGGGATGAATTGAAACTGGGCGACAACCTCGCCGCGCCCAAGCCGCTCCCCGGCGCCGGCGTTCGCATTGAAAACCTGTGGCAGGGCGACAAGACGACCCTGCCCGTCATCGCCGGCTGGTACACCCTCTCCTTCGACGTGAAAAGCGCCGAGGCGGGCGCTTCGATTACGCTCACCGGCGAAGGGAACAGCCCGGCGCGCACGATGACGCAGAGCTTCAAGATCGGCGCCGACATGGTCGGCAAGCGCATCACCTGGAACCTGATGACCGGCTACGTGGGCTATGAATACACGACGGGCGTTATTAAAATGACAATGGACAAATGCGCCCTGGATCGCATTCTCTTTGAGAAGAAGCGCCCTTCCGGCGTGGCGTCGGTCTATGGCGCGGGGAGTTACCTGGATACGACCAGCCCGATCAGTCCCGGGGAGCTGGTGGAGAAATAGCGCTCGCCGTTAAGCGTCTTGTGCCGGCTTGGGAAAGGCCGGCGTTCTGACCTTCGCGCACAGGCCTGAGAAGGAAGAATAACATTGAATCTGACCTGGATTGACTGGACCATCGTCCTCGTCGCCGTTGTCTCCCTGCGCTTCGTCAGCCTTTCCGCGCGCGCCCACTGCAAGAGCGTGGCGGACTTCCTCTCCGCCAACCGCACCGCGGGACGGTACCTGCTCACCATCTCCGGCAGCATGGGCGGCATTGGGGTCATTTCATTCGTTGCGCTCTTCGAGGTCTATTACTCCGCCGGCCTTCCGCCGGTCTGGTGGGGGCTCATGATGGTCCCCATCGGCGTGATCACCATTCTGACCGGGTACGTCTATTGGCGCTTTCGTGAAACCCGCGCGCTCACCATGGCGCAGTTCCTGGAAATGCGCTACAGCCGGCGTTTTCGGATCTTTGCCGGCATCATCTGCTGGATTTGCGGAATCCTGAACTTCGGCATCTTTCCGGCCGTGGCCGCGCGCTTCATCATCTATTTCTGCGGCCTGCCGGACACCTTCAGCCTCCCTGGCATCCCCATTCATTTTTCGACCTTCGCTTCGGTGATGGCGCTCGACCTCGGCATGGCGCTGATGTTCGTCAACATGGGCGGCCAGATTTCCGTCATGGTCACCGAGTGCGTCCAGGGGATTTTCTCGAACATCGCGTTTGTGCTCATCATCGGCTGCGTGCTGTACATGGTGCCCTGGACGCACATGGTCCAGGCGCTGAGCACGGCGCCCGCCGAAGCCTCCATGCTTCACCCCTACCACACGGGGCAGGTGAAAGACTTCAACATCTGGTTCTATCTCATCGGCGTCGCATCGAGTTTCTACACGTACATGTCCTGGCAGGGGGGGCAGGGGTTCTACAGTTCGGCGCGCACCCCGCATGAGCAGCAGATGGCGGGCATCATCAGCATCTGGCGGAACATGCCCATTCTGCTCCTGGCGCTGGTGCTGCCGGTCGCCGCCTTTGCCATCATGAGAGTGCCGGACTTTGCCGTGCAGAAGGCCGCGGCGGACGGTGCCTTGTCGACGATCTCCAACGATTACATCCGCACCCAGATGACCGTTCCCGTCATCATGGGCACCTTCCTGCCCATCGGCATCAAGGGGCTCCTGGCCACCGCGATGATCTTCTTCTCCTTCACCTGCCACGACACGTACATGCACAGTTGGGGGAGCATCTTCATCCAGGACGTCGTCATGCCCTTCCGCAAGAACCCCCTCAACCCCCGCCAGCACATCCGGCTTCTGCGCTGGTCCATCGCGTTTGTGGCCTTCTTCGCTTTCTTCTTCAGCCTGCTCTACCCGGAAACGCAGCAGATCCTGATGTTCTTCGCCATCACCGGGACCGTCTGGCTGGGCGGCTCCGGCGCGGTCATCGTCGGCGGCCTCTACTGGAAACGCGGCACCACGGAGGCGGCGTACGCGGCCGTGATCTGGGGCGCCGTCCTGGGGGTGAGCGGACTCTTCGCCAATCAGATATGGACGTACTTCTGCGGCAAGCCCTTCCCGATCAACGGCCAGTGGCTCATGTTCCTGGCCATGGTCTCCTCGCTGGGCATCTATGTGCTGATCTCCCTGCTCACCGGCCGGAAGCACAGGGATGCCAACCTGGAGAAAATTCTCCACCGCGGCCAATACGCCGTCGCCTCCGAAGCGGTCGAAGTGAAGCAACCCCTCCGCAGCGCCTGGCTTCGGATCGTCGGCATCACCGAGCAGTTCAGCTTCACCGACAAGTTCCTCGCCATTTCCCTGATCGTATGGAACTTCGGCTGGTTCTTCGCCTTTCTGATCATCACCGGCATTCACTTCACGATAGGCACCTCCATGGAATGGTGGGCGAAGTTCTGGCACGTCTACATCATCATGCAATTCCTCATCGGCGTCCCGGCCACTATCTGGCTCACCATCGGCGGCATTGTGGATATCAAGGCGCTCTTCAAGACGCTGGAGACGACCGTCCGCGACCCGAGCGATGATGGCAGGGTGATGCATGAGCCCGAGGAGGCCCCGCAGCCCACGGACGCTCCGTCTGATTCATAAGAGAGGTTCGCGCCCATGGGATTCGCGGAAGGTTGGGCTGCGCTCAACATGGACATGCCGGCCCGGGTTCCCCGCACGGAGTATGTGGATCACCCCGAGCTGATGTTCGCCGTCGCGGGCATCCCCCTCGCCTCCGGCAGTCCCGCCTCGGCCGGCGATGCCGCGCGAAAGGCCTTTCAGAAAGCGTGGGGCTACTCCTTCATCTGGTCCACGTTCATCAACACCCAGCTCATGAAGAACGGCCGCACCACCAGCATGGGGCACGCAACCTACACGGAGGGGGGCGGAGACTTCGACGCCGGAATCCGCTGCCCCTTCACTGACCCCGAGGAGGTCTTGACGTTCGACCCTTCCGCGGAGTACGGCCCGATTGACGCGATGGCGCGGATGGCCGACTTCGAGGAAGACTACCGCCTCCGGTGCGAATTCTTCAACGACGCCGTCAACATGACCGGCGTATACACCACCATGGTCTCCGGATTGCTCGCGATCTTCGGCTGGGACATGCTGCTCCTGGCCATGGGCACGGACTCCCGCCGCTTTGGCGAGGTGGCGCGCCGGTACGAAAAATGGGCCATGCCGCTCTTCGATGCCCTGGCCGAAAGCAGCGTCCCGGTCATCATGTGCCACGATGACATCGTCTGGACCTCCGGGGCGGTCTTCCCGCCGGCGTGGTACCGCCAGTATGTCTTTCCCGCCTATCGGCGCTGCTGGCGTCCCATCCTCGACGCCGGGAAGCGTCTCGTCTTCACGAGCGACGGCAACTACACCGAGTTCTTTGACGACCTCGTCGCGTGCGGCGCGCACGCCTTCGTGATGGAGCCGTGCAGCGACATGGAGGCCTTCGCGAAGAAGTATGGCCGCACCCACGGCTTCATTGGGAACGTTGATTGCCGCATTCTGCTCTCAGGCACCCGGAAAGAGATCCGCGCTGAGGTGGAGCGCTGCATGCGGATCGGCAAGGAATGCCCCGGTTTCTTCCTGGCCGTCGGCAACCACATTCCCGCGAACACGCCCATAGAGAATTGCCTCTATTACAACAAAGTGTACGAGGAGCTCTCAAGACGATAAGAACCCGCCCGCGCACTGCGAAAGCGGAGGCGGCGACCGCGCGCAACGCGGTTCTTTTCACGAACATGAAGGAGAACGCATGGCGCATTTTGTGAACGTCGCGGCAGTGCAATTCCAGCCGACGATTTACTACGACGGCCATCACGATTGGGACCGGCTGCGCGAGGGCGCTCTGGAGTCCACCGCGAAGACGCTGGACTCGCTGGGCGGACAGGGGCTCGATTTGATTGTCCTGTCGGAGTCCATTTCCGCGATCGGTCAGACCAGCGCGAACGCCGAGAACGTGAAGACCCCCGGCCCCTTCCTGCGCTTGTACATGGACTTCGCGAGGCGCGAGAAGACGCACCTGGTGGGTTCTTGCCTGCTGCGCGAGGGGGAACGCGTCTACAACTCGGCGGTCGTGATTGGTCCGCAGGGGATTCTCGGGCGGTACCGGAAGACGTTTCCCGTTCCCGAAGAACTCGAGCAGGGCATCAGCCCCGGAAACGGGGCCGCGGTGATCGATACGCCGGTGGGGCGCATCGGCGCGGCCATCTGCTTCGACTTGAACTTCGGGGAACTGCGCCACGCTTACGCTGAACTCCATCCCCAGATCATCGCCTTTCCCAGCATGTACCACGGCGGTTTGGTGCAGGAGATTTGGGCGTATGAATGCCGCTCCTACTTCGTCTCCGCCACCTGTTTTGAGAACTGTGGAATTCTGGACCCCTTCGGCCGGCCGCTCGCCCTGGCCGATGATTACACCCGTGTGCCCCGGGCCCGCATCAACCTTGACTACGTGATGTCCCACCGCAGCAGTTGCATCAAGCGCATCCCGGACATGCGCAGGAAGTACGGCCTGGAAATATCCATTGAGGTGCCGGCCCACGTGGGGGTTGCGTTGATATCGAGCGCCAGTCCGGACCGGACCGCCCGCGATATTGCCCGGGAATTCGAACTCGAACTGCTGGACGATTACCTGGCGCGCTGCCGGGCATTGGTTCGCAAACAGGCATGAAGAGATAAGGAGAGGCGCTTGATAACGGACGACAAACCCTGGCTGGCGAAGCAGGACAAAGTGATCTGCTTCGGAGATAGCCTTACAGCCGCGACGAGCAGTTATGTGGAAATCCTGCAGGAGCGGCTTGGACCGCGCGGCATCACGGTGGTGAAGGCCGGCCGCGACGGGGACAAGACGCCGTGGGCGCTCACGCGTTTGAATGCGGACGTAATCGATCAGAAGCCGACGGCGGTCTCCATCTTTCTGGGGACCAATGACGCTCATGTCGGGCGCGGGCGCTGGGCGGATGAACCCAAAGTCACGCCCGAAGCGTACCGCTGCAATCTCGTATGGATCATTCATCTCTGCCGACTGAGCGGGATCAAGAAATTCAGCATCACTCCCCCGCTCTGGCGATATGAGGGAGACCTCTGGCTGGAGTACGGCGATTCATTAGTCCCCTATCGTTTCGCCGCGCGCGAAGCGGCCGATGAAATGGGCGCACGGTTCGTGCCGGCGGACGTCGCCTTTGAGCAGGAATGGCAGAAGCATCCCGGGCATAGCGGCCTGCTGCTGACGGTGGACGGCGGGCACTTGAACGCGGAGGGCAACCGGGTGGTTGCCGAGGCCACCCTCAAGACCTGGAATCTGGCTGATTGAGCAGGGGGGCGACGCAAAGAGAACGTGCCCGCGGCGCCTGCGCAATGATGGCGCCGTGATCGCCTGAGCATGGCCTTTTGCCTCGCCATGATTTCCACAGAGCAAGACCACTTCCAGAGATTCTTCTTGACATTTCGTCACGAGGGATGTAAAGTAGAAAAGTAGAAATGCATAGAGAAATGTAGTAAGCCCTCTCCGGTTCTGCAGTTCTGCCGCGCCGAGGTCGAGAGAACGATGCAAGTCAGACAGTCAGGCGTGACGCCCAACATCCCCTTGCGTGTTCGGATTTATGAAGACTTGGCCGCCTCAATTCGGCAGAAGAGATTGCTGCCGGGCGGCAAGTTGCCGACCATGTCGGAAGTGGCCAAACAGTATGGCGTCTCCGTGCGGACCGCCGAAATCGCCTTTGGCCGGCTCAAGACCGAGGGGTTGGTCTTCTCCCGCACCGGCAGCGGCACTTTTGTCGCGCATCCGGTCGAAGCGGCCGTGGCCGCCGAAGTCATCCTCTGCGTTCACCCCAAATTGATGCAAAGCACCAGCAACGACCCCTTGCTTTGGATAGCCTTCACGAAATTCAGCGGCATCATTTCAGGGGCCGAGCGACGCCATGTGCGACTGGTCCCGATCGTGAACCGGACAGCGTTCGATTCCTGCATTCACCCGCAGATACGGCAGGGACTGATCCTTTTCGACTTGATGTACGAAGCGGATGGCTTCGGAGAGGTGGCGCGCTACGCCGTCGAACACAAATGGCCGGTGTGCGTCGTTACGGGGCAGACGCCGAACCTGCTGTGCGTGGAGGACCATCGCGGCATAGGCTTCGAGCAGGCCACGACGCACCTGTTGAGCATGGGGCACCGGCGGATCGCTTACCTCAACCTCACTCCGGACATCCGTTATCCCGCGAATACGAAGCGCCTGGTTGAAGGGCCGCGCGACGGCTATCTTCGCGCCCATAAGCGTGCCGGAGTGAAACCGGTCGCGGGACTGTACATGGAGGTGCCTCCGCCGGAGGGGGCGGGGCCGGGACCCACGGTGGAAGCGGTGGAACGCCTCCTGTCGCGCGATCCGCGGCCGACGGCCATTGTGGCGAGCAATGACGCGCGCGCATGGGTCGTGCTGGATGTTTTGAAGGCGCACGGCATCGGCGTACCGCAGGAGATGTCCGTCGTCGGCTGCGATGACCGCCCCGAGTCCGAGAGACTCTCTCCGCCGCTGACGTCCATCAACACGGCGCTCAGCGCGCAGGGGGAAGAGGCGGTGAATTACATTGTAAACGTGCTGCAGGGACGGCGGGCTCCGCTGCCCTCGGTCATGCCGCGCTTGGTCGTGCGGGCCTCCTCCGGAGTTCCGCCGGCCCGGCCTGCCAACGGGGATGGTTTCAACAGGCAAAACTGCTTCTCATCAGCCGCGACGGCGCACGTCCGCTCGAAGGGGGGCGTGTGCCGCTTTCGGAAGTTGCGCCGTTGACAGTGGAGCACCTCGGCGGTTGCTGTTATAGCCGGGCGGTTCTCCGCGCGATGGACTTCGGGATGACCTCGGAAAGGGAATAGCATGGGACTCAAGAAGTGCGTAGGACTATCACTGCTGGGCGCGGGACTATCTTTGAGCGCCTCTCTTCTGGCCGCGACGGTGCATGTGTCCCCCGCCGGCGCCGACGCCAACCCCGGCACGGCGGAGCAGCCGGTGGCCACGCTGCGCAAGGCGGTGGAACTGACGGCAGGGAAGGATGAGCCCTGCGATATCCTCTTCCACAAGGGAGTCTATGTTCAGGCAGCGGGGGCGGTTGGCCAGCAAGCGGACCGCGACAAGGCCCCGCTGCCTTCTCTGCTGATCACCGCCGGTAAAAACGCCGATGGCAGTTATGAAGAGGTCATCTTCGACGGGGGGCGGAAGATCGCGAAGTCCGAACCGGTGGACGGAAAGCCGGGCGTGTACAAGGTGGCGCTCGCCGTCAACCTCACTGTCACAGTCCCCGAATTGTGGGAAGCCGATGCGCGCACACGGTACGAACTCGCCGCCGACTTGAAGGCCGTCGAGCAATTCCCGGCCACCTTCTGGTCCAGCGGCAAGGAACTCTTCATCCACACCACCGACGGCCGTCCGCCCGAGGCGCACGACGTGGGGATGAACGGCGAGCGGGAAGGCATCTATGTCTGGCGTCCGAACACAACCGTGCGCGGCCTGCAGTTCCGAAACTACCTGGGCTGGGTATGGTCCTCCGGAGTCATCCTGCGCGCTCCGAGCACGACGGTCGAGGACTGCCAGGCCCGCAATTGCGTGCGCGGCTTCCAGGCGCTGGATATCGCTGTGGAGCACATGCGGATCATCCGGTGCACCACGGAGGATTGCGGCAACGGCGCCTACTTGAGCGGAAAGCATGGGATCGTCGAGGACTGCCGGTTCTTCAAAGTTCGCGACCGCTTCATGATCCCCATGTACCCGCAGGAGGACAGCGGCATCGAATTCTACTACGGCTTCGAGGGGGAAGCGCGCCGCAACCTCTGCGTCGGATTCAATAACGGCATCTTCGCGAAGGCCAGCCCGATGGGCGTGTTCGTCTTCGAATACAATACCGTCATCGCGGGCAGAAGCCCCGACGTTACGACCATCGGCGGCGTCGGCGGCACCAGTTATGAAGCGAAGAGCGTCTTGAGCCACAACATCATCTGCGGCTTCGCCTCGCCGATCACCACCCCCTCCGGCATCGTCCCGGGGATGGTGGCGGACTACAACTATTTCTGGCAATGCCTGGGGCGCGACCAGCTTCAGGAGTGCCTGGACATGCCACGCAAGATGGGCGCGGGGGAGCACAACCTGGTGGCGGACCCGCGTTTTGCCGGGGCGGCGAGCGGCGATTACCGGCTGCTGCCGAACAGCCCGTGCCTGAAGAGCGGGCCCAACGGCGAGAGTAGCGGCGCGTTTGGCGGGGTGGGGGCGGACTTCAAGGACGTCGAACCGCCGCTGGTGACCATTGCGCTGGGGCCGCCGGCTCAGAGAGCGGGCGGCACGGGCGAACTTTATTTCGAGCGCGATCCGTGGAACGGCGGCGGGCGCAATCTGGTTCGGCAACTGGGATCGAACGGCCGTTCGGACGAATGGGTGACCTCGGAGGCGCAGTTCGGCTTGATCATCGGCGCGGAAGACGCCGTCGGCAAGCCCGCCCAGATGAAGACCCGGATTGGCGATGCCCCCTGGAGCGCTCCGGAACCATACTCCGGGTGGAAGGAAGCCTCGCTTCCTGCCGGCGCGGTTATGACCGGCGTCAGCGTCACAGTCTCCGACGACGCCGGGAACTGGAGCGCGCCCCAAACGCTGATGGTCCGGCTGATGGACAAGGGACCGAAATTGAAGACCACGCCGGTGCTCTACGCCAACGACAAGGGGGTGGTGATTTCCTTCGAGACGGACTCCCCCTGTCTGGCCAAGGTCGAATACGGACCGGATACGAAATATGGCTCCCTGTTCGAGCAGCCCAGGGACGTTCAGCGCTCCTGGCTTGCAGGCGACGGCGGCGACTGGGTGACCGTGCGCTCCATGCCGCGCGTGACCAACTACCTCGTGTTGCTCCAGCCCAGTGTGGCCGCGGGCAAGACCTACCATTACCGCATCATCCTTGAGGACCAGGTCGGGCATAAGACCGTCGGCCCCGATGCGACGTTCACCCTCCGGGGCGCGGCCAGGTCGTATTTCGTCTCCCCCGACGGGGAAGATGCCGCCGGACGCGGCGCGCGCGAGAAACCGTGGCGCACGATCCAGTTCGCCGTGGACCGCGCTTTGCCCGGCGACCGCGTGATCCTGATGCCGGGGCTGTACGCCGGCGAAGCGAAGCTGACCCACGGCGGCCTCGCCGGCTCGCCGATCAGCATTGAAGCGGAAACTCCCGGCAGCGTCATCCTCGATGGCCGCCATGAGGCCGGCGCCTGCATTCGGCTGGAGCTTGCGCCGTACGTGACGATCACAGGTCTTGAGCTTCGCTGGTTCGCCCTTGCCGGGGTCTATGTGGCCGACTCCTCCAGCGTGACCGTATCCCATTGCCGGATCTGGAACCAGTACTGGTCCGGCTGGCCGCACGGCTCCGGCATTTTCGCGCACCGTTCGCCCGATCTGGTCGCGGAGTACAATGTCATCTACGAGATGGAGTACGGCATAATGCTTCTGCAGAGTCCGCGGCCGCGGGTCGTTCATAACACCGTCAACACCGTCATGTACGCCGCCGTCTCCTTCGCCGCCGGCTCCGCGGAAGGGGGCGTCTCCCGGAACAACTCCTTCGCCTACTGCGGCAATGACCAATTCAGTCTGGACAGCAATACGCCCGAGCAGTTTGCGACCTTCGACAGCGATTACAACAACGTCGGCACGGAAATCCCCGAGTATTACGTGAAGTATAACGCGCAGTTCAAGATAGGCGTCGGCACGCCCCAGGAGTTCGTTGTCAAGGACCCCTTCTTCCGGAACAAGGGGCACAAGGCCGTGATCTGGCTGAACGGCATGCGCTACATGAGCCTGATCGCCTGGCAGGAGGGCACGGGCAAGGACAAGCACTCGATCTTCAAAGACCCCGATTACGTCGACGCCGAGCGGGCGGATTTCCGCTTGAAGCCCGGCAGTCCCAACATCGGCGCAGGTGAAGATGGCTCGAATATCGGCGCATTGATGGTGCTGGAGAAGTAGGTGTAGTAGAATGCCCGCCGTGAAATGCCCGGCCACTGTGAACATTGGCCGGGTTTCAGGAAAAGAGGAGGGAACCTGAATGACGTCGCGTGAAATCATCCTGGCGAACCTGGCGCATCAGAACCCCGACCGGCCCGGATTCTGCTTTTCACAGCCGGGCCGGAAGAATGATATCTTCGGCACCGGGCTCGGCAGCTCGGAAACGTACGAGCCGATGCGCAAGCTGGTCGGCGACATGGAATATTACGATGATGAATGGGGCAATCTCTGGCGCCGCAAGGTGGACGGGTGCGCCGGCGGCGAGGTCTGTGAGCCGGCGCTGAAGGACTGGAAGCAGCTCGACAGCATGAAGCTTCCCGACTATGACAACCCGAAGCGCTATGAAAGCGTGCGAGCGGAGTTTGCCAAGGCGGGCGACATGTTCCGCCTGGCCAGCATGCCCGGGTGGGTCTTCAGCACGAGCCGGTACCTTCGCAAGATGGAAGTGTACTTTGTCGACCTGGTCGAGTACCGGGAAGAAATTGACCGCCTGCACGACAGGGTCACGGAGTTGTACCTAAAAATGATCCGGCTGTACGCGCAGAACGGCGCGGAAGGGATAGCTTTCTGCGAAGACCTTGGCGTCCAGGACAGGACCCTGGTCAGTCCGTCGATGTGGCGGGAGATCTTCAGACCCCACTACCTGAAACTTACCGGGGCGGCGCACGAGTGCGGCTTGAAAGTCTTCATGCACTCCTGCGGCTTCAATTGGGCGCTCATAGACGACCTGGCCACGGCCGGAATCGACTGTCTCCAGTTCGACCAGCCCACCCTGTACGACCTGCCCGCCCTGGCGGAGAAATTCCGCCGTCACAAGGTGGCGCTCTTCTCCCCCGTCGATATCCAGAAGGTGCTGCCCACCGGCAACCGCGCCTTTATCGAGTCGGAGGCGAAGCGCATGGTGGACACCTTCCGCGGCTTCCTCATCTGCAAGAACTACGGCGACCTGCAGGGCATCGGCGTCAAACCCGAATGGGACCGCTGGGCCTACGATGCGCTGTTGCGGGCCGCAGGGGTGAGCGAAACGCAGAAGTGAGTCCCGGCGCGCGGCGCTATTCGTTCCCGGCCCGTTGCGAGTCCAGCCGTTCGCGCACTTTGGCTCCCAGCGTCATGAGCGTGAAGGGCTTCTGGACGAGGTGGGTTCCCTTCTCCAGAATGCCGTGTTTCGCGATGGCATCCCGGGCGTACCCGGTCATGTAAAGCACCCGCAGGTTCGGCTTGAGTTGCGCAAGACACTGGTAAAGCTCGCGCCCGTTCATCGTGGGCATCACCACGTCCGTGAGCAGCATGTCCATCGGCCCATCGTAGCAGCGGATCGCCTCCAGGCAATCTGGGCCGGAACTGAAGGCCAGGGCGTGATAGCCGAGAATTTGCAGCATCTGGACCGTCAGTTCCCGCACGAGCGAATTGTCCTCGACCACGATGATCGTTTCATTCCCGCGTTTCGCAACGGCCGGCTGGCCCGCTTCCGTCGCTGCGCTGGCCGCCACCTCCGCGCAGGGGAAGTAGACGCGGAACGTCGTGCCTCGCCCCGGCACGCTGTCCACCGTGATCACCCCGCCATGCTGCCGGACCGTGCCGTACACGGAGGCCAGACCGAGCCCCGTGCCCTTGCCGGTCTCCTTGGTCGTGAAGAACGGCTCGAAAATATGCGCCTGCGTCTCGGTATCCATCCCCTCGCCGGTATCGCTGCAACTCAGGATAATGCAGTGCCCGGGCTGAAGTCCGGGATGCAGTGCCGCGAAGGAATCCGTTATGACTCCCCTGGCGATCTCCAGCAGCAGGCGTCCCCCCATGGGCATGGCATCCTGCGCGTTGACGGCGAGGTTCAGGAGCAATTGCTCCACCTGGCCCGCGTCGGCGTTGACCAGCGCGGGGCGGGCGCGGGCATCCAGCGCGATTTCGACATTTTCGTGGATCGTGCGCCGCAGAATCGGCAGGAAACCGAAGATGATCTCCCCCAGATCCACCACCGTCAGTTCCAGCGTCTGCTTCCGCGCAAAGGCCACCGGCGACGCGCAGTGGGTCACCGTGCTTACCAGCGATTCGGGGGTTCCGGTTCCCTCGGAAAGCTTCTCGCAGATATTCGACCCGATGGCGCTCCTGCCGGGGCGCAGGCCGGAGCTCGGCCTCGCGGTGGGCCGCAAGATCATCGAGGCTGCCGGCGGGGGCGTCAGCGCCGAGCGGGACCATCTCGCCGGGCTTGCCATTGAGGCGAAACTGCCACGGCAGTCATGGTTGAACGTCAATGAAAGGGCGTCGATATGACCGCGACGGCTCGCACGGGGGCTGACATGGCGATGGACATGCTGCTGGAAGGCTATCGCGAGGAAACGCGCCTCTACCGCCTGCTTCTGGAGGTGGCGCGCGAGCAACGCACGACGCTGCTTGCGCACGGGACGGTGGCGCGCTTTTCCGATCTTCTCGACGCGAAGGAAGACCTCGTGGAGATGATCGGGCAGATCGAGCAGCACCTGGAGTATGCCAAGCGCGTGGTTCTCTCCCACGGGCCGGCAACGCAGGATGGCTGCGCCGCGCTGGCCGCTATTCTGGACCACGTGACCCAGGTGATTGCCGAAGTGCAGGATATCGAGGAAGGCAATGCGGCCATGCTGGAACGCCTGACCGGCGTCGCCGCGCCGGGCCGCGAGCTCGCGCAAAACCTGGAAAATAGTCGGCAAATCCGCTAAAGCCGAAGCCGAAATCGAAGATTATCATAGTGGTCTCCGGCGGCAACACCGCTGGGGACTCCAGTGCGGGAAACGTCGCCCTCTGCCGTGCCGGACAACCCTGCACTACCGGCCCAACACAAAACCGTGAGCCTCTAGAACGCGTCAGCGCGGACATAGAGCATAAAGAGAGCCCAGGGTTAGTTCGGGTTGACCGCACAGAGGCAGAGGGCGTTTCCCGCCTCAGGGAAGTGAGTCCTGCGCGTTGCGGGCGTCAGGGGCCCGAACCATTTCCGGTTTGGCTCCACGAGTTGGAATTACTTATGCGCCACGCGGTCAAGAGAAAGGGGTTCCCGTCGGCCCGAGGGGCGGCTGCAACTCCCGAACCGAGCGGAACCGGCGCGGGAGATTCCGGCGGCCTCCACGCCGCTCCGTGTGTCGATCCCGCCCATCCTCCGTCGAGCCTCCAATCCAAGCCCCGCGTCCTCTTCATCGTTGATGCTCCCAACTGGGCGCATGACTTCAAGACGCAGAACCTCATGAATGCCCTCGGCGGCGATTACTGCATCCGAAAGAGCTACCAGGCGGAGGTCACCCCCGCCGATCTGGATTCGGCGGAGTTGATCGTCCTGTACTACTGGCGGCAACTGGGAGGGATGCCGGCGGTCGGTGAGGCGCTTGAACGCAACCGCCGGAAGCTGCTGATGGGCATCTGCTCAAACTACGAAATGCAGGGGGAATGGCGCGACGAGGCGCTTGCCGCGTTCTCCCGGTTTGCGCGCGCCCTCTTCGTCAACAACCTGGCGCAGTACAAAGAATTCCAGCGCCTGGCGGAAGTCCCCGTCTTCTACACCCCCAACGGAGTGGACACGGAGTTCTACCGCCCCGCGCCTGAGCGGAACCGGGATGGCGCGTTGCGCGTCGGCTGGGCGGGGAGCCTCACGAACCATGGGAACAAGCGGGGCTTCGAGGAGTTCATTCTCCCCGGGGCCCGCGCCGTCGAAGGGGTGGAACTGGCCGTAGCCGCGCGCGAGGAGAAGTGGCGGACGCCGGAAGAAATGCGCGCGTTCTACCGATCCCTCGATGCCTACATTTGCGCGAGTTCCGAGGAGGGGACGCCGAACCCCTGCCTCGAAGCGGCCGCTTGCGGCGTGCCATTGCTCACCACGCGCGTGGGCAACATGCCCGAACTGGTCCGCCACGGAGTGAACGGCCTCTTCATCGAGCGCGACGTCGACGACATCGCCGAAAAACTCGCCCTCCTCCTCCATAATTCTTTCCTCCGCGAGGAGATGGGCCGCCGCATGCTGGAGTCCATTCGGGTGTGGGACTGGCGTGCGATGGCGGAGAACTATCGCACCCTGTTCGACACCGTCCTGCGTATGAACGGGCATGGCAATTCAGGCGCGCAGCTCTTCTCCGCCAGTTCCGACCTCTATCTCGCCAGCACGGACCGCATGGACCGCGTGCTTGAAAACATCGCGGCGGTAAGCGAGTTGAAAACCCCCGCCGTGGACACATACGCGACGGTGATCGGCGGGATGTCCGGCTTGAACTATCTCCTGAAAGTGAAGTCGGCAGAAGTCGTCTTCTACGATGTCAATGCCTCCGCCGTGGAGTATGGGCGGATGATCGTGGAGTTGATCCGCCAGTGCCAGGGGCCGAGGGAGTTCATCGGGCGCGTTTTCGGGCGCTCGGTCGAGAATTTTCTTGAGCAGACAGGTTGCGCCGATCTGACGGTCGAGAACCAGGCGCAATATCTGGCCATGCCGGTGGATGACTGCTTTGTGGCCTCCACGCTTCAGATGTTGTCCCCCTCGGCCGCGAGAACGTATGAAGAGTGCGTTGTGCCGCACCATGCCGGTAGGACCCTGGAGGGCGCGCGCAACTGCCGCCGGCTGCTCCCCTGCTGGCCGCAGGGGGAGCGCGTGCCCGTGGGGGCGGGCGAAACCACCGGGGATGACGGCACGGGAACGGGCCGCCGGCTGCCGAACACCAATACCTTCTTCTATGGGCAGGGGTGGCTGGGTTCGGAGGATTCCTTCCGCCGCGTGAAGGATGCGCTCGAACACGCGCGTCTCCGTTTCGCGCCGATGGATCTGTTCAAGCAGGAGTTGCGCTGCCTGGGCGACCCTTCCGGAAAGGTTCTCCTGCACGTATCGAATATCGACGACTGGTTCCCCGCGGACTGGAAGCGCCGACTGGCCGATTGGCAGGCGCAGTGCCTCAGAGCCGGCGGGGAGCTGACGGTTATCACCAGCCACAACGGGTTGCAACGCATCGCGGCGGACCCGCACCTGCGCGCCTATCATGCCGTGGCCCCCTTCGTGTTCGGAAACGTCGTCGAAGTCACCCGCAAAGTTCCCTGGGGGTTCCACGAGTTCGCCCCCACCAACGTGCAGGTCGACCGATACCTGGAAGGGCGCTATCCGGCCGACACGACGATCCTGCACATTCTGGTCGGCGAGGGCGCATCGCGCGAAACGTTGCTCAAGGCATATCGCAAGGCGCTGGCGTCGAGCCGCCGCGTCATCGTTCTCGAACACAACCGCGTTTCCACGGATTGGACGGAGTCCATGAGCAAAAACTTTTTCGCACCCGGCGAACTGCGCGAAACGCTGAACTCCGCGGCGGGCGAACTTCCCGCCATGCTCACCGACCTGCGCGTGATTCCCGGCGAGACCGACGGCGCCCGGAACATGGCCGCGGTCATCGACACCGCCGGCCCGGTCGCGGATATGTCTCCCGAGGCGGCGGAGACCATCCAGCGCGCGGTCGAGGCGGAGCGCCGGCGGGACTTGCCGGCGGCGCTCGAGGGCTACCTCAAGGCGATGGCCCTGGCCCCCGCCACACCGGGGCTGGCCGAGGCGGTGCAGCGAGTGAAAGAACTCACCTCCGCCAGGCCGGCCGCTGTGGGCGAACCCGGCGGCGCGGCTTCACCGCGGGAGCAGCCGGCCATTTCACCGCGTTCCCTCCACGGTCAGCCGATCAGCTTCTGCCTCATCACCAATGGCGCGCGTCCCGGGCATCTCCGGATGGCGATCGAAAGCATCCGGAGTCAGCGCGTGCCCGACTGCGAAATCATCGTCGTCGGCAAGCACCATGACGAGCCGGGGATCCTCTACGTCCCGGCTGAGGAGGCGGCGCTGGCCGGGAAACTCGGGGTGCTGCGCAACCTCGCCGTGGATCGCGCGCGGCACGAACTCGTCGTCATCATGGATGACGATATTCTCCTGAGCAAGTCCTGGTACCGCGAATTTCTGGCCTTCGAGGCGGGGTGCGACGTGATGACCTCCTGCATCCTGCTGCCGGACGGCACCCGGTATTGGGATTACGCGACCTCGGGCGGGGAGCGGGGGCACCGGCTCCTGCGGCACGACGAAGGCCCGGACGATCACGTTTACATGAGCGGAGGTTGCGCCTGGGTGATCAGTGCGGCCGCCGCGCGCCGCGTGCGATGGCAGGAGGACCTCGGGTTTTACCAGGGCGAAGACGTCCGGTTTGCCCAGGCTTGCCGGCAGCAGGGGCTGCGCGTTTGCCACAACCCCCGCGCCACCGCGTGGCACGACGCGCCCGCCTACACCCGCGTGGGGCGGAGCATCTTCCGGCGTCACAACGGGATGAGCCACCTCTGGGTGCTCTGCGCCCCGGAAGTGCTCGACCCTGAAGAACTGCTCGCGCTGGCCGCGATCAACAGCGCTGAAGGGCGGACGCCCGAGCGGGCGGACTGCCTTCGCGTGGGCATGGAACTTTACCCCGCCGATCCCCGCTTCCTTGAGCGATGGGCCGAACTCCAGAACGCCAACGGCGGAGATGCCGGCGGCGATCAGTGGCACTTCGGCGGCCATCCCGACTACCGTTCCCTCGCCGCAACCTTCTTCCCCGGAGCGACTTCCGTGAAGCCCAGCCCGTTCTCTCCCCGCATTGCCGAGGCCGGCAAGACGCCGGAGCGGGGGGGCATCCCCCGTTCACTTCCGGGGGGCGGCATCCTCTCCTCCTGGCGCAAAGCCTGCGCGCGCCTTCTGACTTTGTCCTAGCCGCGCGCGCGCCGACGCTTGCGTTGCGAGAGCTTTGCCACATAAGATAGTACGAACGCCGGAACTCGACGGGCTTGACCCTGTTGAGATGCGACGGACAGACTGTTCCATCGCCGGCTGACGGCAAGGCTGTTTATCAAGCAGGCCTGGCATGACCAGAACTGGACGTGGCGATCTCTATTCTCCCATCCGGGGCGGGTGGCAGCTTGCTCGAACTCATCTGACCGAGCCGGCGGGCGGCGGAGCTCAAGGAAGTCCGCGCACGCACAGTCGGCCTCTGTTCCCGCCTTCGGAATTCAGCCTGATCTGGAACAAGGCGGAAATCCGAAAGATCGAATCCAGCCGCGACTATGCGTGGGCATTCCGCCCGCTCGTGCTGGCGTATAATGAGCCGCGATTCACGCTGGACCTGCACACGGCAGGGGGGTTGTGCGGCCACTTGATTGCCGGTTTGGCGCAAGGCTCCGGGCCGAGCAAGTGGTTCCACGATTGGAACGACCTGGAAGTCTCCTACGTGGACGGGCGCATGGAGTACCGGCTGCGGGATGCCGCATTTCCCGGCGTCACGGTCGCGCTGGAGGCCGTGGCCCTGGCCGATGCGGTCGGGTTCCTTCTGCACTATGAAATCAGCGGATTGAAGGGGCCCGCTTCGCTCGTGTGGGCCTATGGCGGAGCCTCCGCCTACTACACCGGCTATGATTTTGCCAATCCGATGTTCAACTTCGACCCCCGCCATTGCGCCAAGGACACGCTGACATGCAGGAATGGCGTCCTAACGTTGTTCAGGTCCTTTGACGAAAAGGAACGGCCCGGGCTGGCGCATGTTCTCCCCTCGTGGTGGGCCGCCGTCCAGGTCACGGCGGGCCGCCGGGGCCGGACGGGACTGGCTGATCCGCGCCACTTCTCCTCGGCTCCCAACGATCTGCTGGCCTCAGCCCGATGGAGCGCGCCTCTCGGCGCGCTGACGGAGACCAACTGCATCGGGCTTCAGGAAATTCCGCTCGGCGGCGAACGCGTTCGCGGCCAGATCGTAGCGGGCATGGGAGGGAACATCCGCGACGTCATCCGCCGCCCCGCGCAGGCGCGTCGCGCGGCATTGAAGCGGAACCGCCGAATCGCCGGCACGTTCGTCACGCGCACCCCAGACCCGAGCCTGGACGCCGCCAGTACGATGCAGGCCTTCGCGACGGAAGCGCTCTGGGGGGGCGTCACGATCCTCCATGGCGGCTGGTCCTGGCGCGACCCCTATCTGGGCTGGCGCACCTGGTATGGGCCGACCTGCCTGGGTTGGACCGGCCGCGTCAGGGACGCCATCCGGAATAATATCCGGCTGGCGCTGGTGAGGGACCCCGCCCAGTGCGACTGCGTTGAACCGGAGGACCGCGGCCGCCTTCGGTCGCTGCTGCCGCATTACATCGAATACTACAACATGAACCTCGTGTTCCTCGACCATGTCCGCCACTACTTCGAGCACACAGAGGACGTGACGCTGATGCGGGAGATCTTCCCGGCGCTCGCCGGGATTGCGGACTGGATGAACCGGCGGCTGCAGCCCGAGAACGAAGGGCTTTACGAAAGCGCGCTCGATGTGTGCGTCAGCGACCACCATTTCTACATCCGCGGCCAGACCACCATCGCCTCGGCCTACATGCTGCGGGCGCACAACCTGCTTGCGGACGTGGCGGAGCGACTGGGTGAGAACCCCGCGCCTTTCCGCGAGCGCGCCCGGCTGACCCGCAACGCCATGCAGCGCAAGCTGTGGATGACGCGGCCCGGCGTGTTCGCCGAATACGTTGACACGCTGAACCATCGCATGCTCCATCCCGAACCCGCCCTGCCGGCCATCTTTCATTCCGCGGAATTCGGCGCCGCCGATGAACTGCAACTCGTCCAAATGCTGCACTGGGTGGACACGCATTTGGACTCCGTCCGGCCGCCCTATGGCGGGAAGCTGTGGTGGGCGTCCAACTGGTCGCCGAATTACAGCCATTACGAGCCCAACACCACGGACAACCTCAACTTCGCCCTGACGAACTACCTGGGCGGACGGGGGACTGAAGCGTACGCCATCATCCAGGGGGTCATGGGGTCCATGTTCGAAGGGCCTCACCCCGGCTGCCTGAGGACCGGCGCGCAGAATGCGGAGTTCGGCGACACCGTCAGCATGTGGGTGCGCACGGTCATCGAGGGGCTGTTCGGCATTCATGTCAGGCGTTGCGACCATGAGGTCACTCTGTCGCCGCAGTTCCCGGAGGAGTGGCCCGAGGCGGCTATCCGGACGCCGCATTTCGCCTTCGACTGGCGGCGTAACCGTGGGGGGATCACCATCTCCTGGGAATCCCCCGTCCGGACTCGCGTTCGCTTGCGGCTGCCGTTGCGCGCGGCCGCGATCAAACAGGTAACGATCGACGGGAGGAAGGGCGGCTTCAGCCTCCAGGCGGGCGTCGGCTTCTCCTGGCTGCTCGTTGAGACGCCCGCAGGCCGGAAAGGGGAGATTCGCGTCTCCTACGAACCGGCCTCTCCCGCCCTGCCCTTGGAAATGACCGTGAAGCAGGGGGACTCCTTCGAGTTGAACCTGGCCCAGTGCGCTGCAGACGATCTTCTCGACCCGCAGAATATCCTGAAGGATGTCTGCATCGTCGATGGCCTCCTGCGCGGCGTCGTCAAGGGAGAGCCGGGACCGGCCTTGCTGTACCTGTCATCCGCCGGCAAGAAGTGCCCCTCCTGGATCCCCTTGGCAGTGCGCGTTGAGCCGAAGGTTCCGCAGGCGGACCGAAGGTGGGTTCCGCCCGATGTGCCGGCGCGCGATTTGTCCCGCTGGAAGCTGATTGACCTGCGGGCCGTCTTCAACTCATCGCCGGCCGAGGCCTCGGACCGCGTCTATGAGGCGGCCCAGCCCCCGCCGCTGCCCGCCACCAAGAACGGCTTCTGGTACTGGCGATACCATCTCACCGGCTACTGGCCGTACACCGCGGCCAAAGGGAAACCCGGCGACGCCGCATGGCGCGGCAAGGTCGGCACCGACGGGGTCGCCTGGACGACCGACGGGATTCCGTTCCGGACCGTCAAGGAAGGTCCGAACATTGGTATCGTGACCCTGGCGGGGGGCTTTCCCGCGAAGCTGGAATTCCCCGTTCACGCCGCGGGCGAGACGCTTTACCTGATGATCAGCGGCATCACCTTCCCCGCCCAGAGCCACGTCGCGAACCTGCGCGTGAATCTGCGTTACGCGGACGGGCAGACCGACCGCGCGGACCTTGTCCCCCCGTTCGATCTTAGCGACTGTTGGGGCAAGTTCTTCGACGATTATGGAGCGGGGACAGAGCAGTTCCACAAGGGGGTCCGCTACATCCCCAGGAAAGTCATCCCTTCCTGCGGCTTCGAGAACATCGGCGGCAGGATCGGTCCCGCCGGATCATCTCAGGTCGACGACCCCGCGCAGTGGGTCACCGTGGACACCGAGGCGAAACTTGTGCCGATCACCCTGCGCCGGGGCGTAGTGCTCGATTCCGTGGAGATCGAGGCCATGGCGAACGACGTTATCTTCGGGGTTATGGGAGCCACAATTGTGTGAGCAATCCCCTCTTTGTCGGGACTCCTGCGCGGCATCCCGCCGTTTATGGCGCGGCTGCCCGCGAATGCGGCTATCGACCGCCGCTTTTTTTTCTGATGAAGGAAGTGCGACATGATGTCCCTCAGCGACTTCGAAAAGATCTCGCCGGTCACCTACACTCTTGACGTACGAGACCAGCTCAAAGATCACATCTTTGCCCGGTCCACGGAGGCGTTCGCCAGGGGCGACGGGGCGCGCGATGCCATTCTGACCCCCAGGGCGCTGGCGCGTCGGCAAGCCGCGATGCGGCGGAAGTTCATCGCCGCGCTCGGAGGCCTGCCTTCCAGCAATTCCCCCCTGAACAGCCGCACCGTCGGCGAAGTGCGCGGGAACGGCTTCCGGATCGAGAAGGTCATCTTCGAATCGCGCCCGAAAGTGTACGTCACCGCCAATCTCTACCTTCCCGACGGGCTCGACCGGCCGCGTGGTGCGGTGCTGTTCCTCTCCGGCCATCATGAGATGGCCAAGCATGTCGGGGAGTACCAGATCGTCTGCCAGTGCCTCGTGCAAGCGGGACTGATCGTCTTCGCGCAGGACCCGATCGGCCAGGGGGAGCGCTTCAGCTACTATGAGAAATCGACCGGCGGCACGACAGTTGGCTGGGGTGTACCGGAGCACCAGCACGTCGGCAATCAGTGCCTGCCCGTCGGCGACACCCTGGCGCGCTACTTCGTCCATGACGCCATGCGCGGGATCGACTATCTATGCACCCGAAAGGAAGTGGACCCCCGCCGCATCGGCGTCACCGGCAATTCCGGCGGAGGCACTCAGACCAGCCTGATGATGCTCTGCGACCCGCGCATCGCCGCGGCTGCGCCGGCCACCTTCATTATGAACCGCGAGGGCTGGATGCACACCGGGGGGTGCCAGGACTCCGAGCAGGTTTGGCCGGGGATGACCGCCGAGGGGTTCGACCATGAGGATATCCTCCTGATGATGTGCCCCAAGCCGGTCTGCGTACTGGCAGTGAAATACGACTTCTTCCCCATCGAAGGCACGCGCCGGACGGTCGAGCGCTGCCGCAGGCTGTGGAAACTGCATCGGCAGGAGAAGCGCCTTCAACTGGTCGAAGACTCCACCACCCACCTCTTCACCCCCAAGCTGGCCGTCGCCGCGGCGGAGTTCTTCTCGCAGCATCTGCTCGGGCGGAAGGTTACGCCGCGCGCGGAGACGATCAGCCCATTCGCGCCGTCGAAGCTCTGGTGCACGCGCTCTGGCCAGGTGCGGGGCGAAATCCCCGGTGCGCGGGGCGCCTTCGAAGAGAATCTGGATCGGGTCAGGGAGTGTGAGCGGAAGCGCAACGCCTTCCCCGCGCCGGAACGCCGCCGCGAGGCGTTGGCCTGGCTGAAGAAACAGGTCTTCCGCGACCGCAAGCCCTGCGAGTTGAACCCGCGCATCTACGCCGCCAACAGCGCGGAGGACATGGAGGTGCAACTCTGCTACTGGTGGAGCCAGCAGGGGCTGACCAGCCACGGCCTCCTGTTCCGGCCCCTCGCGCGCGCCGGCAGGAAGCTGCCCGTCACCCTGGCCGTGTGGGACGGCGGCGGCTCGGCCCTGCGCGCTCACCACGATTGGCTCCGCGCCACCTGCGCCGCCGGGCGCGCCGCGCTGGTTCTCGAAACCACCGGGACGGGAAACATCCGTCCCAACCTGGTGAATACGTATCCCCTGGAGGATTTCTACGGGTCGCTTCACAAGTTCAACGACGACCTGATCTGGCTGAAGGACAGCTTGGTGGCGCTGCGGACCTACGACGTCCTCCGGGCGCTGGATATGATCGCCATCTGGCCGGGGCTGGATGACCGCGACATTCGCGCGTATGCCCATGGCCTCCACGGACTCTATCCCCGGCTGGCGGCTGCGCTGGATCGAAGGATCAGGAAGATCCAGGTCGTCGGCGGGCTGCGCGGCTTCGGCGAGTTATGCCGGACGCGGCACTACGATACCCGGGATATTTTCAGCGTCACTTTGCCCGGCATCCTTCGGCATGGCGATCTGAACGAACTGCGGCCTCTCATCTCGCGCGCGCGTTGAAACAGGAGCGCCCGGGGCCGCGCTGGTTGCGGCCCCGGACTTCCTGATCACTTCCTGCGCGTGCCTCGCAACGCGGCCCCTCTCCTGAGTATCTTCTTCAGGACCGGCGTCAGCGCGTTCGCCATCCGCATGAAACCCAGGTCGGTCGGATGCACGCCATCCACCGTGCACTCCTCGAAATCCTCCCCCATGAGATCGGCGCCATCCATGAAGAAGATTCGCCGGTCACCCCGCTTGCGGAGCTGCGCGACCGTCCCGCGCTGGAACTCCCTGCGCTCGTCCAGGCTCTTTCGGCTGGTCGCGCTGAAAAGGTCCGCTGCAAAAAGCGGGCGCGAGAGCACCAGAATCGGCGTCGCACGATGAGACCGCCGCAGGATGCGAATGAACTCCGGCAGCGTCTTCATCAGCGACTCCAGGCTCGGACTGTTTGCCTCGTAATCGAGGACAATGCAGGCAACGTTCCGGATCTCGGCGATGGTCTTGGCCACTTCCGGCTCGCCCCGTCCGCTGCCGGAGAATCCCAGGTTGATGAATTCCATATCCAGCCTGCGGCTGAGGATATTCGTGTAAGCCATTCCCGGGCGCGAGGCGCAACCCCCGTGGGTGATCGAGGTGCCGTAGCAGACGACCCTGCCGGGGGTGGCATACGGCGGCGGTGCGAGAAGCTGCGCCCCGCGGTCCAGGCCGATGGACAATTCCTCCACTCCCTGATAGAGGGGAAAGTTGACGATCACGTTACGCATCTCCGAGCTTTCCATTTCGAAGAGCGCCGATTCGTAGGCATGCAACGTATGATCGTAGCGGATAGTCTTGGCATATCGCGGCGACGCGCCCTCAGTGCCGACGTAGCAATCAAAGCCGCACTGACCGGTGGCGGGCATGTGGTACATGTTCGCCGGGCCGGCGAGCTTCACTTTCACTATCACCCGCTTGGAATCCGTCCGGAACTGCGCCTGAACCCCCGCCGTGTGGTTGGCCAGCGAGTTCACCCCCTCGGGCAATGGATGTTTCGGGCGGCTTGGCATCCGCCGGTAAAGGCCATCCTGCGCGAACCACGCCATACCCGCCAGGCGGATCGGCGCGCTCTTGGGGGAATGCCACTCGATGCCCGTCTCCTTGACCGCGTCCACGCGCATCGCCGCGTCATACTTCTTAATGTCATTCTTCGACTTCTTCATCTTCTCCTCCGGGAATTGCACGAAGGTCAATACATGATACGAATTGCGGTGCAGAATGCAATGGATGGAATAGGCGCGGACGCCGAGCGGAGACCCCCCCGGCGATCCGGCCTCAGGCGGTTCGACGCAACTGGCTGAACAATCGGGCTATGATGCTCTCTCGCGGAAGATTCTCAACGAACAGCAAACGCTCGGCCAGACGGATGGCCATGTACCCCGTCAGGAGCGCCAGCACAAAGTTCCCGGGCATAACGTACCGGTTATATCCAAAGGTCACGAGCGTTAACAAGAGGAAATTCACAGGGATCAGCACGAGCCCCATCAGGTCGGGGTTTCTCCACACCGCGGCAAATTGCGATCTCACTGGCCGGATGAGACAGCCCATGGCGGCCAGGGCCAAAAAGAGCAGGAACAGGGTCACGAAGGAGTTGTTCAGCAGGAACACTATTGCGAGCAGCCCAAAGGCTGTCGCATATCGCCATACCGGCCGCGTCATAGTCGCCTCGCTCAACGACACGCCAATGCTCAGAATCATCAATCCCATGAAGAGCCACATCAGCCGTGCCGTGCGGGTCCCCCCGCCGGCGGCGAAAGCCAGTTTATTTGCCAGAATGCGAGGAAGGTCTCCCGGATGCGCCCAGTAAAATCGCGCTACCATCGCCGTAGGCGAAAGCTCCGGCGACTTCCGGCTCAACTGATTGTAGAAGGAGGCGGGGTTGTCGCGCCATTCCGGATGCCAGAAGCCGTCTTGCCGCATCAGTTCATTGTTCCCATCCAGGAGGACCACGTTGGTTTGTGTGCTCAACACAATGAAGGAATGTGCCCGTTGCGTGGCGTAGGCCGAATAGCAGGCGAGGGGGGCCGCAAGGAAGAGCAGGACTGTCAGGATTGCCGTCAAACGATAGGTTCGGTCCGTCAGGGTCCGGAGGACCATGTATCCGAGAAACAGCGGGGGCAGGAAGATCAGCGAGCCTTTGACGAGCAAGGCGGCGGCCAGCGAAAGCCCCAGGAGGGCCGGCGCTATGCGGCTGGAGGGCCGTCGGCATACGTAGGCCCACGCCCACGTTACACCGAAACAGGCCACGATGATCAGCCCTTCAGTCATAAGTTCCTGCACATTGCGGACGGCACCGACGAAGAAAACCGCTCCGCCCACCACGCCCGCAATGAACCCTCGCCAACCCAGCAGCGTGCGCCCCAGAATCGGAAGAAGCGCAGAGACCGCCGCCACCCACAGCACCTGCATGGCGATGGCAACGTGCGGCCGAACGCCAAAGACCTTGTAGATCAGCCCCAGCACGAACGGATAGCCCGGCGTCCGGTAGAAGTCATACGTCCCGCCTTGCTTGCCAGCCTCCTCAAATTGAGCGTAGTACTCAGGGGTGCTTCGGCTCGTATCGAAGGCATATTCGTTGAACGGCAGAATACCGCCGAACTTCAATCCGTGGCCGGTCGCGAAGTTGACGGCCATGGATTGGTACTCCCACTCATCTCCCCCGAAGAGGGCTTTGTCCGGCAATTGATACCGACTGAAAGCCATGACACTGTATAAGAGGAACAGGAACAGGACCAGCCCCCAGCGATATACCGCTTGGCGTCCGCCTGCGCTCCATGCTCTCTCGGGGTGGGTCGGCGACATTACACTCTCCATGTTGAACGAGGCGATGAAAGGAAAAGCGCCGGAAAAGGCAACCCCCTCCTGCGCCGTGGAAGTCGGAAGTTCACGGATGCCGGCGATTCACGACCCTCCCCAGTCCATTTGCCGGTATCATACCATCTGTAGGTGCAAAGGCAAGCGGCAGTTACGTGCCGACCGCGCTACCGGCAAGACCGGTTTTGCAGCCTTGTGAGGAAGTGGTATACTCGCGCCGTGCCAGCGCTGTCAGCGTGTGCGCCCGGCACCTGCTCCGCTCTCGTCGGTTACGGCCACGTCTTTCCCAGCGCAAGGAGACCAGCCTGCGATGAAGATAGGCGTTTTTGTCGTTGCCTATAATGCCGAATCGAGTATCGCCAAAGTGCTGATGCGCATTCCGGAGAAGACGTGGGATCGTCTCTCGGAGGTGTTCATCTTCGACGATTGCAGCGCCGACACGACCGCCGCGGCGTCGCATAAGCTGAAGGAACAGCACCCGCGCCGGGACAAGATTCGCGTCTTCCGCAACATCGTGAACCTGGGGTACGGCGGCAACCAGAAACGAGGCTATCTTTACGCTATCCAGAACGGCTTCGACATCGTCGTGCTCCTGCATGGCGACGGGCAGTACGCCCCGGAGGTCCTCGACCAACTTGTGGATCCGTTGGTTAAGGGCGAAGCGGAGGCCGTTTTCGGGTCGCGAATGCTGATCCCTGGCGATGCGCGCAAGGGGGGCATGCCCCTGTACAAGTACGCGGGCAACAAGATCCTCACGAAATTTCAGAATGCCGTTCTGGGGCGCGAGATGACCGAGTATCACTCCGGCTACCGCGCCTACCATGTGCCCAGCCTCGCGAAACTGCCCTTCCTGAAGAACTCCGATGACTTCCATTTCGACAACGAGATCATCATCCAGCACTTTGAGGCGGGGTTGCGGATCCGGGAAACGCCCATCCCCACCTATTACGGTGATGAAATCTGCTACGTCAACGGGATGAAATACGCCTGGGACGTCTTCAGAACGACGCTGAAATACCGCCTCCACAAGAGCGGACTGCTCTACTGCCCGCAATTCGACCTGGCCGGTGCGGCGAAGTACACGTACAAAGAAAACCGTTATTCCAGCCACCGGCGGGTGCTGAACGCGGTGAAAAGCCTGGGAGAGCTGCAGGGGTTGCGCGTACTGGACGTCGGCTGCGGCTCCGGCGCTCTCGCCGCCCGTTTGGCGCAGATGGGGTGCCACGTGGTTGGTTTGGACATCCATGACAGTCCCGAGGCTCAGTCCGCGTGCGCGGAGTTTTTTGTCTGTGATCTGGATCAGGGGCTGCCGCTCACCCCGGAGCGCCGCTTCGACTGCATCATCCTGGCGGACATCCTGGAGCACGTCAAAGTGCCGGAGGACCTTCTTGAACGCGTGGACCGCCACCTGGCGCCGGGCGGCAACGTCATTGCCGTCACCGGCAACGTGGCGCACCTCTATGTCCGGCTCATGCTCCTCCTGGGGCAATTCCGCTATTCCGAGCGCGGCATCCTGGACCGCACCCATCGCCGTTTCTTCACGCGTGCGACGTTTCTGAAGCTTTTCCGCGACTGCGGGATCAAGGTGCTGTCGCAGAACTTCTGCCCCATTCCGTTTGAGAAGGTGCTGGGCCGTCCGCAGTGGCTCCACGAGTCCCTCACGGCTGTCAGCATGTTCCTGGCTTGGCTCTGGCCGTCGCTTTTCGCCTACCAGATCGTCGTTCACGGGCGTTTCGACCCTGCCGCGACCGGGGCAATCCTCCGGTACGAGCAAATTCATTCCCCGTACCATGAATGGCAGGAGGGGAGCGCGGCGTCCCTGGCCAACTCAACGGAGGTGGGGTGATGGGCGTTCGGGCAACGTAAGGGCCTCCTTGCGGATGGCGAGCCGCAGTCCCGGAACAACGGCCAGCGCGGCGTTCGTATACAGATACAACCGCCGGGCGATGGGCCTGGATGCAGCCTGGTTGTGCGGGGCAACATGCATCGGATCGCTGGACCTGCCAGAACCTCCGGACGGCGTGCCGGCTTGAGGGACTCGTTTGCCACGCCCCCGGTAAATGCCACACGGCGCGCGGGGTGCGGCAACATCTGGCGTCGTCTTGCGCGCTCTCTGCGCCCAGGGCAAACGCATCTCAAGAGCGCCGCAGAATGTGGAGTGCGCCGCCGCCGGCGGCGCTTTGGCTATGATGGAGCGCACGACTCACGGGGGTGCACCCTGAGGGCGCCCGACTCCACGCCATCCAAAGCGGCGTCGTTGCCGCCGCACTCCACAAACCATCGCGCTCAGCGCGACCCTTGACGCCACAGCCTGCGGCGCTCTTGAGATGCGTTTGCCCTGTCTCTGCGCCGTTCCCGCCTTGCCTCGCTCCGAGCGCATGGAGTATGATTATCAAACTTTGTGCCGGAGGTTGCTCTATCTTGCGAGGATTGGACAAATGAAGAAGCGGGAATTGCGTATTGGGGTCATTGGCGCGGGCGGGCGCGGTGCGCTGGCGATGTATGCCCACCAGCCTCGGCAGGGGGTGCGCATCGTGGCCGGGGCCGACGTCTCCCCGAAAGCCTTCGTGGCATTCCGCGAGCGTTTCGGCGACGACGTGTTTTGCACCAGCGACTACCGTGAGCTGCTCAAGCGCGACGACATCGGCGCCGTCTTCGTCACCTCTCCCGACTTCCTGCATGAAGAGCACGCTCTCGCCGCGCTCGAAGCCGGCAAAGCCGTCTACCTCGAAAAGCCGATGGCCATCACCATCGAAGGCTGCGACCGCATCCTCAAGACGGCCTTCCGCAAGAAGGTCCGCCTCATGCTCGGCCACAACATGCGCTACATGCCGCTGATCCGCAAGATGCGCGACATCATCCGCAGCGGCGCGATCGGGGAAGTCCGGGCGGGCTGGTGCCGCCACTTCGTCGCCTACGGCGGCGATGCCTACTTCAAGGACTGGCATGCCGAGCGCAGCAAGGCGACCAGCCTGCTCCTCCAGAAGGGAGCGCACGACATCGACGTCCTCCACTGGCTCTGCGGCGGCTATTCGAAGCGCGTCAACGCTATGGGCAACCTGACCGTTTACAACCAGATCAAAGACCGGCATGCCAAATCCGAGCGCGGTGACGCAAGCTGGAGCATGGCCCACTGGCCGCCCCTGTCGCAGAAAGGGCTCAACCCCGTCATCGACGTTGAGGATCTCAGCATGATGCTGATGGAGCTGGACAACGGCGTTCAGTGTTCCTACCAGCAGTGCCATTACGCCCCCGACGGCTGGCGCAATTACACCGTCATCGGGACGGCGGGGCGCATTGAGAACTTCGGCGACGTTCCGGGGCATTGCGCCATTCGTGTCTGGAACAGGCGAACCGACTACAACCCGTACGGTGACGAGCAGCACTTCATCCCCGACATCGGCGGCAGCCACGGCGGCGCGGATCCACAGATTGCGATGGCGTTCGCCGACTACGTCCGGTTCGGCAAGAAGATCCTCACCTCGCCGGTCGCGGCGCGCAACAGCGTCGCCGCCGGCTGCATGGCCGCCCAGTCCCTGCGCTATGGCGGAAAGCCGATGGATATCCCGCCGCTTGCGAAGAACCTCGTCGACTACTTCCAGAAAGATGTTGCTGAATGACCTGACGGCTGCTGCACGGACGCCCGGAGACCAGGAAGGGCGTCTCGTGCAGCGCCGCCGGGGCTCATCGGACATCACAATGCCACCGCCTTATGTCATAACCAATTACAGATAAGTCTGTTACGTATTTAAGCCAGCCCGGTATTGACAATGCTGTCATCGGATGATACTATTTGCGTGTGACATGGTGACACAGATAGTGACACGGAGACACGGCTACCGTGGCGACACTCCTTCAGAAGATACAGATCGACCCCCAATCGTCGGTGCCGAAGCATCTCCAGATACGGAATGCGGTGGCCGCCGTCCTGCGCACACAGCAACTGCCGGCGGGCGCAAAGCTGGATTCCGTGCGCGAGGTGGCCGACCGCATCGGGGTCGGCTCCCGAACAGTCGCGCGCGCTTACGATCTGCTTCGGCGAGAAGGGGTGATTGTGATTGAGCCGAGTTACGGCGCATTTGTGGCGGCTGGCTCGGAGGTCAAGACAGCCGTCGACGTATACCTGTGCGCTCATCCCAGCTACCTGGAGAGAAAGCATTGGCTGGCTTTCCAGCGCATACAGGGGGTCATGGCCGCCGCACAACGTCTTGGCGTCCAACTTCATCCCCTGACGGGGCCCGGGGCGGTCGAGGCGGATGAACTGTGCGGCCGGCGCTGTGCCGTGCTGGTCTTCGACATGGCGTACAGGGCCGACGGATTTGGACCGATTGTTGACCTCGCCCGGGAGCGTCATATTCCATGCTGCGTGGTCATGGGGGCGTGCGACGGGATGCCCGGCGTGGAAGAGCATCGTGAAATGGGCTTCGAACAGGCCACGGAATATCTGCTGGGGCTTGGCCACAGGAATATCGCCTTGATCAACCTCGCTGCGCACAACGGCAACGCGCACGGCATGACCAGGGCATGGCAGAACCGGCAGGGTTATCTCGCCGCCCTGAAACGCTCCGGATATCCCATCCGCAGCGAGCTGTACGTCGAGGCATTGAACCCCGAAGACAACGAGATGTATCACACCGAGCGCGCGCTGGACTCGCTCCTCTCCCTTTCTCCGCGGCCGACCGCGATCCTCTGCAACAATGACGTGCGCGCGCTGGCGGTCATGAAGCTGCTGAACGCGCGCGGGCTCCGCATTCCCGAGGACATGTCGGTGGTCGGGTACGACAACCGGCGCGAATGCGAACGCGCAAATCCGCGCCTGACCAGCGTGGAAACGCAACTGGTTGAGCAGGGGGAGGCGGCGCTGCAGTTCGTTCTGGAGCAGGTCTGGGGCCGTGAGCCGAAGCCGCCCGCCGTGTTTCCCCGGCTCGTGCGCCGGGATTCCGTTGCGGCGGTTGGAGGGGCAGGGCTGGTTTGAAGCGAACCGCGCCGGGGCGTCGGCGCGATGTGAGGAGGTGATACGAAAGAGCGGTGGTTGTGATCGCAATGGGGGGGCGTCAGGCGTGTTCCTGAACCTTGTTCATGAGGAGGGCCGAACCATGTGGAGCAGGGCGAAGACTCACTGTGCGGGCTGGACGCGGGAGTTTGCGAGCGCGTTCACGCTGATCGAGCTTCTCGTCGTTATCGCGATCATAGCTATTCTCGCCGGGATGCTGTTGCCCGCGCTGGCGGCGGCGCGCGAGAAGGCTCGCCGGACGGCTTGCATCAACAATCTCACCCAGTTCAGCCGGGCGATGGAAAGCTACTGCGGCGATTACGCCGGATACTTCCCCTCCTGGACGGCATGGGGCGTACTCCCCAATTACGGTCCCACCGCTGCAACAGGGGGAGTGTCCCCTTACTGGAACAACTATCCGCCGGTGAATGCGGGACTCTTCAAGGATGGGAAGGGCGAAACAATCTTCATCAATACGTCTGCGACGGCGCCTAGCGGTCCGAGCACGGAGAGAATGCACAGCCCCATCATGGACTATCGGGCGATCTTCATTGGCGCGCATGGCGCGCACCAGAACACTCGGCCCTACGATGTCAGCGGCCCGAATGACTATAAGGCAGGGCACCTGAACCTGGGGCCCAACGGCCTTGGGTTCCTGCTTTCCGGAGGCTATCTTGCGGACGCCGCTGTGTATTTCTGCCCGACTTCGACCAATATGCCCGGGACATTTGTCGGCGGCGGATATGCTGCGACAAGCCAGATGCGCAGCCAGGCGGCGAAAAGCCTGGGTGACGTAAGACGGGCCGGCGGGACCGATGCTCATTCGATCATGTATGGCGACTGGAGCTGGTTGCCGGACTCCTACACCTATCAGCCGGACGGCAACGGGAGCATTGCGCGCGTGCTGCTGTCGCACTATGCCTACCGCAACCTGCCGATGGACATCTTCCCCAATTATGTGGATGAGCCGAGTTGGAACCAGGACTACGTGCGCATGGCCTATACCAAGCCATACAACTGGCAGAAGATGGTGGATATCGTTGGAAAGCCGCCCTTCAAGACCCAGAAGCTGCTCGGAGGCCGCGCGCTGATCGTCGACTCTTTTGCGAAGAATCTTGGCAGGGAAGCGACCACAGACCCCGGGATGGGCGCGTATGGACACCGGGACGGATACAATGTCCTCTATGGGGACTGGCATGCCAAGTGGTACGGTGATCCGCAGCAGCAGTTCATCTGGTGGCCCAGCCACGCAGACCAGTGGAGCCGGGAGGGTATGGCGCACAATATCATGACCGACTACTTCGATCAGACCAACTCTGCAAACAATTCTCAGTGGAAGGGCGCGGTCTATGTCTGGCACCTCCTTGATAAGGACGCGGCCATCGACGTAGGCGCGGACGAGTAAGGGACTGGAAGGAACCAGGGCAGCGCGACCAGGGAGCCGCGCTGCCCTTTTTCTGCGCCCGCAAGTTCAACCAATCGGAGGAACGCTCATGTCCTGTAAGTCGCTGGCCGTCCTGGGGGTCATTCTGGCGGCGTTCTGTATGGGCAGTATGGCGCGCGGGGCTGACGAAGGGCTGATCGCCAACTTCCCGTTGGGTGAGGGAACGGGAACGGTTCTCCACGACGCGACCGGCGGCGGCCTTGCCGGTACGATCCACAATGCGGAGTGGGTCAAATGGGGGAACGGCAGCGGCCTCAAGTTCGGCCGGACGGACTCGTATGTGGAACTCGGCGCAGGGCTGAAGGAGAAGACCACGGGCGATATGACCCTTCTGGCCTGGGTGAAGCTGACCGCCTGGCCCTATCCCGACAACCAGACCAACTGGGTCATCGCCGATTGTGAGGAGTACCTGAAGTCCGGTTGGACATTGCGCGTGGCGGGGAACAACCAGCGCGTGTATTTTCGATGCAGCCAGGAGGGACGTTGCGAAGACGGGCAGGGGGGGATGCGCCTGGACAACAACGAGTCTTACCTGGTGACCCTCGTCAAGCAGGGCGGGACGGCGACGATTTACCTGGATGGACTGCTGGACACCAAGTTCTCCGTGCAGGACCCCGCTCCGCCGAGCGCGCCGCTGCGCATCAGCGGAGGCGGCCAGTCCTTCAACGGGCTCATCGGGAATTTCCGCCTGTACAACCGGGCGCTGTCGCAGGCGGAGGTGCTGGATCAGTACCGGCAGGGGGCGGCTGCGCACGGCAAGAAGGCCGTGGCCGCCGGCGCGCTGGGACTGAAGCCGTATCTCTGCTTCGACGAGGGATTCGCGCAGTTGGATGTGGACTACCGCGGCGTCATGCCGGCGGAGAAGGAAGACCGGGTTGTTGCGGAACTGCGGGAGGACGGTCAGCCGACGACCCTCCTCAAAGTGGACCCCGCGCTGCCCGCCTCCGGCTTCGGTGAATACCTGGTGCGCCTGGGGGAGTTGCAGCCGGGACGGTGTGAAATCCGCGTGACGGTGCGCAACCCGCGCGGCGACAAGGCCGTGGGGACGTATGCGTTCAGCTACCCGCTTCCCCCGGCGGTCGCTCCCGCGCCGCGCGAGCGGACCGTGGCGGCGCTGCCGAAGCCGCGCCCCGCGCCGCAGTTCGACCTGGCGCTGCGTCCGGGAGGAGGCCTGAGCCTGACGTGCGGGGGGCAGAGCTATTCCGTGGACTCCGACTTCTCCTACCCGCAGGGCGGGGAGAACGCGTTCTTCTGCGCCGCCGCGGCTCCGGCGGGCATGGAGCCGCGCTGGAGCGCCGTGACGCACAAGGTCAATGACAACACGTGGGAAGTGCGCGCCGAGGCGGGGACGTACCGCGTGGAGCGCCGCGTGGCGCGCGAGGCAAGCCGCGTGCTCGTCGACGACACATTTGTCAACAAGACCGCCGCGCCGCTGGGCGTCATCGTGAACCACCGCATCGGCACGCAAGGCCACGAGTTCAAGCGGGCCTATCTGGCGGGTTATCCCACCGACGGGCAGAACACGCTTGGCGCGGACCAGACGGCGTCGCTCAAGACGAACCCCACGATCTTCCTGGAGAATAACGACCTGGGGGTGGGCCTCGTGGCGCTGGACGACGTGTTCATCGTGCAGTCCCAGGGCGCGCTGAACGCCGGCGGGGCGCGTCTCTATACCAACAGTTTCGCGCTGGACGCCGGAGCTTCTTACACGCTGGAGTGGGCAATCTATCCCGACGCGGGCGGGTACTACGACTTCATCAACCAGGTGCGCCGCGACGAGGGGCGCAACTTCGTGACCGTGGATGGCGGGCTCGCGATCCTGCCCGTCGACGAGCAGCGCGACCGGCGGTGGGTGCCCACAAAGGAATATCTGACCCTCCGCAACCTCCGCTATATCGACATCAACGGGCTGGACCACATCGCCGACGACCCGGAACTCACCATCGACGGCATCGACTTCCTCTGGTACCCGAAGGAGATGGCGCTGCTCAAGGAGCAGATCGCCGCATCGCACAAGGTCGATCCGCGGCTTCAGGTGATCTTCCACATCGCGCACAGCCTCATCACCACGAACAAGCCCGCGGAAGTCTTTCCCGACTCGCGCGTGATGCTCCCCGACGGGAAGCAGGCCACCTACTGGTTGGGCAATGAGGGGAGTTACCTCAGCGAGCGGCGCAAGAAAGAGGGGTGGCACTGGTATATTTACTACCCGACGCTGGAGAACAGCTTCGGCAAGGAGATGATGCGCTCCGTGGATGTCATGGCGGACGAGTTGGGCTGCAACGGCGCGTTCATGGACGGGTTCAATTACGCCTACGGCTCCGAGGTCACGACCGACCGCTGGGATGGACACACGGCGCAGATCGACCCGCGCACCAAGACCATCGTCCGCCCGCTCGGTTCTGTGTTCCTGCTGTCTCAGCCAACGCTCGTGGCCTTCGCCCGCAAATGGCGTGAGAAGGGGGGCATCGTGATCTCCAACAACTCCATCGTCACGCGCACGCTCGGGCGCGAGTACTTCATCCACGAGCGCGAGATGCAGCACGGTCCCGATATGCACCTCGCCCCCACTCCCGTGACGCTGGGCGACGCGACGGCCATTCGCAATGGGCATCCGCTGGACTTCTATCGCGACGTGCTCGACAAGCTCGAATGGGGCAGTCTCTATTTCTACTACGGCGAGTGGACGCTGACCTACCCCTCCGTCCCCGCCTTCATGTATCCTATTACCGTTCAGGAAATCGGCAACGGCCTGGTCAAGGGGAAAGAACGGCTGATCACCCGGCATAGCGGCGTGTACGGCTGGGAGGGAGACCGCGCCCTGCACCAGGCTTATCGCTTCGACGACCAGGGGCATCTGGCCCCGCACGAGTTCTTCACGACGGTGGATGGGCAATCCGTGCGCACGCAGGTGCAGTTGGACAGGGATGAAGTCGCCGTGATCCGCAGAATCCCCGTGAGCATCACATCCGCCGCGCCGGTGAACGTGATCGTCCAGCAATATGACGCGGGAGGGCTGGTCCTGTCGCTCAACGGCGTGGGCCATGTGCGCGTGACGGTGACCGACGGCGACTTCGCGGTCAAGCCCGGAGCGAAATTCATCTTGAAAACGAACGCCGAACAGACCCTCACTGCGCAGGCGGGGGGGCTGTCGTTCGATCTGGACTTGAACGGCGCGCGTGCCGTGCTTCTGGCCGCCGGGCACTGAAAGCGCATAAACCAGGAATAGGAGAACTCTTCATGTCTGCCAGGCTTTCTATCGTCTTGGGGCTCATCCTGGGGATTTCTCTCGCGGGACCAGCCGCGCGCGGGGCCGAAGAGGGGCTGATCGCCCAATTCCCGCTGGACGAAGGAACGGGTGCGACGGTCCACGACGCGGCCGGCGGCGGCATCGCCGGAACGCTCCACAACGCGGACTGGGTCAAATGGGGGAGCGCCAACGCGCTGAAGCTGCGCCGCACGGACTCCTGCGTGGAGATCGGCCAGGGACTCAAGGAGAAGATCACCGGCGACTTCACCCTCGCCGCCTGGCTGAAGCTGACCGCCGCGCCCTACCCCGACGTGGAAACCAATTGGGTGATCCTCAGTTGTGAAGCCTATGATGGCAAGCCTCTGCCGCAAAGCGGCTTCACTTTCAGGATCGCCGGCAACGAAGCAAAGCTGTATTTCAGGTCAAGCCAGGCGGGCGCATACCAGGACTCCCTCCTCGGCTGGCCGCTGGCGAACAACAAACCGTACATGGTGGGCATGGTCAAGAAGGGAGAGACTGCCAGGATCTTTCTGAACGGCCTTGCGGGGCCGGAATTTCAGGTGAAGGACCCCGCCCCCGGTCCGGGGCCTCTGTTGATCGGCGGCGGAGGGCAGTCCCTCAACGGGCTCATCGGCGACGTGCGAGTCTACAACCGCGCCTTGTCGGAGGATGAAATGAAGGAACTCTACAAGCGGACCTCGGCCGACCGCGCCAACAGCGATACGAGCACACGGCCCGGACCTGAGGCCAACCTCGCGCTTTCCGCCAACGGCTGCTGGATCATCGCCTCCTCCAACGGGAACTGGTCGGACAAGTACTGGAGCAACCTCATCGACGGAAACCCCGATACGTCCTGGGCGTCCTTTCAGCCGACGCAGGAGGAGTACCTGGAATTGAAGTGGGACTTCGCGATGGACGTCAACCGCGTCCGCGTCCTGGAGCGCGCCGACAGCCACGCCTCGGAAATGGAACTGCTGGCATGGGACCACGACCAGTGGAAGTCCGTCGCAAAGAAACAGCTCGCGGGGAAAGCGCCGGCCGGCCAGCCGGTCGAGCTTCAATTCCCCACCCTGCGCACCCTGCGGCTGCGGTTGGTCTGCCGCAACGACGCTCCGCGCCGGACGGCCCTCTGCGAGATCCAGGCCTTCGGCCCGGCCCAGCCCCTCCTGTACGTGGACAACGGCCCCGACTGGCGCGTCGGACGCTGGACTTATTTCCCCACGTCGCGCCGGGACCAGGTCGACACGTACTACCGGGCGCTCTCCGCCGGGAAGTCCGCCAGCCCTTATGAGGGCGCGGAGGAATCCCTCCTCATTGAGGAAGTGTCCATCGATCCGAAGAATCCGAAGCCGGGGCAGGACGTGACGCTCACGCTGAAACTGAAGCCGCTCGCGAAACTCTCCGACGACTACGCCCTCGTCGCGACCATCGGCGAGCGCGAGAAGCTCTTCCAGTTCGCCAACTATTCCGTCGTTCGCGCCATTCTCTCCCCTGCCACGCCGCTCTCCCAGTGGCCGGCCGGAGAAACGCAGACGGTCCAAACGGAAATTCACCTCCCGGTGTGGGCGCCGGATGGCGCGTCGAATGTCATGCTCCACGGCATCAGTCCCGCCGGACGCCCGCCGCTCCGATTCGTGGACACGGTGGAACGGCCACTGGACGACGGCGTTGCGACCGTCCTGAACATCAAGCGCTTCGCCAAGCCGCCGAAGCCCGACACGAAGCCGCATACGGCGAAAATCGACTCCTCGAACGGAACCATCATCTCACTGGACGGCCGCAGGATTGCGCCGACCATCATTCCGATACTGAACCCGTCGTTCGAGCAATTCCACTATTACTCTCAGGGGGAGGGGGTCAAGATATTCGGTCTGGAATTCTATCCCTGGGCGATAAACGCGGGGGCTTTCCAGCAGCGAAACTTCGACTACCTCGCGCAACACGTCCGCAACGCCATGCGCGTCGCGCCGAACGCCTACGTGCTGGTCTTTGTCGACCTGCGCACCCGGCCCGACTGGCAGGCGGCGCACCCGGACAGCCTCATCACGTCCTATGATGGAAGGATCATGTCCGCCGAAAGCTTCTGCGCCAAGGCGTACCGCGACGAAGCGCTCAGCTATGTTTCCAACATGGTGACGTTCATCCAGAGCCAGCCCTGGGGCAACCGGGTGATCGGCTATCAGCTCGGGGTCGGCGCCGAGGGGATCATGGGCGATTACGGCACCCGGAGCATCTCCGGCATCGGCGACTACAACCCCCAGGCCATCGAAGCGTTCCGGGAATTCGCGCGCCAACGGTATGGGAACGACCTCGCGCGGATGCGCGCCGCGTACGACGACCCGCAACTCACGTTCGAGACGATCTACCCCAGGCATGAGAAGATCATGGAGCCCGGCGCAGCCGGCGGATGCTTCCTGGACCCGCGCACGCAGCGCTTCACGAGCGACTACTACGAGTTCCTTTCCTCGCTGGTCCCCACCTTCACCGAGGAACTCGCCGCGACGATCAAGAAGCTGACGGACGGCCGCGTTCTCGTCGGCACGTACGGCGCTTACCTGCTCGAAGCGATCGGTGTCGAGGCCGGCCTGCACATGGCTAATCATTGTTACACCGATTACCTGATGCACGCGCCGGACCTCGATTTCTTCGCCAGCCCGCACAACTACCTTGATTCCGTGCGCCAGGCCGGCGGGCCGTACCGCCCCTATCAGGCCTACGCCTCCATGCGGCTGAATGGAAAGCTGCACATGTCCGAATGCGACCAGCGCACCTTCCGCTGCGGCATGCACAACAGCTATACCAACCGCAGCCGCGAAGAGACGACAGCCGTCCTGACGCGCGACCTGGGCGCCGGCCTGATGCATGGCACGGAGGGATGGCTGGCCGACTGGGCCGAAACGGAGTTTAAGGACCGCAGCATGTGCGAGCCGTTCTTTACGGACGATCAGATCTTGTCCCACGTCTCCCTGCTGGAGAAGCGGTATGGTGAGACCCTCGACCTGAAACGCGGCATCGACGCCGAAGTGGCGGTGTTCATCAGCGGGGCGAATGCGTTTCACATGGACAACGGCATCGAGAAGAACGCCCATGCCGTGACGAACTGCCTGAACCAGGTCATCTACTCCCTCATGAAGGCCGGAATGCCGCACGATGAACTGCTCCTGGAGGACGTCCTCAAGCCGGAAGTCCAGTCGGCGTACAAGTGCTACGTCTTCCTGAACTCCTTCTATATGACCGACGCGCAGGCGCAGGCGGTCGAGAAACTGAAGCGCGACGGCAAAACCCTGGTCTGGCTCTATGCCCCCGGTTACGTCCGCGATAGCGGGCTTTCGGCGAAGAACATCGAGGAGGTCACCGGGTTCAGCGTCGGGGTCGATCCCACGCAGTGGAAACTGGCTTACCGGTTAGCTGACAAGAACAGTCCCCTCGCGGCGGGGCTGGAAGAGAAGGAGTACCTAGGAGACGCGCGAACGGCCTCCCCGCGGTTCTACGTCACGACGCCCGACGCGACGGCGCTCGGAGTGTACTCGGACGGCAAGGTCGCCGTCGCGGTCAAGGACTTCGGCGCTTACAAGAGTTTCTACTCGACCGTGCCCGTGCTTCCGCTGCCCATGCTCAAGAACCTCCTTCGTTACGCAGGCTGCCACGCCTGGGTGAATGAGGATATCTACATGGACGCCACGCGGAATTTCCTGATGCTGACGAACACGTTTGACGCTCCCCGCAATATTCAGGTAAGCTTGCCCCGGAAATGCGACGTATCGGACCTTCTCACCGGCAAGGCCGTGGCCTCCGGCGCGAGACAGTTCAATATGCCCCTCGCCCCGGGCGAGGCTCGCATATTCAGGCTGAAATGAGCGACCATGAGCCAGGCGAAACCAATCCATCAAGTCCGTTTTGACGATACTTTTAACGGCTGGTCGGAGGCTCTGCCCCTCGGCAACGGGCATTTCGGCGCAATGGGCTTCTTGGACCGCGAAGAGGGTTTGGTCTTCACGTTCAACCATTACGATGTGTACTACCGCTCGAACTTCCGCCCGGAGCAATTGGCCGAGGCGAACCCCTACCGTTATCCCAGGAGCACAGCGCCCGACCGCGCGGAGATGAAGCGCCGCGCGCTGGAGGCGCACGCGGACCCGAACCACCCCGGGCATGGCAACTACAACGTTTGCTACGACCCGGGGATGGCGTCCCGCTGGGGCGCGCGGCGTGAGGGCAACATTATGGCGATCGCCGGCTCGCTGCGGTTGATTCCGCGCCGCGGGCTGTTCGATTCGGCGCCCTATTCCACGGCGCTGGAGATCGAGAATGCTCTCTTCCGCTTCTCGGCCTCGGGCGTCGAGTCGCGCGCCTTTGTCGCCCGGGACCCGGATGTCTTCGTGATCAACGTGTCGCAGGCCAAAGCCGCGGCATTCGACTCCCTTGCGCTCTCAGTCCCGGTCTCTCGCATGCGCCCCGACCTCACTTCCTCCTCCGGTTCGGAGCAGGGCGATCTCTTCTTCATCAAGAGCGGCTTCTTCCCGCAAGGTGGCGGGAAAGGAAAGCCCCCCCATGAATACCTGATTGCCGCCAAACTCGTGGGCGCGAAGGGGGCGCTGGAAAAGCATGCCGGCGGGAATGAACTGCGGGTTCGGCTGCGGAAGCAATCGAAGGCGTTCACCGTGCTGGTCGCCGTGATCCCGCCCGAGGAAGGGCCGGACTTCGTCGCGGCCGCGCGGCGAAAGCTGGAAACCGCGGCGCGAGGGCTGAAGGAACTGGAGGCGTCTCATCAGGCGCACTGGCGGGACTTCTTCGGCAAGTCGCGCGTCACCCTGCCGGATCCGATGCTGGAAACGCTCTGGCATCTCCACCTCTACTCCCTGGCCTGCTGCAGCGGGGAGGGGGCGCGCCTGTTTGGGGAAGCTTGCGGGCTCAACGGCCTCTGGGACATCAAGGGACCCACCCAATGGGGCAGCAGTTGGTACTGGGACGTCAACATCGAGCAGGCGTTCTGGCCGGTGTTTGCCAGCAACCACCTGGAACTGGCGCGGCCGTTTCACAAGGGGATGATGGCGTGGGCGGAGGGGGCGCGCGACCATGCCCGGCACTTCCACAAGCTCGACGGCATCGCGCCGGACTACCCTTTCACCTATTACATGTCCATGTGGGCCTGGTGCGCGCAGTACTTCTGGTGGCACTACACGCATTCGATGGACAAGCAGTTCCTCCGGGAGACCGCCTTCCCGCTGTTCAAGGAAATCCTGCGGTTCTACGAGTTGTACGCCGAGCGCGATCCCAAGACCGGCCATCTCGTGATCTTCCCCGACGTGGCGCCCGAGCAGGGCCCGATGACGCGCAACTCGATGAGCACGATCAGTTGCCTCAAATTCCTTCTCAAGATGGGGATTCGCTCGGGAGAGATTCTCGACGTCGAGCCTGTCCTGCGCCGGAAATGGAAGACGATGCTCAGTCTATGCGGGGAGTATGCCTGGGGCGAGTCCCGCCGTTTCGGGAAGCATTACAAGGATTCCGAATGGGCCGAAGGGCTGTTGTTTCTCGCGCACAGCGGGATCGTGAAGCCGATCTTCCCCATTCGCGAGATGACCAAGCGCAGCCCCCGGCGCGTGCGGGAGATGGCCCTGGGCACGCTGCGCTATGCCGACGCCCTGCAAACCTACGGCACGCACAACCTCTGGCCGGCCGCCGCCGCCGCAGTTCTGGGCTTGGGCGATGAAGCGGCCCGCATGCTCTACGACCGGGGCATCTCGCTGGTCATGCGCGCCAACGGCATGTTCGCCGAGGAGACGGACCGCTGGTTTCAGAACTGTCTGACCAACTGCGCTCCCGTGTACAGCCCGCCGCTCATCGAGGGGGGGAGCACCGTCGTCGCGACGATCAACGAGATGCTGCTGCAAAGCTATGACGGTTTGATTGAAATCTTCCCGGCCATCCCGGTCGGCGCGCCCACGGTGCGCTACCATGAGGACCGCGTGAACCCGCCGCGCCTCGCCCCCGCGCCGGTGAAGAAGTGGGAGGAAGCCTCTTTCGAGAACCTCCTGGCCGAGGGCGCGTTTGAAGTTTCCGCTTGGTTGCGCGGCGGAAAGACCACCGCCGTGCGCATCCGAAGCCTCCAAGGCGGGCGGGTGCGCCTCGTGAATCCGTTCGGCGCGCGCGCAGTGACTCTGAAATGCGATGGGACGAAAGTCGCTCGCCGGCTCATCGGCAAGGTCCTCGCCTTCGCCACTCAGGCCGGAAAGAGTTACGAACTCTCCGCCGGGGAAGGGATTCCGCCCGCGGCGCGGGGACGTTCTTTGCCCACCCCGCTGGTCGCCGAGGCGTTCACCCGGCGCCGCGTCTTCCTGGGCAAGGACCAGCACACCGATTTCCAGCGCGCGCTGGATGGCGCGCTGCTGGATTTCCATGCCGGGCACGTCCCGCAGTCGAAAATTACCGTCTACAAATTCGACTTCACGAATCCGAAACTTTCCAAGGACTATTTCAAAGTCGTTGCCTGGCAGTGGCACGTCTGCGGCAAGCAGGGGGGCGCGTTCCTTCCCGTCTCGGCCGACAGCCGGTACACCCCCGACGTCGGGCGCGGCTGGGCCAGAACGGATAAGTTGATGTACGCGGACAGGGGCGCGCCGGATGAACTCCGGCGCGACTTCGTCGGCTCCACGGCTCCCGCTGAATTCCTCGTCGACCTGCGGGCCGGGCAATATCAGGTCCTGCTCGTTTCCGGTGACGCAAAGGGCGCGAGCGCCACGCGCGTGAGCCTGGCGGACGGCGCCACCTGGGAGTCCGGGACGCTTGCGGCCGGGAAGTTCGCCGTGGGAACGCTGCTGCTGAATCAGCGGCGGGACGGCACAGCCGCCTTCCGGATTCTTCCCGGCGCGCCCCGGACGCGTTGGACGCTCTCAGCGCTCATCATCAACCAGCTTCTAGGCTAGAATGGAGGGTCGCCATGACCGCGCCGCGCACGACCGGCTGCCTGAAGAAGCTCGACCGGATGAACAAGGCGTTGCGACATGAAGAGCCCGACCGCGTGCCGATCAGTGACTTCTTCTGGGGCGGGTTCGTCGAGCGCTGGCGGAAGGAGTTGGGGCTGCCGTCGGACGCCTCTTCCGATCTCATTACGACCTCGACTGGATCGTGACCGTCCACAACATGGACCCGCACATCCGCTCCTTTCAGACGCTCAAGGAGGACGCGGAGGAGGTCATCGTCAAGACCGGCTTTGAGATCTCGCTGCGCAAACGCTTCGACATGCCAATGCCGGAGCAGATGAGCTGGGAGACGGACTCCATCGAGAAGCTCGAAGCGTTCGCCTTCGACGACCCGGCCGACCGTCGGCGCTTCTTCAGCGCCGGGGATAATCAGATCGCCGGAGTGGGGGATGGCTTCACGCGCAACAGCCCCCCCTGGGTGGAGAGCGTTCGCGGACTGCACAAGGATTTCCCGGTCTATGGAAGCATCATCGAGGCCAGCGAATTCCTCACGCGCGCCGTGGGCCAGATGAACACCCTGATGTGGTTCGGCGAGTATCCCGAGCGCATGGGGGCGCAGGTCGAGCGGATCAACCGCTTCTACTGCGAGTGCGCCGAGGCCGCCATCCGTGCGGCAGGGGGCCTCCTCGACGGCTTCGTCATCTGGGGCGATGTGGCCTATCGCAACAGCCTCTTCATTTCTCCCGGATACTGGCGGCGTTACTTCAAGCCGGGGGTCAAGGCGCTGATTGACCTGTGCCACCGGAACGGCCTGCCGGTCATCTACCACGGCTGCGGCAACGTCAAAGCCATCCTGCCGGACTTCATCGAAATCGGCCTGGACGCCTACAACCCCCTGGAGGCGAAAGCCGGCCTGGACGTGGTGGAGTTGCGAAAGGAGTACGGCCATCAACTCGCCTTCTGCGGCAACAACGACATCACCGTCTGGGAGGGAGGGGACCCCGTGAAGATACGGCGCGAAACCCTCCGCAAGTTGCGCGCTGGAACGGGGGGTGGCTACATCGTACAATCCGATCATTCCGTGTCGAGCGCCGTCTCGGGAAAGAGCTACGACCTGGTGGTGAAACTCGTGCGCGAATACGGGAAATACCCGCTGAACCTTGACGCCCTCTCGGACTGAAAGGAACAACCATGCGGCGATTCGGGTGGGTCATCGGCGTGAACGCCGGCAAGGTCGAGGAATACAAGCGCCTCCATGCCGCCGTCTGGCCGGACGTCCTCAAAATGATCAAGCAGTGCCACATTCAGAATTACTCCATCTACCTTCGGCAGCTCGACGACGGGCAATATTACCTCTTCAGCTACCTGGAGTACGTGGGCGAGGACTTCACGGCTGATATGGCGAAAATGGCCGCCGACCCGACGACCCAGAAATGGTGGGACGCCTGCAAGCCCTGCCAGCGACCCCTGACCACCCGAAAGAGCCCGCAGGAATGGTGGTCGGACCTCGAAGAGGTTTTCCACCTCGATTAGCCCTCGGAGGAAACATGAAGCCGCGAGAACGAGTCCTGGCCGTCTTCTCCCATGAGCAGCCCGATCGCGTGCCGCTCTGGTTCGGCATGTCCGCGGAGTTCGAGGCCAAGGCGATGCGCGAACTGCGCGAGGATGCGGAAGGGCTGCGCCTGTTCCTGGGCGACGACTTCCGCCGCATATTCGCATCGTACAAACTGCCCTCCACGCCGCTGCCCGAAGGGGCAACCTGCCGCACCATCTTCGGGGTGGACCGGCATGGCCTGGGCTATGGCCAGCCCATCTCCCATCCCCTCGCGAACGCCACCCTCTCTCAAGTGCATGACCACCCCTGGCCGGACGCCTCCTGCGTGGACGTCTCCGGGCTGAGGAAGGCGGCGACCCCCTGGCGCGACCATTACGCCATCCTCGGCGGAGACTGGTCCCCCTTCTGGCATGACGCCATTGACCTGCTGGGAATGGAGAACCTGTACCTCAAGATGTACGAAGAGCCGGAACTGGTGGATGCCTTGATGGCCCATCTCGCGGACTTCTACTTCGCCTCCAGCCGCAAAATATTCGAAGAGGCCGGAGACCTGATCGATATTTTCTTCATCGGCAACGACCTGGGCAGCCAGACCGGGCCGCTCCTGGGGCCGGAACTCTTCGCGCGGTTCATTCTGCCGCACCTGAAACGCTTCATCGACCTGGGGCATCAGTATCGGCTGAAAGTGCAGATGCACTGCTGCGGCGGCTACGCGCCGCTGATCCCCCTGCTGATCGACGCGCGCCTCGACGCCCTCCACGCCGTGCAGCCCTGCTGCGCCGGCATGGAACTGCGCGCGCTGAAGGAGCGGTATGGCCGCAAGATCGTTTTCAACGGCGGCATCGATTCGCACCACGTGCTGATCAGGGGCACGCCGGAATCCGTCCGCCGAGACACGCGGAAAGTGCTTGAGATTATGATGCCCGGCGGGGGGTACATCGCCGGCGCCAGCCACGACACCATCCTCGAAGAAACCCCCGTCGAGAACGTCCTGGCGATGCGGGATGAAGTGCTCGAAGCCGGGCGCTATGCGCGCGCCCCGAAGTAATTCATTGAAGACCTTACGGTCAGGAAAGGTATTGCCCGATGGCCGAACGCGAGAGCATCGAATGGTGCGACATCTACGTCACGAATGTTAACACGGAGGCGCTTCCCAGAGTCCTGCTCATCGGCGACTCCATCTGCCTGAATTACTGCGGTCAGGTCACGCGGGACCTCGCGGGGAAGTATGCCTGCGGGCACCTGGCCACGTCGTTCAGCATTTGCGCCGCCGCATACGAGAAACATCTGGCGTTCGTCCTGGACCAGTACCGATTTGCCGTGATCCATTTCAACAACGGGCTGCATGGTTGGGAATATGACGAGGAAGCCTACGCGAAGAGCCTCCCCCGCGTGCTGGACTTCATGGCCCGCCGAAGCTCCGGCAGCAAGCTGATCTGGGCGAGTTCGACCCCGTTCCGCAAGAAAGGGGCGCTGAATGAGTTCGACGCGGAGACGATCGACCGGCTCCGGGAGCGCAATCGCATCGCCGGCGAAATCGTGGCTTCGCGCGGCATCCCCATTGACGACCTCTTCAGCCTCGTCGAGGACCATCCGGAGTTCTATAGCGAAGACGCCTGCCACTTCAATCCCGTGGGGCAGGAGGTCCTGGGCCATCGCGTCGCGGAGAGCATCCGCGCCGTTGTATCGAAGCATCAGTAGCGCGTCGCCGTTTGTGCTCGCGTGAATTCAGCCAGGAGGAGGAACGCTCATGCTGGGAAAAAGTCTTGCCGCACTGGGAATAGTTCTGGCGATGTCTTGCGTGGCAACCACCGCGCGAGGAGCCGAAGAGGGGCTGATCGCCCAATTCCCGTTGGACGAGGGAATCGGCACGTCCACCCGCGACGCAACCGGGGGTGGCATCACCGGCACGCTCCATAACACGGAATGGGCCAAATGGGGAAAGGCCGATGCGCTCAAGTTGCGCCGGGCGGACTCCTACGTGGAGATCGGCGCGGGGCTGAAAGAGAAGCTCGTTGGCGATTTCACCCTGGCCGCCTGGGTGAAGCTGGCCGCGACGCCCTTCCCAGATCCTTCGACGAACTGGTCGATCCTCGCTTGCGAAGACTACGACGGCAAACCCTCGCCTCAGAACGGCTTCATGTTCAGAATTGCGGGCGATTCGGTCCAGCCCTATTTCCGGTCGTGCCAGCCGGGCGTTGCTGAAGATTTCACCCTCGGCACGGCGATGCAGAACAACAAGCCGTACCTCGTGGCTGTCGTCAAAAAAGGTGGCGCTGCCAGGATATATCTCAACGGCGTTGCGGGACCGGAATTCCCGGTGAAAGACCCCGCTCCCGGTCCGGCGCCCCTGCTGATCGGCGGGGGAGGGCAGTCCTTTGGCGGAATGATCGGCGACGTCCGATTCTACAACCGCGCGCTGTCCGAGAAGGAAATGAAAGAGCTCTACGACCGCACAGTGGCTGAGCGTTCCAAGGAGTGAGTGAACCGCCGGTCATGATGCTGCAAGGCGCCTCATAGCGGGTGAATCATGAGGCCGCTGAATCGGTGTGGCCCAGCCGGGGGCGGTTGGGCCGCGCGCTTTAACCTCCCCTGGCTTCATTCCGCGCCAACAGCTTGGGAGCAACTTCCAGATGCGGCGTATGTGCGGGGAACCCGCGCGCCAATAAAGTCGGAACATGCTGGTCTAACAATAGATATGGCATTTTAGTTTTTCTTGACAAGCCGCCAAACGCGGGATATAATATAAAAGTATAAAACAAGTGACAAATACATAAAATGCGTCGAACGTCTCAGTGCCGGAACAAACAGGCTGAGTGTCCAATGCAGACCAAACCGCCAACCCTAGCGCGACGCACCCCCCTGAGCGTCAGAATCTACGAAGATCTGGCCGCCTCGATCCATGAAAAGAAGCTGTTGCCTGGGGGCAGGTTGCCCACAATGGCCGAAGTCGCCGACCAATACGGCGTGTCCTTGAGGACCGCCGCCATTGCATTTGAGCGCCTCAAAGCCGAGGGGTTGGTCGTTTCCCGCACAGCCAGCGGCACCTTCGTTGCCCACCCCGTCGAAGCGGCCACTTCGGTTGAAATAATCCTCTGCGTCAATCCGAAGCTCCTCAACAACTTGGAAGGCCCGCGGACCTGGTATCCCTTTGCCCGGTTGAGCGGGGTGATTGCCGGAGCGGAACGTCGTCACATGCGTCTGGCTCCGCTTACGGATGGAGCTTTATTCACCTCCTTTATCCATGCCGATGTGCGCCAGGGGCTCATCCTTATGGACGACAGTTACGAACCCGACGGGTTCGGAGATATGGCGCGCTACGCCACCGAACACAAGTGGCCGGTGTGCATGGTGACCGGCCCGTCAAAGAGTTTGCTGTGCGTGGAGGACAATCGCGGCAAGGGGTTTGAACTGGCCACGAACCATCTGCTGAGCCTGGGGCACAGGCGGATCGCGTACATCAACCTGTCGCCGGAGGGCTGGACGCCGATGGCAGTGGAGCGGTTGATTGTGGGACCGCGGAGCGGATATTTCCGGGCATTGAAGCGCGCAGGAGTCAGGCCGGAACCGGGGCTGTATATGGAATTGCCCGCGCCGGAGACGGTCGGTCCGGGTCCCACGGCGGAAGCGGTCGAACGGCTTCTGGCGCTCGATTCGAGGCCCACGGCCATCCTGGCCAGCAATGACAACCGCGCGGTCGTCGTGCTGCAGGTCCTGAAGGCGCACGGCGTCCGCGTGCCCCAGGAGATGTCCGTCATCGGCTGCGACGACGTCTCCGCGTCGGAAAGATCCGTTCCGCGCCTGACGACCATCAACACCGAATTGATGGCGCAGGGCGAAGCGGCGGTGAATTATATCGTGAACTGCCTGCAAGGCCAGAAGGCGCCGCTGCCATCGGTGATGCCCAGGCTGGTCGTGCGGGCCTCCTCGGGTGTTCCGCCAAGTGGCTCTGTTTCCGAAGGGAGAGGTTTTGTAGCGCGCGCACGATGACGGGAAGTCTGGGTCCTCTTGTTTGGTCACTTATCGAAGGGAGGGTGCCGTGATGAAGACGATGCGGTCGTTCCTGTCGGCGTTCACGTTGATCGAGCTGCTCGTCGTAATTGCAATCATTGCCATTCTGGCCGGAATGTTGCTGCCTGCGCTGGCGGCGGCCCGGGAGAAGGCGCGTCGCACCGCTTGCCTGAACAACCTGAGCCAGATGAGCAGAGGGCTGGAAAGCTACTGCAGCGATTACGGCGGCTACTTCCCCAGTTGGCAAGGGGCAGGCAATAACTTCACCTGGTGCCAGAACGCCGCCGGGCAAGCGGTGTGGGATAATACATGCGTTGGCGGCGCCGATATGCACCAGTTTGGCAGCACCAAGGCCGGCTGGTACGGGCTTGGCATTACCCCCCAGGATCTGGCGCCCGGACCTGCCGGGTTCAGTGAGGCCCGTTACATGCCCGCTGAAGACAACGGCGTCCCCACAGGGGCCGGCGCCACGAAGCGTTGGATCGATGCGACCATGGCCTATACCCAAGCCGGTATGTCCTCGCGCAGTCTCGCGCGCGGGTACATCTGCGAGACCCCGGGCGGCACCACCGACTGGCTCCCCTCGCACGTGCTCGGCGGCTGGAATCTCCCCAAGGGCTCCCTCAACTCCGCGCCTGAACAGCTTGGCTACCTCCTGACCGGCGGCTACGTGCAGGACGCCGGCGTCTTCTATTGCCCCAGCGCCGCTAGTATGCCGGCGGACTGTTCCTACACCTATTACACTTGTTACATGCCCGCCAGTACGCTGGCCGACTGGAAGACGATGGGCGGGCGCGACGGCAAGACCTTGCTGCGCGGATATTATGGAGTCGCCTTCCCGTACGCGGATACGCCCGGCAAGCGCATGTTCGCGTCCCTCTCCGATCCATGGGGTGGCACAGAGACCATGGTCCAGTCCACCTACCATTACCGCAATGCCCCGCTCGGGGTGCGCGGGCCCTGGCACAGGTACCAGGACGGCAATCCCTCGGTGTACTGGCTGCCCGGAGCCAAGCCGCACATCGGGCTCCGGCTCGGCCAACCGCTCTTCCCCACGCAGAAGATACTCGGCAGCCGCTCGCTTGTGGCCGATACCTTCTCCAAGGGAGGCAAGTATGATGCCGCCGGCAAGGCCACGTCTTATGTCCTTGCCGACAATCTTGCCACCAGCAGGAGCTATGCCGGTTTCGGACTTTTGCACCATCGCGACGGTTACAACGTGCTCTACGGCGACTGGAGCGCCAAGTGGTATGGCGATCCGCAGCAGCAGATCATCTGGCACACGCAAGGCAACGTTAATGGTTCCACCGGCGGAAGCTGGATGTACAACCTCCTGGCCAACAATTGGTACCTGGCCCCAACTCTTACGGACGAATCGGCTACCGGAGGTAACTTCATCGGCTCGCAACTCGCCGTCTGGCATGACTTCGATGTTTCTTCCGGCGTGGACGTAAACGTGAACTAATTTACCGACTCAGCCCTAAGCCAAGGAGGCGTGCGGTCTCCCCCTAGGAGGCCGTACGCCCTTCTGGCTCGGTTCGGCCGGAGCAAGCCGGGGGAGGCAGGCTGGCCGCAACTGGAGATTCCCAAAGCAGAGTTGAATAGAATTGTGACGATGGAGAGTTCGTGCATGTTGTTGCAGACTCGGAAGTCCCCTCCCGTGTCGCCGTGCGCTGCGACGCTCCTTTGCGGCAGGCTCCGCGGATGGGGGGGCGAACATCGGGGCGTTGGGGGTGAAAGAGAACTGAACGCCGGGGCCGGGCCGCGCGGCGGCTCGCCCTTCCTGCGCTGATTCTCTCTGTGGGAGAAGCTGTGAAGACTGTTCGACTGCGCGCCGGCTATTACCGGCAGTTCGACGCGGACCTGACGCGGGAAATCCCCGCCGAAGCGTTCCACGGATGGACCACGGCCGAAGTGCCGCTCGCGCTCGACCATACCGCGGTCGTCGTGATGCACGCCTGGGACTGCGGCACGCCCGCGCAGTATCCCGGCTGGCGGCGCGTCGGGGAGTTCATTCCGAGAACCGAGGAGATTTGCCGGAGCGTATTCCCGCGGCTGCTTTCGGCGGTTCGGGCGTCCCCCCTGCGGCTCTTCCACGTCGTCAGCGGCGGGACGTATTACCAGCGCCTGCCCGGATACAAAAAGGCCGCGCGCCTGGCGGGGCGCTCGCCGAAGGCGCCGGAGCAGATTCAGCCGGACCCGGTCTGGGAACAGCTTCAGCGGTTCCGCGTCGAGAATACGCTCGGCAAGCACAACCTCGCCGACATCGGGCGCGGTTTCGCCAATCTGAACTTTCCCGCCGAAGCGATGCCGCAGGGGGAGGAAGGGGTGGCCGCCAATGCGCGGCAGTTGCTCGCGCTCTGCAAGGAGAGCGGTGTCAACCACCTCGTCTATGTCGGATTCGCGATCAATGAATGCCTGCATCAGGCGCCGGCGGGCATGGTGGATATGAGCCGTCATGGGTTCCTCTGCTCGACGATCCGGCAGGCGGTGACGGCCGTGGAGAGCAAGGAGACGGCGCGCGGCGAACTGGGCAAGGAGATGGCGCTCTGGCGTGTCGGCCGGCTCTACGGTTTCCTCTTTGACGTTGAAGAGTTCATCCGCGCTATTTCGGTCAAGGCTAAGTGACTTCATGACGAACTTCCCCAAAGGTGGTGACGGCGCGGACAGAGACGTCGTCACATCGGCTTGCAGGCGATATGGACTGCAAATGCGCAAGCACCTGGCGCAGGTGCATTCCTGGCCGTATCGCATTGCAACGGTGACCAACCTGGACGCCGGTGACTACGAGGTTCTGCAGGACAAGGGGGAAATAGCGTTGGGCCGGCGGTTGGCTCGGCAGGGAGAATTTCTTTATCCCGCGGTGGACATTCGTCAACCGCGAGCTATCCGGCTCGACACGTCGGTGGTGCGCGGGCGGAAGGCAGAACTGGCCATCGTCGTGCGTCCGGGCGAGACCGCGTTGTGCCGCATCGCGATGTCAGTCGCCGCGCACGTCCGCCGCGCAACAGGCGTTTCCATCGCCATCCTGTCCGACGGGCAAACGAAACTGCTCGACCGGCAGAGCGTGAACTTGCTGATTCTGGGCGGCAGCCACCAGAACGACCTGGCCCGCCGGTTGGCCTATCGTCGTTTGTGGGGCGCGAGCGAAACCTTGCCCGGCCCCGGTGGGCTGATGGCTTACACCCTTCATGGTCTGTTCCGGAGCGATCGCAACATTCTCCTCCTGGCCGCGGACGGGACGGAGAAAGAGGCGTTGAAGCTCCTGCTCGAGAATTTTGTCCGGCTGGGGCCTGAGGAATGGGGCTTCAGGCGGCTGATGGCCGGGATACCGGGGCGCGCGCTGCGGCCGCGCTGGAGCGATCCGCGTCGGGTGTTCGCGCGTCTCGCGCGCTCCACCGTTCTGTCCACCGCCCTGTTCGATTCTCCCCGCAGCAGGGCGCAGAGCCTGGACGCTGCCGCCCGGGTGATCTGTGCCCAGTATGAGGATGGCGGACCTGAATCCAACCGGGTTAACGTCTTCCCCTTGATTACGGCGAGTCTCTGCTTTCAGGCGTATCAAGTAACCGCCGACCGGCAATATTTGTCGCTCTATAAGAGAACGCTCTGGGGGCTTCTCGAACACACCTTGCTGCGGCCGGGCGGGGCGAGTTACTTGAACGATCTTGATTTCTATCTCGGCGGCCTCATCATTTCCTGGAGCATGGCCGAGGCGGAACCGATCTTCAACGACGATGAGCGGCTGGTCATCACCAACTTTCTTCTTGCCGCCAGCCGGCAGGTGGCGCGCTATCGCGAGGCGTTCTGGAAGACGGCGCCGGGCAAGGATCGGTGCAACCACGAGACCTTCCCCGCCCTCAGCCTGCTTGCCGCGGGCACTTACTATGGGGACTGTTACGCAATCCCCGACGCGGGGGCGTGGCGCGCGACGGCCCGACAGGTCTTCTCAGGGCCGGTGGGGAAGGTGGTCAAGCACCTCGAGAACGCCGGGCTTTACCAATGGATCGTGCCGCTGCATAAGTTCACGTACGACACGTACACCGGCGGGATGGAAATGGTGAAGAACGGTATTCTGCACCGGACGGCGCGGAGAATCCTGCCGTGCCTGGACAATTTCGGATACCTCGCCGAGGGGGGCGACAACGTCTTGCCGTTGAACAGCGGGCATTTCATCGCGGGCACAAGCGCCCCCGCCGCCGATCTGCTCCGGGCGGGGGCAGCCCACGGGAAGGATCCGGAGTTGCTTTGGGCGTGGCGTCACCTTCAGGAAGCCGCCCCATCCGGCCCGTTTTCCGTCCTGCCGGTGTTCACGCTCGGGCAGTTGTCGGGAGAAGCGCTCCCCACCCTGCAGCGCCCGCCGCCACGCGGCGGCTGGGACCGGCTGCCCTTTGAAGAAACCATCCGCCGCCGCGCGTGCCCGAACTTCCCGAAGGAGCGCGTGGCCGATAAGATCGCGTTCCGGCAAGGCTGGCAGCCCGAAGACCAATACCTGCTGTTCTCGCCTTACTCGTGGGGCCACCATATTCACTTCGATATGAATTCCATCCTGCGCTACAACGATAAGGGCCGGATATGGCTGGTGGACAACGGATATGGCTGGCCTGCCGGGATGAAGAACATCGCGCTCATGTTTGCGCAACGGCAGCGCGGGCCGGAGGATCACAACACGCTGATCTTCCGGGATTCTACCGGGCAGCCGACGATTCCCCCGCCCGTCTGCGCGATCACCTCCCTGGGCCGCGCCGGGGAATACTTCGCCCTGCAGAGCGCCCTGTGCAATATTGACGGCAGCGACTGGCTCCGCAGCGTGCTTGTCTGCCGGGGGGAATTCCTGCTGGTGATGGATCAGGTGCTTTGCGGCGGCCGGCAGACGTCGGTGGAATGTCAATGGAACGCGCTGGGAGCCGCGGTCCTGAAGGGAAACCGATGGGAACTTCGCCAGGGAACGGCGCGGATGTTTGCGCAGTTCGCCCACGCGGGCGAAACGACGACCGGAACGTACCTGAGCGAGCAATGGCGGCAAACATTTGAGTCCGGGGCTTACCCCTATGCCCACGCGCCGGTGCAGAAACTCAGGGAGACCGTGAAGATCCCGCGGCGCGGCGACCGATTGACCTTCGTGAATTTGTTCACCGCTACCCATGGCCGCAAGCTTGCCCACGAATTGGCGTGGGACGGGGACACGGTGCACATTATGGGGAATGTGCCGCGCGTCGCGCCTTGCTCGCTCGGAAGCATGAGCCTCGCCGCCGGTTCTTCGGAACTGGCGTGCAGGCTGTCTCCGGTCTGGAAGCTGCCCGCGGGACTTTCGCGCAAGGCCTTTAGCGGATGCAGCCCTTGTCCATAATTCCCATTTTCCAATCTTCCCGACGACCCTCTTTCCTGAAGGAGAACGGTTCATGTCGATGAAAGCAGCACGGCTGTTGTGCCTGTCGCTCTGCGTGGTGGCGTTTCTCGGCATCAGCGCCGGCTCCCTCTTTGCCGTCACCGCGCATGTGGCGAAGAACGGCAGCGACGCGAATCCCGGCACATTGGAGCAGCCGGTGGCCACCGTGGCCAAAGGGCTGAGCCTTGTGCTGGGCAAGACCGAGCCCTCCGAACTGGTCATCCATAAAGGCATCTACCCCGGCGGTGTCCAGGTGGGGCCGTACGAGGGCCGCACGGTCGGCCCGCTGCCGGAATTGGTCATCACGGCTGCAAAGAATGCGGATGGCAGTTTCGAGGAAGTGGTCTTCGACGAAGCGCGGAAGATCACCCAGTCCGAGCCCGTGGCCGGAAAGACGGCGGTCTTCAAGATCCCCGGAGCATACGACCTCCTGTTGTCGCGCCCGCAGATATGGGAGACGGACGCGCGCATGCGCTACGAGGCGGTGGCCGACGTGGCGGCGGTCGAGCGGTTCCCGGCCAGCTTCTGGTGCAGCGGCACGGAAATCTTCATCCACACCAGCGACGGCCGCGCGCCGGAATTGCACGACATCGGCATCTCCAGCCCCCAGCGCGAGGGCATTACGGTCTGGAGGCAATACACCACGCTGCGCGGGCTGCGCTTCCGCAATTTCCAGGCCTGGTCATGGTCCAGCGGCGCGATACTGCGCGCGTCGAACACCCTGGCCGAGGACTGCTCTGCCTGGGGCTGTGTGCATGGCTTCATGGCCAATGACCTGGAAAATGCGGCCGGGAATGTGCGATTCATCCGCTGCCGGAGCGAGGACTGCCCCAACGGCGTGTATCTGACCGGTTTTCGGCGAGAGATCGTCGAGGACTGCCGCTTCGTTCTCAAGCGGGACGGTCTCCTGATCGCGGTGGACGCGCAGGAATGCGCGGGGATCGAGTTCTACGGCGGCGGCTTCGAGGGGGAAGCGCGGCGCAACCTCTGCGCCGGTTTCAACAACGGTATCTTCGTGAAAGTGAGCGAAGGCAGCCCCTACATCATCGAGAACAACACCTGCGTGGACGGCGTGATTCACGGGGTCGGTTGCACCGGGACCACGGCGGGAAGCGTCATTCGCAACAACATCGTCGTCGGATTCGCCTCGCCGCTTGTGATGCCGGAGAACATCGTGCAGGGAGCGGTGGTGGACTACAACTGCTTCTGGCAGGGCCCGGACCGCGCGCAGGTTCAGAACTGCCTGGACCAGGCACGCAAGAAGGGGACCGGGGAACACAACATCGTGGCGGACCCGCGCTTTGCGGGCGCGGCCTCGGGAGATTATCGGTTGCTCCCGGCCAGCCCCTGCGCGAAGATGGGGCCGAACGGCGAATTCTGCGGTGCTTTTGGCCCGGTGGGGGCCGATTTCAAGGATGTGGAACCGCCCGCGGTGACCCTCGCTCTGGGGCCCCCAGGCCAGCGCGCGGGTGGAACGGGCGAACTCTACTTTGAACGCGATCCCTGGAACGGCGGCGGCCGGAACCTCGTCCGTCAACTCGGCTCGGACAGCCGCGTGGATGAATGGGTGAGCCCCGACGCGCAATTCGGCTTGATCATCGGGGCGGATGACGCCGTCGGCAAGCCGGCGCAGATGAAAACGCGCATCGGCAATGGCGAATGGAGCGCCCCCGAGCCTTTCGTCGCCTGGAAGGAAACCGCTCTGCCCCCCGGCGCGGCCATGGTCGGCATGAGCGTCACCGTCTCCGATGAGGCCGGAAACTGGAGCGCGCCCAAGACGATTATGATCCGGCTGATGGACAAGGGGCCGAAGCTCAAGGGCAAGCCCGTGGTCTACGCCAACGACAAGGGGGTCGTGGTTTCCTTCGAGACCGACTCTCCCTGCATGGCGAAGATCGAGTACGGCGCGGACAAGAAGTACGGCTCCACCTTTGAGCAGCCCAAGGACGTCCAACGCTCCTGGCTTGCGAACGACGGCGGCGACTGGGTGGCGGTGCGCTCCATGCCGCGCGTGACGAACTACCTCGTGCTGCTCCCGCCCGCGGTCGTCCCGGGCAAGACCTACCACTATCGCATCCTTTTGCAGGACCAGATCGGCAACAAGACCGTGGGCGATGACGCCACCGTCACCCTGGCCGGGCAGGCCAGGTCATACTTCGTCTCCCCCCAGGGCAGTGACGTCGACGGCGGCGGTACGCGCGACAAGCCCTGGCGCACCATCCAGTTCGCCGTGGACCGCGCGCTGCCCGGCGACCGCGTCATCCTGCTGCCCGGTCTCTACACCGGCGAAGCGAAGCTCACTCACGGCGGACTCCCCGGCGCGCCGATCTCCATTGAAGCCGAGACGCCCGGCAGCGTGGTCCTCGACGGCCGCCATGAGGCCAGCGCCTGTCTGCGGCTGGAGAGGGCCTCGAACGTCGCCATCAAGGGGCTGGAAATGCGCTGGTACGGCCATTCCGCCGTCTATGTCGCCGATTCCGACAACGTCTCCGTTTCGTATTGCCGGATTTGGAACGGACTGTGGGCGACAGCGCCGCTCGGCAATGGCATCTTCGTGCACCGCTCCCCCGGGATGGTTGCAGACCACAATGTGATGTACATGTTCGAGCAGGGCATCCAGCTCCTGCAGAGTCCCCGGGCGCGGATCACCTACAACACCATCAACTGCAATAACTACGCCGCGGTGCAATTCTTCCAGGGGGCTGCGGACGGCTCGGTCAGCCGGAACAACTCCTTCGCTTACAGCGGCAATGACATCTTCTCGGTGGACGGCAATACGCCGCAGCAGATGGCGACTTTCGACAGCGATTACAATAACGTGGGCGCGACCATCGCCCCGTTCTACATCAAGTACAACGCCGACAACAATATTGGGGTCGGGACAGCCGAGGAATTCGCCGTCAAAGACTCTTTCCTGAAGAACCACGGCTCCAAGTCGGTCATCTGGCTGGACAGCAAGCGCTACATGAGCCTGAAAGCCTGGCAGGAGAAGATCGGCAAGGACATGCACTCCATCTTCAAGGACCCCCTTTACGTCGATTCTGCGCATGGCGACTTCCGCTTGAAGCCGGACAGCCCCAATATCGGCGCCGGGGAGGACGGGACCAACATCGGCGCGCTGGGCGTAGTCGAGAAGTGAACGCGGTGGTTATAATGTTCGCGTCGGCAGACCCATTTCTTTTACCCGCAATGTGGAGGAAGAACAAGATGAGAGCGATTATGGCGGCGGCGCTGCTCCTGATGGGAACGATGGCTTTCTCGGCGCCGGCAACCTGGACGAATGCGGACTGGAATTACCGCGCGCAAGTGTCGGCGCTGTCGCCGGACGAGCGGGCGAATGCCCTCGTGGAATGGGACGTGGATTTCAGCGACCTGATCGCCCGCGCCGGCGCGCAGGGAACGCTGGACCCCAATTCGCCGCGCGTGACGATGCTTCAGAACGGGCAGGAAAAGGAAATGCCCTGCCGCTTCTTCGCGGAGAAGGACAACCCCGCCAAGGGGCGGCTCTGCTGGCTGCGCGTGGGCACGATGCCCGCCGGCTCCGCCGATTCCTGCCTGGTCTATTTCGACGTGGGCGCCTCCAAGCCGGCCAAAGTCTACCCGGAGATGGCCCGCGCCAAGCCGGTGATGGCCAAGAATCTCCTGGCCAACGGCGACCTGGTTGCTCCCGACAAGGCCGATGCAACCCGTCCTGACGGCTGGCTGTACGGCCCGGCTTCGGACGTCGGATCCGTCGAATGGATCAAAGGGGCCGGCCGCTCCGGCAAGCCGGCGTTCAAGGTGACCGAAGCCGCCGGCGGCGAAACGGCGGTGGTGGCCAGCTGCCAGGTTGCGGTTCAACCCAACACGCGTTACTCCCTGAGCGGCTGGGCCAAGGCGGACAAGGGCTCGACGGACGGCTACGTCCTGCTTCAGGCCTGGTTCTCCACCGCGGACGGAAAAGCCGTGTCCTCGCCCGATGGCGATTACGGCAACTACAAACTGAGCGCCAGCAGCATCGTCGTCAAAGGGGAATCCCCGTGGACTTTCGTTTACGGCACGAGCATCAACGTCTACGATCCCAAGAGCAAGTCGAATCACGCTATTGACGACCAGAAGACGCTGCCCGGCACGGGAGCGGCCAGCATTCAGGCCGGGACGTGCTATGGCAAGTGCGTCGGCCTCCTGTCCGACATGGAATTCCGCGAGTGCCCCAACGGCCTGCCGATGGGCATCTGGGTGACGGCCGTTGAGAAGAAACCGTAATTCAACCCGAAGGCGCCATCTCTCGTGAGGAGGAAGCGACGATGTCCTCGTTGAATCCGCAGGGTGCCAACCGCGCCCGGCTGGAAAGCGCTCTGGCCGGGCGGTTGGCGCCTGTTGCGGTGTATGCCGTTTATGACTGGTTTGCGCAGAACCGCCCGAAGGTGGACTGGCAACGCCTGTTCGCCCTCGGACTCGGCCAGATCAACCATGCCACGATGGTCCGTCACACGCGTCCCCACGTCCAGGTCATCGAAACCACCGGCCTGCACGAGTCGGGTCAGATGCGGCGCGACGTGCGCTGGGTGACGGACATCGGCGAGCTTCACGAGTGGCATCTGGGGGAGTGGCAGCAGGAATACCTCATCAAGTCCCCCGAGGATTACCGGATTCTGGCGCGCGCGCTGTCGGATGTGACCGTGACCCCCACGCTGGAGGCCTTCGCCGCCTCTGAGGCGCAGATCGGCGACAACGGCGTCACGCTGGGATGCACCCTCCTGCGGCGCACCCCCTTCCAGGCGATCCAGATCGACTTCGCGGGGCTAGAACGGTTCTCGATGGATATCGGCGAGGGGCGGCCGGAGCTTCTGTATCTGATCGAGGTGATGAACGACCTCACCTGCCGGGAGTTCGAGGCGCTGGCGCAGACCCCGGCGCGGTTCATCAAGCTCTGGGAGAACCTGACGATCGAGACCATGGGGCCGCGCCTCTATCGCGAACGGCTCGTGCCGGTGTACGAAAAGCTGTTCGGCATTCTCCGGCGCAGCGGACAACGCCTCTGCGTGCATTACGACGGCAAGCTGCGCTCCATCGCGCAGGATATCCAGCGGCTTCCCTTCGATATGGACTCCCTGACCCCGCCGCCGGAAGGGGACTTGAGCGTCGCCGAGGCGCGGGCGCTCTGGCCGGAGAAGTTCCTTTGGCTTCATCCGCCGCTGGGCTGGCACGCCCTCCCCGACGCCCTCCTGGCCGAGCGCATCCGGCAGATGACGAAGGACGCGAGCCCAGGCGGCTTCTGTTTGATGATCAGCGAAGAGGTCCCCTCCTCGTGGGCGCGCACCGTCCCTTTGATTCTCAAGACGCTTGGTTCGATGAAAAAGGAATAGCAGATGGGCATCAAAGTCGGCATCTGTGGCGTTGGGGCGTTTGCGAACAACTTCATCCCGCTGTTCAAGGCGCATCCGGAGGTGGCCTCCGTCACCCTATGCGACCTGGACGCGGCCAAACTCAAGGCGAAGGCGGAGCAATTCGGGATATCCAGGACCTGCCCCTCCCTGGACGAACTGTGCCAGAGCGATGTGGACGCCATCGCCGTCATCACGCAGAACTGGATGCACGGTCCGCAGGCGGCGCAGGCGCTCCGGGCCGGCAAGCACGTCTACTCCGCAGTTCCCTCCGCCATCACGATGGAGGAGATTGCCGCCCTCGTGCGCGCCGTGGAGGAGACGGGGAAGGTCTACATGATCGGGGAAACCAGCTACTACTACCCCTGCGCCCTCTACTGCCGCGACCGCTTCCGCAAGGGGGATTTCGGGAGCATCGTGTATGCGGAGGGGGAATACATGCACGACTTCGACCATGGCTTGTACGACGTCTACAAGTGGCGGGGCGGAGAACGGTGGAAGGAAATTGCCGGGGCTCCCCCCATGCACTACCCCACGCACTCCGTGAGCATGATCGTCTCCGTCACCGGGGCCTACGCCACGCACGTCTCCTGCATGGGCGTCGTCGATCACCACGCGGACGGCCTCTTCCGCAAGGGGGTCAACCTGTGGGACAACGAGTTCAGCAACGAGACGGCTCTGATGCGCATGTCCGACGGCAGCGTGACCCGGATCAACGAATTCCGGCGCATCGGGCATCCCGGCGAAGTGCGCATGAGCCTGTACGGGACCGCCGGGAGCTATGAGGAGCAGTATGGGAACAATATCTGGGTGACCAAGGACCGCGCCTCGTGGCAGGATATCACCGGACTGCTCGAAAGCCGGGGCGTCCCGGCCTCCGAAAGAAAAGATGCCATGAGCGAGAAAGTGGGGGGGGACGCGGTGTTCGAGGGGCTCTCCCAGGTGCATCAGATCGACCGCCTGCCGAAGGAGTACGCCGGCCTGCCGAACGGGCATCGCGGCTCGCACCAATACCTCGTGCATGATTTCGTCACGGCCTGCGTGGCGAAGCGCCAGCCGCCGAACAACGTCTGGCAGGCTGCGCGATATCTTGTGCCGGGGCTCATCGCTCACGAATCGGCCAAACGAAACGGAGAGTTGATGGTGATTCCCGACTTTGGCGGAGGGCGCTAGGCCATGGAGATGAATATCAGGCAGGAGTACCAGGTCAAGCGCGAGCGCCTGTTGAACGCCATTGAGTTCAAGCCGACGGACCGCTTGCCGATCTGCGGCTTCAACGGCACCATCGCCTCGATTGAGCGAATCACCGGGCGAACCGACTACGTGGCGCACGCCAAGGAGGTCTTCACCCAGGCCATGAAGGCATGGGATACCGACCTCGTTCTGCAATTCGTCCTGCCCGACCGCCAGGACACCACCTGCGGCCCCTATGGCGAATCGAACGCGCGCGGCGGGCTGCTCAGCGTCGTCTACACGCTGTTGGGCGAATGGTGCCGGAGCCGCGGGCTAATCAAGTCGCCGGAGGCCTTGCGCGACTTCTGCCTTTCGCTGCCCTCCGCCGGTGAGGCGGCGCGAATCGTCAATCCGGAGGCCACGCGGCAGACATGGCTGGCGCTGGATGCCTGGGGGGAGTTCCTCAAGCCGATGGTCTGGGTGCCGGGGCATCGCTGCGGCAGCGTCCCCTGGATGTGGTACACCACCGTCGGTTACGAGAACTACTTGATGGCCCACTCGCTGTACCCGGAGGCGATGGAACGGCTCTTTGCCCTCTGCGGTGAAGAGGGGCGGCTGCATAACATCGCCATCGCGCAGGCGATCCGGGAACATGGCCTCATCCCGCTGGTCTACTCCGGCGAGGACATCTGCGCCAACGACGGTCCCATGTGCTCGCCGAAGGTGCTCCACGAGATCTATTTCCCCCATCTCAAGCGCGCCGTCGAGCCGCTGGCCGAGGCGGGCGTCCACTGGCTCTGGCACAGCGACGGCAACATCCTGCCCATCCTGAGCGACCTGCTCGACTGCGGCATCGACGGATTCCAGGGGTTCGAGGAGGACAAGGGGATGGACCTCCTTCAACTTGCCCGGACTCCCTGCAAGAACGGCCGCCTGCCGTTCCTCTGCGGCAGCGTCAACGTCACCACCACCATGTACACCACGCCGGAGGAAATCGCGAAAGATGTCCAGCGGATGCTCTCCCTCTCAAAGGCGCGCGGGGGCGGAGTCGTTCTCTGCCCCAGCAGTTCCTTGATGGAGAACATGCCGGTTGAGAATGTCATGACTTTCTACGAACGCGCTCGCAGTCAGAAATAGAGCGCCAAAGAAAGGCGAAGAGAATGAAGATGCCGTTTTCAGAATCAGCGCGCAAAGAGCTGGCACTTCGAGGCCGGCTCAACCTTCGCGCGTCGCAATACCCGGGAAGCAAGACCTCGCCTTACGTGCCTGATGTGAAGGCGGAACTCGTTCGCGTCTGCGAGTGGAGCCTCTCCAAACAGAATCAGGATGGCGTCTGGCCCATGGAGAAAACGGCCCTGCGGTTCTACGCCGAAGGGTATGCCGTCCGCACTCTCCTGGCCGCCTCCAGGATTCTGAGCGAGAAGCGTTACCAGGCGGGGGCCGTGAAATGGGCGCAGTACATCGTCCGCAACCAGCGGCCGGACGGCGGCTATTGGACCGGATACTCCTGGGGCGATCATGATTTTGCGGGCCCCGAGACGGACAAGACGGTCGTCTATCTGGCCGACGCGGGGGAACTCGGAGCGGCGCTGATTGCCGCGGTTCACGCGCTCGATGGGAAACCGGAGCATGTGAAAACATGCGAAGCCATTCGCGATTCCCTCCTGCGTTTCCGGACCTTCTGCGATCAGTTCCGGCTGGCCAGCGGCGCGATCGGCCTGGGGTACACCGAGCGGGATTTCTACCGGCCCCCCGCGGAAATGCGCAACCCGCGCCCCTTCATGCAGGCGCACTATGCCCCCTTCCCCTTCGCCACCGCCGTCACGGGCGTCGCGCTCCACGCCGCGCTCTATACCGTCACCCGGGACCCCGAGGACTGGCGCAAAGCCATGCAGTCGCTGGACTGGTGCCTGGAGAATTCCGTCATGTGTGAAGGGGGCTCGCAACTGGCCCACCTGGGCGGAAAACTGGATTTCAAGCATCTTCATCGCGCCCTGGACATTGCCTTTGCCGCGTCGCCCGCGTCGGAGGAGAAAGCCCCGGGTCCGCAGCAGACCCCAGAGCCGAGATTCGCGGCGCCGGAGCGGCAGAAACTGTATTCACTCTGGAAGTACTGTCTGCACCTCTTCGCCGACATGCAATCGGACGCCGGCGAATGGTCGCTGCGTGACGAAAAACAGAATGAGATCGCCCTCCATAGCGGCGCGCTTCGCCACCGGCTTTATCCGCTCTACTCGCTCGTCACGTACCTGGGGCGCATCGGCGCGTTTCCCAAGGAGGATGACGCGCTCGTCGAGGCGTGCGCGCGCCAACTCTGGTTGTGCGCGGACCCGGTTATCCTCAGCGACCATTACGGCGTCTGCGCCGAGCTCGACGACCTCTGCGTCATGCCCACAGGCCTGTGGGGAATGACGCTGTGCGAGCTGCTCCAGCCGGGAGTGACTTTGCCACGCCGCACGTGAAGTGCGAAACTGGCCCGGTATTTCCGCTGTCCACCGAAAAGGGACTCCATGACGGACAAGGAAAACCTGCTTCGATGCATCCGGTTCGAGACCCCGGATCATATTCCCGTCTCCTTCCAGATCAACCCCGCCTGCTGGCAACACTATGACCAGGAGGCGCTCAAGGACTTGATGGAGAGCCACAGGCTTCTCTTCCCGCACTACCAGAGGCTGGCGGGCAAGGTGACGCCGGCGTTCCTGCCCAACGCCCGCGCCGATCGGCCCTACACCGATCCGTGGGGCTGCGTCTGGATGACCGCCGACGACGGCATCACCGGCGCCGTCCATGGCCATCCGTTGCCGGACTGGGAGCGGTTCGCCCAATACCGCGCTCCAGACCCAGAGACGAGCGACGGCACGTATCCGATCGACTGGAAGGAAATCGCCGCGGGCGTCCGCGAGGCCCGGGCGGCGGGCGAGGTGGTCTGGGGAGGCCTGCCGCACGGTCACACCTTCCTTCGCCTGCAGGACATCCGCGGCTACGTGAACCTCCTGATGGACATGGCCGACGACCACCCGAACCTCCCGAAGCTGATCGGCATGGTGGAGGAGTTCAATTACCGCTTCGTGACGAAATGGATGCAACTGGAGCCCGACGTTTTCGGGTACGCCGAGGATCTGGGCATGCAGGTGGGGCCGATGCTTTCCCCCGCGCAGTTCCGGAAATACATCAAGCCGGTGTATCAGCGGCTGATGAAACCGGCCCGCGACCGGGGCTGCATCGTGCAAATGCACTCCGACGGCGATATCCGCTCCCTGGCTGACGACATGATCGATGCCGGCGTGGAGGTGGTGAACCTGCAGGACCTGGTCAACGGCATCGACTGGATCGCTCAGCGGTTCGCCGGGAAAGTCTGCGTTCAACTGGATATCGACCGGCAGAGTGTGACGCGCTTCGGCGCGCCCGCGGAAATTGACGCCCTCATCCGCGAGGAGGTGGAAAAGCTCAGCACCTCCCGTGGAGGACTCATGCTGATCTTCGGCATGTATCCCGGCCTGCCGCTCGAGAACGCCAGGGCGCTCATGGACGCCATGGAGCGGTACAGCGTTCTGCACGCCTGACCCGGCGCGTCACGTCCAGTCGCGCGAGTCGGGAACCTCCAGCCACGCTCCCTTCTTCCGTATCGAGCGCCGGCTGACAAGGCCGGGCAGCGTCATGTCCATCGCCTCGTCAATGCCTATGGGGCAAGCCGCTTCGCCCCGGAAGCTTCCTCCGCGGCCTGCCGCATCCGCGATCCGTCCCGTTCGGCTTGACTGATTGATTGCGACCGGTTATGATCACATCAATCATTCGGCCTATGATCAAGGAGCGCACATGCGAGAGATCGGCGTGGGCATAATCGGGTTCGGCCTGATGGGGCGTGTGCACGCGTATGGCTATCGCACGCTGCCATTTTTCTTCGATCCCGCCCCGGCGCGCATCCGGCTCGTGGCGGTGTGCGACGCCCGGCGCGAGGTGGCGGAGAAGGCGAAGGATCAGTTCGGCTTCGAGTTTGCGGCCAGCGACCCTCTGGAGGTGATTTCCCGCGACGACATCCAGGTCGTGGACATCTGCACCCCGAACCAGTTTCATAAGGAGGGGTTGCTTGCTGCGATCAAGGCGGGCAAGCATATCAACTGCGACAAGCCGATCACCGGCAGTTGGGCCGATGCGCAGGAAATCGGGCGGGCGCTCAAGGGGTATTCCGGCATCGGGCACATGGAACTGAACAGCCGCTTCATCCTCCCCGCCCTGCGCGCCGCGCAGTTGATTCAAGAGGGGTTCCTGGGGCAGGTGACGCAGTTCCGCGCCGGGTATTACCATGCCGGGAGCATCGACCCGAAGAAGCCGATCGGCTGGAAGCAGGAGGCGGCGGCCGGCGGCGGGGTGATCAATGACCTGGCCAGCCACGTGGTCGATGTGATGGAGTGTCTGGTCGGACCGATTGCGGCGGTGCGCGTGGAGAGCCAGATTCTGTATCCTCAGCGGCCCGACGCCGGCGGGAAGCTCGTTCGCGTCGAGGCGGAGGATGCCGTGACCATCCAGCTCAGGCTTCGCGACGGCGGCATGGGGCTGATCGAAGCGTCTAAAATCGCCACCGGGACCAACGACGAGATTCGCGTGGAAATCCACGGGCGGCGCGGCGCCGTGCGTTTCAACTCCATGGAGCCCAACTACCTGGAGATCTACTCCGCCCTCGACGCCGAGGAGCCGCTGGGGGGCCTGCGGGGCTGGCGGCGCGTGGATACGGTGAACCGCTTTGCCAAGCCCGGCGGCTGGCCCGGTCCGAAATTCGCCATCGGCTTCCTCAGGTCGCACGTCCAGTGCCTCTACAACTTCGTCAGCGCCGTAGCCGAGAACCGCAAAGTCCGCCCCTCCCTGGAGGATGGCATCCGGCTGCAGTACCTGCTTGAAGAAGTGCGCGCAAGCGCCGCCGACGGCGCGTGGCACAAGATCGCCGAGGCGACTCCATGCTGAACGAGTCCCCGCAGGAGCGGGTGGGACGCATCATGGACCGTCTGCGCGCCGGCAGCGTTTCCGTGCGGGACCTTGCCCGCGACATGGGCGTCTCCGAGATCACGATCCGCCGCGATCTGGCGTCGCTGAAGCGCGACGGGAAACTGCTCCGAGTCTACGGGGGGGCGATTCCGAAGGAGCGCGTCGCCTACGAGTTCTCCTTCAAGGAAAAGGAATCGCTCCACCGCGCGGAAAAGGAATCCATCGGGCGCGCGGCGGCGGGGCTGGTCGAGCCAGGCGCGGCCGTCTTCCTGGACACCGGCACCACCGCGGTCGAAGTGGCGCGCGCATTGCGCGGCAGAACGCCGGGAGTGATCGTCACCGTCAACTTGTGCGTGGCCTCCGAATACGTCGGGCAGGAGCGCGTGCGCGTGATCATGCCCGGAGGCGAACTGGGCCGGCGCTCCCCGGACCTGCTGGGGGAGTTGACGCTGCAGACGCTCTCGCAGATGACGGTGGACGTGGCGTTCCTGGGATGCGACAGCGTCGACCCGGCCAGGGGGTTCTATGCGGCGGACTTGCGCAGCGCGGCCGTCAGCCGGCTGATGCTGGAGCAGAGCCGCCGCGCCTTCCTCATCGCCGATAGCAGCAAATTCGGCCGGCGCGCCATGGTGCGCATCGCCCCTGTGGGCCGGCTGGCTGGGATCATCACGGACGCCGGTCTCGCGCGGCCGCACCGCGCGGCTCTCCGGCGCGCCGGCGTACGGGTTGTGACTCAGGACTGAAGAACTCGAAGCTGGTTCAAAACTGTGGCGTGGGTTATCAAACCCGCGAGAAATATAGCGCGGACTGGTTAGTCCGCGCCACCTGTCGAGTTTTGAAACAGCTTCTCGTCATTCCATAGGAGGTGAACGATGTCCGCATCATGGTGGAAGAAGGGACTTGGGGACGTTCCCCGCATGGTATGCGCCGCGCCGGGGCCGAAATCGCAGGAGTTGCACGCGCGCGCCGCGAAAATCATGAAGGGGTACTCCTCGCAGGTGAAGCTTTTCCCGGTCTGTTTCAAGGAGGGGTTTGGCGTCACTCTGACCGACGTGGACGGCAACAAATACATCGACTTCTCCAGCGGCATCTACGTGACCACGCTGGGACATTGCCACCCGAAAATCTCGGAAGCCGTGGCGCAGGCCGCGAAGACCCTGATGAATTGCCACGATTTCACCACGCCGGTCAAGACCACGCTGCTCGAAAAGCTCGTCGACATATTGCCCAGGGGGCTTGGCGGCGTGCAGTTGTACGATAGCGGAACCACCGCGGTGGAGGCGGCTGTCCGCATCGCCCGCGCCGCCAGCGGCAAGAGCGAGTTCCTCTCCTGCTTCCGCGACTTCCACGGCAAGAGCGGTCATGCCGTGAGCTTGGCCCGGATGAACAAGACCAACGGCTCGGGGCGGACGCAGGGCTTTTATATGCTTCCCCGTCCCGACCCGTACCGCCCGCTTTGGACCTTGCCGAACGGGGCGATTGACACCGACGCTTATTTCCGCTTCTACGATGAGTTCATCCTCGAAGCCACCACGAATCAGGTTGCCGCCATCGTCCTGGAACCGATTCAGGGATGGGCCGGCTCCATCTTCCCGCCGGAGGACTTCTTTCCGAAGCTCCGGAAGTGGTGCGATGCGAAGAAGATTCTCTGGGTGGATGACGAGGTGCTCACCTGCATGGGGCGCACCGGCAAGTTCCTCTGCGCCGAGCATTGGGGCGTAACGCCCGACATCGTCACCCTGGGCAAGGGGTTCGGCAACGGCTTCCCCGTGACCGCGGTGGTCTGCCGGGAGGAACTCAAGGAGAGCTTCGAGAAGATCAGCGCCTCGACCTCGTACGGCGGCAACCCGATGGCCTGCGCGGCGGCGCTGGCCTCCATCGAAGTCATCCTTGAGGAAAAACTTCTTGAAAACGCGGCGATGCTGGAGAAGTTCTTCCTCAAGCGGCTCGCGAAAATGAAGGCGGCGCATCCGATCGTTGGCGACGTGCGCTGCAAGGGGTGCCTCATGGGCGTGGAACTGGTCAAGGACCGCGCCACCAAGGAGCCCTTCGACGAAGCGGGCAAGCTCGTGTATCAGAAGGCGTTCGCGAAGGGGCTCGCCTGGATTCCCGCCGGCCACATTCTGCGCATGAGCCCGCCGATCATCATGGACGAGAAGATCGCGGGCAAGGCGATGGACATCATTGACGAGGCCATCGGCGAGACCGAGGCCGAACTTGGGTTCAAAGGAGGACGTTCATGACCGGCAAGCAGATCCGATTCAACAAGCTTTTTGGCGGCAAGCGCAACGCCGCGCTGGTGGCGGTGGATCACGGGGCGGAGTTCGGCCCGACGCCGGGGCTGATGGACTTCCCCGCGGCCCTGGAGAATCTGGGCGGCGCCGACGCCATCCTGCTCAACCCCGGCATGGTGGGGCAGGCGGCGGGGTTCTTCAGCCGTCCGGAAGCTCCCAGGATGGTGCTGCGTGTCACTTGGACGACCGCCTACTGCTTCCCCTTCAACTACCGCGAGTCGCACACGGCGCAGGTCATCGGCGCGCAGGAGGCGTTGGGCGCCGGCGCGGACTTCATCATGGCCTGCTGCCTCCTGCAGTCCGGCAGCGAGCAAGTGGATCGCGAGAATGTTAAACTGTTCGCCGACGTGGTCGCGCAGAAAGAGAAGGCGGGGATTCCGCTGATCGGCGAACTGTTCCCCGTGGACGCCGAGACGATGCCGCCGGAGGAATTGCACATGCGGGTCTACCGCGGCTGCCGCATCCTGGCGGAACTGGGTGCGGACGCGATCAAGACGTTCTACACCGGCGAGCGGTTCCACGAAGTGGTGGAAGGCGCTTCCGTGCCGGTGCTGGCGCTGGGCGCGAGCAAGTGCTCCGAGCCGGAGGCGCTCGCCAAGGCGCGCAAGTCCATGCAGGCCGGCGCGCGCGGCGTGGTCTTCGGGCGCAATGTCTTCCAGGCGAAAGCGCCCGCGAAGTTTCTGTCGCAACTCGCATCGGTTGTTCACAAGGGCTGAGGCGTGGATATCCCTCTTCACCATGTTTTCAATTACACCGACGTGGACCGCGCTTTCTGGGCGGAGCACCTGGAGGCGTGGGTCCCGAAGGAGATCGTGGACGCGCACGTCCACGTCACCAATCCGGCCTTCCAACGCGAGAAGCCGAGCGAGGATCGCCGTCGGAGTTTCTGGGTGATGGAGGTGCTGGAGCCGCAGGACGCGGACTCCCTCGCGCGCTGCTACGCCATCCTCTACCCGAACCGGAACGTCTCGCTGCTTGGGTTCGGCTTCCCCGACCTCTCATACGACACCGCGGGGCAGAATGAATACGTCTCGCGCCAGTGCGTTGCGCGCGGCTGGCACGGGCTGGCCGTCAGCGACCCGCACTGGACGACCTCCGAGTGCGAGCGCGTCCTGGCGCTCCCGGGCATCATCGGGTTCAAGCCGTACTACGAAATGATCGGCAAATCCGATTCGACGCGCGACGCGCACCTGGAATCGAGCATCTTCGACTTCCTTCCCCATCCCCAGTTGGAATTGCTCAACGACCGCGGGGCGTGGGTCACCCTGCACGTGCCGCACGCGGACCGGCTGGGCCACCCTCAGAACATACGCGAAATTCAGGAGATCCGCCGCCGCTACCCGAAGCTCCTGCTGGTGATCGCCCACCTGGGCCGCAGCTACACCGAGCCTCACGCGCTGGAGGGGATCACGCCGCTGGCGGCGGACAAGGGACTGTACTGGGACAACTGCGCCGTGCTCAACCCGGCGGTTCACCGTATCGCCCTTGAAAAAATCGGCCCGGAGAACATCCTGTACGGCACGGACAACCCCGTCTTCTACATGCGCGGGCGACGCCAGTGGCGCGGGCGCAGCTACATCAACCGCACGAGCCACCCCTTCCATTTCAACAAGGAACGGGAGGCGCCGGAAATCGAAGCAGGTTACACTCTGTACATGTACGAGGCGCTGAAGGCGCTCAAGGAGGCCTGCGCCGGCCTGGGGCTGGCGCGCGCCCAGGTCGAGGCGCTCCTGGGGGGCAATGCGCGCCGGCTCATCCGCCGTGTGGCCGAAGCCAAAAGGAGAGCGTGATGCGACGCAACGTCATGAAGCCCAAGGTTGGAATTCTCGCGCTGACCCTTGAACTGTACGAAACGCTGGCCCCGGGCCTGCGGCAGGACCGCGTGCGATGGGTGCGGCGCGACCTGCTGCCGGCGCTGACGCCGGTCGCGGAGGTTCTCTTCGACAAGCCCTGTTTCCGGCGCGAGGAAGTGGAGGGGTGCGTCGCGCGGATGGAGGCGCAGGGGGCCGACGCCTTGCTGGTGCTACTGTTGACCTATTCCCCCAGCTTGATCGCGCTGCCCGCCCTGCAGCGCACGCGGTTGCCCATTCTCATCTGGAACACCCAGCAGTTATGGGCGGTGGATGAGAAGTTCGGCGCCCCGGAGATGATCGCCAATCACGGCGTCCACGGCACGCAGGACCTCGCCAACGTCTTGCTGCGCAGCGGCGTGAAGTTCGAATACACCACGAGTCATTCCTCGGACCCCGCCGCGCTGGAGGTCATCCGCGATTTCCTCTCCGCCTCGGCGGCGGTCAACCGGCTGCGCCGCTCGCGCATCGGGATGTTGGGGTACCCCTTCCCCGGCATGGGCGATTTCGGGCTGGACACCACCCACATGACGGCCACGCTCGGCTGCGAATGGACGCAACTGCCCATTGAGGAGTACCTGCTTCGCGCCGAGAAGGCCTCCGCGCGCGACGTGACCGCGCTGGTGGGGGAGTACCGCCGCGCCTACGCGGTCGCCCCCAACGTGAAGAAGACGGACCTGGATGCGACGGCGCGAGTGGAACTGGCCCTGCGGGGTATGGTCGAGGAGCGCAAGTTGAGCGCGCTGACCTACCAGTTCACGGCGTTCGGCGAGGACGAGCGCACCCCGACGGTGCCGTTCGTCGCGGCGAGCCGCCTGATGGCTGAGGGGATCGGCTTCGGCGGCGAGGGAGACCAGATCGCCGCCGCCGGGACGAGCCTGCTGAACTGGCTCGCCCCGCCTGCCACCTTCTCCGAAATCTTCACGATCGATTTCGCAGGGAACGCGCTCTTTATGAGCCACATGGGAGAGGCGAACGTCGCCATGGCGCGCAAGGACTGCCCCACGCCGTTGCGCGCGCGCGGCAGCGCGATCACGCGCACCCGGCGCGGTCAGCTTGCGCTGGCGGTCAGCCTGGAGCCGGGGCCGGCCACGCTGTTCGCGCTCACTTCGGGGCCGGCGGGGAAGTGGCGCTTCGTCGTCTCGCCGATGACGATCCTGGATTATCCCATCCTCGATGAGTTCCCCTGCCCGCACTTCAAGATTGCGCCCGCCGGCGACGTGCGCGACTTCCTCACCGCGTACGCGAAGGCGGGCGGCCCGCACCACAACGCTCTCTGCTTCGGCGATGCCCGCGGCCGGCTGCGGCAGGCGGCGCGATTGCTGGATGCGGATTATTTCGAGGTCTGATACGACTGATCCGCCGGATCCGTCCTATCTGCCGGAGAGGCCCGTCATGTTTATCGGCTTGGACTTGGGAACCACGAACGTCAAAGCGCTGCTGGTGACCCCGCAAGGGCGCGTGCTGGCGCGCGGCGCGGCGCCCATTCCGCTTCACCGGCGGCCCGACGGCGCGGTGGAGCAGGAGATCGAGGAGATTTGGAACGCCACGCAGACGGCCATGCGCCAGGTGGGCAGCCACCCCCGCGCCCGCGACGTGCGCGCGATCGGGGTCTCAAGCCAGGGTGGGGCGATGCAGCCGCTTGACGCGGCGGGCGCGCCGGCCGGCCGCGTCATCAGTTGGCTGGATGGCCGTGGCGCGCCTTACGACCGGCAGATGGAGCGGCGGCTGGGCCTGGACTGGTTCCCTGCGCACATCGGCTTCGGCATGAGCGGCGTGTCCATCGGCCAATGCCTGCGGTTGCGCCAGGAGCAGCCGGGCCTGCTCGACTCCCCGCGCCGCATCGGCTACGTCGGCGACGTGATCGTCTCGCGCCTCTGCGGACGCCCCGCGCATGACGCCACGTCGCTCTCCATCGCCATGCTTTACAACCCCGCGCTCGGCGACGCGGATGCCGGACTGCTGCGCGAGCTGGGCCTGGAGAAAGCGCAACTGCCGCCGCTCCTCTCGCCGCGCGACTCGGCGGGCCCTCTCCGCGCGGAGGCGGCCCGCGAATGGTCCCTGCCCTCGGGCATCCCGGTCTCTCCCGCGGTGCACGACCAGTATGCGGCGGCGCTCGGGGCGGGAGTGACCGAGCCGGGCGACATGATGTTCGGCGCGGGGACCGCCTGGGTCTTGTTGGCCATGACGGAGCGGCTCGCGCTCCCCGTTATCCCGCAGGCGATTGTCTGCCGCCATGTGGCGGAAGGAGTGTACGGCCAGATGCTGTCCATGGGGAACGGCGGCTCCTCTTTCAAGTGGGCGCTCGAACTGATCGGTCGGCCTCACGCCTGCCGCGAGGAGGTAGACGCGCTACTCAACGCCGTCCCGGCCGGAAGCGACGGCCTGCTGTTTCGTCCGCAGCTTGCGCCGTCTCAGGCGGCGGGAATGCCCGCCGGCCTGCGGGGCGGAATGGAGGGACTGCGCCTGTCCCACACCCCGGCGCACCTGCTGCGCGCCGTCCTGGAAGGGCTGAGCCTGGAGTTGGCGCGGTACCTGGCGCTGCTGAACGGCGGGGGTATCCCCGTGCGGCGGCTGGCGCTGTGCGGCGGGGCCGCCGGCAGCGCGGTCACTCCGCAACTCGTCGCCGACGCCGTGGGCCTGCCGGTTTCATGCGTCGCGGAACCTGAGATGAGCGCGTTTGGGGCGGCGGTCATCGCGCGGGGGCTTGTGGAGCCGGGGCAATCGCTGGCCGACGTGGCGCGCTCCATGCCGGTCGAGGCCCGTCTTCTCAACCCCGGCGGGAACCGGGCGGCGTATCAGGCGCTCTTCACGCGTTATCTCGCGCGGCTCAAAGCCGCCGCCGAGTGATCCCCGCGCCGCGGCGGGCTAGCGTTCCCGCGCCGCGAACTGGCCCGCCGTCATGCCCGTCACCTTCTTGAAAACCCGCATGAAGTGGAACACGTCTCGGAAACCCGTGCGCGCGCTCGCCATTTTGATCGGCAGGCCGTCCGCCAACAACTCTTTCGCGCGCGTCACGCGCTGTGTCGCGACATACCGTAGCGGCCCCAGGCCCGTGTAGGACTTGAACAGCCGGCGGAATTGCGCGGCGCTCAGATGACACCGGGAAGCTGTCGCAGGGAGCGAGAACGGCTCCGCCGAGTGCTCGGCGAGGAACCGCACGGCCTCTTCGATCCGCTCATCCGTTCGCGGGCGCCGGCGCATGGAAGAATGGTAGAGCATCTGGATCATGTTCATCACCACGATCTTCCGCCGAAGCACTGCGTCGCGCCCTTCGGAATCCAGAATCAGCTTCAGCTCCGCATGCGCCTGCCTCACGACCTGCAACCGGTCCTCGACGACGGGGCGCTTTGCGCTGATGTAGCCGCACTGCTCCAAACGGGCGGCCTCCTCGCCATTCCAGACGACCCACAGCGTCTCCCAACTCGTGTCAGGCCCGTAATGCGCCGGCTCCTCCGGAAAGAGAAATATTACGCCGTGCTCAGCCACGGCAAGGCGGCCCGTCGTCCGCGAGGCGAACCAGCCCTTCCCCTTCTTCACGTAGACTGCCGCATACTGGCCAAGAAGGCGCATGGGGGGAGGGGAGGCTCGGTTGGTCGCCTCTCCTATTCGGTCCACCCAAAGGCCGATCGCTCGCTCGATGTTTGAAGGGGTGCGGAACCGCTGCTCCCGGTGAACGGGTTCTCTCGGTATGCGCGAACCGTCCATAGACCTGGCGCTTCCGTGCATTGGCGCGGCCCTGCGGGAAGTTATAATAGTCAAATATGTACTGCGGATATGAGCCAGTGGTTGAGAATACAGAAGAAGAGGGTCAAAGTCAATGAATGCAATAAAAGGACATAAGGCCATGACCGGACGGCAGCGGCAATTGGACACGTTGCTTTTCAGGCAACCGGACCGCATTCCTCTGGTCCCCGGCGGCGGGCGTCAGTCGACGCGCGAGGCGTGGTATCGCCAGGGGTTGCCCCGCGACGTCAAGGACATTCCGCAGTACGCCTATCGCCAGGCCGGCGGCAAGCTCGATTGGCCCACGGGCGGGCCGGGGTTCATCACAGCCGAGCGGATGATCCCCATGTTCGAAGAGAAGGTGATCGAGCGCAAAGAGCGCTCGCAGATCGTACAGGACTGGAAAGGGAACATCTGCGAGATCGGCAACGAGTTCACGACGGAGTACCTGCGCAACGCGCTGGACTTCGTCACGCGGCGGTGGGTCAAGTGCCCCGTCGAGAACGCCGCCAATTGGGAGGAGATGAAACGGCGCTATGATCCGAATACTCCGGAACGCCTTCCGGCGGACGCCGCGACCCTGGGACCGAGCCTGGCGAACCGCGAGCACTACATCGCCATTAACTTCTCGGGTCCCTTCTGGCAACTCCGGGAGTGGTGCGGATTCGAGCCGCTCTGCGTCATGCTCTACGACAACCGGCCCCTGGTGATGAAGATGCTGACGTTCTGGGAGGAGTACGTCTCGCAATTGCTGGAGCGGACCTTCCGCTGCTTCATCCCGGACGAAGTGCATCTCTCCGAGGACATGGCGTACAAGAGCTTTTCGATGATTTCGCCCGCGATGACGCGCGAACTGCTCCTCCCCATGTACAAGCGGTGGGGGGCGATGGTCCGCAAGGCCGGCGTGCCGATTTACGCGATGGATTCCGACGGCTACGTCGGCGAACTGATCCCGATGTGGTTGGAAGCAGGCATCAACGTCTGCGATCCGATCGAGGTGGCGGCAGGAAACGACATCGTCGCCTTTCGCAAGGAGTTCGGAAAAGACATGGCCTACCGCGGCGGCGTGGACAAGCGCGCAATCGCGAAGGGGGGAGATGCAATCCTGGAGGAAATGCGGCGCATCGAGCCGGTAATCAGCGGCGGCGGCTGTATTCCCAGTTGCGACCACGGCGTGCCGTCGGATGTCTCCTGGCCCAATTATGTGCGGTTCACCGGGTTGCTGGCAAAGGCGACCGGTTGGCTCTAGAGCACTTTAGGCTTTCATGGCTACGGTGTGTGATAGTGGCGAGGAGCGCTAGCCTGGGCAGGCCGGTCGCCTGATGGGCGCAGCATGCTGCGCCCCTACACAGCGACGCAGGCATGGAACGTTATGACGCTCTAAAACGCTACCGCTTCGCAGAACCATAACAGGCGCACCAACTTAGAATCCACCCTAAGATCAGCAAAGGCCTCCGTTTGACAACAAGTAACCAATCGGTTATAAGTGAGTTCAAAGGAGAGGCCGTTGGCGAAAGTGCGCAAGAAGCAGGTGCGGGATGCGGAGGGAAGCCGGAGGAGGCTTCTTGAGGCGGGGCTCAAGGTGTTCTCCGAGCGCGGCCCGGCCGGCGGGTCGGTCTCCATGATTGCGCGCGAGGCCGGCATCAATCGCCGGATGCTCTACCACTACTTCGGGAGCAAGGAAGGTCTCTATCGCGCCGCGTTTCGCCACGCCTACGAGCAGTTATCCTTCGCGGAGATCGGCCTCGCCGACATGGCGTTGAGCGCCGAGGAACTCCTGGCGCGTTTGATCCGGCACTATGCCGAGTTCCATGCCACGCACCCGCACCACGTGCGGCTGCTGATGTGGGAAAATTTGCGGCAAGGGAAGGCGGCCAGAGAGTTGCACATCGGCGACATCAAGGCGCCGATCATGGAAGCGCTGCGCGCCGCCCTCGACCGGGGCAGGCGCGAAGGGCGCTTCCGGGCCGACGTCGATGAGCGGCGGCTGCTCATCAGTTGCATGGCGCTGAGCTTCTTCTGCCACTCGAACCGCTACACCATCGCCGAGGCGCTCGGCAGCGACCTGGGGGACGGGGAAGTGGCCAGGGCGCAGGTCGAGCACAATGTCAAGATGGTCCTGGATGGAATCCGCACCCGAGGCTGAGTCAAGGAGCGACGACGATGAAGGTTGACCTCGCAGGGATGTCCCTGCCGGTTCAGGTGGGGGGGCTGACGTTCAGGAATCCCTTCTATGTCGGCTCCGGGCCGACCTCCAAGTCCATCGAGCATCTGGTCAAGGCGGACGAACTGGGGTGGGCCGGCGCCAGCATCAAGCTGACTTTCGACCCCGCGCCGTACGTCAGCCTCGACCCGCGCTACGGCTGGTTCGAGGATCAGGGGTTCCTCTCCTTCAGCGCGGAAACTCGCCTCGATATCGGGGAGGGGCTCGAACTGGTTCGCCAGGGGCGCAAGCAGTGCCGCCCCGACTTCCTCATCATGGCCAACATCACCTACGTCGGAGAGAAGCCGGGCGTGCAGGGCTGGGTGGATATGGCCCGTCGTTTTGAGGAGGCCGGCGCGCACATCGTCGAACTGAACATGTGCTGCCCGAACATGAGCTACAACGTGCGCCTCAGCGACACGCAGGACACCGCGCACCAGACCGGGGCCAGCCTCGGCCAGAACGCGGAGGCGCTGGGCCACATCGTGGGGGAAGTGCGCAAGGGGATTGGGATACCGCTCTTCGTCAAGCTCACCCCCGAAGGGGGCCGCATCGCGCAGGTTGCCAAGGCCTGCTTCGAGGCGGGCGCGGATGCCGTCGGAGGGACCGCCAACCGCCTCGGGGTTCCGCTGGTCGACCTGGACAATCCCGTCAAGTCGCCGTACCAACTCCAGAAAGAGCCGAGCATGAGTTGCCTGTGCGGCCCCTGGCTCCGTCCGCTGGCCTTTCGCGACGTGTATGAAATGCGCAAGCTGGTCGGCCCGAAGCCCCGCTTGACCTGCGCCGGCGGCATCATGGACCTGCGCGACTGCGTCACGGCGGTCTCCTGCGGGGCCGACTTGCTCGTCGTCTGCAGCGGCATTCTGCTCAAAGGCTTCGAGATGCTGCCTCCCCTCATGGCCGACATCAAGGCGTACCTGAAGGAGAAGAATCTCAAGCACCTCTCCGACCTGCGCGACGGCCTCGTGCAGACCATCACCCCGGCGAACAAACTCACCGTCTTCAAGGGATATGCCCGCAAGAAGAGCGACTTCCTGCGCGGGCCGTGCCAGGCTGCCTGCCCGTTCAGCGTCCCGGCGCAGGACTATGTCACGCTCATCGCGGAGGGGGACTTCCAGCGCGCCTATCGCATGATCACCAGCCGGAACCCGCTCCAATCCATCTGCGGCTGGGTGTGCAGCCATCCCTGCGAGAGCGAATGCACGCGCGCGCTTGCCGACGAGCCGCTCCGCATCCGCGACCTGAAGCGTTTCGTGCTGGAATACGGCCTCCGGAAGGGCTGGAAGCCCGACATCGACCGCGCCGCGCCGCGCTGCGAGAAGGTGGCGGTGATCGGCGCAGGCCCGGCGGGGCTGAGCGCCGCCTGGCATCTCGCGCGCGCGGGGTACAAGGTGACCGTGTTCGAGGCCCAATCGAAAGCGGGCGGCATGTTGCGCTGCGCCATCCCGCGTTTCCGCCTTCCGATGGCCGTCCTGGATGCTGAGATCGCGGCCGCCAGATCGCTCGGCGTGGAATTCCGCATGGGGCAGAAATTCGGCGCGGAGGTTACGCACAAGAGCCTCAAGGCGGAAGGTTTCAAGACCACCGTCCTGGCCATCGGCGCTTCGGTCGGCCTGCCGCTGGGCGTGCCCGGCGAGGAGGCCCAGGGCTGCCTTTCCGCGCTCGAATTTCTTGGCAAGGCCGCAAAGAGCCGGAAGGCGGGCGTGGGTCGGCGCGTGGCGGTCGTCGGCGGCGGCTTTACGGCGGTGGACGCGGCGCGCACGGCGCGGCGGCTTGGGGCCGCGGAGGTCTATATCCTCTATCGCCGCACGCGCAACGAAATGCCGGCGACCTCCGAAGAGATGGACGAAGCGGAGGCCGAAGGGGTGAAGATCATGTACCTAGTCTCCCCCAGGGAAGTGCTCAGCCGGAATGGGAAAGTCGTGGGCATCCGCATGGTCAACCACGTCCTGGCCGAACGCGACGCCTCCGGTCGACGCCGGCCCGCCGAGGTGGAGGGCACGGAATTCATTCTGAAAGTGGACGCCATCATCAGCGCCGTCTCGCAGAAGGTCGGCCAGGGGGCGCAGGAATTGGGCGTGCGGCTGGCGAAAGGGGCCATTGCCACGCGAAGCGACGACGTCAGCACGAACGTGCTTGGTGTATTCGCCGCGGGCGACGCGACCGCCGGGCCCGATAGCGTCATTGCCGCGGTCGCCTCGGGCTACCGCGCCGCCGTGGCGGCGGACGCCTCCATCGCCGGCCGGAAGGCGTTTCTCGAAGCCGACCCGATCCTGACCCCGGCCGACAAGGCGCTGGTGCTGAGGCGCAACGCAAAGCTCGTCCGGCGAGACCGCATCGCCCCGCAACTGCGACCCGCGGCGGAGCGTGCGCGCGACTTCGATGTGATCCAGGCCGTCATGACCGAGGCGGAAGCCGTGGCGGAGGCGAGCCGATGCCTTCGATGCGGATGCTCGGTCACCTGCGGCCTGTGCGCGCGCGTCTGTTCCTCCTTCGCCATCGCGCCGGAGGGGAATGGCCGGCAGGAGCGCATCGACCGGCAGAAATGCCACGCCTGCGGCATGTGCGCGCAGTTGTGCCCGAACCGGAATATCGAGATCGTGGCGGAGACAACTTAACAGAGACCCGAACCTCCTGCTGAAGAGGATGGAGCAAGAAATGAAAGATATCGTCCGCGTTGGCGTTGTCGGCTCCAAGTTCGCCGCCGACTTCCATTGCGACTCCTACAGCCGGAACCCGTTCGCCAGGGTCGTCGCCATCGCCGCCATCGACAACCTGGAGCCGATATCGAAGAAGTGGGGCATCCCCGATACCTACCTCGACTACCATGAGATGCTCGCGCGACGGGACATCGACCTCGTCTCGGTGTGCGTGCCGAACTTCCTGCACCGCGAGGTCGTCCTCGCCGCTGCCAAAGCCGGCAAGCACGTTCTGTGCGAGAAGCCGCTGGCCACCGAAATCGAGCACGGTCGCGAAATGCTCGACGCCGTCCGGAAAGCCGGCGTCAAACTCTTCTACGGCGAAGACTGGGTCTTCTCGCCCTCGCTGCGTCGCGTCGAAGCGGTGCTGGCCGAAGGGGCCGTCGGCGAGGTCCTCTATGTCAAAGCGAAGGAATGCCACAACGGCACGCACAGTCCGTTCGCGAAGAACAAGCAGACCTGCGGCGGCGGCTCGCTGATGCACCTGGGCATACACCCCGTCGGTTGGGTGCTCCATCTTCTCGGCCAGAGCGGGCGCAACAAGGTCACGGAAGTCACAGGCTTTTGCAACGGCGGCGCGGCGGATAATTTCGTTCATAAAGACAACACGGGCGAGGACTTCGGGCTGGGCGTCATGAAGTTCGCCGGCGGCCAGCGCGCCTTCATCGAAGGCAACTACATCACCGTGGGCGGCATGGACGACCGGGTTGAGATCTACGGGACGCAGGGGGTCATCAAGGTCGACCTCACACAGGGCTCCAATGTCGACGTGTATAGCCGCCCCGGCTACTCCTATTGGATCGAGAAAGCTGACAACGCGGTCGGTTGGACCAAACCCGCCGTGGATGAGTTCTACAACCTCGGGTACGTGGACGAACTGCACTATGCCGTGGAGTGCGTGCGCAATGACGTTCAGCCCATGTACGGCTGTTCCGGCCAGCTTGGCCTGGCCTGCGTCGAGATCATCAAGGCCATGTACGGTTCAAGCGAAAGAGGGGAGACGGTCCGGGGCACGTGGGGATGACGCCGCTTTCCTGCGAAGGGTTGAAGCAAAGGTTCTGAGCCTATGAGTGTGCATGTTTCACCGGACCAGATGCAGCGCGCGGAGCAGTTCGTCCGAAAGGTCAAAGGGCCGGACGGCCTGGCGGTCGTCGACTTTGAGAAATTCTGGGCAGCGCATGAGAACGCGCTCCGGAGTCCCTGGGACGCCGCTTGCCGGCAAGTGCCGTTGGGGCTGGCCGGCATGAGCATCGAGTGCGTCTGGGCGGAACTGGGGGAGCCGGAGGACTGGCATCGCCTCTCGCACGACGATGCTTTCAGCGCCGCGCTTGCCCGCCGCTACAACGATCAGGCCGAGCGGATCGTCGGCCGCCGGCTCCTTCGGGAGGAGAATGCCCCGCGCCGCCTTCCCGCGCCGCCCATCAAAGGGCTTCACGATATTTTCGAATCCGAGAACCGGTGGGAGGGGCAATCGTACTGGCTCAAGCAATCCGCCGCGAACGCCGGGGAGCTTTCCGCCCTGCTGGACCGCGTGGAGCGGCGGCTGGAGAATCTGCGCGACTTCCTTCTGCCCGGCGGCTGGGAAACGGTCAAGCGCGCGCACCTCGACGCCGGTGGGAAGATCATGCCCTATCGCAGCCAGCGCGGGCCGGTCACGTTTGCCATGTCGATCTTCGGCGTGGAGAACCTGATCTACCTGATCATGGACAATGCCGCGCTTGCCGCGCGTTTCCGCGACCTGCTCCTCAAGTCAATCCTCGAACGCGCCCGCATCATTGACGAGGAAGCCGGCTTCACTGCGGAGACCGCTCCGCGCCGTTGGAGTTGGGCGGATGACAACTGCGCCTTGCTCAACAAGGAGATGTACGACTTCTTCGCGCAGCCGATCCTGAAGGGCGTGTTCGACCGGCACGCTTCCGGGCCGAACGACGTGCGCTATCAGCATTCCGACTCCGACATGGCGCAGCACCTGCCCACCCTGGGGCGGCTGGGTTTGAGCGGCGTCAACTTCGGTCCCAACCTCACCGTGGCCGAGATTCGCAGCCACCTCCCACGCGCGATTATTTACGGGCAGATCGCTCCGTTCACTTTCTGCCGCAATGAGGAAGTGAACATCGTCGCGGAGTTTCTTCGCGACCGGGAGATGGCGCGCGAGAAACGCGGCCTGGTCTTCACCACCGCGGGATCGATCAACGACGGCTCCCGCTTGAGCAGCCTGCGTCTGCTCATGGCCGCGGCGCAGGAGTTCACGTACTGAAGTCGAGCGGGGCGGCGCTAGGCCGCTCCGATGCAGAAGATCTCGTTCTTCGCTTCGATCCGTCGGATGGCGCCGTAGTGGGGCGCGCAACTCTCCTGACCGGGGGTGGGGGAGAGAGTGAACGCGGCCAGTTCCGCCCAACCCCAATCATTGTAGACGACGTACGCGGGGGCAAATTGTGTCACCGCCAACCCCGCAGTCATGGGGCGCACCGCGGCCAGGACGCGGCCGGTATCCACTTGCCAGCGGCGCTGGGCGCGCGGCACGTTGCAGATGCGAATCGGGTAATCCATGACCACCTGCGTCTTGCCGTCCTCGTGGAGATAGGTGGTGCGCCCGTTGAGCGGCCGGTTGCCGAGAATGGCCTCGCGGATTTCGTCGTACTCCACCAGCTTGCGCGCCTGGGAGAACTCCACCATGCTGATGTCGATGCGCAGGATGGCCGAGCCCTTGCCGTCGTGAGTGGACATGCGTTCCCCCACGCGGCGCGCCTCGCAGAGGCCGGGCCGGGCGGAAGAAAAGTCCTTCATGATCATGTAGTCGCTGCGCGAGGCGATCATCAGGAATTCCGATGCCGGCTCCTGCGTCAGATTCTTCGGCACATACATGTTCTCCGAGATGCAGCCGGCGTTCAGGACGTACTCGCATGCGCTCCCGTCCGGGGCGACCAGCCGGCACGTGGCGTCAATCTGCGCGCGCGGCGTGTGATCAGTATGGTCCGTCGTGAACTGCAGAAAACTGCGCATGTAATCCGTCTTGTTCATGAGTTTCAGAGCCTCCACTTTCTTTCTGTCAAATGCGTTAACTGGCGGCCTTGGCGAGTTCCGGCCTGGCCCAGCAGTGCACCTGGCCGCGGAGCTTCCGGCCCGCTGCCAGCGCCCGCGCCGCCCATTCCGGATTGAAGCCGGTGAGTTTGATCCCCTTGTCGACCGTGTGGCGGTAGATCACCTCCATGTCGTTGTAGCGCGGCTGGCTCATGGCCACATTGGAAAGGCCGCGCATGGCGGACAGACTCTCGACGTAGTGGTCGCCCCGCCCGCAGAAATGGATCCCGCCGCCGCCGAACGCATCCAGCAGCCGCTGTTCATGCGGTTTGATGAACTCATCGAACATCTTCGGCGAAAAGTTCATGGCCGAATCGCTGCGCAGCATGAGGGTCCCCTTCTGGAGCGCCCCCCAGTGGAAGCTGTAACCCTCGATGGGCGCGGGGACGATGCGGAGCCACTCGCGCAGAAAGGCGATGTAGGTCTCGCACACCAGGCCGAGGAAGCGCTGGACCAGGTCGGGATACTCGAACAGGTCCGTGAAGAGGCTGCTGCCCCAGATGACCTCGGATACATCCATCGCGCCCTGCAGGTCGGGGTGGTAGAGCTGAACGTACTTGCCGATCTTCGGGTAGCGCTGCTTGATCTCCATCAACCGCTTGCCCATCTCGAAGGTCCTGGCCCCCAGGCTTTGGTGGCAATCGGGCACACCGCGGGCGACGAGGCGGCGGATGGCCTCCACGTCGTGCAGCGGCAGGGAGGTGGGTAGCGTGTTCTGGTCGCGCTCCATCATGAAGATCCGCGCGCCGAAGAGGCTGGGGAGGATGCTGGTCCCGTAGTTGGAACGCACCATCATGATGGCGCCGGTGGCCCGCTCCAGCGCTTCCGAACAGCCGGCGAATTGAGACAGCGCCATGAGGTCGTAATCCTCGATGGCGTCGTTGATCAGCACCTTCGGCCACGCCACTTTGGGGGGGGCGGCCTTCGGGCGCGCCGGGACGAAGACCTCTCCCTGGAAGCGATTGTCCGTGAAGTCCTGCCAGCTCCTGAGCAGTTGCTCCTCAACTTCGGCGTCAATGCGGTCTTCGAGGTCCTGCAGGTACGTGTCAATCTGCATGATGCTATTCTTTCTTCCCGGCCTGCTGCCCGGCGGCGTAAGGGAAGCCGGGGTGCCATGGAACCTTCGCCAGCGAGAGCAGGAATTCGGACAGCCCGGCGGCGCCGCTCTCCACGATTTCGCGCCCGCGTTCGGCGCTTGCCTTCTCAACCACCCCCCCGCCGCCCAGCGGCAGGAAGCGGTCCCACGGGCGGACGAAGTAGGTCTGGTCCAGATGGACCAGACCGGCATCCGGCTCCGCGATCGGGAGATTCCGCAAATGCTCATTGCGCACAAGCTCCGGGCGCAGGTACATCATCTGCGACGTCTCGCTCTCCCCGCCGTGCGGGGAGGGATGTTCGATCAGGCGTTTGCTGCGGTCGGCAAATATCCCGGGCGTCATGCAGACGAAAGAGCGCCGTTCGATGGGGGTGCGGTCGAAATGCTCGCGGAGCGTTGCGCGCATGGCGTCGGTATTGCCGCCGTGCCCGTCGAACAGAACGACCTTGCGGATGCCATCCTCCTCGACCGCCTGGATGACGTCGAGCAGCATGAGCATCAGCGTGCGCACCGTCACGCGGCACGCAAAGGGAAAGGGCTTGAAGTTGACATTGTTGCCGATCGGCAGGGTGGGGTACATCAACACGCGCCCCCCGCGCTGGTTGGCCAGTTCCGTGGCGCGCCGGCAGAGCGCGTCCGATTCAAAGTAATCGGCGCCGTAGGGCAATGCGGGGCCGTGCGGTTCGGTGGACCCGACGCCGAGCAGCACGATCTCCGGGGCGAACGCCCGCACTTCCGGAAGAGTCATTTCAGAAAGAATTCCCGTGTTCATAGGCTTTCATTCCTGTCGCGGACCTGGGTTGTTTCATCCCCCGCGCCGAACGCCGCCGCAGGGTCTGGCGGAGTATACCACGCCCGCCGGAGCGTCGTCAGGGGCTGGCGTGACGCCGCAGTTCCTCGACGATCCAGGGGGCCGTCAGCTCCACCCCCTCCCGGTCGTTCGCGCGCATGAACGTGGCATTCTCATACATGGTGAACCCATCCGCGCCGCCTTCGAGCGCCTCGTTGATCAGATGCGCAACCCATTGCCGGTCCTGATCGGCGGGCGGCAGCGCCGGGCAGAAATTCACCGGCAGCCCCGCCTTGGCGGCGATCGCTGCGGCCACCGCGCCGGGGGCGTTGCGCATCCCCGCCATCTTGATCGTCACCTCGTCCAGCAAGCCCTCCGCGATCCACCCGCGCCAGTCGAAGTGCATCTCCATCTCCGTGTGCCAGCGCGGATCGCCCATGCGCGCCGAGATGTGCGCCTGGGCGCTCAGGCCCGCCTGGCGCAACCGCGCGACGGCGCGGCGCAGGAAACTCGTGTAGAATTCCCCCCGGAGCCGCCGCCACGACTCGCGGTCGAACGGCTCACGCAGAATATCCACGCCGTAGCGCTCCTTGAACGCCCGCACCACGGGCGGGTTGAACCCGAAGGCGCTCCAGTCGAACGTGCGGTTGTGGTTGACGATTCGGAAATCGATGCCGTCCACCCCCGCGTCGATGCAGTTCTCCACCTGGCTCATCGCCCAGTCCTGGACTTCATCATGGCCGAAACAGAGCGCGCCTTGGAGATATCGTTCACGCCCGAGGGCCACGCCCAGCGGCTTTGGGCCGTCAAGCCATGCGTAATCCTCCGACGCTCCGACGTTGTTGTCGGGGACGTCCACCACCAATCCCCACGCGCGCCAGTCCGCGCCCTGCTGGCGGGGGCGGTTGGCGAAGGTGACCGGCAGCGCGCGCCCTTGCTCGTCCCGCACCTCAATCAGGTCGCGCAGCCGGTTGCCGAAAGAGCGCGTCGGCGCGCCTTCGACCGTGACGGCGAAGAACCGCTCCGGGATGGCCAGGCCATCGAGCGTCAGGGTGACGGCGTCGCGCCGCTCCATCCGCACCGCCATCGGACCCGCATAAGGCTTGTAACGTCCATTGTCGCGGCTGGTCCAGAGGCGCACGCGGGCGGGGTCCAGTTCGGCCTTCAACCCCGGCTCCGCCTTCAGGACGATGGTGCGCACGCTCCGCTGATCCAGGTCGGCCGGAACGTCGCTCACGTCGCGTTCGATGCGCAAGGCGGAGTTCTGAGCAACCCAGTCCAAGCTCATCCAGATGGGACCGCCCAGGCGCGGTATCTTGCCGTAGCGCCGCGCCATTTGGGACCCCTCGGAGAAAGTTCCGGTGGGCAGGGCGTAGGCGGTATCGAAAGGCTTGAGAACGGCGTAGATGGGCAACCCCGCGCAATGGGCCGCTTGCACGGTCGCGGGCAGGAAGTCGCCGACGCTCTCCCGCGTGCGCCGGATGTTCTCCTGAAGGCCGGGAAAGTCCTGCGCGCTGCCGGACTGGTCCCAGAAACCTCCCCGGCTGCCGTAGTCGTAAATGAAGTAGAGGCGTTTCACGCGATTGGCCTTGTAGAGTTCCATGGCCGCGCGAAACGTCTTCTCGCTCCAGGCGTTCAGGATGATGTCATCGTAGAAATCGATGCAGGCGTAAAGGTTGTAGGCGCTGCGCGGGGGCAGGGGGCGCAACTCACCCGCCTGGGGAACTCCCTCGACCTGAAAAGCGTGCAGAACTGCGCCCGCCGACAACTCCAGGCTCACGTCCAGCACCAGTTCGCCGGGAACCGGATCTTCCGCATCCAGGAGCGCGACGCCATCCACGGAGAGGCGCAGCCGTCCCCCGGTGCGCTCGCAGAGCAGCGTGCGGCGGACGTCCGGGGAGAGATTGGAAAGTCCCGTGACCGCCACGACCCAATGCGCCAGTTGGACGCGCGCAGCCGGATTCTCCCGGTTGCCGGGGCTGAACGAATAGCGCGACGCCTCAATCCGCACCGTGCCGGTCACCTGGCAGGTGACGCGGAATTCGGACAGTCCGGGGAGGGGGAAGCGGCGCGTGAGCCAGGTGGAGGCCGCAGCGCAATGCCCTTCGGGACGCTGCACGAGCGCGCCGAAGAGCGTGTTCCATGAAGCTTCCACCGGTTGGGACGCTTCGATGGAGGCGTACTGCCGCCAGCCGTCGTGCTTGACCAAAGCGAGTCCTTCTTTCTCGTTCAACCCTCGCGCGTCGTCCGCAGCGGAGAGACTGCCGCGGCGCGCCCTACGGCTGCTTGACGCCCAGCGCGCCGATCGTTGTGCCGTTCTCGCCGGCGCCGATGTTGGGGCTGTCGGGCAGAAGGCGGAAGTCCCGGTTGGCCGGGTCGACGTAGCGCGGGTGCTTGAAAATCGAATGCGTATCCTTGCCGGTGGCGTCCTGCCATTCCTTCAGACTGTAATACCACTCCGTGTGCAGCAAGTTCACCGCCTTGGCGAGTCTCCGGTTGTAGTAGAAATCATCGGGCGGCAGTTTGATGTCCACGTCGGGGGCCGGCCGCCGCGGCTCGTCCGGGCGGATGATCGCGGCGAAGTTGTTGTAGTCGCAGTCGAAGCTCTTCACATCCTCGGCGGGGGTAACCGCGATGTGGAAGTTGGCCGTGTAGGTGAAGCTGTTGTCCCGGAAGACGCTGCCGGCCGCCGAGTGGCTGAAGGCCGCGCCGTGGTGAAGCGTCATCGTCACCGTGTTGTAGGTGATGTGAAACCCGGGGCTTTCCTCAATTTCCAGCGCCCGGTTCATGGCATAGAGCACGCAGTGATCCACCGTCAGTCGGGGGGACTTCGTCGCGCGGATCCCCGCGCCGACAAAGCGCTCCTTTCGCGCCCACTCATTGTTCCAGATCAGCGATTGCTCGATGCGGACGTCCGGGGACTCGTTGACCAGGATCCCCTGCGCCTTGAACCAGCGCACCTCCAGCCCCTTCACGACCACCCACGGCGCATTATCGATCGTCAGGCACGGCTCGTCGAATTGCTTCATGCCATCGAGAACGACGCCTCCCTTGGGGGAAGCCATGAGGGTGATCGGCGCCGCCGCCGTGCCACCGTGAATGAGCCAGTGCGGACCGAAATACGTTCCCGGCAGGAGAACCACCCGGTCGCCGGGGTTGGCGTTGTTGAGCGCGAGTTGAAGCGACTTGAGCGGATGCTCCTCCGTCCCCAGGAGGGGATCGTCGCTCCCTGTGAGCGGGGACACAACCCACGCGCGCGGCGGGCCCTCGTGCTTCACGAACCCGGCGGCGATGCGCGGGAGTTGCGCCTCGGAGGAGGCCGCCTCGGCCACGCCGGAAATCGCCCCCTTCGCCGGAGGCAGGAGTTGCAGCGGCTTGTCGTCCAGCACGCCGAACGCGCCGATCGGTGCATCGCCGGGCGCCAACTTCGCCACGGGACTGCCCGGACGCAATCGGTAATCATCCTTCTCCGGAGCGGCGAACTGCGGATCGACGTTGACGTTGTTGAGGCCGTTCTTGCGGCCGGCGAGCGTCTTGATCATGGCATCGCCGCTGGCGGCAGACCAGAGGCAGTTGAAGTCCACCACGGCACCGGGGACGATTCCCTCTTCATTCGTGCCGGGCACCAGCACGTTCGTGTAGCCGGTGACGATGTTGTATCGGAAGATGGCGTCCGCTCCCCAGTTTCTGCAGCCGATGCCGAAGTTGAACTGTGGCGCGGGAACTTTTCGGTTTACCACCGTGTCCACAATCGTATTGTGCTCGACGATGATCGGGCCGGGGTCGCACTTGAAGAAGAGGCCCAGGTTGAAGCCGGTGCAGAGGGTGCGGCGCACCTCCGCCGCGCTCCCCGGACCGTAGACCTGGACGCCGCTCTGGTGCTGGCTGTATTCGGGCACTTCGAAGCGGCCAGCCCGGCGGAAGAATTGGCAATCCTCCACGATCACGTTCCTGCCGTAGGAGAACACGCCGTTGCCCACGTCATCGGCGCGGCAGCGCAGCACTTTGACGTTGAGGCTGTCGGGCCGGATCTGAAACCCGCGGCGCGCGTTCCAGACGCGGCAATCCTCGATGACCACCTCCGTGCTGCTCGTCACCCAGACGGCGGCGCTGGAAACCTGCAACTGAAAATGGCGGAACTGGAGGCCCTGCACGGTGACGCGGGAGCGCGCGATGTCGATGCCGACATCATCGCGCGCCACGGCGATCTGGTGCGCTTCGGGCGGCCGGCCATCGGAGGTGTGGAAGGTGAGATCGGTCCCGCTGTGGTAGTAGCTTGCGCCCATCTGGGCGACGGCGTCCGGAGCGGTCATGTGCGTGTAGCGGATGCGCGTGTCCTCTTCCCACACGCTGGAATCCTGCGCCTGGGATATCTTCAGCGGTATCTTGAACGTGCCGGGCTTCTCTGCGACAGGAGTGGTGCCCGTGATCCGCTGCGAACCGTCAAGGATTGCGTCCTCGAAAGCACCGTCCGCCCGCTGCGCCGCGTGGATGACCAGCGGTGGGGGGTTCTGGCGCGCAAGCACCTTGACGCCGCCGGGGTACACCCCCTCGTGGATGACGATCTCCTGCGCCCCGTCGCGCGCCGCGGCGAGGTCCACCGCTCTCTGGATCGAGGCGATGGGCTTCTCCAGCGTGCCCGGGTCGGCGTCGTTCCCCTTGGGCGAGACATGAAGCGCATCGGCCCATGCGCCGCCCGCGCCGATCGTCGCCATCGAGGCCGCCATCAACAGCCCGACTCTCCAGTTGGCTCGCATTGAAAACATCCTCCAAGTGCATAGGGGTGGCGCGGTTATTCGGCTCCCGGGGACGGGGGCCGTTCCAGCTTCGCGCGTGCGCCGCCTCATCACTGCGCGTTCACGTCAACTCCACTTGCGACGTCAAACTGATGCCAGACAAGGACGTTGGACTTGTAGTTGTCACCGTCGCTGACGGGGTTGGCGAATTTCCAGTCGAAAATTCCGCAGTATTGCAGAGAACCCGCCCACTCCTGGTTCACGGCCTTGTTGGCTACGTCACTCTTGGATACCCACCACATGATCTGGAGCTGGGGATCGCCGTACCACCGGGCGCTCCAGTCGCCGTAGAGCACATTGTATCCGTCGCCATGGCCGAAAAGGGCGTTGCCGGGATAGGGGCCGCCGGGCGTTTCCACATTACTCACCTTGTTTCCCCAGTCGGACCCCTTGGAGAAACTGTCGGTCACCAGCGCCCTGCTGCCGAGTTGCTTCTGTGTCTTGAAGATCGGCTCGCCCGGGAAGACAACCTTGACCGGGCTGACGTACCGCACTTGAATGCCCGCGGCCCGCTTGGCGGGCGTTTCGATCTTGTAGGCGTTGCTGATGGCAACGTCCGCCGGGACGTTGCGATAGTTGTAGTTGCCCTGGACCACGAGATAATACATGCTCATGCCGGAGGCCAGATCAAACTTATGAGTGGCCTGTCTGGTGCTGCCCCAGGTCCACGTCCCGGACATCGCCGACTTCGCGTTGAATGGCCCCGCGCGCTTCAACTGCTGCAACGAGTATACGATACCGTCGGCGTCGGTGAAGGCCGTGTTGGCGCGAGGGCCCCGGAGCCCTGGCATGTTGCCGCCTGCTGAAGGACAGAAGAACATCCGCGTGTCATCCATGTAGCCGCAGCTTGCCAGGTAGCCCAGGCCGACCGGCGCGGCATTGAGCTGGCCGTTCGCCCTGACCGTGATGCCGGCGCTGTTGGTTCCTGCAAGGGTGGTGTCGGTGCAGCCCATGAAGAGGGTCTGAAACGCCCAGGTTGCCAGGCTATACCCGCTGACCCCGGCATCTACGTTGCCCACCCGGACTGACTGGCCGGTAGAGTCCGTGTACAGGCTGGCATCCGTCGCTGTCCAGTTGGCGGTGCCGCTTGCCGGAGTCGCATTCCCGCCGCCGTAGGCGCCCCAGGAGGGGAAGTACTGGCCGTAGTCGCTGCAGTAACTCTCCAGCGCCTTGCTCATCTGGTTGAACTGGCCCAGGCAGGCCGAACGCCGCGCCTTCTCCCTGGCCGCCGCAAGCGCCGGCAGAAGCATTCCGGCCAGAATGGCAATGATGGCGATAACGACTAGCAGCTCGATGAGCGTGAACGCGCCCAGGATGGTCAACCGTCTACAAAAGCTCAACATGACTTCCTCCTCTCTCCGTCAAAAAGCGCGCCTGTTCGGATGCCCTCATGCACCCGGAACCGTTGCGGCCGTGGCCGCGTGCGCGCAGGTATTACCCGGCATCAACTCTGGGGCGACCAGGACGCGCCCCGGGTTCCGCCCCGTGGCGGCAATCCCAAGCAGCTCCTTGACCGCCCGGTGTGCGATGGCTTGCCACGCGTTGTCCACGCGGCTGATCACGCGGTTTTCCATCTGAGCATGCTCGGCGCTGCACAAAGCAAGCACGGAGCAATCCTGCGGCACGCGGATGCCCGCGCGTTCGAGCGCCGATACGGCCGGGCGGCCCATGGCCCCCGGGCCGGCAAACACGGCCGTCGGCCACCCCTCGGGAGCGCCCGAGAAGAATTCCGGAATCAAGTCCGCAATGGCCTTTTCACAGGCTTCATGCGCCAAACCGTGTAAGGGGTGTGAGCGCACGGTCATATCTTCCATGCCCGTCAGCGGCCACGGCTCCAGCGCCGCGCGCCCCTCGTTCCAGAAGATGCGCGGGAGAAGCAGGACGCGCCGATGCCCCAGCCCGTAGACATAACGCATCCCGGTCTCATAGGCCGCGCGCAGATCGCGGTCCACGAAGTTCGGCATGCCGACGTCGTAATAGATGGCCACCGAAGGGGCCCGTGCCGTGAGGATGCTGCTGACCCAGCGCAGCAGCGGGGAGGAAGCGCGCTCGACAAAATGGAATAGAAAGCCGACGCGCTTGTTGAGGAACTTCTGCGGATCGTCCCGTTCTGTCGCCGTGATGAACAGGAGTCCATGTTCGCTGCAAGCGCGCTTGGTTCCAGCCATAATATCCATCAGCGTGCCCTGCTGGCGCTCCGCAGTGGCTTCCAACTGTGTAGCAAGGTTGGATTCCTCCGTCACGAGCACAATGGCGTCGAGCGGGCAGTCGTTGGCGGGGAACGTGCCCACCCCGTGAAGGATGCGGACGCGGCCGTTGGACGCAAGGTGCCGCACAGCGCGGTGGACAGTCATGGGGGCGACTTGATGGGTTCCGGCGAGATCGCGGATCGAGGGAATAGCCTGTTCGGGGGGGTATTCGCCCGAAAGGATTCGGGCTTCAATATCCTCGGCAAGCCGTTTGAATAGCTGCTGGTCTTTCCGGCCCTTCATGCCAACCTCGCATAAGGTACACTTGCAACGTACAGTGTATAACAGTATTCTATGTTTGTCAAGGGCCATATTTTTGAGAATTTGTTGCGACCGCAGTTCGCACCCGGTACCATGCGCAGTGGGCTGATCGGCTCAATGCGGAAGAGGCTGTCCTGAAAAGGAGACACCATGAAGTTGCTCGTCGGCCACGACGGTTCCTGTCCGAATAGCCCCGGGGGTGTCCGGCGCAAGAGCGACGGTGAATGGGTGATTTTTCCCATGTGGCGCAAGAACAAGGGGAAATCGAAGGATGTGCCGGGCAATCGTTTCAACGTCCGCGTGCGTAACGAAGAAAGCCGGCCGCGCCATCTGACCTTGCGCGCCGACTGGGGCGCCGCCGCCACTTCCACCATGCACTTTCGTGACGTCGGCTACGTGAAGCATGAATCGGAGGCGGACTGGACTCTGGTCATCCCTGAACTCACCGGTCACGTGTGCACGTACTCCGTGACGGTGCAGCCCGGAGAGACGGAGATCGGTCTCTGGCCTGCCTACAACACGGAGGACTGCCGCCGGTTTGTCTCGTCGCTGGCTGAATCTCCCGGCGTGCGGACCCGCGTGGCCGGTCGGAGCCGGAAAGGACGGGAGATATTCCTCGTGGAGATCAACGGACCCGGCGCCCCCGCCAAACGCGAACAACTGGTCATTCAGGCGCGCGACCACGCCTACGAGACGGCGGGCAGTTACTGCGCCGAGGGCATGGCGCGATTTCTGCTTTCGGAAGACCCTGCAGCCCGATACTTCCTTCAACGGTTTCGCGTCGCCCTCCTGCCGATGACCAATCCCGACGGCGTGTACGATGGGATGAGCCGCCTCAGCGCGCCGTGCGGCGCCAACCTGAGTTGTCCCGTCGAGCAGGATGACGAATCCTGGCGCACGCTCAAGCGCGTCCTGGATCGTCTGCGTCCCGCTGTTTACATCAACCTCCACAACTGGACCTACAAATGGCATGACGGCCTCCTGGGTGACAACGAGACGCTTACGGAACACATCCGCGAACGCATGCCCTCGCAGGGGCGTTTCCTGAAACGATGGCGCGTGCGCTCGCAGGCCGACTTGCTCAAGGCCTCCGGCCTTGCTTCCGTGACGCCGGAGCAGCGGACCTGGAAGAACTACCTGGCTGAGAAGTTCCATACGGAGGGGGTTGCGTTCGAATTCCCCTGGTTTGGACGCAATACGGCCGACATGCGCGAAACGGGGCGGCAGGCGCTCCTGGCCACGCTGGCGGGTTATCTTCAGATGCGCGATGACTGAATGAGAAGGTGAGTGAGGGAATGGTCTCGGGTTACCTGCTGGCGTGCATCACGATTCTGGTATGGGGACTGGTCGTCATCCCGGTGAAGGCCACGCGCACCCCCGGCCACCTGGGCATTGCCATCAGCATGCCCGCGGGGGTGCTCGGGCTCATCGTTGCCGCGTTGCTCTTCCACACGCCGATGCCGAAGCTGGACGAGATGGTTTCCCTGCGCGGACTGCTCCTGGTGCTCTCCGGGATATTCCAGTTCCCGCTCGGCACAATTTTGTACTACGAAGCGATCCGATGCTCCGACGTATCCGAAGCCGTTCCCGTGACGCGCCTCAAGACGATCTTCGTCGTCGCGCTGGCCGCGCTGCTGGCGATCGATCAGGTCACCTGGCTGCTGGTCGCCGCTTGTCTCGTAGGAATTGCCGGGGCGTTCATCCTGGTCCGCCCGTCCGCCGCGCCGGAGGGGCAACCGCGACCTCCGCTGGCCCGGGGCATTCTCTTCGCGCTGCTCGCGGCGGTGTCATGGGCACTGGGCGACGTCTTCATGCGGCTGGTGCTGGACCATTTTGCCCCCGCCGCGGCCACCTTGCTTTCGCTGGTCTGCGGGGCCGCCGTCTATCTGGTCATCCTGGGGATCAAAGGGTTGCTGCCTCAAGTTCTCCGCATGCCCCGGCGCGACAAGTGGCTCTACGCCACTCACGGGATTCTGAGCTTCGCCATCGGCTACCTGACGTTCTACGCCGCCATGCAGCAGATCGGCGTGGTCGCCGCCTCGATCCTCACCAGCACGTGGCCCGCCATCTCATTTGTCGTCGGCCTGGCGCTGTATCGCGAGTCGATCTCGCTGAGAAAGATCATCGGTTTCTCCCTGCTGATGGGGAGCGTCTTTCTCCTGGTGGCCGGCCGCTGAGATCGGCGCGCTCACGCGTCGTACTTGTACAGGACCGATGCCAGAACGGCCATGCCGCCCATGTAGGCTTCGCGGTACGTCCTGGCGGTGTACGAGACGGTGCGCGCCCCTTCGCGCTTCGTGCCCGGGATCAGGGCGTAGTCGTCGGCGATCCTGGCGTACAGGAATTCGGTGGTGAAGGTCACCGGTTCGTCGAAACGGATCGGCCGAATCTGTTTCGCGCCGGCGAAGGCGCGTTTCACTCCGTCGATAAGGAGCGGATGCGTCTTGGCAGGGGGGAGGCAAAGCGCGCCGTGGACGGAGTGGGCTTCCTCAACGGCCACCGTGACCACCGGACCCTCGACCCACTCCCGCGCTTCCTCGCAGGCTTTCGTGTCGCCGGACAGGAAGATGACCGGGATGCCCAGGCTGCCGGCGATGCCTCCGATGTAGCCCAGTTCCCCGGCCGGACGTCCGTTGATCCAGAAGCCGGTGATGCTGACGCTGCTGCCGGTGTGGGACTGAACCGCGTCGGCCAAACCCGTGCGCGCGTGCTGACCGACGAACAGGACCGCGCCGAATCGGCGAAGCGCCATGCAGTCGTGCCACGGGATTCCGCGCGCCAGCTTGGCTTCGGGATGCAGCGCGGCCAGGTCGATTGAATGCGCCTCTCCCACGATGATCTCCTCCGCGCCGGCCTGGACGCACCCCTCCACCACGGCGTTAATCTCCCCCATCATCAGGGCTTGATAGCTGCGCGCCCTCTCCGGAGTCGAGCCCTTGCCGTAGCCGCCGCATACGCATCCGCTCACGCCTTCCTGGTCGGTCACAATGAAGACCTTCATGGGTTCATCCTCTTTCAATCAGTTCCAACGTCAGTGACGGAGTGTGGATTATGGTATCATACCTCCCCGACGCCGCGCGACGGTTGCGCCGCACGGAGGTCTTGCCACGATCAATGGCCCCTGCTCGGGGCGCAAGCAGACAAAGGAGGCGAACCCATGCTCATCCGACGATTGAATCGCTTCGGGCTGGCGTGTGTGGTGGCCGTCGCGCTGGCGGCCCTGACGTCGGTGGCCTTCGGTTATGCAACGGCAGCCGAGGCATTGAAGGACGGCCTGGCCAAACGCAGCCAGAAGGAGTATGAGGCCGCCGCCACGGCGTTCCGGGAGACGTTGAAGCTGGACCCCAAGCAGGGAGTGGCGCGCACGTTGCTCGCGGAGTGCCTGGTGGCGTTGAACAAGAACGACGAGGCGCTGGCGGCCCTGAACGAAGGGATCGCGGACCCGCAGCAGAGCGCGTCCGACCGCATCAGTTTTCAGGTCAAGGCCGGAGACATAGACCGCGTGCAGAAGAAATACGACGAGGCGCGCGCCGAGTACGGCAAGCTCCTGAAGATGGACGTCGGCGATAAGGGCTCGCTGGCCAAACGCGAGGCGGCGCGCTGCCTGGCCCAGACGGATTTCGACCAGGGGAAATTCGAGGCGGCGGCGAAGGGCTTTGAAGAGTCGCTCAAGTTCGACCCGGAATACATCTTCTCCCAATACATGGCGGGCCAGGCTTATCAGCAGGCTAAATTGAACGACAAGGCCGTCGAGGCGTACACGAAGGCTTCGACCATGAAGGAAAGCCAGCCGAACTATGCCCCTGCCGCGCGGCTGGCGCTCGCCCGCCTGTACGTTCAGCTCGAAAAGCTCCCCGAAGCGCAGAAAACCCTTGAGGATATGCTCGCCCTCCAGAACTTGCCGGAGTCCACCAAGGCCCGGGCCGGCGCTTTGCTCGCGAAGGTGAAAGAGAAACTCCCGGCGAAGTAAGTTTCTTCGTGAGCAATGCGTTGGACTGTTCGCCTCTGCGAAGGAAGAGTCTCGCGGCAAGGGGCGGGCGAGTCATAACATATATGGAGCGCACTCATGGAATCGCAGACTTCTCATTTCGTCAGAGAAATGCCCTGGACCGAACTCGACGCGCACATCCGGCGCAATGGGCTGGCCATTCTGGTCAGCGGCTCCGTGGAGTGTCACGGGCCGCACCTGCCGATGGGCACGGACACGCTCATCGCGGAGGCCGTGGCGTTGGGGGTGGCGCGCCAGTGCGACGGAGTGATCTTCCCGCCGTTTGAGTACACCTACAGCGGGGGCACCACCGTCTTTCCGGGCACCGTCTCCATCGCGGGACAGGCGCAGCAGACCATCGCGCGCGCGGTGCTGCTCAAGCTGATCCACGACGGCTACCGGAAGATCCTGCACATTCAGTGGCATGCCCCTTACTACGTCAGTCAGCAACTGACGCGCGAGATCTTCGAGGAAACGGGTGTGCCGGTCCTCTTCGTGGGTATGCTGAACATGCCCCTCATGCGCTCGCCGCAGATGACCGAATTGATCGGCACGGAAGGGTACACCTGGGAGGCCGTCCTGGCGGCTGCCGCGCTGCCTCTGCTGGGCCGGACGGAGCGGCTGCATCTGGAGAAGTTCCCCGCGGACGTTCAGCCCGAGCCAAGGCCCGCCGACCCCTGGTTGAATGCGATGGCCGCGGTGGGCGGCGTCGTGGGTCAGTACTTCACCCATCCCTCGCAGCATGTGCCGGTCCGGCGTAACGTGGACGTGGCCGCGGGGACCCGGGCGCTCGCCCTCATGGCAACCACTATTGCGGAGGTCGTGGGACCTTTGGGACAATATGCGGCGGCCTGCAAGGCGCGCCCGCCGTCGGCGGGCCCGTACGGCGCATGAGGCCGATCCGTTGAGTCAATCGCTGAGAGACAGGAGGACGCGGAAGCCGTGGTCAAGTTTGCAGCCATGACGTTCATGTTCGGCGACTGGTGCGCCGCCGGAGGCGGTCGCCACGAGAAGATGGTGGAGGGGCTGGCGCGAATCGGGATAGAGGCCATCGAGCCCTTTCATACCGGGTTCGTTCAGGAGCCGGCGCTGATCGGGCGTTACCAGAAAGCGCTCGCGGATAATGGAATGTCCGTCTCGGCGGTGGACGTCATCTGCGACCTGGTCTATTCCTCCCCGGCGGAAAAGCGGCAAGGGCGCGACGCGCTCCGGCGCGGCCTGGAAATATGCGCGGAACTCGGCGCGCCGATCTCGCACGTGGCCGGGCACATGCCGAAAGAAAGCGTTGCGCTGCGCGACGCGCGCGCGATGATTGTGGAACAGTTGCTGAATGAGGCCGCATTCGCGGAACAGCACGGGATCACCCTGGCCATCGAGAACTTCGGCTTTGCGCCGACGCTTCAGTGCAAGGTGGAAGATTGCCTCGAAATTCTCAAGCTGGGCGGCGGAAAGGTGCGGTTTCTCTTCGACGCAGGGAACTTCGAATTCGTCGGGGAGCGCGCGGACGCCAACCTAGAGTTGCTCTACGAGCAGACCTGTTACGTTCACTTCAAGGACGTGCGCCCCGCCTCGGCGCGCCAGGCAGGCGACATCGACTTCGGCGGCAGACTTGTCGGGTGCCCGCTGGGCGAAGGGGTTGTGCGGGGCGCCCAGGTCGCCGCCATCCTCAAGGCCAGGAACTACGCCGGCTGGGTGGCGCTGGAGTGCTGCTCGGTCCTCGGCGATCCGATGTCCACCGTGGCGCGCGACCTTGCAGTGCTCAAGCGGTGGCTGGGTCAGCCCGCTTCGAAACGGGCTGTTGCGCATCCATAGCGCGGGCTGTCCAACGTGCATTTGCATTGGCGCGGACCGGGCGACCCGCGCCGCATGGTATCTATAGCGCCATATGAATAGGAGTTGGGGTAATGAAAACGACGGAATCAACCCTGCTGCCGCCGGCGGCATGGACGGCGGGGTTGGAGAAGATTGCGCGCCAGCCGCTGAAGCTCCAGCCGGATTTTCCGCAGGTGGCGAAGCGCTGGGAAGCCTGGTGGCGGTTTGAGTCCAAGCGTCCGCTCGTGCTGGCCTCCGCGCCGAAACGCCAGGACATCTACTGGGGCAAAGCCTTCGACCGGATGGACCGTCCCGCCGAATGGCTCCGCCTGCGCCGTTTGCAGGTGGAGAACACGCACTACGCCGGCGAAAGCATCCCCTCGATTCGAGTGGATATCGGCCCCGTGTCGACGGCGGCCTTCATCGGCGCCGTGGTGCACCTGTCCGAAGCGGAGCAAACGTCCTGGCAGGACCCCTATATCGACGACTGGCGCCGTTTGCCCTCGCTCGCGCTCGACGCGGGCAATCCCATCTGGCGGCGCGTTCTGGAACTGACGCGGCTGACCGCACAGGATGCCGCGGGGAACTACCTGGTCTGCTTCCCGGACCTTGCCGGCGCGATGGACGTGCTGGCCAACATGCGCACGCCGGAGCGACTTTGCATGGATCTGTTCGACGCGCGCGAAGAGGTGCAACGCGCCTCCCTGGAGGTCGTCGACTTCTGGTACGCCGTCTTCTCCGCGCTTCATGATGCCGCGCTGAGGGCGGGCGCGGGCGTCACGCAGTGGCTCGGCTGCTGGTCGGGAGTGCCGCACACCGTGCCCACGTGCGACTTCAACGCGCTGATCGGGCGGGAGGATTTCATCGAAGTCTGCCTGCCCTCGCTCCGCAAGCAGGCGCAGTTGGCGGGCCGCTGCGTGCTCCATCTCGATGGTCCCGCGGCGGCGCGGCACGCGGAGACGCTGGCCGCGGAACCCTCCATCCAGGCGGTGCAGTACACCCCCGGGGCGGGCACGCCATCGGCGCTGGCGAAGCTGGAGATGCTGAAGCTGCTCCAGCGCGCAAAGAAACCGCTGCTGCTCATCTGCCCCGTCGCGGAGGTGGACGAACTCGCGGACAAGTTGGACCCGCGCGGGCTGACGCTCTGGCCGACCGATGTGACCACGCCGGCCATGGCCGACGCCGTGGCGGCGCGCATCGCAAAGAAGTTCGAATAGCGGCGGTCTCCGGCAGGGCCCTCATCATACGATCGGAAGAAACGCATGACATCTCGCGAACGCGTCGTTGCGGCGCTGGCGCGCCGCCAGCCGGACCGCGCGCCCCTGGACATCGGCGCAACGGAATCCTCCGGCATGACCGGCATGGCCTATAACCGCCTGTGCCGGTTCCTTGGCATTCGCGGCATGGGGCGCATCTTCGATCCGTACCAGCAGGTGGTGCTGATCGAAAGGCCGGTGCTCGACGCGCTTGAGATTGACGCCGTCGCGTTGCATTTCGAGCCGCGCCGCTGGAAGCCCACCACCTTGCCGGATGGGACGCCTTGCGAGATTCCCGAAGGCTGGAACGAGGTGAAGCTTTCGGACGGCTCCCGAGAGGTGCGAGGACCGGATGGCCGCTTGCAGGCGCGCATGCCCGCCGGCGGGTTCTATTTCGAGCCGGGGGAGCCGCCCCTGGCGCACGTGACGTCCGCCTCGGAGATCCATCCCGGCCTGCCTGCCATCGCCGGCTTCGACCTGCCGGGATTCTCCGACGAAAGTTGGTCCGAGCGCGCGGCGCGTGCCAGGGCGCTGCATGAGACGGGCCGCGCCGTCGTGGGGAACCTGTGTTGCCACTTCCTGGCCGCGGGACAAACCCTGCGCGGCTACACCACCTTCATGTGCGACCTGCTTGCCGAAGAGGCGCTCGCGGAGGCGCTGCTGGAATCGCTCTGCTCGGCGTACATCCGGCGCGCCGATGAATACGTGAAGCACCTGGGCGCGTATCTCGACGTGATCCTGGTCAACGACGACCTGGGAACGCAGAACGGCCCCATGATCTCGCCCGAAGTGTACCGCCGCATGATCAAACCCTGGCAGAAGCGCTTCTTCGCCCATCTGCACGGCCTCTTCCCCGGCGCGCTGCTCCTGCATTCTTGCGGCGCGATCTCGGAGTTCATTCCCGATCTGATCGAAGTCGGCATCGACGCCATCAATCCCGTGCAGATATCCGCCAAAGGGATGGAGCCGGAGCGGCTCAAGCGGGAGTTTGGCCGCGACATCCTCTTCTGGGGGGGCGGCTGCGATACCCAGCGCGTGCTGAATCAGGGCACGCCCGGCCAGGTCCGGAGCGAGGTCCGCAGGAACAAGGCGATCTTCGGCGCGGGGGGGGGATTCGTCTTCACCCAGGTGCATAACATCCAGCCCGATGTGCCGCCCGAGAATGTCATGGCGATGGTCAAAGCACTGCGCGAAAGCGACTGAACGCAGGCGCGCCGGCAGGAATGGAGCCGGCCAACACGGAAGGAGAGATCAGGGTATGAGCCAACAGACAATGCGGAAAAAGCTGCACGGACTTCTCGGCGATCTGCCCCGGCGCTCGCGCCGCATCACCGTCTCCAAGTGCGGCGAGGGGGAGGGCGTTTCCTATCGCCTGGAGAAGCTGGTCCTGGAACTGAATGGCATCGAGCCGGTGCCCGCCTACTTCATCCGTCCGAAGAACGGCTCCGGAAAGTTCCCCACGATCCTCTATAACCACTCACATGGCGGGGACTACATGCTGGGGAAGAACGAGCTGATTCGGGGCAATGCCTATATTCAGCAGCCGCCGTATGCCGAGGAGCTTGCTCGGCGCGGTTATGCCGCGCTGTGCATCGACACCTGGGCCTTTGGCGAGCGGCGCGGCCGCACGGAACATGAAATCTTCAAGCAGATGCTCTGGTCCGGGCAGGTGATGTGGGGGATGATGGTCTACGACAGCCTCCGGGCGGTCGACTACCTTGTCTCCAGGCCCGACGTCGATTCCGCGCGCATCGGTACGCTGGGCTTGTCGATGGGCAGCACCATGGCCTGGTGGACCGCCGCGCTGGATACGCGCATCAAGGTCTGCGTGGACATCTGCTGCCTGACCGATTTCCAAGAGTTGATACGGGCTCGCGGCCTGGACGGGCATGGGATCTATTACTACGTGCCGGGCCTCCTCAAGCACTTCACGACGGCGCAGATCAATGCCCTGATCTCGCCGCGTCCGCACCTGAGCCTGGCCGGAAGGTATGACCTGCTGACCCCGCCCGACGGGCTCGATAAAATCGACCTCGAACTTCGCAGAGTGTACCGGCGCGACGGCGCGCCCCAGGCCTGGAAGCTTCTGACCTACGACACCGGGCACTTCGAGAACGCCGACATGCGCAGCAAAATCATCCAGTTCCTGAAGAAGTGGCTTTGACGCGCGGGCGTTGCAGTCCTGCCGCGCCCCGCGGCCAGCCATTGCGCGGCGCGGCGAAGTCATAGTATCATTGCCTGCCACGCGCCGTTCTAATGGGCTTGATTCACGATGGCGTTGAGGAGAATTATGCGATGACCACCGCCTATGACCTGCTGGCGGAGGGCCTTTCCGCCCGGGGCGTTGACTTGGCGGCCGTGAAAGCCGCGCTCAAAGCCCAGCGCATTGAGACCCCCTCCTGGGGCTATGCCGACTCCGGCACCCGCTTCAAGACCTTCCACTGGCCGGGCGCCGCTCGCACGACGCGCGAGAAGCTCGACGACGCGGCCCTCGTTCACAAGCTCACCGGCGTTGCGCCCTCCGTCGCCATTCACATCCCCTGGGACAAGCCGGAAGATGGCGACTATGCCGCCATGCGCCAGTATGCGGCCTCCCGCGGTCTCGCCATTGGCGCGGTCAATCCGAACCTCTTCCAGGAAGAGAATTATCGCCTTGGCTCGCTGACCAGCCCGTCCGCCGCCGCCCGGGAACAGGCGCTGAACCACATCATCGAATGCTGCGCCATCATGGGCAAAGTCGGCAGCACTGCCCTGAGCCTCTGGTTCGCCGACGGGACCAACTATGCCGGCCAGGACGACCTGCGCGCGCGCAAGCGCCGCCTGGAGGAGGGGCTGCGCGCGGCCTGCAAGCATCTGCCGCCGCGCAGCCGCATGCTCATCGAGTACAAGCTCTTCGAGCCGGCGTTCTATAGCACCGATCTGCCCGACTGGGGCGCGTCCTTTGCCCTCTGCCTCAAACTCGGCCCGCAGGCGCAGGTCCTCGTGGACCTGGGGCACCACGCTTCCGGCGTCAACATCGAGCAGATCGTCGCCTTCCTTCTGGACGAGGGCCGCCTGGGGGGCTTCCACTTCAACAATCGCAAGTACGCGGATGACGACCTGATCGTCGGCACCGTCAATCCCTTCGAGCTGTTTCTCATCTACAACGAATTGGCGGGCGCCGCGGCGGGGGACGCCGAGCCGGCGCGCGGAACGGCGACGAATGTGGCGTATATGATCGACCAGTCGCACAACATCGAGGGCAAAATCGCCCCGATGCTGCTCTCCGTCATGAATTGCCAGGAAGCCTACGCCCGGGCGCTTCTGACGCCGCGCAAGATGCTGGCCGAGGCGCAGGCGGCCGGCGACGTGCTCGGAGCGCACCAACTACTCGCCGACGCCTATCGCACCGACGTGCGTCCGCTGCTGGCGCGCGTGCGCGAGGAACTGGGCGTGCCGGTCGATCCCGTGGCGGCCTATCGCGCGAGTGGTTACGAAAAGAAGATCGCCGCCGAGCGTGGAAAATAGCTGGGACTGAAAGCATCGGAACAGGAATAGGAGGCGCGCATGAGTGTATTGGATAGCTTTTCGCTGAAGGGACGCGTAGCGCTCGTGACGGGAGGCGCCGGGCTTTACGGGCGCCAGATCGTCGCCGCCCTCGCCGAAGCCGGAGCCAGGACGATCATGGCTTCGCGCGGGATCGAGGCGTTGGAGAAGGTCGCCGCGCAGGAACGCGCCCGCGGGTTGGACGTCCAGGCGCTTTCCTTCGATCAGTCGAGCGAGAAATCCATCCTCGGGCTGCGCGACGCGGTCTATGAGAAAGCGGGGCGCGTCGACGTCCTCGTCAACAACTCCGTCCTGCGCTCCATGGCATCCTGGTCCGACTCGGCCGCCAACTGGGAGAAGAGCATGCAGGTGAACGCCACCGGCGTCTTCCTGATGACGCGCGCTTTCGGCGACAAGATGGCCGAGGCCGGACGTGGCAGCATCATCAACGTGGGCTCGATCTATGGCGTGGTGGGGCCGGACTTCTCTCTTTACGAGGAAGTCGGCTGGCCCCAGCCGCCGGACTACTGGTTCAACAAGGGCGGGATGCAGAACCTCACGCGCTTCACCGCCGCTCATTACGGTCCGCGCGGAGTGCGCTGCAACGTGATCAACCCCGGCGGCTACTACAACAACACGGACGAGCGCTTCGTGAAGCGCTACGCCAAGCGCGTCTTCCTCGGCCGGATGGCGAATGACACGGACCTCAAGGGCGTCATCGTATTCCTCGCCAGCGACGCCAGCGCCTACCTGACCGGCGCGACAATCGCCGTGGATGGCGGCCTGACGGCGAAGTGATGGTTTTGTCTTGCAGAGAATGAAGGGAAACGTTGTGACAGAGCTGAAGCCCGTGAAGTTCGGTCTGGTTGGCATTGGAGGCTACGGCGCCTCTTACGTCACCAACATCCTGGCGCTGGAAAAAGAAGGGCTCGGGACGTTCGGCGCCGCCGTCGTCCGCAGCCGCGGCAAGTATCCCGAGCAGGAAAAGGCGCTGGCCGAGCGCGGCGTCCCCATCGTCGGCACGATGGAGGAGATGCTCGCGCTGGGCAAATCGCAGTTCGATGTCGTCGCCATTCCCACCGGCATCGAGTGGCACCGCGACCAGGTGATCCGGGCGGCCGAGGCCGGCTTCAATATCATTTGCGAAAAGCCGACCACCGCGACGATTCAGGACTTCGACGCGATGTCCGCCGCCCTTCAGCGGGCGGGGACCTGGTGCCAGATCGGTTTTCAGAGCCAGTCCGCGCCGGCCGTGCGCAACCTCAAGAGCGAGATTTGCTCCGGGCGGCTGGGGAGGGTCAAGGAAGTCATCGTCACCTGCTGCTGGATGCGCGACAACCACTACTACGCGCGCAACTCCTGGGCGGGCAAGCTCACCTGCAACGGACGCTGGGTCCTCGACGGCACCATCAACAACCCGCAGGCGCACTACCTGTTCAACGGCCTCTATTTCGCCTCGAACGAGCCGGGGCAGGCCGCGCTGCCGAAAAGCGTGCGCGCCGAGCTTTACCACGCTCACGAAATCGAGAGCGAGGATACCGCCTGTCTGGAAGCGCTCTGCCAGAACGGCGCGAAGGTCTATTTCTACGGCACGGTGGCCGCGTCGGCAAATGCCCACAGCGTCATAGAGGTTTTTGGCGAGCGAGGCCGCGCGGTGTGGGACTCCACGCAGACGCTGCGATTCTACGAAGGGGAGCGCCTCGTATCCGAAGTGCCGCCGCCGGCCCTGGACGGCAGCGTTGAGCAATGGCGCAACGTCGCCCGGCGCTATCGGGGGGAGGATAAGGAACTCAACTGCCCGCTCGAAATGACGCGCGCCCACGTCCTGGCCGTCAACGGCGCTTTCCTTTCGAGCGCAGTGACAAGGCAGATTTCCGCGGATGGTCTGGAGATCACTGAACTGGCCGAGCCGAAGCCGCACATTCGCACGGTCATCACCGGCATCGAGAAAATCGCCGCGCGCGCCGCGGCCGGGCGCAAACTCTATAGCGATCTGGGAGTGCCCTGGGCGGCCAGGACCCAGGCCGTGGATGTGAGCCGGCTGACGACGTTCGACTTCCCGCGATAGGGCCCGAAGAAGAAAGAACGGAGCGGCACCGCGATCCGGCGCACGCTCCGTTCTCTCGTTTCAGCCCTTCGCGTCTCTCAGAGGATCTTCACAGCCTTGCCGCTATCGGCGCATTCGCGCGCCTTGAGCAGCACCTCGGCCATGACGAGCGATTCAGCGGTGCTGAAGGCGCCGCGCCCGCGCCCGCGAAGCGTCTCGACCAGTTCCAGCCCGGCATGTTCGTCATGGCCGCCAACCGCCAACTCGGTGGGGGGCTGCTCCTGGGTAATGAGCACGCACTTCCCGTCGCGCACCTCGATAACCCCCTTGCTCCCCGCGATGCGCAGGCGGTCATCGCCGTGCGTCGGCGCCGCCGCCGGTCGCAGGTAGTCCATGTGCATCACCACGTCGACCCCCTTCTCCATTTGCAGCAGGATGATGGCGTGGTCCTCGAACTGGCCGTATTCCTTCTTTGCGATATTCCCCTGCACGCCGCACAGCGCCCCGGTGTATTTCAGACCGGTAATCCAGTACGCGAGGTCCATGATGTGGCAGCCGACGAACATGATCGTTCCGGGGAACCCCTGGCGCGTCTTGTAGAAATCCGGGCGCGACGCGCCGAAGCGATAGGACTTCTGCCCCGTGACCAATACCACATCGCCGATCTTTCCACTGCGCACCGCCTCGCGCGCAGCCATGAAGGCCGGCCCCAGGCGCATGGTGAATTCCGTCAGCAGGTGGAGCCCCGGGTTTTGGCGCGTCACCGCGCGCAGGTCGCTCAGTTCCGCCGCGCTGTTGGCGATCGGCTTGTCGCTGACCACGTGAATACCGCGCTTCAGCGCCGCGACGATATAGGGGCCGTTCTTCGCCGGCCACGTCCCCAGCGAAAGGACCTCCGGCTTCACTTCATCGAGCATCTTCTGCCAGTCCTCGAAGTACGGCGCGCCCGCCGCCCACGGCGCGGAGACGTAGTCCCGGGCCTTGTCATCCAAGCCATCGGCGGCAATGGCCACGCACTGGGCCGTCTTTCCGAATGCCCCTACGAGGGCCTGGTGCCCCCATCCTCCGATTATGGCCGCGCGAATGCAGTCCTTCATCCGACCTCCGATTGTTGCTGTGTTGAAATCAGGCGCGTTTCTCTGTCGAGTCCAAACATCGTACACCAAGAGTGAGAAAAAGACCAGAGCCGGTTTCACAACGGCGTCGCGGGCCGCCCCAATCCGCGCCGCAACTGCGAAACCGGCTCCGGGAAATGCTTGCCGCTCTCCTTCGTCCGACGGGCTCCGCTCAGGCGTTCGGCGTGCAGACGGCTTTGATGATCGGCTGCCGTCCATCCACAATGCCCGCGAAGATCGCCTTGTGCTCCCCCAGCTTGAAGGTGTGCGTGATGATCTGACGCGAGTCCATCATCCCTTTCTGGAGGATCTTGAGCGACGTCGGAAACTTGATCGCCGGCTCCGCAAACGTCGGGACGAGGGAGCGCTTGTTGAAGATTAGATCGTTCACGTCCACGGCGATCTGCGAATGGCCGCCGAGGTTGATGCCGATGAAGGAGACGGTCACGCCGAAGCGGCCCACCGGAATCGCCTGCTCCATGCTCTTGGGGGGGCTGGTGACGATGACGCGGTCCGCGCCGTTGGGGAAATGACGCTGCACGGCCTCCAGGGGGTTCTCGACCGCCGTGTCCACAACGAAGTCCGCCCCCAATTGTCTTCCGGCCTCGAAGCGCGCCTTCTCGCGCGGACAATTGGCATCGTAGCCGACCAGTCCCACCGTGGCCGCTCCCATCATCTTGGCCAGGCGCACGCACATCAGGCCGATGGGGCCGGGGCCGAAGACCACCACATCCGCGGCGGGCGGAATCTGCGCATGCAGCACGGCGTTCAACGCCACCGCCTGGGGCTCCGTCAGCGAGGCGGCTACGTAGTCCAGTCCTTCGAACCGGTCGCAGAGGCGTTCATGCACCACCATGTGCCGCGCTATCCCGGGGCGGCCTTCGAGGTTGTGCATGTTGCGGCAGAGGTGCGCCTCCCCGTTCTTGCAGTTCTCGCAGACGCCGCACATGGCGCAGTCCTCGACGATCACGCGGTCGCCGGGCTTGCAGGTGACTGCGTTGCGACCGACCTCCAGCACCTCGGCGGCGATCTCATGCCCCAGCGGGTTGTACTCGCCCCTCGCGTCCTTGGCGAAATGGATATCCGTGCCGCAGAGGCCGCAGGCGTGCACCTTCACCAGCACGTCATTGTCGCGCAGCGGCGGCAACTCGAAGTCGCGCAAGTCGAAATCCATCGAACTGCGCGCAAACAGCCCTTGCGTTTTCATGGCGTGGCCCTTTCCTGTTGAGTCAGCGGAAGAAACGAAACCTTGCGAAGGTCAAACGATCCTTCGCAAGGTTTCGCATAAGACTTTCTCAGCCCGTTCCGTACAAAGAAGAATCCGCGTGCGGATAGATGCGGTCGTCCTTGTGCGCCATCGCAACGTCCAGGTTGGCGAAGACCTTCTTGAACGCGGCCACGATGTTCTTCATCTCCGGCAGGCCGTTGGGCGGATGGATGCCATGGACGACGGTGTAATTCCTGCACAGCGCCTGCGCGACGGGGAAGTTGTCCGGATCGTACGGGCGATCGGAGGCGCGGCGCTTCTTCATCTTCCCCTTGTACTTTTCGCAATCCCACGGGCAGCCCGTGCGGCCGTAGCCCCACTGGGTCTGGAAGAGGTCCTGCGCGGGGACCGGCATCGTCTGCCACTGGCCGATGTGCAATCCTTCCGCGTAGAGCGCCTTCTCGACCGCCTTGCGGAAATCGACGGGGGTGGCGCTGACGCCGGCGGCCTTCGGGTCCAGGCGGATATTGAACATGAAGAAGGAGTGCTCCAGCCGGGGCGGGACGTAGGGGGGGGTGACTCCCTTGATCTTGCCCAGTTCGCGGATGAGGTAAGCCGCGTTCTTCCGGCGGATGGCGTTGAGCGTGTCGAGCTTGGCCAACTGCGCGCGGGCCAGCGCGGCGGGAAGTTCCTGCGTGCGGTACATGTACCCCAGAATGCTCGCGTTGTACACGCGCAGCTTGCTCTCGTCGTCCACCTCGTCGCCGAACATGCGCACGAGGGAGGCTTTCTGCTTCCAGGTCTCATCATCCAGCACCAGCAACCCGCCTTCGCCGCCGCAGAGGTTCTTCAGGTTGTTCAGGCTGAAGCAGGCCATGTGGCCGATGGAGCCGGCCACCTTCCCCTTGTACGTTGCGCCGTGCGCCTGGCAGGCATCCTCGATCACGATCACCTTGTGCTTCTTGGCGATCTTCATGATCGGGTCCATGTCCGCCATGAGCCCCTGAATGTGCGGGACGATGATCGCCTTGGTGTAGCGCGTAATCGCACGTTCCAGCTTGTTCGGGTCGAGGTTGTACGTGCGCGGGTCGATGTCCACGAAGACCGGCACGGCATTCTGGTGCAGCGCGCAACTGGCCGAAGCCAGGAAGGTGAAGGCGGACGTGATCACTTCGCAGCCGGGCTCGACGCCCGCCGCCGCCAGCGCCATGTGCAGAGCCGCCGTGCCGCTGCAGGTGGCCAGGCAGTACTTGCGGTTGCAGTAGGCGGCCCATTCCTTCTCCAGCGAGGAGGCCTCGGGCGCGCCGCTGCCCGCCACGATCCCGCGGTCAATCACGCGCAGCACCGCGTCGCGGTCGGTCTGATCGAGCACCGGCCATCGCTTGGCGGCCGCTCTTGACGTGACGGGCTTGCCGCCATCAATTGCCAGCTTCTCCATTCTGATTCTCCTTTCGAAAACAAGTTGCTTCAATTGCGTCCACCGGTCGCTCAATTACAGCCGTTCCAACAACTTCGCCGCCTCGTTGACAATCAAGTCGTCCGCTTTCTCCTCCAGCCGGCTGCCCGTGCCGGGATGCGACTCATAGCCCCCTTCACGGACCGCCCGGCGCGTGGGCACGTAGCCGAGGTAGCCGTTGGCCATGTCCACGACGAACGTCCGCTTCTCCGGCCGCAGCGCCTTGATGCGACGGCCGATTTCCGTGAACAACTCCCCGGGAAAGCTGACAAACGCCGCGCCGCCGACGCGGAATCCGATCATCTCCACGTCGAAGCTCGACCGCCCCATGGCGACCAGGTCCATGCAGGCGCGGGCGTACAGCGTGTCATCCACGCCGTCGCGGATCGTGTGCGGCTGACTTGGCCGCGCAAGCACTTCCTGCGCCCAGGCCAGGTACTCCGGCGTGATCTTCCGGATGGCGACGCTGAATCGCGATTGCCGCACCGAGAGGCTGTCGTCGGAAGGGATGATTTGTCGGGCCACGTCCATGACCTCGCGCGCCAGCCACGCCCCCTTGCGTTCCATCCCCGCCCAGTCCCGTTCGCGGAATGCGGGAATGTCCACGCTTCCCTGCGCGCCGTTGGTGAACAGCGCCACCCCGCCCAACTCGCGCTCGATGGCGGCGGAAGCGACTCCGGGGTAATCGGCGCTGACCTGGAACCAGGTGCCCGGCGGTGTATTCGGATGGCCGGCATGGTTATACAGGATGGCGATGGTCTTCCCGTCCAGAGCGTCGATCCGCACCACGCCGACTTCGGGATCCATCACCCCGGCCGGGCCGATGAGTTCCTCCGGGCTGAACGTATCCCAATTCATCGCGATCCGGCCGTCCGTCAGATAGAAGCGGCGGTACTCGCTGATGGTGAATTCCGCGCCCGACCCGCACCCGGCGTGCGCCGGCCTGGCTGCGTCGCGCGCCCGTTTCGTCAATTCGGCCAACTCCTGAATGAGCCGGTCGCAGTACTCTTGTTCCCGGGGACAGAAGTATCCGTAAGTGGCGGGGCCGGAATGGATGTGGCCGCAGGCGATGACCTGGCGCTCGAAGGGGATATGGGTGCGCTCGGCGATCCGGCGGCGCATGGCGTCCGCAACATCTTCGGGCAGACAGCACAGGTCGAGGCTCAGCAACGCGAAGGGGCCGTCCTTGTTCTCAAGCACCAACGTCCGGGCGGAGATGGGGTCGTGCATCCCCTCGGACTTGTGATCGCGCGGGTTGCCGTCGAGCCAGACGGGGTAGGCCGGCGTGATATCGGCTCTCGCTGCGCCCGCTTTTAGTGCGCTCATAAGATTATCCACCCGTGAAAAGGTGAGTTCCAGCCATGCCAGAAAGGGCTCGGAATCGCTTGCGCTGCGACTTATTATAATGATATAACATGTCGTCTCATCTTTTTCAAGTGCGTGTGGGCTGAATCGGGTAAAGTATTCGCGGCAAGCCCGTGAAGCGAGCGGTGCATGCGGGCCTGGGCCTCAGCCCTGCCTGGTTGATACCGAGCAGGGCATGGACGCGCCGGTCCGCGTCCTGGGCTGAACGCCTGTGACCGTTCCAGTCGACGAAGGGACCTTTTGGTCCGCAACGGAGTCCGTAGATGAATCGGAAGACCACGGCGTACAACATGGTGGCTGAAATACTCCGGCGCAGGATTCTCGGCAACGAACTCCAACCCGGCCAGCAATTACCCTCGGAGCAGGATCTCTGCAAGGAGTTTCGCACCTCGCGCATCACGATCCGCCGCGCGCTGCAGATTCTGGAGGAGGAACTGCTCGTTCGGCGTCGACAGGGAAGCGGGACGTTTCTGACCGCCAAACCCGCGCGAAAGATTCCCATCCTGAGCTCGGAGTTCGATGCCAGCCTGGCGCGCCATGCCCCGGAGGTTACGCGCCGGGTGGACTTGTGGGAATGGCGGCCTGCCGATGAGGAGACGGCTGCGCTGCTGCACACCTTCGTCGGAGACCGTGTGCTCTTCGTGCGCCGCATTGACTCGATGGGGTCATCGCCTGTGGCGATGGACGAGATGTCGATCCTGCGCGCGTATGCCGACAAATTATCGAAAGAAGAACTCGCCGGACTGGACTCGATGGAGCGCTGGCAGAAGGCGCAGGGGATCGAAATCGGCCACTCCGTGCAGGCCGTCGAAGCGGTTGCCGCCGAGGAGCCGGTGGTCGGTGTGCTGGGGGTGAATCCCGGGACGCCCGTTCTCAAAGAAACCGAAACCGTTTACCTGGCGGATGGCGCGGCCGCCGCAATCTTCGTGAGCTACTACCGCCATGACCAGTTCCGCCTCATCGGCACCGTCCGGTACGCCGGGCGAACGAAGTAGAACTGCGCCTTCAAAAGGAAAGAACGATGCGAAACTTGAAAGACCCCGCCGGCCTCCTGCAAATCCGCAGCGACATGGAATTCATGTGCCACACCGTGGGACAACGGCTCGCCGGCTCGCCGGAAGAGAAGCGGGTGGCCGAATACATGGTGGGCCGTCTCCGTGAGCTTGGCGCGTCGAACCTCGGCAGCCTTCCCTTTCCTGTCCAGCGGTGGATTCCGGCCCCGGCTGTATTGACCGACGTTGACAGCGGGCGGCGGATCGAAGTCAGCCAGGTCACCCACTCGCTCGCGACGCCGCCGGAAGGGGTGGAAGGGGAGCTGATCGTCATTGAACCGTTCGATTATGAGCAGGGCATGCGCTTCGACGGTTTGGAGGGGAAGATCGGCCTGTTCTACGGAGGGTATGGGGAATCGGAAGAAGTTTTCCGGCAGATGCAGGAGTCCCCGCTGAAGGCGCTGCTTTACGTGGACACGCGCTATGCGACGGAGTGGGCCCTCGCCGCAGGAATGGGGGAGCGGTTCATGCGCATGGTCCGGAAGCCCATGGCCAACCTCTCCATGATGGATGCCTGGGCGCTGGCGCGCAGCGGCGCGCGGCACGTGCGCCTGGCCTGTTCCGGGCGAATCGAACCGGCCAACTCCTGGAATGCCGTCGGCGAATTCCCAGGCTCAGACCCGGCCGCGCGGGTGATCGTCATTTCCGGGCACCTGGATTCCGTCAGTGAAGGAGTCGGGGCCGATGACAATGCCAGCGGGATCGCCGCCGCGCTGGAATGCGCCCGGCGTTTGCGGGGAAAGGGCTTGAGGCATACCGTGCGCTTCATCGGCTTCGGCGCTGAAGAGCAACTCTCCGTGGGATCGACGCGATACGTGGGGAGCCAGGTCGCGGACCTCGACCGCATTGCCTTCGTATGCAATTTCGACTCGGTCGGCGCTCATCTGGGCAGCTCGGAAATTCAGTGCGCCGGCACCCCGGCCTTGAATCGGTACGTCAAAGAGGCCGCCGAGAAACGCCTGGGCTTCGGCAAGGTCGTTGACGACGCCTCTCCCTACCAGGATATGTTCCCCTTTGCCGCGCGAGGAATTCCCGGCATCTGGGTGACGCGGACCACGCACAGCACTCTGTACTGGTACCACCACTCCGTCCATAACAACCTTGACGCGGTGTCCATGGAGCAGATTGCCTGGACAGCGGAAGCGGCTTGCGAGATGGTCGGCGACCTCGCCAGCCGCGAGAACTGGCCCTTTGAACGCCGGCTGACGCCGGAGCTTAAAGGGAAATGCGACCGCTTCCTGCGCGAGCTATTCTGACCGTTGCTCAGGAACGGCTGCAGGTCACCGGCGGCAAGTCGAGCATCGTCTTAAGGCCGGGCGTCACCTTGCGAATGGCGGCGACGGCGTTCAGAACGATGGCGCAGGTGGCGATGTCGCCGTTGACCCCGCCTTCGATCACAGACCGCAGGTTCGGAGTGCCGGTGATCTCCACCGCGTCGAAGGATTTCGCTTCGCCCACCGCGGCGCGGAATTCGAGCGTGATGACCTCCTTCCTGCCGACGAAGGCGTGGCCGATCTGCTCGACGCCGCAGGCCATCCCCTTCTCGATCGGGGCGTAGCCGCTGGTGATGCGTCTCTTCGCGATGACCGGCCGCAGGCTCTCGGTCGTCCGGCTGAGCTTCCAACCCAGCGCATGCGCGACCATCTGCATCGACTCCGTCAGCCCCACGTGCCGCAGTGTGCCGGCCTCTTTCTTCTTGCGGAACTGCGCCGTCGTAAGCCCCGCGCCGATCTTCTGCTGAAACGGCACGCGGCGCGCCGACGCATCCTGAATGCGCTGCACGCGCACATGCTCCACCTTCTGGCAGACCCCGGTGAGCGCGGAGGGGAGGAAGTCCATCAGGAATCCCGGGTTCACCCCCGTCCCCACGCAGGCTACGCCATGCTTCCGGCAGAGAGCGTCAATTCGCCGCGCGACGGCCGGCGAGGCGCCCCATGGGAAGGAAAGCTCCTCGCAGGTCGAAACGATCGGGAGCCCTGCCGCGGCGATCCGGGCGATCTGCGCTTCGATGCGCCTGACATCGGAAACCGTCGTCAGCAGCGCCACTTCCGCTTTGCGGCCACGCAGCGCGCTGCGCAGGTCTTTCGCGACGGCGACCCCGAGGCGCTTGACGCCGCACAGTTCCCCCGCGTCTTTCCCCACCTTGTCCGGCGCAGGGTCCACCACGGCGACCAGTTTGAGGTTCGGACGTTCCAGCAGATAGCGCACCACCTTCTGGCCCAACGGGCCCAGGCCGATCTGGACGATCCTCGTCATTGTCTCATTCACTCCTCGCAGACCTTGCTTGCCGATGGTTCGGCACGGCAGTATAATTGCGCCCGATTCGGGGGCGCACCGGTAGCCGCATTATGCCCGGCGTCCCGAACTCGTGCAAGCGGCCACGCAGAGAGAACCGCCTCCATCGCAAGAACTTGTTCGGAATGACAGAACAATGGCTTCGCCTGAAATCGTCAAACAACTCGTTGCGCTCTCCAACAATCTGGGGCGTCCGGAGATGGACTACGTCATCCTTGGCGAGGGGAACACCTCCGCGCGCGCGGAGGACGGGACCTTCTGGGTGAAAAGCAGCGGCACCGAGCTGCGGACGATTACCCCCGAAGGATTTGTTCAGGTGGATTGCGGCCGCGCCCTGGCCGTTCTGGAGGGGCCGGAGTTGAACGACGCGCAGGTGAAAGAAGCGCTCTCCGCCGCCAAGGTGACTCCGAGTGCGCCGGGCCGTCCCTCGGTGGAAACGCTCCTCCATGCCCAACTGCTCGACCTGGAGGGGATTCGTTTCGTTGGGCACACGCATCCCACCCTCATCAACGCGCTGACCTGCTCGGTCGCCTTCCCGGAAATATTCAAGGGCCGGCTCTTCCCGGACGAAATCGTCCTGTGCGGGACGGCGCCGCTGCTGGTGCCGTACACCGATCCCGGCTTTCCGCTTGCGCGCCGCCTCAAGGAGCTGCTGGGCAAACACCTGAAGAAGCACGGTGAAGCGCCGCGCATCATTCTCATGCAGAACCACGGGTTGGTTGCGCTGGGCGGCACGGCGAAACAGGTGGAAGATGTCACGCTCATGGCGGTCAAGATGGCGCGCGTGCTGCTGGGCGCGTACAGCGTCGGCGGGCCGCGGTATCTCGCCTCCAAAGATGTCGCCCGCATTCACACCCGGCCCGATGAACTCTACCGGCGGCGGCAGTTGGGGGTGTAGCGGACGCCGCAGGCGCGGACCATTCCATCCGCGTCGCGCGCCACGCTGCCTCCCGCGTCATCCGGATTCATTGAACTCATCGCATACGAGGGGACGGATTGCTGATGCAGAAGATCGCCGAGTTGGAAGCGCTTCTCAACGATCGTTCCCCGGCCACGCGCGCCGATGCGTTGTCGGGGCTGATGGCGCTCGCGCAGCAGGGGGCGATTCGCCCCGAGCCGGAGCGGGCCGCCGTCAACATGCATTGCCACACCTTCTTCTCCTACAATGCGAGCGGCTATTCTCCCACGGCGCTGGCCTGGCTGGCGAAGCGGCGCGGCTTTGCGGCGGTCGGCATCGTGGATTTTGACGTGCTCGACGGCGTCGACGAGTTCCTCCGCGCGTGCGACCTGGTCGGCGTGCGCGGCAGCGCCGGGCTGGAAAGCCGCGTCTACATCCCGGAGTTCGCGACGCGCGAAATCAACTCCCCCGGCGAGCCGGGGATCAGCTACTACATGGGGATCGGTTTCACCTCCGGCCGGGCCCCCGGGTCCGTCGCCCCCATTCTGGCGGGGATGCGCGCGCGCGCCGAGCAGCGCAACCGCGCCATGGTCGCCCGGCTCAACGCGCATCTCGCGCCGGTCGCGGTGGACTATGACCGGGACGCGCTGCCGCTGACCCCGGCGGGCAACGCCACGGAGCGCCACCTCCTGGCCGCCTACGTGAGCGCCGCAATTCATCGCTTCCCCGATCCCTCCGCGTTCTGGGCGGAGGAACTCGGCCTCACGCGCGAGCAGGTCGCCGCTCAGATCGGCGACGCGCCGAAGTTCCAGAACCTCGTCCGCGGGAAACTGATGAAGCGCGGCGGGGTGGGCTACGTGCAGCCGGGGCCGGAGTCCTTCCCGACGGTCGAAGAGGTCCACGAAATGATCTGCGCCTGCGGCGCGCTCCCTTGCCACACCTGGCTCGACGGCCTGTCGGCGGGGGAGCAGGCCATCGGCGAACTGCTGGAGTTGCTCATCGCCAAGGGGGCCGCCGCCCTCAATATCGTCCCGGACCGCAACTGGAACATCGCCGATCCCGAGCAGCGCGGCGTGAAGGTGCGCAACCTGCACCGCGTCGTGGAGCTGGCCCGCGAGCTGGACCTGCCACTGATCGTCGGCACGGAGATGAACGCCTTCGGGCAGAAGCTCGTGGATGACTTCGACGCGCCGGAAATGGCCCCCGTGCGGCAGGCGTTCCTCGATGGCGCTTTCTTCATCTGCGGCCACACGGCCATGCAGCGCGCCCTCGGCCTGGGTTATCAGAGCCCGTGGACGCGCGCGAACCTTCCCTTGCGGCGGGCGCGCAATGGATTCTATACTGCCGTGGGCCGTCTCGCCCCGGCGGGGCGGGCGGGGCTGGAGGTGTTCAAAGGGATGTCAAACAGCGCGTCGCCCGGGGACTTCCTGGCGCGGCTCAAGCGCGACAGCAAATAAGGAAGAACAGATGGAAAAGATGCTGCAAGATCGCGTGGCCCTCGTGACCGGCGGCGCGCAGGGGCTGGGCGAGGCGATCTGCCTGCGCCTGGCGCGCGAGGGGTGCCATGTCGCGGTGGCCGACCTGAAGGAAGCGGACGCCATCGCCACGGCGGCGCGCATCACCGACCGGCGCGCCATCGCCATCAAAGTGGATGTGACCGACGAGGCGCAGGTCGCCGCCATGGTCGACCGCACCGTCAAGGAGTTCGGGCGACTGGACCTCCTGGTCTGCAACGCCGGCATCCTCATCGCCGGCGATATCGCCGACTTCGCCGCGGAGAAGTGGCGCGCCGTGATGAACGTCAACCTCTTCGGTTATTTCCTCTGCGCCTCCTGCGCCGCGCGCGTGTTGAAGCGGCAAAAGAGTGGCGTGATCATCCAGATCAACTCCAAGTCGGGCAAGAAGGGGAGCTTCAAGAACTCCGCCTACGCCGCCTCCAAATTCGGCGGCATCGGCCTGACGCAGAGCATCGCGCTGGACCTGGCCGAGTCCGGCATCCGCGTCAACGCCATCTGCCCCGGCAACCTCCTGGACTCGCCGCTCTGGGTCAACTCGCTCTACAAACAGTACGCCGAAAAGTGGGGGATCACCGAGGAGCAGGTGCGCCAGAAGTATATCGACCAGGTGCCCATGAAGCGCGGCTGCACCTATGAGGATATCTGCAACGTGCTGGTCTTCCTGGCCTCCGACGACGCGAGCTACATGACCGGCCAGGCCATCAACGTCACGGGCGGGCAGGAGATGCGGTGAGAGCTTACAAATGGTTTTGCTCCGTTGAAACCATCGGGACAGCGTGTCGTTCTTCGCGTGGTCTAGGTGGGGACACAAAACTTTCCTTTGGAAAGTATTGTGTCCCCACCGGCCCGGCCCGCCAACCGGGATGGTTTCAACAGAGCAAAATGGTTTCATAACCCATTTGTGGGCGTTAACGACGTCGTTCGCGCCAATGATTTCGCGGGTTGGATAACCCGCGCCACAGTTATGAAACCGGTTGTAGTCGTTGTTCGATGTCCTTTATGTCCTTGCAGTCCTTGATGTCCTTGTTCGTTCACACAGGCAGGGCATGTGCCATGAAAACCGTTAATTTCGCAGCCGTGGACCTTGGCGCGGAGAGTGGCCGCGTAATGCGCGTGGGCTTCGACGGCGCGCGGTTCGAGTTGGAGGCCGCGCACCGCTTCCCCAACGGGCCGGTGCGCGTGGGGGAGACGCTCCACTGGGATGCCCCGAAACTGCTCGCGGAAATCAAGAAGGGACTGCGCCTCTGCGCTCAGAAAGCCCCGCTGGCCGGCATCGGCGTGGACACGTGGGGCGTCGACTTCGGCTTGCTGGGTGCGCGGGATGAATTGCTGGAGAACCCCGTCCACTACCGCGACCGGCGCACCGATGGCATGATGGATGAGGCGTTCCGCATTGTGCCGCGCCGGGAGGTGTTCGAGCGCACCGGCATTCAGTTCATGCAGCTCAATACGCTGTACCAGGTGCTCTCCCTCGCGCGCCAACGCCCGGAATTCCTGGCCCAGGCGCGAACCCTCCTGACCATGCCCGACCTGCTCAATTTCTGGCTCACGGGGCGCAAAGTCGGGGAGTTCACCATCGCCACCACCACGCAGATGTACGACCCGCGCGCCGGGGATTGGGCGCGTCCGATGCTTGAACAACTGCGCCTGCCCACCGGAATTCTCCCGCCGATCGTCAAGCCCGGAACGGTCCTGGGGCCGCTGCTTGACTCCGTCGCGGCGGAGACAGGAATTCGCGGCGCGCCGGTCATCGCGCCCGCCTGCCACGACACCGGCTCGGCGGTCGCCGCCGCGCCCCTCTTCTCGCCGCACTCCGCGTACATCAGTTCCGGCACCTGGTCGCTCGCCGGCGTTGAGGTCGCCGCGCCCGTCATCACCCCGGTGACCTACGCCGGGGGCTTCACCAACGAAGGGGGGGCCAACGGCACCGTCCGCCTGCTCCGGAACATCGGCGGACTCTGGCTGCTTCAGGAATGCCGCCGCACGTGGACCGACGAGGGAAACGTGTATAGCTATGACGACCTGACGCGCCTGGCCGCCGCCGCCCCCGAGTTCGCCGCATTCGTGGACCCGGACGCTCCTGAATTCGGCCCGCCGGGTGACATGCCCGCGCGCCTTCGCCACTACTGTGATCGCACGAACCAGCCGCCCCCCGATAGCCACGCCGCCCTCGCCCGCTGCATCCTCGAAAGCCTCGCGCTGAGGTACCGCATGACCATCGAGAACCTCGAAGCGGCGCTGGGGTGGAAAGTGGACCGAATCCACATCATCGGCGGCGGCTCGCAGAACACCCTTCTCTGCCAGATGACCGCCGACGCCACGGGGCTGCCCGTGCTGGCCGGCCCCGTCGAGGCCACCGCGCTGGGCAACGCCCTCATCCAGGCGCTGGCCACGGGCCACCTCGCCTCAATCGCTGAAGGGCGCGAAGCCGTCAAGCGCTCCTTCTCCCTCATCCCCTACGACCCGCATCCGTCCGAAGCATGGCAGTCAGCATATCAAAGGTTCAGGCGGATGCTGTGATTCCCGGAGCGCAGAAGAAGAGAAAACGAAAAACCGCTGCCGTGTCCCTTCACACAGCAGCGGTTTTCGTTATGACTTAGGCTTGTTCAGCCTGAGTTAGCTGACCTTCGTCACGTTCTTCGCGCGCGGGCCCTTCTGGCCGGCTTCGGTCTCGAACGTCACGACATCGTTCTCAGCCAGGGACTTGAAACCGCTGCCCTGGACTGCGCTGTGATGCACGAAGACGTCTGGGCTGCCGTCGTCCGGCGTAATGAACCCAAAGCCCTTCTGATCACTGAACCACTTCACCTTACCTTGCGCCATGTTTCTTTCCTCCATGCGTTGACTCGGCACGAACCCGCGTCCCGTCGGGCCGCCACACTGGCGTCCGATACCGGGCACGGACGATCCGCTTTCCGAGCGATTAGGTTGCGCCGGTAAACGCACAGCTTGGAGACGGTCTGAACAGGAACAGGTGCAAGGGGAGGAGAAGGGAAGGAAGACACCTTGCGGTGTCCGCTCATCTGCCTGTGCACAACGGAGAACCAGTTACAGTGCGCTCGAACTGCTGTGGCCCTCATGGGCCTAACCTAACAATGCTCGTATCATACGCTATCGGAGGCGCGGCGTCAAGCGAGAGTATGCGGAATGTAAAGCGCAGCGCGCAAACCGGCGGAGCGTTCTCCGAACGCGCCCGCCCTTACCCGCGCGGGTGGAACTGTTTATGGACGCTCTTGAGCCTGGAGTGGTCCACATGCGTGTAGATCTGAGTCGTGGCGATATTGGCGTGTCCGAGCATCTCCTGCACCGCGCGCAGGTCGGCGCCATGCTCCAGAAGGTGCGTGGCGAAGGAGTGGCGCAGCGTGTGCGGGGAGATGCGCCGCCCCACCCCGGCCTTCAGCGCGTACTGGCGCACCATCGTCCAGAGGCGTTTGCGCCCGATCGGCCCGCGCCGCCCGGGGAAGAGCCAGGGGGAAGGGGCATCCCCCAGCAGCGTCTCGCGCGCGCCGGAGAGGTAATCGTTCAGCGCCGCCGCTGCGCGCTCGCCCACCGGCACAATCCGCTCCTTGGACCCTTTCCCGAAACAGCGCACGTAGCCCAGGTCCAGGTGCAGCGCCTCCAATTTCATGTTCGCCACCTCGCTGACGCGCGCCCCCGTGGCGTAGAGCAGCTCCAGCAGCGCGCGGTCGCGCTTCCCCATCGGCGTCGAGGCGTCCGGCGCGGCCAGAAGCGCCGTCACCTCCGGCTCCGTCATCACCTCCGGCAGGTACTTCGTCAGCTTGGGGGAATCCAGCAGCGAGGTGACATCCTTCGCCACCTCTCCCTCCGACCAGAGGAAGCGGTAAAAGGTCTTCACCGCCACCAGGCTGCGCGCGACGGAGTTGATGTGCAACCCGCGTTCGCGTTCGTGGACCATGAATTTCAGCACCGTCGAGGCGCCGGCGAGGCGCGCGTCATCCTGCCCCTGCTCGTGCAGGAAATAAACGAAGCGCGTCAGGTCCTGCCGGTACGCATCGACCGTCATGGGGGAGAGGCCGCACTCGGCGACCAGGTAATCCATGTACTGGTTGACCAGGTGCGCCGATGGCAGCGTGTCAGTCATGCGCCCCCTCCGGGCTGCGCGTCAACAGCGTCCAGTCCAGCCCGCCGGGCCATGCGTGGCTGGGGAAGCTTGCGCCATCCAGCGGCTTCCACCCCTCATCCAGCAGCATCTTTGGCGCTGCGCTGAAGGGGCGCGACACCGGGCTCTGGCAACTGATCAGCCAGAGTCGGGCGGCGCGCTTCTCCCGCGCCTGTCCCCGGAGCAGCGACTCCGCCGTGACGTTGCGCGTGTCCACGTCGCGTGTCTGGTAGTACTCGAAGGCATAGCCGACGTAGCCGGGGTTGAACATCACCAGGTCGCCGGGTTGCAGGCGCTCCTGGACGTCGCTCACCATGCCGCGCCAGTCCTCCTTCTGGAAGGAGGCGGAGAAGTAGTCGCGCAGTCCGAAGAGGTTCAGCGCCAGCAGCGCGGCGACGACGTAGCATACCGGCGGCACGCGCGTCTCGCGCGCGGGGGCGGAGTTCTCCTTTCGCCGCGCCGCGCACAGGGCGATGATCAGCAGCGGCTGCAGGAAGATCAGGTGCTTCGCCTCGTAGTAATGCACCCGCGGCATCGGCATCAGCAGATACCCGAGCAGCGGAACGAAGAAGAGCACGCTCAGCGCCAGCGCAGGCTTCCGGTTGCGCCGCGCCAAAAGCGCCACGGCGGCGGCGATCACCAGCGCCAGGCCCAGCCAGAGGCCCAGCGTGGGCATCACGCTCCAATCCATCGGCCCCACCCCCCACGACGCGATGCCGCTGATTACCTCCTGCGCGGAAGGCGCGCCCACCGCGTCTCCCACCGTCCGGATGCTCTCCTGCAGCTTCGCCGTCGTCACGCGCAGCACGAACCAGTACCAGGGCAGGAACGCCAGCCCGATCAGCAGGTGCGCCATGAACCATTCGCGCCACTGCACTCTGCGCTTCCATGCGAGAATGACGTAGAGCAGCGCCAGCGCGCCGATGGTGAGGATGCAGAGGGCGTAGGTGTACAGACTCAGCAGCCCCAGCAGGGCATAGAGCAGCCACAGCTTCCAGCCGGCCCCGCCGCACCGGGAGACGATCCGCAACAGCAGGTAGGTCTGCGCCAGGAAGAGGGCGGTCGCCAGCGTATGGAGGCGCGCCTCCTGGGAATAGAAAATCTGGAAGTAGCTGAACGCCATCACCACCCCGGCGGCGAGGGCGCCCCGGCGACCGGTCAGCCGCCGCGCGATCAGGAAGGTCAGCCACACCACCGCCACGCCTAGGAATACCGCCGGGAGCCGCGCAAAGGCGTCCCCGCTCCCCAGCCGCAGCCAGAGCCACTCGATGATCTGGAACAGCGGGGGGTGCGCGTCGGTGTAGATCACTTCATTCATCATGACGGGGAAGGAGGAGGTCGCCTTATGGACGGTCATCACCTCGTCGAGCCAGAGCGACTTTGCCCCCAAATCCCAGAGCCTCAGCAGCAGGGCCGCCAGCAGGATTGCCGTCAGCCACAGCGCCTGGCGCTTGCGCGCGTGGGAAGCCTCCATCGGATTTGGGTTGGGCCGTTTCATACGCGCATTCTAGCGAAAAACCAGGCTCAGCGCGATGGAACTGCCGTCAACTGGGCGCAATGGGGTCGTGGTACGTGCTGGGCTTGTGCGTCGTTGTCGTCGTTTCGACCGGCTGAGAGGAAGTCTCCTCCTGAATCTGCTGGGAGGACTCCGGCGTCGGCGTTGGCGCAGGGGGGGCTTCCTTCCCGCACCCGGCGAACAGAAAGCCGCCCGCGCACAGCAGCGCCGGCAGCAGGCCTGTGGCATGAATCCGCGTCATGGCATCTCCTCTTGTCGAATGGAACAAATCCACCACTCCCCCTGAGTATATCCTCCTTTCCGCGCAATTCAAAACATGCCCGGCATGGTTTGCCGCGCCGGGCGCGCCGGTGTATAGTTACGGAAATGCTCTGTTGAAACCATCCCGGCTGGCAGGCCGGGCCGGTGGGGACACAATACTTTCCAAGGGAAAGTTTTGTGTCCCCACCTCGACCACGCGAAGAGCGACACGCAGCCACGATGGTCTCAACAGAGCATTACGGAAATAAATGCGGTCGCGCCTTGCCGCCGGCGTGCGCGTCCCCCGCGAAAAGGGCTCACAGTTCAACCCGTTTGAGCAATCTGGCTCTGCGCAGGAGAAATGAAACTGTGACGTTGCCGACCGAACAGAAGCTGGCGCGCAACGGGGCTCCGAAGCGCGCCTCCCTTAAGATGCAGGTTGCGCCGCTGCTCATCGAGGCCGCCGCGGCCGAACCGGATGCCGTTCCCGCGCTTCTGGCGGGCACCGCCCAAGGGCTTTCCAGGGAGGAAGCCGAGCGGCGGATCGAGGAGCACGGCCCGAACGCCGTCGGCCAGGAGAAGCGCCACACGCGGCTGATTCTGCTCGGCCACGCCCTCGTCAACCCCCTCGTCATCCTGCTGGCCATACTTGCCATTCTCGCCTATTTCACCGGCGATCATCCCGCCGCGATAGTCATGACGCTCATGGTCATCCTGGGCGTCGGCCTGCGATTCCTTCAGGAAGCCCGCGCCGACACCGCCGCCGCGCGGCTCAAGGCGATGATCACCGTGACCGCCACGGCGTTGCGCGACGGACAGTTCATCGAACTGCCGTTGCGCGACCTCGTTCCCGGCGACGTCATCAAGCTCTCCGCCGGCGACATGATCCCCGCCGACGTGCGCCTCCTCTCCTGCAAAGACCTCTTCATCATCCAGAGCACCCTGACCGGCGAATCGCTGCCCGTCGAAAAATTCGCCGCCGCGCAGCCGCTGGCAGGGCGCTCCCCGCTCGAACTGGCCGGCGTCTGCTACCTGGGCACCACCGTCGAGAGCGGCGCCGGCATGGCCATGGTCGTGGCCACCGGACCGAAGACCTGCCTGGGCGGCATGGCCCGCGCCATCGTCGGGCCGCAGGTCCAGACCAGCTTCGACAAAGGAATCAGCCGCTTCACCTGGCTCATGATCCGCTTCATGCTCGTCATGGTCCCGTTGATCTTCCTCATCAACGGCCTCACCAAGCACGACTGGAAAGAGGCCTTCTTCTTCGCCCTGGCCGTCGCCGTCGGCATGACCCCCGAGATGCTGCCGATGATCGTCACTGTCTGCCTCTCCAAGGGCGCCATCGCCATGTCGCGCAAGAAGGTGATCGTCAAGCGCCTCAACTCCATCCAGAACTTCGGCGCCATGGACGTCCTGTGCACCGACAAGACCGGCACCCTCACCCTCGATCGCGTAATCCTCGAAAAGCACTTCAACGTCATGCGCGAGACGGACGATGGCGTCCTCGTCTTCGCCTACCTCAACAGCTACTTCCAGACCGGCCTGAAGAACGTGCTGGACCGCGCCATCCTCGACTACAAGGAACTGCATAGCGAGATTCACATCCCCGAGTACCGCAAGCTCGACGAAATTCCCTTCGACTTCTCCCGCAAGGTGATGTCCGTCGTCGTCGAGACCCCTTCAGGCACCCCGCGGATCCTCACCAAGGGCGCCCCGGAGCAGGTCTTTAAACGATGCAGCCAGTTCGAGTTCCACGGCAAGCTCTACCCGATGGAACAACTCCTGATGGACGACCTGCGGGTGGAGTACGAGGACCTCAGCGACGACGGCTTCCGCGTCCTGGCGCTGGCTTACAAGGACCTCGACCGCCGCGCCGCGTACTCCAAGGAGGATGAGCGCGACATGATCCTGCGCGGCTTCGTCGCCTTCCTGGACCCGCCGAAAGACTCCACGATACCGGCCATCATCGCCCTTCAGAAGCACGGCATATCCATCAAGGTTTTGACCGGCGACAACGAGCGCGTCAGCGCCAAAATCTGCCGTGAGGTGGGCCTGTCGACCGACCAGATCGTCCTCGGTTCGCAAATCGACGGGATGGACGACGTTCAACTCGCCGACGCCGCCGAACGCGCCACGCTCTTCGCGCGCCTCTCGCCGGCGGACAAAGAGCGGATCATCCGCGCGCTGCAGGGGCGCGGGCACGTCGTCGGGTACCTGGGGGATGGAATCAATGACGCCCAGGCCCTCCGCGCCGCCGACGTCGGCATCTCCGTGGACACCGCTGTCGACCTGGCCAAGGAATCGGCCGACATGATCCTCCTCGAAAAAAGCCTCATGGTGCTCGAGGAGGGGGTGCTGGAAGGGCGCAAGGTCTTCGCCAACATCCTCAAGTACGTCCGCATGGGGGCCAGTTCCAGCTTCGGCAACATGTTCAGCGTCGTCGGCGCCAGCGTCTTCCTCCCCTACGTCCCCATGGCCCCGATCCAAATCCTCACCAACAACCTGCTCTACGACTTCTCGCAGGTCGCCATCCCGACCGACGACGTGGACCCCGAGCAGATCGCCCAGCCGCGCCGATGGACCATGAACGAGATCGCGCGCTTCATCCTCTGCATCGGGCCGATCAGCTCCATCTTCGACTACAGCACCTACTTCATCATGCTCTACGTCTTCCATTGCTGGGACCCGAGCATGGCTCCGCTCTTCCAGACCGGCTGGTTCGTCGAATCGCTCCTGACGCAGACGCTCATCATCCACATCATCCGCACCAACCGCATTCCCTTCTTCGAGAGCCGCGCTAGTTGGCCTCTGATTGCCACCACCGTGTTGGTCATGGCGACAGGCCTCTGGCTGCCCATCTCGCCTGTCGCCAAGTCGCTGGGGTTCCAGCCGCTGCCGGGGCTCTACTGGCCGCTGCTCTTCCTGACGCTGCTCAGCTACGGGATTTTGACGCAGAGCGTCAAGATGTGGCTCTTCCGCAGGCGCTGGGTGTAAGACAAGCGCCTGCCCCGGCCACAATTTTTGCCTGTCCGAACTCCCTCAGCCATCGGCCCATAGGCCCGGCCATCATGGGAAAACCCTGTCCTCGCGCGGCCAAAAACAGGATTTCTCTTGATTGGGACGGCCTCCTGAAATACCATCGCCTTAATAGAAAACTAACCATTGCAGACAAGTGAAAGACGTTCAAACGTGTTGACTTCACACCGAGCGATCGACTTGTGCGAGTGTCGCAGTGCGCGTGGACGCGACAGATTCGCACGAGACCGGGGCGTTCGAGAAGGCAAGTCGCAAATGGAGAGTATGTTCAACGGTTCCCCGTCGATCTCAGGGAAGGCCGGCAGTGCGGCGGGGGTGAACGCCCTGCAGAATATGCCCTTCCTCACCGAGGAACGATTCCGCCAAATGGCCGAAGACAGCGGCATCGGCATGCTCGTCGCCGACGACCTCGGCGGCATCAGCTACGCCAACGCCGCGCTCCTCAAAATGTTTGCCTTCGACCCCTCGGACGTGGCCGGCGGAAAGCTGCGCTGGGACCGACTGACGCCGGCGGAGTTCGCCCCGAAGGACTACGAGGCGTTGCGCCAACTGGCCCTTTCGGGCGTCTGCCTCCCGTACGAAAAAGAATGCCTCTCCAAGGACAACCGCCGCATTCCCGTCTCCCTCGTTGCCTTCGTCGCCGGCCGCGCCCCCGCCGGAGCGTTGAATCTGGCCGTGTTCGTGAGCGACCTGACGCGCCAGAAGCAAGCCGAGCGGCAGCTTCAGGCCCTCAACGAAAGCCTTGAAAAGCGCGTCGAGGAGCGTGCCCGAGTCGCCGAGCAGCGCGCCGATCAACTGAAGCTGCTTGCCGCCAGGCTCACCGGCGCTGAACAACACGAACGCAGACGGCTGGCCAAAGTGATCCACGACCATCTGCAGCAGTTGCTCGTGGCCGCGCGTCTTCAGGCGGGCGCTGTCCGGCGGCAGGTTGGGGACTTCGAGGCGCTTGCCGGCGTGCAGAGTGTGGATGATCTAATCCGCCAGGCGCTGGAGGTTTCCCGCACGCTGACCGTGCAACTCAGTCCCCCCGTGCTGCATGACTCCGGCCTGGAGGAGGCGCTCCACTGGCTCGCCGGCGACATGCTGGAGAAGAACCGCATGGAGGTCACCGTCGAATCAGAGCCGGACGTCGAGCCCGCATCCGACGACCTCAAGCTCTTCCTCTTCGAATCCGTGCGCGAACTGCTCTTCAACGTCGTCAAACACGCGGGGGTCGACAAGGCCGCCGTGGAACTGCGCCGGGTCGGGAAGAATGAATTGGAAATCGTCGTCGAGGACCACGGCGCGGGCTTGTCCCTGCTGCCCGAAGGGGACTGGGGCCTGGGGCTCTTCAACATCCGCCAGCGATTGGAACTGCTCGGGGGACGGATGGAAATCGACAGCGTCCTGGGGCAGGGCACGCGGATCGTCATGAGAGCGCCGCTGAGCATCGAAGTGCGGGCAGATGACTCCGACCGCGAGCAGCCGCCTGAAGAGAGCCCTGCCCCTGAGCAGAAGGTCGGTCGCAAGCCGCTGCGCGTCCTGCTCGCCGACGACCACAAAATCCTGCGCGAAGGGCTCGTGCGGCTGCTGCAACTCGAGCCGGACCTTGAAGTCGTGGGGGAGGCCTCCGACGGTCAAATGGCTCTGGACATGGTTCGAGCCATCCACCCCGACGTGGTCGTCATGGACGTGACTATGCCGCGGATGAACGGCGTCGAGGCCACCCGGCGGATCAAAGCCGAAGCGCCCGACGTGCGCGTCATCGCCCTCTCCATGCACGGGCGCGAGGACATGGCCGCGGCCATGCGCCAGGCGGGCGCCTGCGCCTACTTCACCAAAGGGGGCGCCTCCGAACTGTTGATCAGCGCCATCCGCGCCTGCGCGAAGAACTAAACGGCGGGGAAACGAAGGGGGTCACGCAAACCCTTCGGCCACGAGCTCAGGGCCGAGTGGGACGCAAAGGCGCAAAGCACGGCAAATGCAGAGTATGACAATCGCTGCTTTTGTTGTTCTTTGCGACTTTGCGTCTTTGCGTGAGCAGCCGTTGTGCGACCGTCGCTAGACCAGCCCCAGCAGTTCCTGTGGCTTGGCGACGAGGAACTCCGCGCCGCTGCTCACCAGTTCCTCGCGTTCGCGGAACCCCCACAGCGCGCCCACGGAGTGCATCCCCGCGCCGCGCGCCGTCTTCATGTCGATCGACGTGTCCCCCAGGTAGAGGAACCTCTCCGGCAGCAGCTTCATCAGCCGCGCCACCTCCAGCGCTCCGCCGGGGTCCGGCTTCGTCGCGATCCCCTCGCGCTGACCCAGCACCACCTCGAACTTCCAGCGCGGCAGGAACTCATCCACGCATTGGCGCGTGAACGCATCCATCTTGTTCGACAGGACCGCCAGCCGAACCTTGCGTTCCACCAGCCCGTCCAGCATCTCCGCGACGCCCGGGTAGGCGTGGGTCTTCACGTTCCAGTTGCGCGCGTACTCCCCCTTGAACTGCGCCAGGCACTCTTGGACCGTCGCTTCATCCCTGTGGTCCTTCGGCAGCGAGCGCTCGATCAGCTTCGTCGAGCCATCCCCCACGAAATAGCGGAAATCCGCCACCGGATGCTGCGGAAACGCATGCGCCGCCAGCACCCGGTTCACCGCATCCGCCAGGTCCTCCAGCGTGTTTAGCAAGGTGCCGTCGAGGTCGAACAATACTGCCGCAAAGCGCATGGATAGTCCTTCACTGTGTTCGATGTGTGGGCGCGGGATGGTCATGCCAGCGGCGAAGCGCGCAGGAGGGCGTCGCGGACTTTCGTAGCAAGAGTGAAAGCCATCTTTGCCTCAGACAGTTCCGGTTCCGGCATGTCGCCGGGATAACGCGCTTCGACGCCGTATGGATTGAGCGCCGTAGCCCCCGCGAGACTCTTTGCCAGTGGGGCGTCCACCCCTGCCAGCAGGTCGAGCAGTTCCCCGATCACATGAGTCTTTGGGAACTCCACCTGCCGCAACGTGAGGAAGCCTTTCAGGTACTTCTCCGCCGCCTGCTGCGAGAAGAAGCAGGACGGATAGAGCAGGGGCGGTTCTCGCGACAGAAGCGCCTCGGCTGCCTGGAGGTCGGTCTCCGCTTTGTGAAACCATTGTCCAGCCAGCTTCCAGCGGACCTTGTCCTCAGGCGGCTTCATAGATAACCTTGCCGTACTTGTGCGCCGGGTAGGCGATCCCGCCGATGACATTCTTGCTGGCCTCGAACCAGCCCGAGGAAATGACAAGGACATCGAACGGAAAACCCATGCCGCGCAGCGCGTCGCCGACTTCCACGCTCTTCCTTCTGCGGTCTGTCTCCTCTGCTTCGACGATCAGCAGGTCAATGTCGCTATCGCGGGTCATTTTGCCGGCGGCGGCTGAGCCGAAGAGTATGATCTTTTGCGGATCGGCGACAGACAGCACCCGGCGCACGATCTCCTGGATCAGCGCTTCGTCGATTCTGGTCGTCGTCGCCGCCGTGGTCATGCCATGCCTCGCAGTGTGTGTCTAAAGAGTATTCAACGGCAAATGGAGGGTGAAGTCAAGAGCAAGACATATTCAGCTTGGCGGGAAGCGCTGAGAATCCGGTCTGTCAAAGTCCGGCGCAGAACCTTGCGGAGGTTCGTACAAACTTTCGCAAGGTTTGTTCTCCCGCCCTGCGGACATTGCGCGGCGCGGCACAATCACCTTGACGGCTCGCTCGGCTGGAGCGATAGTGAAGCGGCCTGAGCGCGCCTTCGTATGCTCGTTGAATGGTTGGCGGTCTGCGGGCGCAGTTGCCCTAAGTGCGGTGCGCGAAAGTGGTGTTGGGGGTTCACAGGCGGCTTCGGTCTCTGATGTGGGCAGCGCTTCCGAGAAATCGTTGCGGGCCGGGGAAAGAAATTTCCCCGGCCCGCATTCCTCGTGCCATCACATCAACACTTCGTCAACCGGCGCTCACTTGATCCGATATCCCTTCCTTGCCTTCTCCGCCGCGCTGCGGATGCCGGCGATGGCGTCCTTGATATTCTGCTCCGTCAGCCGCGGGTGCATCGGCAGGTTCGTCTCGCGCTTGTAGAAGAAGGCCTCCGCCTTCGGACAATTCCCGGTGATCCCCATCTTCTTCAGCCCGGTGAAATGGTACGTCGGCTGGTAGTGCTGAATCCCCTGCACGCCCTCCTCGACGTAGAGAATGCGCAGGAAGTCGTCGCGGCTGGCCCCCAGCTCCTTCTCCTCGACGCACAGCGTGTACAGGTGGTACACGTGCTTCGCGTAGCTGGGCTCGAACACCGGGGTGATCCCCTTGATTCCCTTGATCCCCTCGCTGATCGCGCGCCCGATGGCAATGCGCTTGTCGGTGAGCATGTCCAGCTTCTTCACCTGCACCCGGCCCACCGCCGCCTGAATCTCGTTCATGCGGTAGTTGTTCCCCCAGTACCCCTCGACGTCTTTCACATCGAAGTGGCTGGGAATCCAGTAGTCGTACTTCGTCTTCTTCTCCATCACGATGCCGCCGCTGTACTCCCAGCGCGTTTCGCCGGGCTTGTAGTGGTCGAGGTTCATGCAGCGCAGCGCCTCGATCTTGTCCGCCCACTCGTCGTGGTTGGTGGTGATCATCCCGCCTTCGCCGCAGGTGGTCATGTTCTTGAGGCTGTGGAAGCTGAACACCCCCACGTCGCCGATGGACCCCGCCTTGCGCCCCTTGTACTCCGCGTTCGGCGTGTGCGCGCAATCCTCCAGCACGTACAGCTTGTGCTTCTTCGCCAGCGCCATGATCGGGTCCATGTCGCACATGAGGCCGCCGTAGTGCACCACGTAGATCGCCTTGGTCTTCTTGGTGATCTTCTTCTCGATCTCTTTCGGATCGATGTTGAACGTGCGCGGGTCGATATCCGCGTACACCGGAATCGCCTTCTCCTTGAGCACCACCAGGCTGGTGGCGATGAACGTGTTCGGCGTGACGATCACTTCGTCGCCGGGCTTGATCTGGAACAACTGCGTGCACAGGTGCATCCCCGTGGTGCAGTTGCTGACGGCGAACGCGTGCTTGACGCCGTGCTTCGCGGCGAACTCGCTCTGGAACAGTTTCACCTGCGGCCCCATCGTCAGGCTGTCCTGCTTCATTGCCGCCAGCACCGCCTGCTCCTCTTCCGGGCCGTAGATCGAGCCCATGAAGGAATAGGGCACCTTCAGCTTCACCCCGTCGGCCATCTCGTACGAACTGGTAATCCCGCCCTCGGACTCTGAACCGGTGAACTTGACCTTCTTCTTCTCCGCCGCCTTGGCTTTAGCCATGTGCGTCCCGTTTCCTGAAAGAGTGCCTGTGACCTTACGCCAGCTTGGGCGCGACCGCTTTGCCCGTTCGCGCCGACTTGTAAGCCGCTTCCATCACCGCATGGTTCCAGAGACCATCCTCCGCGGGCACCGGCGCCGGCTTGCCCTGAAGAATCGCCTCGGAAAACGCCTCGATCTCCGCCTGGTAGGTGTTGCGCGTCGGGAGTTCCCAGGGCTGATAGCCGCTCTTGGTCTGCACGTTCTGCTGGGCGTCATACCCCTTCATGCCCCCGAGAATGCAACTGCGCATCTCGCCGCCGGGACCCTGCGCCATGCTGTATTTTCCCTTCACCGCTCCCTTCGAGCCGTACACTTCCAGAACGAACTCGCTGGCCTCGTCCGGGATGCCGAAGCTCACATCCACGATCCCCGGCACGCCCGATTCGAACTCCAGCAGCAGGATGGCCGTCTCCTCCACCTGGTACGTCTGCACGCGGTTCGCCATCTTCGCCATCACGCTCTTCGTCCGCCCGAACATCATCTCCAGCACATCCACCACGTGCGCGCCCATGTCCACCAGCGACCCGCCGCCTCCGAGCGCCTGCACCTGGCGCCAGGCCCCCTCCATCGGCGGGTACCAGCAGGTCATTTGCCCGCGCGCCATCACCGGCACCCCCAGCGAGCCGTCGCGGATCATCTCCCGCAGCTTCTGGTGGTAAACGTTGAAGCGCATCATGAACCCCGTCCCGAACAGCACGTTCTTCTTCCGGCACGTCGCGATCATCCGTTGGATCTCGCGGGTGGTCAGCCCCAGCGGCTTCTCGCAGAGAATGTGCTTCCCCCGCCTCGCCGCCGCAGCCACGTGCTCCTTGTGAAGGTTGTTGGGAGTGGCGATGTAGACCGCCTGCACCTCTTTCATGCGCAGCAGCGACTGGATGTCCGGGCAGTTCCGCGCGCCGAACTGGGCCGCGACCTCTTCCGCCCCCTTGCTGTTCACATCGGTCACCGCCACAAGCCGCGCATTGGCCGCCGGGACGATCCCCTCGGGAATGGTGCGCCGCTTGGCGATTCCGCACGCTCCAATGACACCCCATCCGACCTTGCCAGACATTTCCATGGGATCACCCTGTATTTGAACTCGCGGCGTGCCTGCCCGCAGCTTCGGCGTGGGTCAATTATAGCCGGTTGGCGGCGTGCGTCAAGCCACGATTGCGGTGTGCCGCAGAGCGTGCGATAATGGAAAACGTGGATTTTCAGGCTATTTTTGCGAAATCGGTCTCCGAAGGCTTCCCGTGAACCCATCCGGCATGCAAAATCCGTTGAGCGACTGCGCCATCTGCCCGCGCCGCTGCCACGCCGACCGCGCGGCGGGGGGGCTCGGCTGGTGCCGCGCCGGCGCGGGCCTCAGCATCGGCTCCATCTGCCTCCATCGGGGGGAAGAGCCGGTCATCAGCGGGCCCGAGGGAATCTGCAACATCTTCTTCGCGCGCTGCAACCTGCAATGCCTCTACTGCCAGAACTACCAGATCAGCCGCACCGACGCCCCCGTCGCCGCCCGGGAATGGACCCTTGCCGAAGCCGTCGCACGCGTCCGGGAATTCCTGGCCGCCGGCGTTCCCCGCGTCGGTTTCGTCTCTCCCTCGCACTGCATCCCCCAAATGGAAGCGCTCATGGATGCGCTTGCGAATGCAGAATGTGCGGCGCGCCCGAGAGCGGAGAATGGACAGACGGAGCCGGCGCTGCCGTCAAATCAGAAATCAGAATTCAGAAATCAGAATTCTGAAATCCCTCCGTCCGTCCGCCCCATCTTCGTGATGAACACCAGCGCCTATGATACCGTGGAGACCCTCCGCCGGCTGGAAGGGCGCATGGACGTTTATCTGCCCGACCTGAAGTACATGGACTCTGCGCTCGCCGCGCGCCTCTCCGGCGCGGCCGACTACCCCCCAATCGCCGCCGCCGTGCTGCGCGAAATGTTTCGGCAGAAGGGGGGGAATATCTGGCTGGCCGAGGACGGCGGCATCGAATCCGGGCTCATCGTGCGCCATCTGGTGCTGCCCGGGCAGGTGGAGAACAGCAAAGCCTGCCTGCGCTTCATTGCCGAAGAGCTTTCCCCCTCGGTCCATCTCTCCCTGCTCGCGCAGTACCGGCCCACCCCGGCCGTTGCGAGCGACCCCGACCTCGGTCGGCTGCTCCGCGCGGAGGAATATCAGGAAGTGCTCGACGAGATGGAGCGGCTCGGCTTCTATCGCGGCTGGACCCAGCAGCTCATCAGCGCCGGCAACTACAACCCGGACTTCCAAAGGCCGAACCCGTTCGAATGAACCACGGATTCCGCGCTCACTTCGGCACAACCTTCTCGACGCGCTCCTCCTGCGTCTTCTTGTCCTTGCCGTAAAGCTCGATGTAGTGGACGTCCGGGCCGGTCCATCCATCGGTGGAATTGATGTACATCTTCTCCAGGTATGCCGGGTGCCCGTCGATGTCTAGCTCCGCGTGGACCGTCTCCCCATCCAGGGTCACCTTGATCACGCGGTCCGGCGCGGCCACCACCGTCATCTGGTATCCATCCGCCGCCGGCGTCAGATTGAAGCCGTACGCCTTCTTCTTCTCGATCCAGTTGAGATCCTGCCGCTGCCCCTTCTCCGCCAGCAAAATCCAGTAAGCCACCACCGGCTGATCGGGGTCGAACTTCCCCTCCGGCGTCAGGCGGGCGTCGTAATGCACCACATTGGCATTCTTGCTGCGCTCGATTATGAACAGCGGCCGGTCTCCCCCCTTCGCCTGATCCGCCACCGGCAGAAGGGCCTTCGCACCCGTTGCGCCAACGGTTCCGCCCCCGATCGCCGCTACCGCCAATACCGCCGCGATCCACGCCGTCAAAAGCGGCAACCGCCGCATCCCGCTCTCCATGGAAACTCCTCCCGTGTGCGCCCGCGTGTCATTCCTGGTCGCTGCATTCATCCCTGAAGTCCTATGGGGCCGTCGGCCTATTATAGAGCGTATGCCCCAACGAAGGAAGGAGTCCCCAGGAAGGCCCCATAAAGCGAACGAGCCGGAATCACAAGGCAATGCCTGCAATTCCGGCTCTATGGAAAATGGTGGGCGCCGAGGGATTCGAACCCACGACCCGCTGATTAAGAGTCAGCTGCTCTGCCAGCTGAGCTAGGCGCCCGAACGCATTCACAATAGCTTCAGCGAAGAACCGGAATGTACCACAGCGCGGATTTTACTGTCAAGCGAGTGGCCAACGACTTCACCGCAGAGACGCAGAGGACGCAGAGAACGACGAGACGGGGCAACGAGAATGACAGCGAGTTTCACCGCAAAAAGCGCGAAGAACTCGCAGCGAATGACGGGCCGGTGGAGACACAATATTTTCCAAAGGAAAGTTCTGTGTCCCCACCTCGACCACGGGAAGAATGGCACACTGCCACGATGGTTTCAACAGGGCGAAATAGCTTCTAGCCCATCTTGTTATCTTGTCCCATCGTCTCGTTTCCGTTACCCCGTCCCGCCGTTCTTTGCGTCTTTGCGTGAGACGCTGTCGCCGTTTCCGGCGTCTTCTTCCCTCCGTACTCCGCGTTCTTCGTGTCTCTGCGGTGAATGTCGTCAACTTCATCTTGCGGTTGGCGCGGCGTGGCGGTATCCTGTTGCCGTTCAGTATGGAGACCCGCATGATCTACGTTCTCGACCTTTTTGGGACGGCCGTCTTCGCCATCACCGGCGCGCTGGCCGCCATCGGCAAGCGCATGGACATCTTTGGCGTCGCCGTTGTGGCCATGGTCACCGCCATCGGCGGCGGCACCCTGCGCGACCTCGTGCTGGGGCGCGAGCCGGTCTTCTGGGTCGGCGATCCGACCTACCTGGTCGTCATCCTCGCGGCCGCGATAGGCGCGTTCATCTGGGCCTGGTCCATGCGCCACTACATGACGCAACTGCTCATCGCCGACGCTTTGGGGCTGGCCGTCTTCACCATCATCGGTTCGCAGGTCGCGCTGGGGCGGCAAGCGCATGCGCTCGTCGCGATCATGATGGGAGTGATGACCGGCGCGGTGGGGGGGATACTGCGCGACGTCCTGTGCAACGAAGTGCCGCTCATCCTGCGCAAGGAAATCTACGCCACCGCCTCGCTTGCCGGGGCGATCATCTACGTCGCCGGCGCGCGGCTCAACCTGAACCCGAACCTCATCATCCCGCTGGCAATGGCCGCTGTCTTTCTCATCCGCCTGGCCGCCATCAAATGGAAGCTCTCGCTCCCCGTCGCGCACAAGCAACCCGACCGCTGACAGCGGGAAAGTGGCGTTCTATATTGTCCTTCGTTCGCCGTTAATTGAACGTTGTCTCCGTCCTCTTCCGTCATTCTCCGTTGACTGAACGTTGAACGTCGGACGTCGAACGTCGAATGTTGAACGTCGTCTCCGTTTCTACCTCTTCATCACCTTCGCCCCCAGCACCTCCCGGAGCATATCCTTGTCCCGCAGCGAGTAGGCGACGTGGCTGTGCTGGCGGAATCCTTCCGCGAACTTCAGGGACTTTCTTCCGGACAGCTTCGCGATCTCCGAGCACATATTCCGCATCGTCGCCAGGTAAGAATCCTGCCCCTGGCTCACATCCAGCCACTCCTTCTGGCTTGCGTGACGGCGCAGCATCTCCTCTTTCGTCTTGATCTCGCTGCCCACGTCCACGAACAGCGACGGCTTCACCAAGTTCCGCATCCCGTCGCGGTTCATCAGCGGCTGCGCGTGGTAGAGGTAGACATCCTGCGTCGTCTGCTTGCGGCGGGGAATCGAGGGGTAGTTCTTGATCCCGCGGATGAAGCAGGCTGTCACGATCACCCGCGCCGTAATCATATGGTCTTCCATGTAATCCGCCAGCGAGGGCAGCAGCACGATCGTCGGGGCCACCTCGCGCACCACCGCCGTCGCCTTGCGCACGAGCTTGTCCTCGTAATACACCATCAAATCGTCCACCAGCCCCGGGTGGTACTTGGCGCCGATCACCTGCGCCGCGCGCTGCGCCTCCTTGCAGCGGATGCGGATGATCTCCTCGCGCGAGTGACGCGCCGTCCCGCCGGAGCCGTTCGCCACCGTCAGAATGTGCGGCTCGAATCCGGCCTTCGCCAGGAGCGACAGCGTCCCGGCCATCACGAATTCCACATCATCAGGGTGCGCGCCCACCGCCAGCGCGGTCAATTTCTGTGCCATAGTGCTCTCCTTCAGAAAGAGGATTCCTCCCGGCTGCATCGCCTCCGACTGCAACAGGAAACCAGAATTCCGCGCCCGAGTCAACTCTCGTCGGCCGCATGTGCAGCGCGCGGAAAAGTGGGGACATAAAACTTTCCTCTGGAAAGTATTATGTCCCCACTACTCAGTTCCGCCAGTCCCTGCTTGACGCAACCGCCGTCCGGAGGGGAACTTGCCGAAATCGCGCCTTGACATCTCGGGGCCGCTGTAGATAATAGACAGAAGTGACTTGATGTAACTCACACGGTTCACGTTGGCAACAGAGTCGTCAAACTGGAGGTGCAGCTATGGGAAAAGTCATCGGAATTGACCTGGGGACCACGAACTCCGTCGTCGCGCTGATGGAGGGGAACAAACCGATCGTATTGACCAACGCCGAAGGCAGCCGCCTGACCCCGTCGGTGGTCGGCTTCACCGGCGAAGACAAACTCGTCGGGCAGGGCGCCAAGCGGCAGGCCATCACCAACCCGCGCAACACCATCTTCTCCATCAAGCGTTTCATGGGGCGCCGCCACAACGAAGTCGCCTCCGAGGAGAAGCTCGTCCCGTACCAGATCGTCGGCGGCCCGAACGACCTGGTGAAGGTGCACATCGACAAGGAGAACAAGGACTACACCCCGCCGGAAATCTCCGCCATGGTCCTGCAGAAGCTCAAGCAGACCGCGGAGGACTACCTGGGGGAGAAAGTCACCGAGGCGGTCATCACCGTCCCGGCGTACTTCAACGACAGCCAGCGGCAGGCCACCAAGGACGCCGGGGAGATCGCGGGGCTCAAGGTGCTGCGCATCCTCAACGAGCCCACCGCCTCCGCCCTCGCCTACGGCCTCGAGAAGAAGAAGGATGAGAAGATCGCCGTCTTCGACCTCGGCGGCGGCACGTTCGACATCTCCATCCTCGAAACCGGCGAAGGGGTCTTCGAAGTCAAGTCCGTCAACGGCGATACGCACCTCGGCGGCGACGACTACGACCAGGTGCTCATTGACTACGTCGCCGACGAATTCAAGAGGCAGAACGGCATCGACCTGCGCAAGGACCAGATGGCGCTCCAGCGCCTCAAGGAAGCGTGCGAGAAGGCGAAGATCGAGCTCTCCTCGGCGACGCAGACCGACATCAACCTCCCCTTCATCACCGCCGATGCCACCGGCCCCAAGCACCTGCTGCTCACCCTCACCCGCGCCAAGTTCGAGCAGCTCACGCGCCACCTCACCGAGCGCTGCCGCAAGCCGGTCGAGCAGGCGCTCAAGGATGCCGGCCTCAAGCCGGCCGAGGTGGATGAAGTGATCCTCGTCGGCGGCTCCACCCGCACCCCCGCCGTCCAGCAGATCGTCCGCGAAATGTTCGGCAAGGAGCCGAACAAATCCGTCAACCCCGATGAAGCCGTCGGCGTCGGCGCGGCCATCCAGGCCGGCGTCCTCACCGGCGAAGGTCCCGGCGACATCGTCCTGCTCGACGTCACCCCGCTCTCCCTGGGCATCGAAACCCTTGGCGGCGTGATGACCCGCCTCATCGAGCGCAACACCACCATCCCCACCAGCAAGAAGGAAAGCTTCACCACCGCCGCGGACAACCAGACCGCCGTCGAGATTCACGTCCTCCAGGGCGAGCGCGAAATGGCCGCCGACAACCGCACCCTCGGCCGTTTCCAGCTCGTCGGCCTGCCCCCCGCCCCGCGCGGCATGCCGCAGGTCGAGGTCACCTTCGACATCGACGCCAACGGCATCCTCAACGTCTCCGCCAAGGACATGGCCACCGGAAAGAAACAGGCCATCCAGATACAGTCCTCCTCAGGCCTCACCAAGGATGACATCGAGAAGATGCGCAAGGATGCCGAAGCGAACGCCGAGGATGACAAGAAGAAGCGCGAGTTGATCGAAGAGCGCAACAAGGCCGACTCCATGATCTACTCCACCGAGAAGACGCTCAAGGAGCACGGCGCGAAACTTCCCGAGCCGGAGCGCAAGAAGATCGAGCAGGCGATTGCCGACCTGAACAAGGCCAAGGAGGGGGGCGACGTGAACGAGATACGCCGCCTCACCGAGAGCCTCATGAACGCCGCCCACAGCTTGGCCCAGATGCTCTACCAGCAGGCCGGCGCGCAGGGCGCCCAGGGCGGCCCGCAAGCCGGCCCGCAGGGCGGTCCTCAAGCCGGTCCCGAGGGTGGTCGTGCCCCCGGCGGCAAGTCCGGCGATGACGTCGTCGACGCCGACTTCGAGGTCGTGGACGACGATAAGGACAAGGACAAGAAGTAGGAACTGATCGGCGCCAGCGCACTGAACCTTGCGAAGGTTCGTTTAACCTTCGCAAGGTTCTTTTTTCTCATTGCCAATTGGCAAATGCCCATTGCCCATTGATCCGCCTCTCCCATGTGGCACAGCCGCGCTCGGCTGTGCATCCCCGCGCCGCGAGTCGCATGTGGCACAGCCGCCCTCGGCTGTGCAGTCCCGCGCCGCCAGCCGCATTGTGCGCGCGCCATCGGTCTGATAAACTCGCGCCGTCCCTTGAAAGGAGGAGCCCATTCCCAGTCACCTGCGGCGGTTCTTCGTCGAAGATATCCCCGAGCCGGGGCGGCGGCTCTCCCTGCGCGGGGAGGAAGCCCACCACATGCTCTCCGTCGTCCGCATCCGCAAGGGGGAAAACGTGCTGCTCCTGGACGGCAACGGCATCGTCGCCGAAGCGCGGCTGGAGGATGCCCGCCGCGACGAGGCGACCCTCCTCGTGCTCTCGCGCGAAACCCTCCTCATCGAGCCCGCGCGCCGTCTGACGCTGGCCTGCGCCGTCCCGCGCAGCTCGCGGATGGACACCCTCGTGGAAAAATGCGGCGAACTGGGCGTTGCTCGCCTCATGCCCATGGTCACCGCGCGCAGCGTCGTAGATGCGATGGAGCGCCAGGAGAACCACCTCGTGCGTTGGCGTCGAATCGGCATCGAAGCAGCCAAGCAATCCGGGCGGACGAAACTGACCGAACTGACCGCCGTCCTCTCCTTCGATGCCGCCCTGCGCACCGTCGAGCCCGGCGCCGCGCGCCTCTTCGCATCCCCCGAGCCGGACGCCGTGTCCCTTGCTTCCTTTGCCTCCGGGCTGACGAAAGAGCAGCCGGTACTCGCCTTCATCGGGCCGGAAGGGGGGTTCGCGCCGGAGGAAGTGCAGGCCGCGAGCAACGCCGGCTGCATCCCGGTCGGCCTGGGCCAGCGGATCCTGCGCGTCGAAACAGCCGGCATCGCCCTGGCCGCCTATTTCCTGTTGGGAACGTAAGAAGGGTCATTCGTCGTAGGGGCGCAGCATGCTGTGCCCTCGTTCAGCCCCATCCCTTGGCCGCCCAACACCCTTTGCGTATATAGTGCCACGCAGTTTGCCCGCGGACCGTGTAGGCGCGGGCTTCAGCCCGTGCAACAGAACCGTGGTGATCGCCTTGCGGCGCAGGCAGGAGCGCAGCATGCTGCGCCCTGGCCGTTGTCCCTTCCGTCACGCCGGCTCAATCGTAATCAGCGTCACCTCCGGCGGCGAGAACAGCCGCATCGGAGGGCCCCACGTCCCCGCCCCGCGGCTCACGTACGCATGCGAATCCTCATCGATCTGCCGCAGCCCCAGCCGCAGCGGGTAAGCCAGCATCACGAAGCGATCGGCCGAAATCTGCCCGCCGTGCGTATGCCCTGAAAGCTGCAGGTCGAACCGTCCGCGCGAGAGCTTTCCGATCTTCGGCCGGTGCTTCAGCAGCACCGTCATCCTTCCATCCGGCTCCGCCGGCAGCGCCGCATCCTCATCGGAGTGGCACGACACGCCCATCCGGTGCCCCGCCGTGTCATCCACTCCCGTCAATCGCAGACGATTCGGCAACTCCACCGACTCCCCGCGCAGCACCGTGAACCCCGCCTCCTCCATGAACGCCAGGCTGTCATCCACCCCGCTGAAATATTCATGGTTCCCCAGGATCGCGTACTTGCCGAAGCGCGGATGCACCTGCCGGAACAGCCGCGCCAGCGGTTGGACATTCTTGAACGCTCCGTCCACCATATCCCCCGTGCTGACCACCACGTCCGGGCAGGACTGCGCCACCAGCCCCACCACCCGCTGCAGAAAACGCTCGCGGTTGGTCAGGCCCAGGTGCAGGTCGCTGATCTGCATAATGCGAATCCGCTTGGTCACGCGCGCCGACTTGAGCGTCACCCGCTCGATCTGCACATTGGCCGCCTCGTAGAGACTCCAGGCGCAGGCCAGCGTCACAACGATCGCGAAGAAGAGGAACGTCGGCTGCGCCGGCAGCGCCATCGCCGCCAGAGTGGGGGAGACGCCGCCGCTGTGGCTCACCCCGTAGTTCCATAACTCCATCCCCAGCGCCAGCGTACAGAGCCATGTCAGCACCACCGTCCAGGGGAGCGCAATGAAGGACATCACCCGCGCAGCGCGGAAGGAGCCGAAATGCGCGAGAACTCTGGAAAGCAGCGACGCCGCTAGCATCATCACGCAGAACACCCCCGCCACGATCAACGCCCAGCGCTGGGCAGGGAATGCCATGTGGACAATTCGGAGAAAGTAGGCGTGCATCAGGACTGCGATTGCGCTGTATTTCAGCACCACTCTGCGCATGTATTCCCGCCGTAGGTTGACTAGTGCGTCCGTGCTGCGTCGATTGCGGTTGTCACGCCCTTCATTTTACCATACTAGAGCCGATAAAGTGAACATGCGGCGCAGTCCTAACAGCCAGTGAGACAGCGGGATAGAAACATATAGGAAAATATCGTAAGCGCAGGTAGGCAGAACCACCTATTGTAGTGTTTCAGGATGGGGCTGCATTAGGAGGAAGCGCGGCCACGACCTTGTAGCCCGTAGGGGCAAGGCATGCCTTGCCCTTGCCACTTCTAGATTATGAAGCAGGCCCGGTGGGGGGAGTAGCGCAGTCAATGAACGCGCGGTGCCATAACTCGAACATCAGCAGCGACCAGAGGCGGTAGCCGTGGTCGGCCCGCTTGGCCACGTGCTCCTCGACGAGCGCCGTCACCGTCTCCGGACGGAAATAGCCCCGCCCCAGCGCCTCGGGGGCCAGCAGCACCGAGCGCAGGTAATCGCGCAACTCGCCGCGGAACCAATCCGCAATCGGCACGCCGAAGCCCATCTTCGGCCTGCGGACGATCTCCTGCGGAAGCATCTCCCCGAACGCCCTCTTCAGAAGGTACTTCTGCGCGAAGCCTCGCATCTTCATCCGCGTCGGCAACGCCCCCACGAACTCCATCACCTTCTGGTCGAGGAACGGCGCACGGCACTCCAGCCCGTGCGCCATGGAGGCGATATCCACCTTCGCCAGCAAATCATCCGGCATGTACCGCATGAAATCCACGAACGTCGTTTGCGCGAGGAAATCGAGCCCGGGGACCTTCTCATATTCCGCGTCGAAAATCGCGCTGGAAAGGGAGCCCGCCATCGCCGCGCGCATTTCGTCCGAATAGAGCGCCTGCTTGCGCGCGTCGTCGAAAATCGAGCACCACCGGACGTACCGTTCCCGCGGCGGCATATTCAGCGCCTCGAACAGCCTCCGCGCGCGCCGCCGGAAACTCCTGTGCTCTACCGACACCGGCATGCTTCCCCAGAACCGTCCCCCCAGCATCCGCCGCGCCGGGCCGGGCAGCCGGTCGAACCACTGGCCCAGCTTCGCCGCGCGGTAGCGCGGGTAGCCCGCGAAACCCTCATCCCCCGCGTCCCCCGTCAGCGCCACCTTCACATGCTGGCGCGTCACCTGGCTGACGTAATACGTCGGGATCGCGCTGGAATCCGCGAACGGCTCATCGTAGTGCCACACCAGCTTCGCGATGATCTCCACCGCATTGGGCCGCACGATGAACTCATGGTGGTCCGTCTTGAAATGCCTTGCGGCCAGGCGGGCGTATTCGAGTTCATCGTACCGCTTCTCCTCGAACCCGATGGAGAACGTCTTCACCGGCGCATTGGAGAGCTTCGCCATCAGCCCCACCACGATGCTCGAATCCATCCCGCCGCTCAGGAACGCCCCCAGCGGCACATCGCTGATCAGCCGCAGCCGCACCGACTCCTCCATCAGCGCGCGCAGCTCCTCGACGTACTCCCGCTCCGGGCGCTCCGGCGCCGCGACGAACGGCGGACGCCAGTACTCCTGCACCTGCGCCTTCCCGTCCTGCCAGAGCAGGAAATGCCCCGGCGGCAGCTTCGAGATTCCCTTGAACATCGTCAGCGGGTGGGGGACGTAGCCGTACGTCAGGTAATGGTGCAGCGCCTCCGTGCAGACCTCGCGCGGCACATCGGGTGCCTGGAGGATCGACTTGATCTCCGACCCGAAGAGAATGCGCTCCCGCTCCGCGCGGTACACCAGCGGCTTCTTCCCCACCCGGTCGCGCGCCGCGAACAGCCGGTTCTTGCGCGCGTCCCAGATGGCGAAAGCGAACATCCCGCGCAGCTCCCGCAGGCACTCCACATCCCGCTCCTCGTAGAGGTGGAGGATCGTCTCCGTATCGCAGTGAGTGCGGAAGCGGTGGCCGCGCGCCAGCAGCCTATCGCGCAGCTCCGGGAAATTGTAAATCTCCCCGTTGAAAACGATCCAGACCGTCTCATCCTCATTCGCCAGCGGCTGGTGGCCACCCGCCAGATCGATAATACTCAGCCGGCAGTGGCCAAGACCCACCTTGCCCGGCCCGGCGGGAGTGGAGAAGGGGAGCAGCTTCCGACCCGCGTCATCCGGCCCGCGGTGACTCAGGACGCAGCGCATCCGTTCGACCTGGCTCTCATCGAACCCGGCCGCAGCGCCGATCCCGACCATCCCGCAAATCCCGCACATCCGCTTCTCCTTTGCGTGACATTATAGCGGATTTAAACAGGCAACGACTAGTATTGGCCGCGTGGTAGGGGCAAGGCACCGCCCTGCCCAGCGTGCTGTACCGCCCCTCTCCCCCAGGGCGAACGCATCTAAACTCCGCTGTCCGCCCGTTTGACGCTGCGCACGGCATGATGGCGCGGAACGAGGCCGCTTATGGACTGCGGCGGCAACGACGCCGCTTTGTCTTGGTGGAGACTTGATCATGGGGTGGGCCTGTCGGTTC
>CAIUPP010000022.1 GCA_903901045.1 uncultured Planctomycetota bacterium
CAATCCACGCCTCCGTGCGGGAGGCGACAACATGCGGTCAATGTCCCCGCCCGCGCTATTGAGTTTCAATCCACGCCTCCGTGCGGGAGGCGACGCAGGCCCGCCAACAACTGCCCTATCCCATAGAGTTTCAATCCACGCCTCCGTGCGGGAGGCGACCGTCGGTCAGGGCCTCAAGCCCGGCCCCGAAGCTGTTTCAATCCACGCCTCCGTGCGGGAGGCGACCATCCGCGCAGAAGCCGTTGTCAATGCGGCAAAAGTTTCAATCCACGCCTCCGTGCGGGAGGCGACTGTATCTTACGTTTGTCTAGGCGGGATATGGCTTATGATAACATACTCCGCGTACCGTGACATGTTGGGGTTCGGCATAGGAGGGTGGCCTTGCGACGCGCGTGTAACTCATTTCAGGGTTGCCTGTTGCGACTTGCGCGAATCGCCCGTGGAAGTCATGGTGGCTTCGGGTTCGCGTTTTGATGACGGTGGTCACGCGAACCTGCTGCTTTAGGAATGCACGACTTCCGGCGATTCAGGCGATCAGGGGGCCTTGTGGGTCAATGCTCGGTTTGGCGCCGATGTGTTCGACGCGCCGCCTCCAGTTGCTGCCAAGGAAGTAAAATCGGAAGCTGTCGGTCTCGGGGTCGAACTCGTTCCGGAGCCGGCTGCGCAGAAGGGTCCATTGGGCGGGGTCCACGAGGCATTCGAAGACGGAGTTCTGGACGCGTTGACCGAAGTCTTCGCACGCTTTGGCGATTTGCCGCAGGCGCCTACGGCCTTCGGGAGTGGTGGTGTTGACGTCGTAGCTGACGATGACAAGCATGGCACGTCCTCATTTCCATATGAAGGGGGGATAGGCATCCAAGTCGCCGCGAATGTAACGCGCGAGAAGGAGCGCCTGCACGTAGGGGAAGAGTCCGATGGTAATTTTTTCGTTGAGGAAGGGGTGGTTCATTTCTTCCTGTTTGCGTTTCTGATAGGCGACGATGACTTCCTTGCGCGTGGCGTCGTCCATGGTGACGGCGCCGGATTCGGTGGTGCGGAAGCCGCTGCCTTGGACTTGGCGCAGGTTGATGAGGGAGAGGGCGAGGCGGTCGGCCATGAAGGCGCGGAATTCTTCCATGATGTCCAGCGAGAGGCCGGGGCGTCCGGGGCGGTCGCGGTGGAGGAAGCCGACGGCGGGATCGAAGCCGACGGCTTGCACGGCGGAGGCGACGTCATGCGCCAGCATGGTGTAGAGGAAGGAGAGGAGGGCGTTCATGTTGTCCAGCGGCGGCCGGCGGCTGCGCTCAAAGTAGAAGAATTCTTCTTTCTGCGCGGTGATGAGGTGGTTGAGGACGCCGAAGTAGGTACGCGCAGCGTCTCCTTCGATGCCGCGAACCTGGTCGAGAGGATGCGGCTTGGCGAGGTCGTTCAGGTGGACGCGCAGTTCCCGCACGGCCTGTTCGATCTGCGGCGCTTCGGCGGTTTCGGGTCGGTCGCGCAAGGAGCGTTGCAGGACGGTGCGCGAGTTGGCGACTTTGGCAGCCACGATGGCGGAGGCGATGACGGCTGAGTCTTCCAGGCTGTCGGCGCGGCGGTACTGCTGGCGACGGAGCAGGACGTTGCCGGCGACGGGCCCTTCGATGCGGGCGATGAAGCGTCCTCGCTCGGTGAGGAAAGAGATGGGGACGCGCTGCCGACCGCAGAGTTCCATAAGCGCGGGGCTGCACCCTACGCGGCCGAAGCAGACGATGCTGCCGAGGGTGTGGATGGGCAGGCGCAGGCGCGTCTGACCGTTGACGCGAACCAGCGCGCATTCCCGCTGCCTGGCCAGGTAGGTGCCCTGCGTCGTGATGAACAGGGTGTTCAGGTGCTGTTTCATGGGGCGGAATCCTCGTGGGGGGTCAGTCGTCCGTCTCCTCTCGGAGCGTTCGCTGCAAGTATTTCGCGGCGGAGCGGCCTGAGGCGGCTTTCGGCAGGCAAAGTTCGATGAGGGAGCAGTTCTTGCAGCGCGGTTGCTCGTCAGGCGGTGGGGTGATGCCGGCGTCAATCAACCGATGCAGTCGCGTGGCGGTCTCTTCCGTCAGTTGCCGCAGCGCAGGGGCGAAGACCACCTCCATTCTTCGGCGCGTGGCGCCATAGAAGAGCGCGCCCGCCGGGACGGTCAGGTGGAGCATTTCTTCCAGGCAGAGCGCCTGGGCGCAGAGCTGGACTTCGTCATAACGCCCTTTCTTGGGCTCGCCACGCTTGTACTCGACGGGGAAGGGTTGCCACAGACAGGTTGACATTTCAGAGGGCGCGACGGTGGGGGGAGAACCTTGCGAAGGCTCGCGCAAGTCTTCGCAAGGTTCCCTGCGGTGGAATTCTACCACGTCCGCTTTGCCGATCAGGCCCAGTCGCAGCGAGCGCAGGAGGAGGCCGCGGGCGATGCGCACGTCTCCCCGGGACTCGGCACCCTGTTCGTGGACGCGCTCGTGCAACTGCTTGCCCTCCACCGTGCGGCGATTTTCGCTCCACTGCTGCTCGATGTGAATCAGCGCGCACTGCCGCTCGCAGAAGAGCAGGTGCTGCAAGGCGGATAACGGCAGAAGATCGTCTTCGGTGAACATGGCATGGCTCCTTGAACCATGTGCGTATGGGGCAGGGGCACTATAGCCCCTGCCTCCACTCAGCGGAACGTCAGATCATTTCGATGAGTTCGACTCCCTTGGGGAGTTCCGGCGGTTTGGGGGCCGTGATCGTATAGTCGGAGAAGGCGCGCGGTGGCTTGTTGTCATCGTTCTTCTTCGCCTTGATCAAGTCGAAAAGAACGTGCGCCGGGGCGTTTCCTAGAGCGGAGGTGTGTTTGAACACAAAGAGCTTGCGGGAGGCCATCAGGCCGCGCGCGGCGGAACGGTCGTGCTCGAACATGTTCTTGAGCGCTTCCCAGAAGAGATCGAGGTCATCTTGCGAGAAGCCCGTCTGCGCGGCGAGGTGTGGGGAGATGAAGCCGTGCGCGACATAGATTCCGTAGGGAACCGTGTTCTTGCGCCCCATGGTACGGTTGTCGCCGCCCTGCTTTTCGGCTTCGGCTTCGGTGGCGACGGCCATGCGGGTGATGGAGTGTTCGAGGGTGACGATGGGGTCTACGGAGCGACCAAAGGTCATTTGGACGGGGCCGCGGACCTGACCGCAGTTAGGGGCGCTTTTCAAGGCGAGAACGGCGCCGAATGTGCGGATGTCGTAGAAATCTTCACACATCTGCGTCCTGCCTCGTTTTGTCTCTTCTGCCGTGGGCTTGCGAGGCTTCGCGTTCTTCATGGCAGTCTTGATCAAGTTGGCAATCTCCTTTCCCGGCTTATCCTCCTTCAGCCAATCGCTGATTACCTTCTTGTCTGCGTCGGCAGCGACAACAAGAACGCCTTCGGAGTCCTCCTCCCCAAGAGTGAATTGAAGGCCATCGGGCAGCGTCAGTTCGGCGAAGCTTTCCTTGAGGCCTGCCGGAACGCGACAGGTGCTTTCCTGCCCGGGGTCTATGCCGAGCTTCTTGAATGCCGCAAAGTGAGCTCGCCCCAGAACTGCCTTTTCCTTTATGTAGATGTCAAAGCGCGGTTCGCATTCCTTGATCAGTTGTACGTAATTTCTGACCTTGCGTTTGAGGCAAACGTCCGTGACGATGCCTTGGCCGGTTTCGGCGTCCACGCGCGGGAGGTTTCCGGCATCGGGATCGCCGTTGGGGTTTCCGTCCTGCACGTCGAAGACAAGGGCGAAGTCGTAACGGTTCTTGATGGGGTCACTCACTGCTTTCTCCTTGTGGAATACAATGTTGTGTGTTGAACCGGCGCGGGACCTCCCCGCGACCATGCTGCACTCCAATTGCGGCTTCCCGTGGATCATGCCTCCTTTTTCCGAGTGAAGAAGTCCTGCATTTGGTGGTAGTAGCCGATGGCAAACCGGCCCTGGTCTGCCATGCTGAGATGAGCGGGAAAATCGGCGACGCCAGCCATGATTTCGGCGAGCAGTTTTTCGAAGTTGACCCTGCGTCCCGCGTTATCGAGCTTGGCGAGGTGATGGTTCTTGAGTCGCATGAGGTTGCCGAAGACGGTGACGGGGACGCCCGATGCGGCGCCGTAGTAGCGGTCGCGAATGGTTGCGTTAATGCCTGGGCTGGCCTCCATCTGGATCTTCTCCAGAGTGGCGAAGAGGCGTCCAAGGCGATAGCCGGTGTTGTCGTTGCTAGTGTCCAAGCTCACGGTGAGGTCCTCCTTATGCTGAGGGTTCTGGAACCGGACCATCCGGTTGATGCAGGCTTTGATGAGAGCGGCACGCGCGTACGTCACGTTCTGCTCGGCGCGGTTGCGGCGAACGGCGGCATCAAGCAAGGTTTTCGGATAGGGTAGACCCGCCAGGAGGCAGCGCATGGTATCTCCGGCGATATTGGGCGGGATGTTCTCGGACTTACCGAGATGAGCGATGGAGACCATGAGTTGGAATACCGAGAGTGCGTCCCTGTCTCTGGGACCGTGGGCGATCTTCAAATCGAGGAAATGCTGGCGTATGTTCGCGCCCATCTCTGCGACTGTACTGGCGACCCAGAAGCGGATGGCGAGTCGGGAATTATTGGGTGCGAGGCCGAGCACATAGAATCGGGCTCCGGTTTCTGCCGGCGGGAGCGCGCCTGTCTGGGGAGCGTTCATGAGAGCTTCCACTGCGCGCGTTCCACAGTCCGGATCGTCCTTCGGCGGTTCGTTGAGGAAGTACGGAAACTGCGTCTCCAGCGAGGACTCCCTTTCCGACCAGAAGACCGTGGTGGCGTCGCCGACCTGGAGTTTCTGTCGGGAGTCCCTGCGGAGCAAGTGGTTGAGAGCGGTCGTGTAGGCGAAGGCGGACGTCTTGCCGACGGGCGCATTCGCGCCTTGCTTCTTTCCGAAGGATCTAAAGGCATCCAGGTTGAATGAGACGATGTCTGCACCACGGGGTTGCGCCCCTCGCACACCCTTTATCGGCGCATGAAGACGCTTAATGGTGTCCTGATGCCCACTCAGAAGGCAGAGGGATTTCTCGCCGCCGCTCTCGGCGGCGACCCGTGCATCATAGGCACTCTTGACCTTTGGGCTGGCAAGGACGATTTGGGTTTCTCCTGCAAGCTGAAACGTAACATAGGCATTCTTTTCTGCCACGAGTTCTTGCCATGGCTGGCCCAGGCGTTTGAGGAGCGCGAGTTTGTCCTCGCGTTTGAGGAATGCCTTGACGCTCAAGACTCCGGCGTCATTCGGGACGGAAAACGATTCGGCGCGCGCACAAAAGGCCGCGTGTCGTTGTGGCGTCTTGGCATCCGGGCCTTCGGTGGAAATGGCGAAGGCATACTCCGGGTTGTCCCAAAGGAGATTGGCCGAGATATTGCTCGCTCGCTTTACTGTCTGTGGAACGAGAGCTTGTTGGGCTCTTCTATCCCGTCCGGTTCCTTCGCGCAGGTCGTTCAGCGAGACAGGCCTGCCATCCGCATCAAGCACAAGGACGAATGGAATCTCCTTCCACTCCCATCCTATGGGGGCCATGTTGGCTTCCGGATCAGCGGCTTTGCGGTCGTAGTATTCCTTGAGCGCTTGGAGGATCATCGGCGCACCTCCGCGCTGTCGGGGGGCGGCACAGCGACTGCGCCGTCAACCAAACGCGCTTGAAAGAACATGGGACTGGGGCTGTCCGGGTTGGAGAAGTCCAGATCGTAGAGCATCCAACCCAAGTCTCGTGTTTCCGCGATGCGTTTGGCCGGCGGTTCGTTGCCACGCACCAATCGGAACTTGGCGGAGAACTCCCGGCACCCGAGATAGGGCTGGTTGAAGCACTGTCCTTTGGCCGCCCTTCGCTCGAACATGGCGGCGTATTTGGCGGGGGTTTCGTCTTTTCCGATGGCGGCCTGTTCGTCGGGATCAAGTAATGCGTCAGGCACAGTGTTGCGGCATTTCGGACGTTGATCGGCCTGAATGAACCGCTGCTGAGCGTGCAGCCTGTAACGGACGTCGCGCAGCAACAGACCGGCGCGTTGTTGCCGATCGTCCTCGATGAAGATCGCCGCTTTTCTGGGGGAAGCTTTTGTGGCGACTTCGTTCCGCCGCACCGAGATCCAGCGTATGGGCTCGAGCACCTCAATCCGGGTAACGATCCACTGAATTGCGGGCTTCCACAGGATCGCCTCGAAGATGGCCCGCGCGGCGGAGGGCGTGATGACGTCGTAGCTTACGCGCTCGACTTTCATCTCCGGCCTCGTGAAGCAGGCATACGGCCCGCTCACCTCCAGACAGAATTCGTACATGCACGCCTCCTTCCCAAACTAAACCACGAGGTCTTCGACGCGAAGACCCTCGCCAAAAATGTCGAGCCCGTACTGCCCGTCGTAACGCAGAAGCGCCTGGCAGACAATTCCGGGGAGCCGGCGCTCATCGAGCGGTTCCAAGCGACCGTCGTCGAGCATGAGTTCAACCATTCTTGCCGACAGATTCACGACATATCGTTGCAGTCGGCGCATGAGGAGCCGGTCCGGGCCGTGGGACCGCACATCTCGGATCAGTTCCTCCCCGGCGGCGTATCGGACGACAACGGGCCGTTGCGCCTGATCGTCAATCAGTCGGAATTCGTCACCGGCGGTCCTGAACTGAACTTGGCCGGCGGGTACGTCTCTCACCAGAAGGTCCCGAAAGCGGCCTCCCGTATCGTTCACGTTGCCGTAGAACAGGTCGAAGTAGCGGACGAATGTCGACGGATGAAGTGGGTCCGCGCCCTGCGGACCCACCAGCGTTCGCGTGGCATCTTCGCCCTTGCGCAGAAGGCCGATTGGCGCCGGCTTCGGCGGGACGAATACATGCACATGGCTCATATTGGCGGGCGCTCTCCCTTCGCGGTTGCACCGCCCCGCAGCTTGGGCTATGGAATCAAGCCCGGCCAGCGCCCTGTACACGACGGGGAAGTCAATGTCCACGCCAGCCTCGACGAGTTGAGTGCTGATGACCTGCACGGGGTTGCCGGTTTTAAGGCGGCGCCGGATTGTGTTAATGATGGACGACCGATGCGCTCCGCACATCAGCGCGGATAGATGGATGGCGTCCTTGGGCATCAACCGCCAGAGGTCATAACAGTCCCGGCGCGTGTTGACGATGCATAACACGCTCTTGTATGCGGCGAGTTCGCTGGACAGTCCTTCCCATGTGACCGGCACGGCAAAGTCAGGGGGGAAGTTTACTGTCACGCGGCGCAGTTTCTCGTAAAGCGACGCCGGCGTGGGGACGATCTCGGTTATCGGTCCGAGTCCGGGTAATTTTGGTTGCGTGGCCGTCGAAAGCACGATGGTTGCGCCGAAACACTGCCTGAGATGGCTAATTGCCGCAACGCAAGGGGTGAGTAAGTTTGGCGGGAGGAGTTGCGCTTCGTCGAGGATGACCACGCTGTTGGCGATGTTGTGAAGCTTCCGGCAACGACTTGGGCTGGCGGCGAACAACGACTCGAAAAATTGGACATTCGTTGTGACCATGATCGGCGCGTCCCAGTTCTCGGCGGCAAGACGCCCCCGCGCCGTCTCACGTGTCGGGTCCATGTTGCAGTGGTGTTCGACCACGTTGGCCCTGCCAAAGATGAGCTGAAGAGTGGAGGCGGTCTGCTCGATGATGCTGGTGTACGGGATGACATAAATGATGCGGCTCTTGCCGTATCGCATGGCGTGTTCGAGTGCGAACGCCATGGCGGATAAAGTCTTGCCACCGCCGGTCGGTACCGTCAGGGAAAACAGCCCCGGCGAACCAGCGGCGGCCTTACGACATGACGCCAGTACGTCTCGGCGGAGTGCGTTGACGTCGGACACTTTGCAGTCCGCCGTGAATGCAGCCATGTACTCGTCAAACCGGTGCTTGAGTTCCGGCAAGGAGGCAAACTGCTCGCGTTTGGCGGTTCGGCACGGGTCCATGAACGCTTCCGTGTCGAGATAGTCGGCATCCACAAGGCATGAGAAGATCATGCGTACCCACAGGTGGTAGGTATCGCTTTTCACAAACGCAGGCGGGCGGGTAAGTGTGGATAGGCGCGCGCTGATTGCGCTCGGAAATTCGTGAATTGCGGCAAGGTCGTTTCGGCCCTCCTCAAGTCGGAACTGGAGGGCGGCGCGGCCAGTCTTGGTCGGGTCCCAATCCGGAAGCCCCGCGTGGTGACCGGCGGCGATATATGCCAGAGTGCGGCCGGCAGGCCCGGTGATCTTGAACTCGGCGTAGGCTGCACCCGCGCTTGAATGATTCACCCGGTCGCTGCCCGGCGAATCGTATTCCGACGCGTCGAGGTTGTTTTCTCGCAGCAGATATGCCTGAAAGGCTGGAACTGCCTTACCCATGTCATGAAGCCAAGCCGCATTTGCCGCCCACGCCGCGGAGTTAAAGGCGTCGGCAAAAGCCGAAGCCTGCTTTGCCGTACCAGCAAGGTGTGCCTCAAGGGGTTGCCAGTTCTCCGGCGATGCACCCTCAAGTGTGTGTGCGTAGCACTGCGGGGTACTCATCTCCCCTCCTTCGGTGGCATCAATGCGTACACCACGTTTGCCCATCTGCCGCCATAAGCTGACCCATTGTGAGCGCCCCCCTTTCCAGCAGCCCGTTTCTTTGGGACGCACGCAGTTTATCAGAACTCACTGACATCAGGAAGAGAAAATGGGGAAATTGAGGCCCGCGATGTTGGCACAGAAGTCTGGACTAGTGCGCTTCCCATGGTATGTCTGGCGAGTTGAACTACAACTGGTTGATGCCACGGATTGTCTGAACATAACATTGTTGGGGAGGCAACCAGGCAACTACAGTGCCGGGCAACGCAACATTCTCGTCGCTAATCTGTCCGTTCTTCCGGAGCCGATTTGATGAGCTTCTTCAGTCATGGCTCAGTTGGATCATTCCCTGCACAATTTCATTCACCAAATCGGGTACCGGAGCGGCAAGGCAGAGAACGTGGCGTGGCGTGGCGTGGTATGGCGCTGTGTCGTTTCGCCGCTGTCGGATTGGCGCTGCCACACCTACCCCAATGATCGGATCGTGAGGCATCCTCGACGCACTACAACAACTAGGCGAGAACCTATCGGGAAGCCGGCAAGGCCCAGCCAATGGCCCTTGAGACGAATAAACGGACAGGTCCGATAGGCACCGTTCTTGAGGGTGTAGGTCGAGCGTTCAACCTTAAGATTCCGTGGGTGATAAATAGGTTCAGTGTGTTTACTCTGCTCCAGCATTTTGGGGAGACCAAATTCATTTCTTGTCGTCTTGGCCACGATTCACCTCACGCATAATTCAGATCGATGTTACTATGGACGGAAACCCCAACTTAACGCGCTGTTCCTCCCACGCCATGGGCATTGGGTCGCTCAGCTTCACGAGTGATAGGCCGCTCGGCTCGCGCCCGTCGAGGATCGCCTGAACGATATCCGGCGCCAGGTGGCTTAGCCGCAGAATGCGCGTGACATACGCTTTGCTGACCCCGGCCTGTTTCGCGATGGCGCCCGCCGACTTGACCTTTCCGGTATCCAGCAATTCCTGCCACTCGAATGCTCGCGCCAGTGCGAGCGCCAGCGGTTCCTGCGGTGGCGCCACGACCTCGGAAGCTTGGGCGGAGCCTGTAGGCACCATGATTTCCTTGCGTCCGCTCCGGCGTTTGAAGGACATGGGGATGGCAACGGACAGGGTCCCATCATCTTCCTCCGCTTGCGAACCTTCCTGTCCGTCGGGGCCGTTTGATTCCATTACCAGTGAGCGCAGCCCGTTGCGGCGAATGTTCAGGACGATGCCGTGTTCCTCGACCTCAACGCTCGCAACGAGCAGTTGGACGATCCTGGCCTGTTCAGCAGGGAATAGCTCGGACCACACCTCGTCGATGTTTCGGAGGGCGTCGCGGATTTCCTTCGCGTCCAACGGCATATTCTCTCCCACCATCTTCCCCACGCGCGCGGCGATCTCCGGGTCGCTGAAGACCCTGCGCAGTTGGTCCACCACCACCTTCTCGATCTCACCGGCGGCCATGGTCTTCACCGGGCAAGCGCCATAGCCGCTCTTGGAGGCCGTTTGGCAGAGGTAGTAGCGATACATACGCCCCTTGTTCCGCGTAAAGGTGATCCCCATGCTCTTGCCGCAGTGCCCGCACCGGATCAGTCCCTTGAGCAAGGCCGGGGTTTCCGCCCGGGTGCTGGCGCTGCGCGCATGGTAGTTCTTCGCGAGGATGGAATGGGCCTTGTCCCAAAGGGAACGTTCGATGATGGCCTTCTGCTCTCCGGGATAGACCTTCTCCTTATGAGTCACCTCCCCCAAATAGGTGCGGTTGTTGAGGAGGCGGTAGAGATGGGCCTTGTGCCAGGGGCTGCCAGTGCGTACCCTGCCCTTGACAGTGGTCCAGGCTTTGGTCATGTGGCCCTGATCGTTGAGTTGGCGGGCGAGGATCGTGGTCGACCCGATCCGCAGGAACCACTCGAAGACCATCTTGACCAGTTTGGCCTCCTGGGGGTTGACGACCAGCTTGCCATCGACCAGATCGTACCCCAGCACCGGCACGCCGCCGCAGCGCATGCCCTTCTTCTTCGCAGCGGCGATCTTGTCGCGCACGCGTTCGCCAATGATTTCACGCTCGAACTGCGCGAAGGAGAGCAGGATGTTAAGCGTCAGCCGGCCCATGGAGTCCGTGGTGTTGAAATGCTGCGTGACAGAGACGAAGGAAACCTTGTGCCGATCGAATATCTCCACCAGCTTAGAGAAGTCCATCAGCGATCGGCTCAACCGATCCACCTTGTACACCACGATGCAGTCCACCCTGCCCGCCTCCATTTCCTTCAGCAGGCGCTGGAGCGCCGGGCGCTCTATGTTGCCGCCGGAGAATCCGCCGTCGTCGTAGTGGTCCGGCAGGAGCACCCACCCCTCCTGCCGCTGGCTGGCGACGTACGCCTCCCCTGCTTCACGCTGGGCATCGAGGGAGTTGAAGTCGCTGTCCAGCCCTTCCTCGGTGGACTTGCGGGTGTAGACGGCGCATCGGATGGGGCGAATGGTTCTTTCCATCAGGCGGCTTGCTCCTGCTTGCGAAGGCCGAAAAAGACGGGGCCGTTCCACCGAGTGCCGGTGATCGTTCTGGCAACGGCGCTCAACGACTTGAAGGGCCGGCCACGGTACTCGAAGCCGTCGCGAGTGATAGTCACCTCGTGACGCTCCCCGTTCCACTCGCGCACAAACCGGGTGCCGGGGACGTGGCCACCCTTGTGCTTCGGCTCCTGGGCCTGGGCCATATTCCTAAGGTTGGCTTTGGTCTCTTCGGATAGCCCCCCATACGCCAACTCCTGGATACGGTAGGCCAACCGCTTAATCAGATGTACGCGGTTCCGCAGGGGCGGCTCCGTGCTATAGAGGGCCTTCCAGCGTTCGGCAAGCTGGCCCACGCTCATGCCGTTGAGTTCCGTGACCTGCGCCACAATGCTTTGCTTCATGATCCACCTCCTTCCGGGGTGACATGAGGCCTCAAATCGCCGTGGAACGCAAGGGCATTCTTGCCGGAATCCGCATCTTTCTCCAGGCGCGCTTTCCGACGCAGAATGGCCAGCGCCAGCAGGCGCGCGACTTCGTCCAGGCGATCTGACGGCGTCATGTCATCGGCGGGTAGCGGGTTCACAACATCTCCATCTTTTGAACTAGCCTTTGGTCTTTCAGCTGCCGTCTGTTCTCACGCGCGTTGCGGACGACGGTAAGGTTTCATCGAGTCCCAGTTCGCACAAGGCCTGCAAGACGGCGCCCAATTGCTTCCGGTCCCATCGTGCGTTCGAAAGTGGCGCCGTTCAGGGCGTCCAGAAGTAAGTGCTGGGAGTAGGAGCGACTCCATAGGGGCCGACGGCATACCACGGCCAGAGGATCGGGGCTTCCGGCCATGCGGAGGCGAGCGACCAGTAATAGACGACGGCCCCTCCCGGACAGTTCCCCATCCGCCACTTGTTGTCAAAGCCCCACCAGATCCAGACCACCATGTCATGGTTCGGCCCAACGGGCGCGATACAGAAGTGTTTGTAGCTGGGTTGCCCCGCGTAGGTGCCGAGTTCGTAGTAGTTGCCGTTGCACTGCTCCAGGCCCGCTCCGGTGGACAGGAGAGCGGGGTCGCCTGGTGGCAGTGTCGTTGTGGTGGTCGTGGTTGTGGAAGTGGTCGTCGTCGCGCCAGGTAACGTAGTCGTCGTTGACGTCGTCGTGCTCGGCGTGGTGCTGGTCGTCGTGTTCGCCGGCAATGTGCCGATACCTCCGCCGACATTCGGCGGCGGTTTGACCGGCACTCTTATCCAGAGAACTTCGTTGTCGTCCAGCCCCTGCGACACAGTTCCGTTGCGGTCGATGTAGGATTCCGCACCGGAGGTGTACCACACATCGGAGCCGCCCACCTCGGTGTTGGTGTTGCCTACCGTGTCGTAAATACGCAGCTTGGCCACATACGCGCGGCCCGCCACGACGCTGATCGTCACACCGCCCTGCAACAGATTCGCCTCGTGACCGTCCCAACCGGGAACGTGTCCCGGCGATCCGTCGCAAACCACGTGGATTCCTAGTGTCCACAGCGAGAAACCCTGAACAACGGCCGTGAGGTCGTCCATGACGTTGATTCGTCCGTCACCGTTCAGGTCCTCCGCCAGCCATATCTCGTAGGTAAGCCCCGCCGTGTCCGCTTCCGCCTGGGAGGCGTAGACGTGGTTCGGGCAGGCCATGCCCATGATGGTGGAGATCGTCGAGGTGCTGGAAATGAACCCCATGCCGTCCTGCAAGTGGCCGGTGGACAGATCGGAGGTGTCGGACTCGATGTGTCCGACGGGCGGGTAGATTCCGACACACGCCCACGCAGGCGCAGCCAGGAGCGCGATCAGAGCGAGTGTCAGGCCCAAGACTCGTTTCATCGTTCCACCCTCACGAATCCGGAAAAACCGGCGTCGCGTGCCGCCTGCTCCGCTATCACCATGCGCGCCTCGAAATCCTTTGGCTTGACGGATTCCGGGAAGAAGCACTTGTACCCGTAGAAGCCCAGGAGGAACACGGGCCTTCCTCCGGAGTCGCGCTGAACCTGTCGCCGGATCGCAGCGAACTGCGGCACGGCCTGCCAGTAAGCGACGTTGAACAGCGCAATTCCATCCCCGAGCTTGCCGACGTGCTGCATCCAAGTCTTGTAGGTCGCTTCGCCGGTCGCGCCCGGCCCGTAGAAGGCCGTGATCCAGATGAACGTGTGCGGGCTCACTTCCCGGACCACGCGCACGACGGCTCGAATCTGAGTCATGTACTCCCGGTATTGCGCCGTGTCCTGCTTCTCAAAGTTATTGATGCCGTTGCCCCACCCGATGACGACCTGCGCGGGTTGATCGGCGGCGATCTTCTGAACCCAGGTCGCGAAGTCGTAGTTAGCGTAGGGACCGTACTTCGGGTCCACGTCGATCACGGGGAAGGGGAGCTTCGACAGGTCGTAGTCGGGTTTCCCCGTCCAGTAGATCGTCCCCGTGACGAACGGGGGTTGAGTTGCCTTCTCGACCGAGTTCTTTGACTTCGCCACGGAGAAGAGCGTTCGGTACTTCGCAGCCACCTGGTCGTCGGGTGACTCCTTCAACATCTCCTTCAGCCAGAGCATGGAGGCCAGCTTGTTCAGGCGCACTTCCGGCGGGAGGTCTGTGGAGCTGACCGATTTAGCCGCGAGCGCCTGGGTCTCGATGACCCTGGCCAGGAGCTGCGCGCGCGCAAGCGGGGTTGCCGCGAGGAGCGCGGACTGGACATCTCCGGGGGCGAGCGCCAATCCGAGGCTCGACACGAAGTCCGTTGACGCCAGGTTGGATGATTCCACATTCACCGCACTGACGTTAGAACTCTCAATCGAATTCGCTGATATCTCCGAGGCCGAAAGGTCCGTCACGCCGATGGATTCCCCGCCCAGGTCCGTGGTGGGCAGGTCCATTGGGGGAAGGGCATCCCACGGAATCTGGCTGTAGGAAGCCTGTGCCCGATTCTGGGTCTCCGGCATTGGCCGGTCCCCCGTAGGAAGAAACCACAAAGATGCCGCTACCAGCGCCGCTCCCGCACCGGCAGCGGCGATCTTTGTCCTCGTGTCCATTAGAGGTTGCCCTTCTCAGTGATTTGGAGGTTCTCGAAACTGGTCTTGAATCCCCGGATCGCCTTCTGGAGAACAGGCAGGGCGGGATCGTCGGCCGCCATGTTGTTCATTCGGTCGATGGAGGCCTGAATAACCACCTTGAGCGCCGTGTTGTAGTCCTTCGCGGAGACCGTTCCGTTCGTGTACGCGTCGGCCAGATAGGTGAACGCAGGGGCAAGGTTCTCCCCGAACTTGGCGTTGGCCCTGACGAAGGCCAGGACATCCGCCGGCGCGGGGCGGTATCGGGCAGGGAGGGCGTCTCCGGCAGCGATGCGGACGGCCATGGGAATCGCGACGATCCTCACATCCAGGTCAGCATCCATTTCCGCCTGGGTGACGAACCCCGCCTTCACCATCTTGGGATCTGAAGTCGCCATGTACCAGTAGTAGCTGGAGACCCAACTGGAGAAGTCCGGGGTCTTATAGATGTCAGCGAGCGTCCCGATGTTCGTCCAGATAGCGAGCGCTCCGGGCTTGTCGTTCCGGGAGATCGCGTCCACCATCTGGCGGTCGTATGTCCTCCACAGAACGTCAGCGGCGTAGGCGCGCACGACCCCGGACGCCTGCGCATCGAATACGACCGCCGAGATATCCTGGACGACCCCGGCAAGGCTCGCGACCGGCGCGTCGTCCACGGCCTTCATGGCCTGGTCCCGGGAGGTTGTGAACCGCGTCGCCAAGGGGATCGCCTTCCACGCGGCGTAATCCCCAGCCCAGTCCGCCATCGCCACACCGCACACAGCCAGCACTGCGACCAACGTGGCGCACACTTTGCGCCTGACCATCAACATCTTCCGCATAACACGTCCTCCAAATGGAAAGGGAATGCGACTTCGGGAGCGCCGTAGCGCCCCTCTTCGGGAGCGTCGTAGCGCCCCTCTTACTGAACGCCACTGATTTGCAGTTCGGCCAGGCTTGTCTTAATGCCGGAGATCGCTTTCTTCAGCGAGGCGTACTCCGGGCTGTCCTCGGCTAAGGTGTTCAGATGGCTGACCGAAGCCATCTTCACGCCGTTCAGGAGGGTCACGTAGTCCTTCCCGGACAGTGTGCCTCCCGCGTAGTTGTTCGCCAGACACGTGAGCGCAGGAGTGAGGCGGTCCGCATACCCGGGAGCCTGGTGGACCAAGTGTTCGGCGAAGGGCAGCATCTTCTCCGTCGGCAAGCAGACGAAGAGATCGGGAGCATTAGCCAGGAGGTTCCATCCATCCCTACAGGTCAAGCTCCACGCCAATTCCGAATCGGCCAGGGGGTTGGTCTGGTTCAGTGAAGCCATACATCGCAAGGCGTACAATCGCGCATTCGCACCGACAACTGGGGCGTCCCCCATCGCAACAGCAGCGTAGTCCGCGGCGAAGTTCGTGGATTCGTTGCGCACGACTCGGCCCCGGAACAAGTAAATGATCGCCGCTTCCCAGAAGTCCCTCGCGCCGGGAATTACGTCCACGTCCCTGCGGTTGTCGGCGATGAACGTCTTGAGTTGGTCAGCGGTCGCGGTCGTGGAGAACGTGGTCATGAACGGGTTATTCCCCGCGTACTTCTGAGCGACCGGCTGTGCCTTCCACGCCGTATAGTCCGCCGACCAATCCGCCAACGCCACGCTGCACATCAACGCCACGGCCACCACGGCGGCCAGCGCGGCGCACACGGTACGCCTGACCATTGCGCACTTCTTCATCTCACATCCTCCTACCTATGTTCTGAACGATCCCACATCCCAATCAGACGGCTCAGAAGTGAGCACGGAAATCTGACGGATGCGATAACGGTACAGCTTGCTTGCCGCCAGTCCGGCGGTGATCTTGTAACGCGCGCGTGCGCCCACGGCCCCGAACGGCACCAGCGCCGCCTGGTTGTACGCCCCCAGCGGATTACCCTCCTCGGCGGGCGCCAGCAGCGCGGTGTAGGCCAGGACGCCGGCGGCGGGGAACGCGGCGAAGTCCGAGCCGTCGCAGTAACTCCAGTTCGTCTGCGTCGTTGCGGTGGAAAGGTTGACGATCGGCGCGTCCCACGGCTGGTCATCCTCAACGATTTGCAACTCCAGATGGACCTTTCCGCCCATGCCATCCACCGGACGCTCGGACACGCCGGGGATGCGGTACTCGATCACCCGGGGATAAAGCAGCGCCGGTTTCCCCGGGTCGCACAACGCCAACTGCGTATCGATCTTGTCCAAGTTGAGGTTCAGGTCGTCGGCGATCCCGCTGTCGTGGGCGGCGTGCTTGCCGAGGTCGTAGTTGATCGTCCCGGTCCTGCCCATCCCCGTCAGCCTCCGAAGTTATCGCCGTAGTTGTAGCCGTACCCGGTCTGCCCAAGCGCCGCACCAACCAGCAGGCTGCGGTCACCGAGCCATGACGTGGCGAACTCACTGGCGTCTAGGTAAGTTCCGTAGTCCACCAACGCGGCCGCCGCGCCGCTGAAGGCGTACTCAGAGGTTGGAAAGTTCTGAGTGCCTTTGATCACCTGATGCACGGGATACTCCCCGGAAACACCCCACTTGCGTATGGTTCCACCGGAAGCGAACCACATGCGGGGATCATGGTCGATGGGCCGTCGGACCCACAGACCGCCGTATGTCTCCGACAGAGCGACGTCCTCTTTATGACGGACGGTGCCGTAGGTCCGGTCTGATGTGAACAGAATGGCCGTCGGTGAAACGTGCAGAGAAAGCGGACCGGTGGCGTAATTGCTGTACGCCTGTGAGTACAGAAGCGTTTCAACCCCCAGGTCAACCCTGACGAACTCGCAGACCGCCAGAAATCCCATCGGGAGGACGTACCGCATGACGTTGCGGCCCAGGAAGTAGTGGTCGAGATTCGGCTGTCCGGAAAGGATGACGCCGTATCCCACCCCCTCGTCGAGAAAGTATGCGGGATGCCCGCCCGAGCCGGGACTCGGCATGAAGTACCCGACCCAGTTTCCCGCGTCGCCGTCCACCGAAAGACGAAAGGAACGCTTGGGTATCTCGTCGCCGTAGAGGCTGATCGCGGGTTGGTCAGTGCGACTGGCATAGATGCCTCCAAGAAATCCCCCCCAGACAATTCCGAACGGTCCGTACGCCGGCGCGATATAGGGCGCCCAAGACCAATCCTCGAGATGGGACCACCCGGGACCCAACCCATCTTGGAGAAAAGAGTCCTGCCAATTGGACATGCCATGCCTGTCTCACGAGATTTCCGTCAGGCCGGGAGCATCCCCCGCGGCGACGGAGAAAACGGTTTCATCGAACTCGATGCTCTCGACAACGACGAACGAGCCGTCGGAAAGCTTCACGATCTTGTTGTCCCCGCGCTTGCCGGTGATCCGCACGCGGCATTGCGTATTGCCCGTAACCACGCCAACCAACCCGATGATCTCCATAGAACCGAGCCGGTTGGCGGTCGCGTACCAGCTATCCTTCACCACGCCGAGCGAGTCGCCTACGGCGTAGCCGGTCGTCCCGGCCGCCAGGACGGTAGCCTCCGCGCCGATATCGCTGACGCAGTTCCCCGTCGCGCCGACGGACAGCGCGCTGGTCAGGATGACGAAGTTCGTCAATCCCGTGCGTGTGGGACGAGTCCCCATAAACACGGGACGGTCCGACTCGCAGCCGGTGATTTCCGCGATGCAGCCCGCCGCCGGCGCGGCGTACAGCCCGGCCAGCGTGATCTGTGGCCCAACCAATCCCGCCTGCCCAACGAACAGCGCCACGACCAGAGGGGTGGCCAGCTTGCCGGTGACCATCATCGGGCCCTGAGCGTCGGCGACGGCGTCCCATGACCCGACCTGCGCGCCGATGCGGTCGCCGATAGAAACACCTGCCCAGTTGCTGACGCGCACGGGGTGCAGCCCCTCGGTCCAACCCTCGAACAACTTCCCGGGACTGCAAGGCGCCGAGGCGATGACGAGCCTGGAACTTCCAGAGTCCGTTGCCTGTTGGACCAGGTTGACCCCTTGATACGCCGCACCGCTGACGCAGCCGACGCCATAACGAGGGATGGCGGTCGCGCCGTCGTTGCGGAAACGTTCCGGAGGAGAAGCGGTAGGGCGGCCCGAGCCGCCGCTGAGCTTACTCATGCGGAAGGCGTCCGCCGCCTCCTGCATGGAATTCCAGTCGGACGCCGCAATGCGTATCTTCTGTCCGGGGGATACCGGCTTCATATTCCTGTACCAATCGTCAGGAGAGAGAAATCACGCAGTTCATAGACCTTGTGGATCAGCACGGCGACCGGCACGGGGATCGTGATCTCGAATTCGTCATCGGACTTCTCCTCATACCGGACGTCCATCAGCTCCCAACCCTTCTTGGCGATCCCGGTGATGTCGCCGACGGTCTGGCCGGTCAGGTTCGGGGAGGCGGCGAACCGATAGTCGATGCCCCAGTAGGGGGTCGTCTCCGGTGTGCGGCGCCCCCGCGCCCCCATGAACAGCACCTCGCCGGCGGCGAAGCCGCGGAATTCCCCATTGTTGACTTTGCCGGTGAGGTCCATCAGGACCTTCTTGTACGCCCACTCCGCGTTCATGGGAGTCCAGAACAGATAATGCGTTTCGCCCCACTCGAACTTCGGAACAATCACATCGGCCCCCTGGAGGCTGTGCCCATCCCAGCCAATTCCGCCCTTCTCATTCACGGAGGCCTTCGCGCCGTAACGCCCGAC
>CAIUPP010000023.1 GCA_903901045.1 uncultured Planctomycetota bacterium
TCTCCTTTCGTGGCCTGGCCGGGCCTTCGATTGTGAGAGCCTAATTCTTTTACGGCCTCGCTGGAACGGCAAAGCCTTCCAGCGTCGCACGGCCAGAGGCCGTGGTTTCAACAATTAATGACGAAGGACGAAGGCGTAACTTACACGCCGGGCGCTTCGTCGTTGATGTTTCCTTAGTCATTGGTGCTTCGTCATTCGCCCATGTCCCGTATTGCACAATTCTTTCCGCAAACAACATGGAGCGCTGTTGATGGAACTCGAAACACTCATCGGCCATTGGATCGAGAAACGCCGGCCGCTGCTGGTCGAACTGCTCTCGGACCTGATCCGCGCGCGCACGGAGAACCCGCCTGGCAACGAGGCGGAGGCGGCGAAGGTCCTGGCGGCATTCTTCGACCGATTCGAGATTCCTCACGAGAGCTTCGCGGCCGCGCCAGGGCGGACGAATCTCATCGGCCGCGTCGGCTCGGGCGGCAAGACCCTGCTGCTGCCGGGGCATCTGGACACGGTGCCCGCCGGCGACGGCTGGAGCTATCCCCCCTTCGAGCCGACGATCGTCGACGGCCGGATGTACGGACGCGGCGCCATCGACGACAAAGGCCCCATGGCCGCCATCGCGCTGGCGGGGGCCTGTCTCAGGGAATGCGCCGACCTGACCGGCACGGTGCTGCTGGCGGGAGTGGCCGACGAGGAAACCGGCTCGGCGCTCGGGCTGGAGTGGCTGATGCAGCAAAAGCTGATCCGCCCCGATTACGCCATCGTTCCGGATATCGGCGGCGAGATGGAGGAAATTGACGTCGCGGAAAAGGGGCTCCTGCACGTGAAGGTCATTTCGCACGGACGCCAGGCGCACGGTTCCACGCCGCATCGCGGGGTGAATGCCATCTGGAACTTGATTGCCCTGCTGGAGCGCGTGCGCGCCGCCGGGCTGCCCGCCGTGCCGCATGACCTGCTCAGCCCCCCCACCTGCAACCTGGGGATGATCAACGGCGGCCACGCGCCAAACGTGGTCCCCGGCATCGCCTCCGCCGTTCTGGATTTCCGCTTCCTGCCCGGCCAGACGGCGGAGCAGTACCTTGCATGCCTTCGCGAACTGGCCGATGCCACCGCGCGCGACCTGCCCGAAGCGCGCTTCGAGATGGAAACGCTCTCCGCGCTGCCCGCCACCGAAGTGGCGCGCGATAACCCGCTGGTGCGCATCATTCAGGAAACGACCCTCGCGGCAACGGGACGGCCCGCGAGCCTGATGGGGATGAGCGGCGCGACCGTAACGAAACAATTGGTCAGCCGCGGCGTGGTCGCGGTCGGTTTCAGCGCCGGCGACGTCAAACTAGCGCACATGACGGACGAATACGTCGAGTTGGAAGAACTGGTGCAGTTCGCGCGAGTCATCACCCTGGTGGCTGTGCGCCTGCTTGGAACGAAATGAGGACATGATGGACGCCGCAAAAACACCGACGGTCTTCCTCAAGCCGCGCCGCGCAAAGCCGTTCTTCATGCGGCATCCCTGGGTCTTCTCCGGCGCCATCGGCCGCATCGACGGCAGCCCGGCGAAAGGGAACGTGGTGACTGTCGCCGACGACCGCGGCACGTTCATCGGCAAGGGGCTGTTCAATCCGGATTCGCAGATCATCGTCCGCCTGCTCACCTGGGAGCGCGATGAGGCCGTCGACGACACATTCTGGCGTCGCCGCATCGAGCGCGCCATCCGCCTCCGCCGCGACGTGCTCGACCTCTCCGCCACGCAGGCGTATCGCGTCATCTTCTCCGAATCGGACGGCCTCTCCGGTCTGGTGGTGGACAAGTACGGCGATTACCTCGTCGCGCAGTTCCTTTCCGCGGGGATGACGGCGCACCGCGAGGCCATTCTGAACTGCCTGATGGAACTCCTCCAGCCGCGCGGCATCCTTCACCATGGCGACGATGAGACCGCCGAGAAGGAAGCCATGGCTATGCCGCGCGGGATTCTTCGCGGCGAGGCCCCCGCCGGCCCGCTGGAAGTCACCGTGGACGGAATTCGCTTCATGGTGGATCTGGCCGGCGGACAGAAGACCGGCTTCTTCCTGGATCAGCGCGAGAACCGGCTCGCCTCGGCGCGTTACCTCAAGGGACGGACCGTGCTGGATGCCTTTTGCTACACCGGCGCGTTTGGAATCACGGCGATCAAGGCCGGCGGCGCGACCGAACTCCTAGCCGTTGACCGCAGCGCCCCCGCACTCGAACTGGCGCAGCGCAATTTCGAACTGAACGGCATCACCAACGCCCAGGTGCGCGCGGCGAACATCGCCGACGAACTGCGCTCGCTGAAGAAGGCGGGGCGGACGTTCGGCGGGATCATCCTCGACCCGCCCAAGTTCTCGCGCAGCGCGGCGGGCATGGAGCGCGCCTTGCGCGCCTACCGGGATTTGAATCTGCTGGCAATGCAGTTGCTCCAGGATGACGGCATCCTAGTCACCTGCTCCTGTTCCGGCCACGTCAGCCCGGAGATGTTCCTGATGATGCTCAACGACGCGGCGACCGAGGTGGGCGCGACGCTGCAGATTCTGGAGCGGCGCGGCCAATCGGCCGACCATCCGGTGATCGCCTCCTGCCCGGAGACCGGCTACCTGAAGTGCTTCATCGGCCGCGTGGCCAAGTAAGCAGGGCGCTCTTCCCGCTCGATCCGTCGGATTCGCACCATCCGTCAGATCCCTCGCGCGCTCAGGTTCCGCAGGCGCGGATGCTCCGGCAGCCCCTCCCCTGCCAGGGGGCGGGCATAATCCAGGAACGCCTTGCGCGGCAGCATCGACAGCCGGTCGAACCAGGCCGCGGGCAGACGCTTTTCGGAGTTCGCGATCTTGGCGAGCGGCACGGTATCGTACGAGATGCGATAGCCGCGCCCCGGCGCGCGCCGCATGACCACCATGCAATCGCTGCGCCCCCGCAGCGCCCAGCGGACGGCCCACGCCCCGCAGGCGCGCGCTTCGCGCAGGTCGCTCTCCGACACGTAAGCGGAGGCCATCCTCTGGATCGTCCCCGGCTTGTCCCAGCGCGCCCGCACCGCCACCTTGTCCTTCACCAACTCGCACAGATACTCCGCTGCGCCCACGAGCCGGGGATGGCCGAACGCGTCCCGTTCGGCGGCGCGCCCCTTGTCGGCTACGGCGCGTCCTTTCGCGTCGCGGATCGTCTCGCTCACGACCACCACGCAGTAGCCGATCCGCCCGAGCCAGCCGCGCACGAGCCGCAGGAACTTCGCCTCGTCGAAGGGGATCTCCGGCGGCCAGATGAACTGCGGCGCGTCAAACTCGCTGCGCTTCGCCAGCGCCGCCGCCGCGGGCAGCCAGCCGGCGTTGCGCCCCATCACTTCGATGATCTTCACCGGCTCTACGCTGCGCATCGACTCCGTCTCGGCCCCCGTGTCCGCGACCACGGAGGCGATGAAGCGCGCCGTACTCCCGTAGCCCGGACAATGGTCGGTCAGCGGGAGGTCGTTGTCGATCGTCTTGGGGACGGAGACCACGTGCAGGCCGCCGCCGCTCTCCGCCGCCGCGCGGGACAAGCGATGCGCGCTGTCGGCGGAATCGTTTCCGCCGATGTAGATGAAGTGGCTCACCCCCCACCGCCGGAGCCGCTCCAGCACCCCGCGCACCTCCGCATCGGACAATCGATGCCGGCAGGAGCCCAGCGCCGCGGCCGGGGTGCGAGCGATCGTCTGCAGCGTGCGGGCATTCTCGCGCGAGAGATCGACAATCTCCCCCTTGAGCATCCCCTCCACCCCGTGGCGCGCCCCCCAGATGCCGCTGATCGACGAGGACTTCGCCGCCTGTTCGATCACCCCCACGAGGCTTGCGTTGATGACCTGCGTGCATCCGCCCGACTGCCCGACCAGGAGCTTCCCGCGCCGCATTTCCAAAGCCGTCTCCTTGCACAAGCGAATGCGCGATGCCGCCGGGCGGACGCCTGCGCAACCCGCCCGTCGCATTCTAATCGCACGGCGCGGTCGGCGGCAAGCTATCCTCCCTATTGACATCCGGAGCGGAATTTAGGAAGGTGGTACGGCATGGTTCATTGAGGAGAAGAAATGGAGACGCCACAATTGCCCCCCGCAGGGCCGCAGCATCCCTCGCCGGTACAGGTGATGCCCCCGCTGACGCAGGCCTGGGACCACATGAAGGGGATGCTCTTTCCCTTCAACTTCTCCCGATGGTTCACGCTCGGCTTCGTGGCGTGGCTCGCCATGCTTGCGCCGCAAGGCTGTAATTTCGCGTTCCCGCCGACGCCGGGTCAGTTCCGAGCCTCCCCCACGTCCGGGGATTTCTATTCCAAGGTGGACACCGGGCTCCATTTCGCCGACGCGCACATGACGCTGGTCATCTGGTGCGCCGCCGCCGCGCTCCTTCTGCTGCTCTGCCTGTTCGTCGTCACCACGTACCTCCGGAGCCGCGGCCTCTTCATGTATATCGACTGCATCGTGCGGCGGCAGTACATGGTGGCGGAACCCTGGCGGCGAACGCGCGAGCAGGCCAGGCAACTCTTCCTGCTGCGGCTCGTGGTCGGGCTCATTTTCTGGGGTGCGGTGCTGGCGACCGGAGCCATGCTCTTGAAAGCATTGCTTCCCTCACTCCGCGACCATTCCCTCGGCCTGGCGGAAGTGCCCCCCATCGCCCTGGCGGTACTGGCGATGACGCCGGTCTTTCTGGGGTGGGCGCTGGTGCAGTATGTCGCTTCGGAGTTGCTTGCGCCGATTATGTATCTGCGCGGCATGAGTCTTCCGCAGGCATGGCAGGAACTGCGCCGCATCTCGCGCGGGAACCTGTGGATCATCACGCTCTTCGGGTTGATGCAGGTGCTCGTCGGCATGGCCTGCGGCATGCTCATGCTGCCGGTGATCTGCTGCACCTGCTTCATCGGCGCGCTGCCGGTGATCAATCAGACGATCATGCAGCCGATGTTCCTCTGGATCCGCGCCTACCCGCTCTACTTCCTCGCGCAATTCGGGCCGGAGTACGCCGCCCCCCTGCGGCCCGCGCCTGAACGCGTCGAGCCCGGCCCCCTGGGAATGACCGTCGCCCCCTGCACGCACTGCGGTCAGGAACACCAGATTGCCGGCGGCGCGAAGGGGAGCTATCTCTGCACGCGGTGCGGAAAGCAGTTTGACGTGGTCTGAGCAACTGTTGCGCGCTGGAACGCGTGACAGCGAATCTTGTTCCATATCGCAACAGGCACGGACTTGGCGCCGGAAAGAAGACTCGGCCAGGAAAGGACTTGCTTAGTTCCTTCCCGTTACGGCATAGGAATTGCTACAAAGAGTAGCGCTTTCTATGCAATCTTTGCGCGGAGGCGCCGAAACAGATGAAGAATCGAATACAAAGGTCCATCGGTGAGCGCATTCTCGGCCTGACGATGATCGAGATGTTCGTCGTCATGGGCGTCTGCGGCATCCTGGCCCTGATTCTGATTCCTTTCATGCTGAAGGCGCGCTCCAACGCCCGAATGGTCGTCTGCGTGGATAACTTGAAAGGGCTGGGGCAGGCTTACTCCGTCTGCCTGTTCAATTCCAGCGGCGCCCTCCCGGACGTGTACTATACCTACTCCGGCTCCGGAAATTCGTACCAGATCAACATGCGCGCCCCCAATACGGCTGATACGGGGATGATGACCCGGGAGGTCAGTTCCGCCATGGTATGCCCGAACGACCAGACCCCCCGCGAAGTAGCCTCCCAAACCATTGGGGGCGCGACGGGAACGACGTTGACGAGTTACGGGTACAACGTCAGCCTTCCCGTGGCTTTCAGGAACTGGTCCCGAATCCCCTTCCCGGTCAACACCGTCACATTCTTTGACGGCGACGCAGCCTCCGTCGAAGGGCAATGGCAGCGAATCCCGGGCTGGCAGGGGCGCGCAATCCGCCTGCGTCACATGAACGATACCGCCAATTACCTCTACCTTGACGGGCACGTGGAGCGCCTGGAAGCGTTCTCCGATGAGTCATTCAACGGCACCGTCGCATTGTATTCACACCTCCCCAGCAGCACCAACCCGGTCACTACAACGACGACGCCGGTGTATGCCTCAACCACTACGCTGCCCCCGAACGTGACGACCACGACGGTTCCATTGCCTCCTCCCCCTCCGACGACCTTCGCCGTCGGCGGAATGATCAACATTAACCCAAGCAACAACTCCGGCCTGGAGTTCAACCTGACACTGCCCGACGGGTTCACCGTCACGCGCGACAATCTCCACGGCGACACCGTGCTCGCCCCCCACGCGGGATTCTACCCCGTGGGCCTTGAGTACTACGGCCCCGCCGCCCTGGTTCACGTGAAGCCCAAAGGAAACGGCGACATGAACGGCCTGACGGTGAACGGGCTGGCATATACGCTGAAGAACGGCAACATCTACGATTTCACCTCCAACAGCATGACCGTGCACCTGTTTAACGACAAGCGGAACAGCAACGGCAAGGCGATGGGCAAATGGTGGGTTGAAATCACCGGCTCAAATGTAACCATCAAGGTCACGAAACCTGGCGACGACAAGTAGTCTGGTCGCCGACGGGTTGACGGCTGGAAGCGACAGGGCGAACCTGTTGGGCTTCCAGCCGTCTTTTTTTGTCCTGGCGATGACTCGAAGGGCCCTCGACTCCGAACCCGCAGCGGACGGCGGTTTGACGTAACCCATATCGCTGTAGCAGGCTGAAGCGTATTGCACACAATCCGCTCCATATTGCAACAGCCAAGAGACCACGCCTAAAGAGCTAAACGCGGTTAAGCTAATACTGGCGCGGGTTTCCTTCATCTTGGCACGCAAATTGCTCTATCCGTAACTGCGTTCTGTCCAGAGTTTTCGCTGAGGAGCAAGCTGTCATGAGTCTTACACTGCATAAACACGCAAAAACGTCACTGTTTGGCCTGACGATGGTGGAGATGCTCGTCGTCATGGGCATCTGCGGCATCCTGGCGCTGATACTGATCCCCTTCGCGCTCAGAGCGCGCGCCAGCGCCCGAACGGCCGTGTGCGCCAACAATCTCAAAGGGATCGGCCAGGCCTACGCCGTCTGCCTGATCAATTCCAATGGGGTCCTGCCGGATGTGTACTACAAGTATCAGGGGTCTGGCAATACTTACCAGATCGATCTGCGCACGCCCAATGCAGCGGACACGACGGTGTTGTCCGGCGAGGTCAGCACCTCCCTGGTCTGCCCGACGGACCTGACTCCCCGAAAAGTGGCCCTCCAGAAGTCGACGGGGGTGCTTGGCGAAGGTTATTCCAGCTACGGCTATAACATCATGCTCCCGGTCGCCTATCGCAATGCGTCGCGTGTGCCATTCCCGGTCAACACCGTAACCTTCTTCGACGGCGACGTGGATGCCGTGCAGGGGGAATGGCAGCGCGCGCCGGGATGGCAGGCGCAGGCAATCCGCGCTCGGCATGCCAATGCGGCCAACTATCTGTATCTTGACGGGCATGTCGAGAAGTTGCAGGCTTTCTCCGATGAGTCGTTCAACGGCACGCTGGCGGTCGCCACACTCCCGGTCAGCGACGTCACCCCCTATATTCCGACTACAACCCTGCCTCCGCCCACGACCACAACGACCCTGCCGCCGCCGACTACGACGACTCTCGCGCCGACGACAACGACCTCCAGCACGTCCACGACCACTCTGCGGCCCACGACGACGACCTCATCCACGACGACGACCACGCTGCCGCCGACGACGACGCTGCCGCCCACCACGACCACATCGACCACAACGACCTTGCGGCCGACGACCACGACGACGACCACCGTGACGACAAGCACCACGACGGTGACCACTCCGACGACCACAACCACCACGACGCTGCCGCCCGTTCCGTTCATCATTACCGGCGGCGACGTGATCCCGAGCGAAACGTGCCTGGCCACCATCCTCTGCATCGGCTCGGAGATTCAGTACGGCGCGGGCGGCCCGCGCATCCCCGTTGAGGCCCTGTACAGCCTTAACGATGGCGCCAAGACCGTCATTACCACCGATGTCCGCGGCGGCGAGTCTGTGACCCTCGACAACGTCGCTTCCGGGACGCGGATCAGCGTGGGCGGGAAGTGCATGCAGTACATCACCAATCAGTACTGGTCGGACGACAGGTCAGGCCATGTCTGGGTCCTCCGCAACGGCGACACCGTGCCCAGCTTCGACGGCTACTCCGGCCAGCGGTCGGTCAAGAGTTACCTCCAGAACTACATTGACGCGAACAGCAAGGTCACGCTGACCCAGAACCAGAGCATTCTGCTCTTCGAGCTCAGCAGCGACACCGACTACACGAAGTACGCATGGGCGGACTTCCAGGACCTCGTCGTAGTGATCACGTTCCAGAAGAAGTCCGGATCGCCCACGACCACTACAACGACTACGAGTACGACCACAACGACAACCACGACCACGACTACTACGACGACGACAACGACCACGCTCCCGCCGGGGCACTCCGTCGGCGGCAGCATCAACATCAATCCCAGTAATTCGCAGACCGTGTACGAATTCGATCTGACGCTGCCGAACGGCACGCATATCACGCGGGACGACCTGGCGGCTGACACGCCGCACACCGGGGCCGGGTTCGCTTCCAACTGGCTTGAGTACACTGGTTCCGCCACGGTCGTCTACGTGAAGCCGAAGGGCAACGCCAACCAGAACGTGATGACGGTTGATGGGCAGAATTACCCGCTGAACAACGGCACTGTGTACACCATCACCTCCAGCCAGATGACCGTCCACCTCTACAATGACAAACGGAACGGCAATGGCAAGGCGATGGGCAAGTGGTGGATAACGATTGACGCGCAGCATGCGACGATCGTCGTGCAGTAGGCGCGGCGATGGAACTGCGGAGCGTACGACGGCCGGAGGAGACAGGGCGAACCTGTTGGGCTTCCGGTCGTCGTTCGTTTTAACGCCCTGCCGCCGGATGACCAGGCGGCTCAGAGCCCGACAGCGGCGCGCGCGGCCTTGAGCGTCGGTGCCGCGCTCGCGCGCGCCTTGGCGGCCCCTTCGGCCAGAACGCGCTCCACGCGGGCGGGGTCATTCTCCAACTCCTGCCGGCGCAGCCGCGCTTCCTTGAAGTATTCCAGGAACATCCCCAGCAGGCGCTTCTTCACCTCCCCGTAACCGATCCCCCCTTGCCGATAGCGTTGCTCGATCTCCGCGCGCTCCGCATCCGAGGCGAGCAGCTTGACGAGGGCAAAGAGGTTGTCCTTCTCCGGGTCCTTCGGCGATTCCACGGGAGTGGAATCAGTCTGAATCCCCATGATCTTCTTCTTCAGCGTATTCTCCGGCTCGAACATCCGCAGGGTGTTCCCGTAGCTCTTGGACATCTTGCGCCCGTCGGTGCCCGGCACGATCGCCACATCGCTCAGGATGTACGGCTCCGGCAGCTTGAACGTCTCGCCGAAGAGGGAGTTGAAGCGCTCGCCGATGTCCCGGCAGACCTCGACATGCTGCTTCTGGTCCTGCCCCACCGGCACGAGGCCGGTCTGGTGAATCAGGATATCCGCGGCCATCAGCACCGGGTAGGCGAACAGCCCGTGGTCGGAGGGAATTCCCTGGGCCACCTTGTCCTTGTACGCGTGGCAGCGCTGGAGCAGCCCCATGGGGGTGACGGTGGAGAGAATCCAGGCCAGTTCGCAAACCTCCGGCAGGTCGGATTGGAGGAAAATGCCGACGCGCTCGGGCTTCAGTCCCAGCGCGAGGTAATCCATCGCCACGTCCACGCTCAACCGGCGCAGGCGCGGCGCATCGCGCAGGCTGGTCAGCGCGTGGTAATTGGCGACGAAGAACAAGCAGTCATGCTCCTCCTGCATCTTCAGGTACTGCCGGATCGCGCCGAAATAGTTGCCCAGGTGCAATTCACCCGAGGGTTGAATGCCGGAAATGACCTTCATGGTAAAGCGTTCTCCCATCCATAGCGTGTGAACAGAGAAACGGACTCAACGTTCAACGTCCGACTTTCAACGTCCAACGTTCAATGTACGACAACGACGACAACAGCAACGACACACGGCGGCACGCAACGACCGCTCCGCTTCTAGAGGAATGAGTTGTTCTCCTTTTCCGCGCCGATGGTCGTGGCTTCGCCGTGGCCGGGGTAGACCAGGGTTTCGGGCGGGAGGATGAGGAGTTTCTGGCGGATGGCATTGACGAGGGCGCGCTGAGAGCCGCCGGGGAAATCGCAGCGGCCGATGCCGCTCTGGAAGAGGGCGTCGCCGGAGAAAAGCACCGGCTTTTCCCCCACCGCCGGCACCGCCTCGGCATAGAAGCAGATGCCGCCCGGGGTATGGCCGGGGATGTGGATGACGCGGAAGCTGATGCGCCCCACCTCGACCGTCGCCCCCTCCTCCAGCAGCAGTTCCGCCGGGGGACTGGTTGCCGGGAAGCAGACCATGGCGCTGAGGTTCAGTTGCGCATCCGTCAGGAACGGCGCGTCCGCCGGGTGGCAGGCGATGCGCGCTTCGGGATAGGCGAACTTGACAGCCTCGTTGCCCATGATGTGGTCGGCATGCCCGTGCGTGATCAGAATCCAGCGCACGTCGAGCTCCAGGTCGCGGCAGCGCTCGACAAGGGTCAGACCCTCATCCCCGGGGTCTATCACGGCCGCCTGCCGGGTCTCCGCGCAGGCGGCCAGATAGCAGTTCGTCTCAACCGGACCGACGATGAAACGTTCCAGAATCACGAGCGTTTTCCCTCATCCGCCAGGAATTTGTCGATCAAGTCCTTCGATTCGCAACTGGCCCCCTCCTGCCAGAGGCCGACGATCTTGCGCTCGCGCTCGGCGTTCTCCGCGCTGTCGGAGGCGTGCGCGCCGTTCTTCATCAGGTCGTACCCGTAGAGGCTGCGGATCGTCCCCTCCTCGGCCTCCTTCGGATTGGTCGAGCCGAGGCGCTGGCGGATCTTGGCAATGGCGTTCTCCCCCTGGTATAGCATCGCCACGCACTTGCCCCGCTCCTGCAACGGCAGCGTCGCGCCGCTCTCATCCTGCCCGGTCATGTAGCTGACGATCTTGCGGAATTCGAAATCGGCGTTCGGCTCCTTGAGCACGTCCGCGAGTTTGCCCTTCATTTCCTCGGTGATCTCGAAGTTGAACGTCTGTCCCAGCGCCTTGGCGGCGCGGTCGGCGGCCTGCCCGGAGAGCTTGCGGACGAAGATGGAGCGGAGCGGGCCGTAGAACTCCTCGGCCTGTTCGCGGCTGAAGCGCAGCAGCTTGGCCGAGACGATGTACAGGCCGGTCCGGCTGAAGACGTCGATGATGTTGCCGGGACGGCTGGAGCGCTTGGCGAAGTTGTCCGGCTTGATGATGACCAGCGTCGTCTCGACCGGCGCGCCCGCCGGATACTGCACGATGTTCGTGAGAATGCCGCCGTCGGTCATGGCGAAGTCGCTGAGGACTTTAAGCTGGCGGCGGTTGGCCTCGGTGGTGGTGGGCATGAGCACCGCCGGCTCGAAGAAGACGGTCTTGTCGCGGCTGAGGACGTAGTCGCCGTAGGTGCCGCGAATCGTGTCGCCGCGCATGTTGGTGGAGAGCATGCCGACCACATCCTCGCGCAGCGAGCGCACGGCGTCGGGGCCTTCGAACAGGAGCATCATCATGCGGTTGGTGATGCCGAACGGGTTCTCGCGCCGGCAGTTGGTGTCGACGTACCGCGCGAGCGCTTCGCGGATTTCCGGGGGGAAATTGTCGTACTGCAGGGTTTCCAGGTACTTGTCGATCATCTCGTCCGAGGGGGCGAACATGCGCGCGCCGACGAACTGGACGTTCCGGCTGAGCGCCAGGATGCGCCCGATGATGCCTCCCGTGCGGCTCTTGAACAGCGTGTACGGCGTGATGAGCACATAAGTCAGTTGTTTGGCAGCCACTGCGTTCTCCCTGTAAACTTGATCCGAACCGTCCGTCCTATGGCTGGTACCTTCGCCCATTGCCATACGCGGCCGCTTTGATCGTCCGGGGAATCAGGCGCACGCGCCCCTCCCCCATCAGAGCGGCCACCTCCGCCACGAACTGCTCCGTCGGACGCACCGCGCTATCGCGCCCAGCCTGCACGATCACGCGCTGGCCATCCTGTTGCGTAATCTCCAGGAAGACCAATTTCTCCCCGGAGTGGCGCTGCAACAACTCCTGAAGCTTCCCGAGTTTTTCCGCCCCCACCGCCTCCGCGTCGAGCGATATTCTAACTTTATCGACGAGCCGAACAAACTCCGCTATCGGCAGCGCTTCCTTGATCTGCAGACCGGGGCGGTCGCTGGAGCGGTCTGCCACGCCCACGAGCAGGAGGATGGCATCCTCCTTGAGCATCGCGGCGTACTTCTCATAGGTCTCCGGGAAGGCCACGCAGCGCACGCTGCCGGTGAGGTCCTCGATCTGCACCTGCGCCATCGCCTTGCCGTGCTTGGTGAGCAACTGCCGCATTTCTATGACTTCGCCCGCCATGATGATGCAGGCGTCGTTGGCGGGCGCTTCGCGCAGTTCGGCGGCTGAGGTGGCGATCTGCGCGATGATCCGCTGGTAACGGTCCAACGGGTTGAAGCTGAGGCGCATGCCGATCGCCTCCTTCTCGAAACGCCCCACCTCCCCCGCGGGCCAGTCCTTGACATCGGGCAGCGGCGGGTCCGCGGGCAGGCCGGAGGACTCGGTGGAGCCGAAGAGGCTCTTCTGCCCCTTGCGCCGGTCGCGCTGCGCCCGCACGCCGATGCGCATCGCGTCCTCCAGCGCCGCCAGCTTCTGGGCGCGGCTGCCGGGCATGGTGTCGAAAGCCCCCGCCTTGATCAGCGTTTCCAGCGCCTGGCGGTTGATCGCCGCGCTCGGGACGCGTTCGCAGAAATTGAAGAGGCTGCTGAACGGCCCCTCTTTCCCGCGCGCCTCCAGAATCGCCTCCACCGCCTTGTCCCCCACGTTCTTCACGCCGGCCATGCCGAAGCGGATCGCCTTGTCCTTCACCACCGTGAAGTGCGCTTCCCCCTCGTTGACATCCGGCGGCAGGATGTGGATGCCCATCTGCACGCAGTCGCGCACGTGCTCCTTGAGCTTGTCGCTGTGGCTCATCTCGCAGGTGAGGTCGGCGGCGGCGAACTCCATCGGGTAGTTCGCCTTCAGGTACGCGGTGCGATAGGCCAGGAAGGCGTACGGGGTGGTATGCGAGCGGTTGAAGCCGTACTGCGCGAAATTGCGGATCAAATCGAACAGCGCCGTGGCGTTCTGCTTGGAGATCTTGCGCTCCTGCGCCCCCCGAATGAACGCCTCCCCCTTCGCGTCAATCTCCGCCTGGCGCTTCTTGCCGATCGCCTTGATCGTGCTGAGCGCGTCCCCCAGCGAGAGCCCGCCAAGCTGGTTCAGGATGCGCATGATCTGCTCCTGGTAGACCAGCACGCCGCAGGTGTCTTTCAGGATCGGTTCGAGGCGCGGATCGACGTAGGTGACCGGCTTCTCGCCGTGGCGCCGCGCGACGAAGTCGTCGATCATCCCGCTCTGAAGCGGGCCGGGGCGGTAGAGCGCCACAATGGCGATGACATCCTCGATGTTCTGCGGCTTCAGCTTGCGCAGCAACTCCTGGATGCCCGACGAGCCAAGCTGGAAGACCGCCTTCGTATCGCCGTGCGCCATCAGGTCGTAGGTCGGCTTGTCGTCGAACGGTATCTGCTCCAGATCGAGGCGCTTGCCCGTGCGCCGTTCGATCAGGTCGAGCGCCTTGTCCACGATGGTCAGCGTGCGCAGGCCGAGCAGGTCCATCTTGAGCATCCCGGCCTTTTCGAGATCGTTCATGGCGAATTGCGTCATGACGATGTCGTTGACCTTGCAGATTGGAATCTGCTCGGTGAGCGGCTTGTCGGCGATGCAGACCCCCGCGGCGTGTGTGCTGGCGTGGCGGGCGAGCCCTTCGAGCTTTTCGCCGTAGCCGAGCAGTTCGCCGATGCGCGCGTTGCTCTTCTTGTCGCGCCGAAGCGTCTCATCCTGTTCGAGGGCGCTGGCCAGCGTGGTACCGAGCGTGGCGGGGATGCGCTTGGCCAGGTCGTTCGCCTCGGCCACGCTCCAACCGAGCGCGCGCGCTACGTCCTTCACCACGGCCTTCGCCTTCATCGTTCCGAAAGTGATGATCTGCGCGGTATTGTCATGGCCATACTTCTCGCGCATGTACTTGATCAGTTCCTCGCGGCGCACCTCGCAGATGTCGATATCCAGGTCGGGCGGCTCGCGGCGCTCCAGGTCGAGGAAGCGCTCGAAAATCAGGGAGTACTTCAGCGGGTCCACGTCGCTGATCCCCAGGACGTAGCAGACGATGGCGCTGTTGCCGGACCCCCTGAGCCCCACGGGGATGCGCTGCTTGCGCGCGAAGTTGATGATGTCCCAGACGATGAGGAAGTAACTGCTGTACCCCATCTTGTCGACGACGTCCAACTCGTAGTTGAGCCGCTGCGTCACCTCGGCGGAAGGCTTGCCATACCGCCAGCCGATTCCCTTCTCGCAGAGATGGCGCAGGTACTGCGTGTCGGTCAGCCCCTTGGGCGGATCGAAATGCGGGAAATGGCGCGCCTTGAAGTCCAGATGCAGGTTGCAGCGCTCCGCGATGGTCGCCGTATTCTCGGCCGCGCCCGGCAAGTGCGCAAAGCGCTCGATCATCTCCTGCCCGGACTTGAAATAGAACTCCTGCGAGCCGAAGCTCATCCTGTCGGCCGACTGCATGGTCTTGCCGGTGTTGATGCACAGGAGCACCTCCTGCGCTTTCGCGTCTTCCTTCTCGCCGTAGTGGATATCGTTGGTCGCCACCATCCCCAGCCCCTGCTGGCCGGCGATCTTCGCCAGCGCCTCCATGCAGACGCGCTGGTCATCGAGGCCGTTGTCCTGCACCTCGATGAAGTAATTCTCCTTGCCGAGCATCTCCGCGTAGCGCGCCGCGACCGAGGCGGCCTCCGCCGCGCGGCCCGAGAGGATGTTCTGGCACAGCTCGGAGCTCGGGCAGCCGCTCAGAACGATCAGCCCTTTGCGATGGCGCTCCAGCAGATCGAAGTCGATGCGCGGCTTGTAGTAGAACCCTTCCAGGTAGGCGATGGAGGAGAGCTTGATGAGGTTCTTGTACCCCGCGGCGTCGGTCGCGAGCAGGGTGAGGTGGTAATTGTCCCTGCCGTTGGAGGCGGACTGCCGCTCCTTGTGGTCCCGCGGGGCGACGTAGGTTTCGAGCCCGATGATCGGCTTGACGCCGGTGGAGTCCATCTCTTTGCAGAACTGGACGACGCCGAAGAGGTTGCCGTGGTCGGTCAGCGCCAGCGCCTTCTGGCCGTGCTTCTTCGCCAGCTTGCCCAGCGCTTTGATGCTGCACGCGCCGTCGAGCAAACTGAAATGACTGTGGACGTGCAAATGAACGAAATCTTCGGGCTTCATCGGCTATGTTCAGCGAAGACAATGGGTTGCAAAAGCGAGCGACGGCGGCTGCGCCGGGCTGCGTCTGCTGCCATTATCCCCGATTGGGACAGGATGTCAAGCGAAGGGAAAAAGCGTCGGGAGAGGAAAAGGGGTCGGGCTGCTTTTCGATCGTTCGAAAAGTTGCCTGACCCCCTTTTCCGTATCTACCGGCATGCCTCGACGTACCGCGTCCGTAGGTCGTAGAGCATCACGTTCATCAACTTCTCCTCTTCCTCCGTGAGGTTCCCCTTCATCTTATCATGGAGGATTTGGAGCAGGTCGATGGAGTACTTGGCGGCTTCGAGGTTCATTTCCTTCCTGCCGGTGGCGGGGTTATCGAAGAGGCCCAGGTTGATGAGCACCTGGCCGGCCAGGCCGGAAATGAAGGTCTTGAGGCTCGCCGCCGGCAGCGGCGGGCGGCCGGCAGGCTCTTCTGCGTTCTCGACTTCCGGCGTATCGTGCTGGTCGGCCATGTCAACTTCCTAGCAAATCAGGGAACAGGGACAAAAAGGACTGCGGGTACGGCAAGGACAACGGCAACTCCGCGGCAGTCGCTTCACTCCGCCCGGTGTCCGCGCTTGTACGCCAGCGAGGCGCCCACGAACCCTTTGAACAGCGGGTGCGCTTCAATGGGACGCGACTTCAGCTCCGGGTGGAACTGCACGGCCACGAACCAGGGGTGGTGCGCGAGTTCGATGATCTCCACCAGCTTGCCGTCGGGCGAGAGGCCGCTGAACTGCACCCCCGCTTTCTCGAACTGCTCGCGGTAGGCGTTGTTGAACTCGTAGCGGTGGCGGTGGCGCTCCATGACCTTGTCCGCGCCGTACGCCGCGCGCGCGTGGCTCTTGTGCGCGACCATGCAGGGCTGCGCGCCCAGCCGCATGCTCCCCCCCTTGTTCACCACGCGCCGCTGCTCGTCCATGAGGCAGACGACGGGATGCGGGGTGTTCTCGTCGAACTCCGAACTGTTCGCATTTTCCAGCCCGCACATGTTCCGGGCGATGTCGATCGTGGCGCACTGCATCCCGAGGCAGATGCCGAAATAGGGAATCTTCTTTTCGCGCGCGTACTGGACGGCGCGCACTTTCCCCTCGATGCCCCGCATCCCGAACCCGCCGGGCACCAGGATGCCCTGCACTCCGGCGAACAGCTTCTCCGGGTCGCCCCCTTCCAGTTCCTCCGCCTCAATCTTGCGCTTGATGACCCGCGCGTTGTTCGCGATGCCGCCGTGCGTCAGCGCCTCGTAGATGGATTCGTACGCGCTGTTCAGGTGGATGTACTTGCCCACGACGGCGATGGTCACCTCATGCTCCGGGTTCTGCAGGACGTGAAGCATCCCCTTCCACCGGTCCAGGCCCGGACCGTTGCTGGGGAGTTGCAGCTTCTCGACCAGCAGGTTGTCCAGCCCTTCGCGCACCAGGACGAGCGGCAGTTCGTAGATGGTGCTCTTTTCCGCCAGGTCGATCTCCTCGATCACGGCGCGGCGCTCGACGCTGCAGAAGAGCGCGATCTTCTCGCGCACGTCATCGCCCAGTTCCTTCTCGGTGCGGCAGATCAGGATGTCCGGGAGGATGCCCAGCTCGCGCAGCTTGCCGACGGAGTGCTGGGTGGGCTTGGTCTTGATCTCCTGGTTGAAGCGAAGGTACGGGATGAGCGTGAGGTGGACGAAGACGGCATTGTTGCGGCCCACTTCCTGGCCGAATTGCCGGACCGCTTCGAGGAACGGCAGCCCCTCGATGTCCCCCACCGTGCCGCCCAGTTCGGTGATGACCACGTCGATCCCCGGCTTGGCGATGCGGCGGACGGCGTCCTTGATTTCGTTGGTGATGTGCGGCACCACCTGGATCGTGCGGCCGAGGTACTCTCCGCGCCGCTCGCGCGTGATGACGTTGAAGTAAATCTGCCCCGCGGTGTAGTTGCTGTCGCGGCTCATGCGCACGCTGGTGAACCGCTCATAATGCCCCAGGTCCAGATCGGTCTCGGCGCCGTCGTCGGTGACGAACACCTCCCCGTGCTGGTAGGGACTCATGGTGCCGGGGTCCACGTTGATGTACGGGTCGAACTTCTGCATCGCGACGCGCAGCCCGCGGCTTTCCAGGAGCATCCCTATTGCCGCGCTGGTCAGCCCCTTCCCGAGTGAACTGACCACCCCGCCGGTTACAAATATGTGTTTGGCCATTTATGTCTCTCTCTCATTGGTGCGCTCGGACCGCAGGGTCGCGCAAAATGCGGCGAAATCCTCCTGCGTATCCACTTTCATGGTCCGGTGCGCCGTCAGACCGACTGCAATCTTATATCCGTTCGCCAGAGCGCGCAACTGTTCCAGCTTCTCCGCCTCCTCCAGCGGGTGCGGAGCGAGCTGATTATACGCCAGAAGGAAGTCGCGCCGATAGCCGTAAATGCCGTAATGGCGCAGGTGCGGCGCGGGGCTGTCGCGCAGCGGGGTTTCGGAGCCGCGCACGTGCGGGATGATCGAACGGGAAAAATACAGCGCTCGCCCGCGCGTGTCCACCACCACTTTGACGACGCCGGGGTCTCGCAACTCCTCCTCGGAATCGATCCGCCCCGCGAGCGTGGAGATGACGCATTCCCTGTCCTGTTCGAGAAGCTGGATCGTCTGCGCGATCATATCAGGCTTGATCGTCGGCTCATCCCCCTGAAGGTTGACCACGACGTCATGGTCCAGGGTGCGCGCCACCTCGGCGCAGCGGTCGCTGCCGGAGTGGTGCGCGGCGGAGGTCATGTGCACCTTCCCCCCGAACCCGCGGACGGCGTTCGCGATGCGCTCGTCGTCGGTGGCCACCAGCACGCGCTCGACCCCCTCCGCCTGAACCGCCGCCTCCCAGACGTACTGGATCAGCGGCTTGCCCCAGGGGTCCTTGACCAGGGGCTTGCCCGGGAAACGCGTCGAGGCGAACCTCGCCGGAATGATGACGGCAGCCTTCACAGGGGAACCTCCTCCTTGCGGGAATAAGCATCCTTCGCCTCGTCGTACATCTCCACCGTGCGTTGAACGAGGTTGTCCATGCTGAACTCCTTCGCCACGCTCTGGCGCGCGCCCGCGCCCAGGCGGCGGGAAAGCTCCGGCCGGTCCAGCAGGCGGATCATCGCCTCCCCCAGCGCGCGCGAATCCCCCTTCGAGACCATCAGCCCGGAGCGCCCTTCATCGATCATCTCGGGAACGTCGTCGGTGGCCGTGGCCAGGACGGCCTTCCCCATCGCCATGGCCTCCAGGATCGTGTACCCCATGCCGCCGCGCACGGCCGGGCGGACGAAGATATCCAAGACCGCAATCGTGCTGCGGTAATTGGTGAGGCCCGTGACGAAGGTGACGCGTTTCGCGATCCCCAGCGCAGCGGCCAGGCGGCGCAGCGCGCTCTCCTCGCGCCCGTCTCCGGCCACGACGAATTCCGCCTCCCGCCCGGACTTGATCACCTGGGCGGCGGCTTCGATGAAATGGTTCTGCCCGCGCCCCGACTCAAACGGCGCCACCGTGCCGATCACCGGCGCGTGGCCGTTGGTCTGCGGCAGCCGCTCTTCATAGTGCGCCAGCTCCACCCCCGGCGGAATGACGCGAACGCTCTCGCGCGGCAGCCGGAAGTAGTTGACCAGCATTTCCCGGCGATATTCGCTCAGGGCGACCGCGCGCTGGGAAAGTTGCGCCAGCGTCCGCACGGCCCGGCGGTCGGAACTTTCGGAATGCGGGGTGAACGCCACCGGCAGCGCGGCGTGATGGATGGCGCGCCGGACGGTTGGGCCCAGCCCGACGCCGTGGATGTGGATCAGCCGGATCTTCTGGGCGGCGCAGAAATTCCCCAGGTCGTGCGGGTTGGCGACCGGCCAGTGGCCGACGACGTCATGCCAGTAGAACACCTGGAAGGGAAGATGCCTGCCGGCCAGTTCCGGCGCGATGGAGCCGCACAGCAGCGTCACCTCGGCCCCCCGGTCGGCCAGGCCGCTCAGCAGGTCGAGCATGTGGAGGTAGCCGCTGCGCATGCGCACGCAGCCCGCCGCCGCCAATACGTTCTCCGCCTGGGCGTTCACCGGGAAGGGACTCCGCGCTCGAGTGAATGGATCGCTGGGAACGTCCGCGCGTCAGTGGGTGCGATACTTCTCCACGCACTTTTCCAGCCGGGGGCAAAGCTGCGCCGGCGAGAGCGGCTTGACGAGAAACGATTCCGCGCCGATGGATATGGCATATTGCTTGTCGCGCCCGCTCAACCGATTGGCGGTCACCAGAACGGGCATGCTCCAGTCTTCCTTGTTCGCGGTGTTGCTCAAGTTCCGCAACTGCTGAAGCAACTGGAACCCGCTGATGCCGCTGAGCCTCACGTCCACGATGGCGGCGTCCGGATGATGGGTGCGGATCATGTCGAGCCCATGCACGCCGTCGGTCGCTTCCAGAACAGCATACCCGTGAACGCGCAGAATATCCACCGTCTTATCCCGGTCAACGGGGTCGCCATCCACGACGAGCACGAGCCCCTTGGAACTGCTGGGGGGACGCGACAGGGTCCTGGGAACCGCGCTTTCGACCGGGGTTGGAGACGAAACAGCGTCGGCGGGACCGTGCGGCACGACAATCGCCTCGGTGTCCTGGGCTTCCACCGCCGTGGTGGTGTAGTCGTCACTTTGCGGAATGACCAGACGACGCTGACAGCCCGGGCAACGCGCCTTTTTGCCCGCCGTGCCGTCAACCGTCTTGATCTTCTGCCCGCATGGACACGTAAAGCGCAGTGGCAACGCACTTCCCCCGCAACGGTGTAACTCATGAACGCCACTGAATTGTTAAGGGAATGATAGCAACGCAAGCGCTCAGTTTCAATAGGGTTGCGCAGCATTTCCGGTCAAATTGTATGGTTATAGGCCCGCTGTATGCCGGTGGGACGCACCGGGGAGGGGGCGCTCTATCGCGCCCCAGCCTTCCGTAGGCCGGCCGCCGGGCGGCAAACGGCCGCTTTGGGCAGTACTTTCGTTTGCTTCTGCCATTCCGGAAGGTATCATATGGGCGCACAACTTCCCGCCGGCCATAAGGTTCGGCGGGGTCAATACAGGCTCGACAAGGAGGCGTCCGTGAAGAAGTCCGAAAAGCGGTCTGCTGTGCAAATTATCTCCAGCGCCCTGGCGGCGGCATTCCTTCTGTGCGCCGGCGCGTTCGCGCAGGATGTCGTCTACCAGCAGAACTACGACGGCAAGACGTTCAGTTTGTCCAGGCAACCCTCCGGCGCTGGAGTAGACGCAGGTCGATCGACAACTACGACCAACCCCGCGGGAGTTGCGCCGTACTCCAAGCCCTACCTCCTGCGATTTACCGTGGCAAACAGCACCGGGTACGTCCGTGCCTTTCAGTCGGCGATTGACACCCGTGGCTATAGCTCCCTCTCCGTCAGTTTCATGATGTATCGGGAGAGCGCGTTCCCCTCCGCCAACGACACTTTGACCGTTCAAGTGAGCACGACCAACGCCAGCACTTTCGTTGACGCCTCCGCCCCCATACGCCGTTACGCCGCCACGGCGGGCTGGACCGAACACGTCGTGGACCTGTCGGGGTACGTAGGATATTCCAACCTTTACGTCGCCTTTCTTGCCCAGGGGGACAACGGCAACGATATCCACATTGACAATGCCCGGATCACAGGCGTGGTCACCACCCCCGTCGTCGCCGCATCGGAAGGCACCGCCGGAAGCAACATCACTATCACAGGTTTCCATTTCGGCGAGACGCCGGGCTCCGTGACATTCACGCCGGGCGGGGTCAAGCCCAAGCCCGTGTCGCTCAAAGTCACCAGTTGGACTCCGACTGAGATTGTGGGCGTTATATCGAAGGACTCCGTTGGCGGCCTGCATGACCTCCGGGTCTTGCGCAAGGAGCCCAAAGGCGCACCGGTGATTCTGGCGGATGGCGCGTTCACCTTCGCCGCGCCGGAGATCGCGAGCCTTTCCCCCGACAGCGGCGTCCCTGGGGACACTATCGCCATTTACGGCAGCTACTTTGGAACGAAGAAGCCGCTGGTCTCCCTCATCAATGACACATTCGTGGCCAAGTGCAAGGTGGTTTCCTCCAGCATGGACCCCGATAGCGGCGACGGCATCATCGAATTCACCGTTCCGGCGAACCTGCCCGCCGCCACGTATGACGTGCGCGTCGAGAACGCGGAGGGACCGGCCTTGAGCGCGGGGGCGTTCAGCCGATAGAGCCGAGGGCGTTGTTATAGCCCCATAATCAGCCTGACGTGGACTTGTTCCCCCTGTTTTGGAACGTCCGTCCGGCAGGAGCCGGTTGCTCATTTGCGCAAACAAGTCCGCGCCAGACCAAAGCGCCGTCGTTGCCGCCGCAGTCCACAAAACGCAGGAGCCCGTCGGAAGTGGATCAGCAAGGACGACCACAGCAAGCCAGTCCGACCGTTGTGCGAGATTCCCACCCGTCATCCAAGCACCGCGACCTCTCCCTTACTCACCTGCAATACATGCTGTTCATACTGGCGTTTCTTGGTTATGTTACGGGATTCTTGGCCGCGCCGTACGCCCCGCACAGTCTTTCAGCGCCCTTCAGCGAGGGACGCGTGGACGCCAGCACAATCCGTACTGCACTGAAGTACTATGCGCGCGATCACCAGGGAGCGTATCCCGATCTTACGGTTGCGCGCGGCAATGATCTTCAGTCCATCGGTATCGGACCGGCCGACTTGGAAGGGATGTACTTTAGGGCCACGGATTACTCCGTAACGTCCACCAAGAATACGTTTACGGTCACAACAACCGCGACTTTCGCGGGTGGCGGCATCTACATCATTGACGAAATCGGGCGCGAAAGCGGCAATTTCGAGGAGGTGGCTGCACGGTATCATTGGTGGCGTGAGCGGCGTGAAGAAGCGCCGTATGCGCTCCCATTTTGGGGAGCGGCTCTTCTGCTGACCGCCGCCGGCACCTGGGTCAGCGTGGTTAACGCCAGAAGAAGAACGTCCGCGAAATCTTTGCGTTGAGCGTCGCACCACGGCGTCCCGATGGGATGCATGGCTTCCCCCCTGCTTGCGCGACTCCGCCCAGCCCGCTACAATGCCATTTCACTCGCAAGCATCCTTGGGAGAACGGAATGAAAATCCTCATCGTCGGCGGCGGCGGGCGCGAGCACGCGCTGGCTTGGAAACTCGCGCAATCCCCCCTGCTCACCAAACTCTATTGCGCGCCGGGCAATCCGGGCATCGCGCGCCACGCCGAGTGCGTCCAGATCGGCGTGCAGGACAACATGGGGATTGTTCGCTTCGTGCGGGAAAAACAGATTGACCTGACGGTGATCGGCCCCGAGGACCCCCTCGCCATGGGCCTGGCGGATGAACTGACTTCCAAGGGCTTCAAAGTCTTCGGCCCCAGCCAGGCCGCCGCCGAGCTCGAGAGCAGCAAGATCTTCTGCAAGAAGCTGCTGCACAAGCATGATATCCCCACCGCGGCGTTCAAGGTCTTCGACGACGCGCACAGCGCGCATGAATCCCTGGAGAAGTCCCTCGCTCCGGTGGTGGTGAAAGCGGACGGGCTGGCCAAGGGCAAAGGGGTGATCGTCTGCTCCACCCTCGCCGAGGCGCACAACGCCGTCAACGAAATCATGAAGGGGCGCATCTTCGGCAAATCGGGGGACCGGATCATCATCGAGGAGTGCCTGCGCGGAGAGGAAGTTTCGCTCCTGGCTCTGACCGACGGCAAGGCGCTGCTGCTGCTCGATCCGGCGCAGGACCACAAGCGCGCGCTGGACGGGGATGAAGGCCCGAACACGGGCGGCATGGGGGCCTACTCCCCCGTCGCCTCAATCACCCCGGAACTGCGCGCGGAGGTCGAACGGCGCGTGTTCGTCCCGACGATCCACGCCATGCGCCGCGAAGGACGCCGCTACCAGGGGGTCCTCTATGCCGGCCTGATGCTCACCTCCAACGGCCCGCAGGTGCTGGAATACAACGTGCGCTGGGGAGACCCGGAGACGCAACCGCTGATGATGCGCATCAAGAGCGACCTCGCCCCGCTGTTCATGTCCGTGGCCGAGGGGAAGCTCAGCGACACCCCCATCGAGTGGGACCCGCGCCCCTCCATCTGCGTGGTGATGGCCTCCGGCGGCTACCCCGGCGAATACCAGACCGGCAAGCCGATCGAGGGGCTGGAGAAAGCCGCCAAGCTGAAGGATGTGATGGTCTTCCACGCCGGGACCGCGATGAGCCAGGGATGCGTGGTGACCGCGGGGGGCCGCGTGCTGGGAGTGACCGCGATTGGCGACACCATCGCCGACGCCCGCGCCCGCGCCTACGAAGCCGTCAGCATGATCCATTTCGATGGCGCGCATTACCGCAGGGATATCGGCTACCGGGCGCTGTAGACGGGGCAACGTGAAGAGAACCGGCAGGCCGCTCCGACATTGTAGGGGCGCAGCATGCTGCGCCCTCCGCCTTCACAAACTAGCGCCGGTTAGGGCAACGACGCCTGCAGCCGGAGCTAAGTATGGTGTCCACAGAACTCAACAGAACGCCATAGAACTCCCAGAACTCCGGGGCAATGACGAATCACACGCATGAAACGGCAAGGCTTAGCGGGCCGGCAATAAGGTGGGGAAAATTGGTCGTGTCCCCGGATTTCCCCCGGATTTCCCCGGATTTCTGCCCGGATTTCCCCCGAATTCGTGGAGTTTACGGGATGGGCAATTCCCCCTTGTCCTCTAATTCCTTTAGTACTTCCTTTGGAAGCACATAAAAGTTGTCGAACCGCCCTATTTCTAGAGGGATGAAGTTGCTGCGCCTACCCTCCATGTCTTCAACTGCAACGGCAATTCTTACCTCAGCGCCTTCAGGTATCACAAAAACGTTCTTGGCGGGAACAGGGTCGGACAGTTTAATAATGGATCTGCGATAAGGAAATGGCGGCTCTAACACGGACTCGCTTGTCTTCCACAAATCTTCAAATGGGACTTCTTTAAATAGCACGCGGACGTCAACGAATGCGCTAACGCCGCGGTAGTTTACAGGCCATCTTTCAGATATCTCTAACGCTTTATCTCCCTGACAAGCCAGTAGAACCAGTGTATCCACGGTTCTGTCAGGATCAAGCCAAACGATGGGACCACTAAGCTGTGTATCAGGCCAAAGGAAGGCGCCCGCGCGTATTATCAAGGGATCCCGCTTTTCCAAGTTATCATCGCACTGAATCATTGTGAATGCCGCCAAATCTGCTCCAATAGCCCAAGGGGGAACACTCGGCGGTTTAAGAAGGTGGTATTCCCGATACCTTGCTATACTTTCGTCACGAATTTGCTCTACGGTGCGACTATTCCAAACCCCCGTTGCCCTGACGTGTTCTCGCCTCTGTGTTGAAATGTTCTGACTAGAAGATATTTTCCACGCGACAACGACAACAACTGTTAACACAAAGACGATAAGCACAAACGATTTGTAGGAATACTTCAGGGGCATGGACATGGGTATTTTCCCACCTCATAAGCGATTGCCTGTGCGCAATAGTCGGCCACCTGATATCTGGGCATATCTGGGGACACGACCTATTTCCTGAGTTCCGAACACCATACTCAACTCCCCTTCGCGCCCCGCTTCTTCCCGCCCTTACCCGGATGTCTCGCCAACGTCTGGCGCAGAAATTCCTTCTTGTCCAGAGCGATCCAGTGGGCGTCGAGGGGACGGGCATCCGTTGTGGTCAGTTCCATCATCCGCGCCAGCGACTCGACGTCGCGGCGGAGCAGGTTCTGGATGCACTCCGGGAGGTGGCGCTTGTGCGTCAGGTGGTTTTGGACGCAGAGCACGCAGTTGCCGCGGATGGGGCAATGCGGCTGCCGGCAGGGGCAGGAGATGTTGATGGAGAGTCCGTGGTCCTTCATCCGCTTCCTGCCCGCACCCTTGGGCGACCCCTTCTTCATAACGTCACGCGCTTTCTCATTTTGATCGAAAGGCGATTGTCGGCCGGGAAGTCCGGAGGAAAAGGGGGTCAGGCAACTTTTCAGACGACCGAAAAGCAGCCTGACCCCTTTTCCGGCCCATTCGTCATTCAGACTTCGTCATTCGTCATTATCCCCGTCACTCCCCCTCCTTCCTCGACGAACCGGGGAAGACGTGCGTGCCGAGTTCATTGCGGGTGGCTTCGCGCCAGGTCAGCAGCGTCGCTCCGATAATGGCCAGCACGTCGGCCACGCCGGCGACCAGGAAGATGTTCTTCGCGGGAAGCAGCGCCAGCGCGAAGATGGAGAAGACAAGCGCGCGAAGGAACAGCGTCGGCAAGGGGAGTTTCGGCCAGCCGCTGGCTTTGCGAAGTATCCAGACGGCCGCCGTTCCGCCCAGGCAGGCGATCAGCGGCATCGCGGCGGCAAGCCACAGTTCCATGGACTGCGCCGCCTGGTTGGGTGCTGTCGGCTCTTTTCGCAGGAGGGCGAAGAGGACGCCCAGGGAGACCAGTTGCAGGCAGACGCTTCCGACTACCCAGACGATCGCGACGGCCACACACGACGAGACTTTCTTTCCCAGCGTGATCATGGTCGCGGCTCCTGTTGCTGTTGTATGGTTCCACGGCGCCATCACTTATAAGGCAAGAGCTTACCATCCGGCGGGGAGAGGAAACAAGAAGAATCAGGCAAGGGGAGGAACGGATCAATAGCGAATAGGGAACAGCGAATTGTGAATTGGCAATGAAACTGCTGGCGTACCGTCAGAGCACCGCGCGGGTAAGCCAAGCGGCTCATTCGCAATTGGCTATTCCCTATTCGCCATTCATCCGTTTGCCGTTTACACCGCCGCGTCCCACCGCACGCGCGATTCGGCGTCCTCCGGCAGCGTCTCCGCCGAACTCATCTGCCAGAGCGCGCGATGGACCGCTTCCGCGTTGGCCAGGAAGGTTGAGCGCCCGCAGAGCAGGCGGTTCAGCAGGAGCGAGGCGATCCACAGAACAAGCGCTTTCGCGCGGGAAACGCAGCGGAAGAGGAGCGCGTACGCCGCCCCCCTGCTCTCCGCAACCACCCGCTGCCGCGAACGTTCAATCGCCAGCCGCGTCGCGGGGGAGAGTACTCCATGAAGCTGCGGCGCGAGACAATGCGCGCGCGCCTCCGAAACTTCCCAGCGCTCCACACCAAGCTGCGCGGCGCGCCAGGACCATTCGACATCCTCGAACCCGAACCGGTACCCGGAGCGAAACGGCCCCACGGCGCGGAATGTCTGCGTCCGGCCCGCAAGGAAGCGGACGCGCAACGCCTCCGCCGGCCGGGGCGGAGCGCTCAGCGGCGGGCGCTTGCCCGGCCGGAGCAGGCGCGCCACGCGCGGGAGCGGGCTGATCGCGCGCAGGAGGGAAGGAAATGGGTAGCTCGTCCGGCGACGCATCCCGTTCTCGTACAGAATCTGCGCCGAGGCCACGGCGGGGGCGCTGCGGCCGTCTGTAGGGGCAAGGCATGCCTTGCCCCTGCAACAACTTGCGCTTTCCGCTCCACAGTCCGCATTCCTCGGCGGCGATGCCTCCTTCCCGCGCAGGAAGTCCAGCAGGGTTCCAACCGCGCCGTCGCTTGCAACGAAATCGGATGAGACGATCAGCAGGAGTTCCCCGCGCGCCGCCTCCACCGTCCTGTTCTTCGCAGCGGCGCGATCTTCCGAGGGAATGGGCAGCACGCGCAGTCCGGGCGCGACCTCGCCGCACCCCTTCACGCCATCGAGGTCATCCGTCAGCAGGAGAAACTCCGTTCCCTCCGGCGCTTGGGGGGCGAGGCTGCGCAGGCAGCGTTCCGGATAGCCGCGCATGAGGCGATGGATGACGGCGATTGTGAGCGGCGGCGACAGCTCGGTCATCGCGCCTCCGGGCACAGATAGAGGGGGCCGTCCAGCTTCAATTTCCGGGGCTTGCGGGCCAGCAATTCCTCCGCATCCAGCGCGTAGAGGGGGCTGATCTCGATGGGATGGAGCGGCTGCCCCTTCTCGTCGCGCGGAACGCGAACCCCGGCGGCTTCCAGCCAGGCGGCGTACAGAAGCGTCATTCCGCAGCGGCAGGTCGCCGGGGAGTCCTTCCCATCGGCGTTCTTCACCGGCGCGAACTCCTCCTCCCGGCGCACTTCGAGAATCACCGAGCTGCGCGTATCCGCGAGGGCATCGAAGATGAACGTCTCGAATTTGTAGACATTCTTCCCCTGCGGCGCAACGAGCTGCCCCTGCTCGTCGAGGCAGGCGGCGCTCTTCTCGGCCAGGTGGAACGGGAGTTTGCAGCCGCCGGCGGTCTCCTCGCGGACGAAATCCACGCGGAGGGCATGGATCGCAATGCTGCCGAGGCCGAAGAGAAGCTTGCCGTCGGGCGTGCGCCGATTCATCTCCTCGGGGGTGAGGTCGCTGTACTCTTTGACGACCAGCCGCCCTTCTGCCAGGATGAATGCGCCCAGCGGCTCCTCCGGCTCACGCTTCCAGAGCGCCTTGCTGGACATCTGCGCGCCGGCGCGATGGTGGCAGCCGAGGAAGACGGGGTCGGCGGCCGGCACGACGGGGTTATCCACCTGGAAGTAGCTGATCTCCTCCACGCCGCGCCGCTCCATGTCGTCGAGCATGCCGGATTGCGCGAGGGCCGGCAGCGTGCCGCCGTGCCCGTTGGGGCTGAGGAGAATCTGATCCTTGCCCGTCAGCGCGAGCTTGAAACGGCGGTCCAGCGCGGGCATCATCCCCTGCTTGAAGAAGAGGACATCTTCCTTTGGCAGGCCGAAGTACTTGACTTGGCGGAAGTAGTCGCGCGTGGGGCCGTCGGTCGCGTCGCTGGTCATGATGTACCACGGCATCGGGACGCCATAGCGCCTGCGGCAGGCCAGGAGTCGTTCCGCGTGAATGTGGAAGAGCGTCTTGCCCGAGATCGCGCCGATGGGGAACGCCCCCTTGGGGCCGGGGAAGCCCAGGCGCGTCCCCTGTCCGCCGGCGACCACGAGGGCGGCCACTTTGCCCGCGCGGATGAGCGCTTCACCCGCCGCGCGGGCATCGGCGCGGGCGGGATCGGCGGCGGCAACGTACGGCGGACGCTCGACGCGCCCTGTCACACTCTGGCGGAAGCCGTCCGAGCGGATGCGCGCGGCCAGTTCCTCGAGTTGGCGCAAGTCCACCTGCCGAAGCTGCTCAAGCAGCCGCGCGCGCCCCCCCTCATCCAAATCATCCCACCAGCGCAAGACGTGTCCCTGCCCGGCACGGCGAAACGCTTCCGCGAGGTCGCTCTGCAAGAAGATGCTCCTTTATGGTGGGAAGGCCCGGCGCCCTGTTCATGAATGACAACCAGGACAGCAAGAACCGTGACAAGAAGAACGGCTATGGCGTCGCCGGAGCCTGCTTCGCAAGCGCTTCCTGCGCCTGCTTCATCAGCGACTGCACGCTGGCGTCCTCCATGACCGCCTGCGCCTTCTCCAGCCAGGCCAGCGCGCTCTTCGGGTCATTCTTTTCCTTCAAGTAGATGCGCCCGACATCCCTGAGCGCCGCCATGCGCGCCATGGGTTCCAGGTTCAGCGAGAGATAATAGTCGTACGCTTTCAGCGCCTCGTCCGCCGTCCCGGCGACGCTGAAGAACTTCGCCATAATGAACTGAGTCGCCAGGTCGCGGGCGATCTCCGTATCCTTGGGGGACAACTCCAGCGCGCGGCGGTATTCGCCGATGCACTTCCAGAAGGTTTCCGGGAGGGTCCAGCCGTAGAGGTCCATCGCCTCCTGACGGTGCGTGCTGTAATTCACGGCGAGGTTGACGTGAAAATCGGGGTCGTTCTCTTTCAACTCGATCGCCTTGCGATAGAGCTGGATCGCCTCCCCATCGCGTCCCATATGATTGAAGAGAGTGCCGAGGTTGTTGTAGGCGTAGGGGAATCGGGGCTCCAACTGGATCACCTTCTCCCACTGCTCCGCCGCCTCGAATCGCAGCCCTTCATCGCTGAGGAACCAGGCGTACCGATGGTGCGCGTACCAGTTCTCGGGGTAGGTCCGCAGGAAAGTGTCGTAGGTCTCGCGGCACTTCGCAATCGCCTCATTATAGGTCGCCGCAGCCGCGCGGCGCTGTTCAATCGCCTTTTCTATCGCGGCGCGTTCCGCCCCCTCGGGCGGCATTGCAACGGACTCGAACGTCTCCATCGCCTCGTCGATCCGTTTGCGCGCATCGGCATCGGCCACTTCCAGAGCCGCCTCCGCCAGCGCCTCGGCGGAAGTTTGCGGAACGTACAACTCCACCGCCTTGCCGGAGCCCGGGGGCGTCTGGGGCAAGACCAGCGCATGGGGTCGCGCCGGCGACTTCGGATGGGAATGAGCCGCACAGCCGGACAGGGCGACGCCGCCGATCAGCAACGGCGCTGCGATGAGATAGGCCGCGATTCGCGCCATGTGTGATTCTCCAGAAGAAAGCGCGTTCTCCACGCGCCCTCCATGATAGGAACGGAATGGAAGCTTTGCAAGAGGGCGCGGACGCGGCAGACGCCCGGCGTGGCCCAACCGGGGGCGGGAGCGCCGCACCGCCCGGGGGCGAACCGCGGCCCCCTTTCCCCCCCCTCCTTGAAAATGGCCCCCGTTCACGCTATCATCCCTGATGATCCGAGGGGCATGTTTACAGGAGCGAACCAATGCCGATGATCATAGGTCTGGAAGGCCCGATGCAAGGGCAGCGTTTCCAGCTTACCGGGGTGATGACCGTCGGACGCGCCGTGGATGCGGAGATTCGCCTCGACGATCTCTCGATCAGCCGGCGCCATGCGCAGTTGAATTCCGGGAAACAGGGCACTCTGCTGGAGGACCTGAAGAGCGGCAACGGCAGCTTCGTCAACGATGAGCGCATCAGCGGCCCCACCCTTTTGAAGACCGGCGATACGGTGCGCTTCGCCGACACCTTCGTCTTCCGCTTCTTCGGCGATGAGTCGCAACTGGGGTCGAAGGTGGACCTGGTGGACCAGCCCTCCAGCCAACAGCCCTCGGTGATGGAGACCATCAGCGTCAAGAACACCATGATGGCCCCCGCCGGCATGGCCAAGGCGAAGCCCGAGGAACTGCTGCGCGCGCACGAGCGCTTCCGCCTGGTGCTGGAAATCGGCAACGCCGTCCAGACCGTGCTGGACCTGGACCGCCTGCTGGAGGAGATCATGGACCGCCTCTTCCAGGTCTTCCCGCAGGCCGACCGCGGCTTCATTCTGCTGAAGGGGGATGAGGGAGAGGAACTCGTGTCGCGCGTGGCCCGGCAGCGCGGGCAGGCGGGCCCCGCCACCATCGCCACGAGCCGCTCCGTCATCGATAAGGCGATCAGCGGCCGCATCGCCATCCTCAGCGCCGACGCCATGTCGGACACGCGCTTCTCGACCGCGATGAGCGTGGTGAACCTGCGCATCCGCTCCATGATGTGCGTGCCGGTCATCGCCAACGACGACGTGCTGGGGATCATCCACCTGGACACGCAGCGGCAGGACAAGCGCTTCTCGCTGGATGACCTGGAATTGCTCACGGGGGTGGCGAACCAGACGGCGTTCGCCATCGCCAACGCGCGGATGCACCAGCGGCTGCTGCGCCAGCAGCGAATGGAGCGCGACCTGCAACTCGCCCGCCAGGTGCAGCGCTCCTTCCTCCCCGGCAAGCCCCCCGAGGCTCCAGGCATGCAGTTCAGCGCGACCTACCGCGCCGCGCTGGAGGTGGGGGGCGACTTCTACGACTTCATCCAGACCGGGAAGGGAAAGCTGGGGATCATCATCGGCGACGTGGCCGGCAAGGGAATCCCCGCCGCCCTGATGATGGCGCGCACCACCAGCGACGCGCGCTCGCTGGCGATGAACGACACGCCCCCGGCCACCGTCGTGCGCCTCCTGAACGACCACCTCAACGCCACCGGGTCGGAAGGGTCATTCATCACGCTGATCTACCTGCTGCTCGACACCACGGACTACACCCTCTCCCTGGTCAACGCCGCCCACCCCCCTCCCGTGCTGCGCGGGGTGGATGGCAAGGTGACGGAGTTGCAGGGATGCACGAACTTCCCCGTTGGCGCCGTGGAGGACAACGAGTTCGAGGGGGAGAAGTTCGCCCTGAAGCCCGGCGAAGTGCTCTGCCTCCTCACCGACGGAGTGACCGAGGCGATGAACGCGAACAAGGAATTGTTCGGCACGGCGCGCGTCCTGAAGTCCGTCGCCCGCCCCGCCACCACACCGCAGCAGGTGATGGAGAACGTGCTGCAGGATGTCCAGGCGTTCGTGGGGGACACGTACCAGAGCGACGATTTGACGCTGGTGTGCTTCGGGGTAACGGGGTGATTTTGGAGTGCGCCGCCGATGGCGGCGCTTTGGCTGCCGTTGGATGTGGCAATCCCTACCGGCAGACCGCTGGCACAATTATCCCCACCCCCAAGCCAAAGCGGCGTCGTTGCCGCCGCAATCCATATAACCGGCCCCTCAGACGCACTATTCTGAAAGTGCAGGACATACCAGCCCAAGACAACGCCTCGGTTAGCGAACCTTATTCCCTTTCCCAAGGCTTCGTCATGAAGTGGCGTAGAGCGTACCATCGGCTCTTCGTGAAGAATCCAAGAGCCGGTCGCAAATTGCGACCGGCTCATTGCATCTGCTGTCACGGTAGATAGTTCCGACAGCCCCCGTCGTCAACTCTCCTTCGCCAGCCCCTTGATGAACTCCCGCAGTTCCGCGCTCAGTTCATGGTGTTTGAGGCCGAAGAGGACGTTGGTTTTGATGAAATCGAGCTTGTTGCCGATGTCGTAGCGGCGGCCATTGAAACGCAGTCCGCGCATGGCGCGCGCGGCGGCCATGAGACGCATGGCATCGGTCAACTGGATTTCCCCGTTCTTCCCCGCGGGGGTGCGGTCGATGTAGTCGAAAATCTCCGCCGTGAAGACGTACCGCCCCGCGATGGCCAGGTTGGACGGGGCCTCCTTCACCGTGGGCTTCTCGATGAAGTCGGCGATGCGGTAGTGGCCATCCTCCACCTGCTCCCCCTTGATCACGCCGTAGCGGCTCACCTTGCTCCGCTCCACCTCCTCCAGCGCCACCACCGGCTCGCCGCTGCGGTCGTATGCCTCCATGAGTTGAAGCGTCACGGGGCGGTCGGATTCGATGATCGTGTCCCCCAGCAGGACGGCGAACGGCTCCGCGCCGACGTGGTCGCGAGCGTGGCGCACGGCGTCGCCGAGGCCCAGCAGTTCCTTCTGCCAGACGAAATGGATGTTGGCCATGCTGGAAATGCGGCGCATCGCCTCCAGATCCTTCTTCTTCCCCTTGTCGCGGAGCTCATTCTCAAGTTCGAAATTGCGGTCGAAGTGCTCCTCGATCGCCCGCTTGCTCTTGCCGATCACCATGAGGATGTCCGTGATGCCGGAGGCGACCGCCTCCTCCACGACGTACTGAATCGTGGGCGTGTCCACCACCGTGAGCATCTCTTTGGGCTGCGACTTGGTGGCGGGGAGAAACCGCGTGCCGAAACCGGCCGCGGGAATGACGGCTTTGCGGATCATTGGCGGACCTCTTCCTGACGAACGGGAAAACAAGGTGGCGCGGGTTATCCAACCCGCGATCAATTCTCGTTTCTTCCGCTTCCCAAACGGCCCTCATTCCGGCGGTGCGTCCCAGCCCAGGCCAGGGCGCAGCATGCTGCGCCCCTACACCGCCTGACTACTCCAGAATCGGCTTGATGACCTCAATCCCCATCGAGCCCAGCTTATCCTTAAGCCGGCGGAACATGGCCTCATCCTCGTACGTTCCGACGATCGCCCCGCCGGAGCCGGAGAATTTTGCGCTGGCGCCGACGGAGCGCGCGGCCTCCACCATCGCGATGTTCCGCGCGGAGATCTTGTAGATTTCCCGCCGCTTGTCGAAGTTGGCATTGAGCAGCCCCGGCAGGCGCACGCGATCCCCCTTGAACAGGCAATCGCGCACCTGGTCGGTCAGGCCGGCCCAGAAGGACATCGCCGCCAGAAGGGCCGGCTCCCCGCGCTCGAAACGCTGCCGCAGGTTGTTGTGGAAAATCTCCGAGCCTTCCGACAGCCGGACGTCGTAGGCGATGTACAGCGGAGGCAGAAGCTTCGGGTCCATCGACTCGTACCGGCCGTACCCCTGCGTCGCCATCAACTCCCGATTGAAGTCCATGTAGACCAGACCGCCATAGGTCTGTATCACGCGGTCCTGGAGGCCCGCGCCGATGCTCAGTTCATCCTTCTCGACCGAGAGCACCAGGTTGGCCTGGATCGGCTTGGGGATTTCGACGCGGTAGAATTCCTTGAGGGCGTTGACGCAGGCGGTGACGATGGCGCTCGAACCGGCCAGCCCCACGCCGTGGGGGATGTCGCTGGTGTAGCGCAGTGTGAAATTGCGCTGGTCCAGCGGATGGCGCTGCGACTCGCAGTAGTCGTAGAATCTGCGGATGCTTGCTTTCAGGAGGCGGATGCCGCCGTAGTAGCCGTAGGTGCGCACGTCCTCGACCAGGTTCTTCATGCTGCCGAAAACGGAGTGGTCCCGCGTGTTGGGGAGGATCTCCAGTTCCGGCGATTCCCAGAGCAGCACTTCGGCATGGAAGTTCTTGAAGAGGAAGGAGATCGTCTTGCCGTAATAACCGTCGGAGGGGTTGCCAATCAGGCCGGCACGCGGATAAGCGTTGGCGCGTATGATCATCGCATGGGCACTTTCATCAAACACAGCCCGGCGACGCCGCCGGGGCCGGTGCGATGAATATAGGATAAAGAGGGGCGGCAGCGCAACTCTGCTTCAGGGAAACGTGAGTTTAAGTACCCAAGCTTCCCATTCCCGCTGAAAGGCCCCCAGGTCCTCCCTCCCGAGCGCCTTGCGCAAGGTCGCGACGCCGGTGGGGTCCTTCTTCACCCCGTCGTGAAAGTCGCGGTAAAAGCCCGCCAGCAACCCCTTCTCCTGAAGGTAGTAAAGCAGGTAGCGCGCCTGCGCGTAGTTGGTCCCTTTGTCCTTGTCGTAGAACTCGGTGGCGCTCATGGCCAGCAGCGTTTCGAACGGGGGGAGCTGCTTCGCGGTGATGGCGCGCTGCAATCCCGCCAGACGCCAGTTGGTCAGCCCGATGATGTGTCCATCCCTGTTCTGCGACTGCTCGTAAAGCGATCCCAGTCCCTCGTTGAACCAGACCGGGCATTCCGGGAAATTGGACTCCATGAAAGCGTGAACCATTTCATGCACCAGGGTGCCTCCGCCGGTGGTGATGTTCATCACCAGCGCCCGGCGCGAGTTCAGGCAGAACCCGTACGGACTGATCGGCTTCTGGCCGAAGAATTTCTCCGTGTTCCGCTCGTAGCTTTCCGTGCTGCCGAAGAGCCAGATGGTGAAAATGCCATTCGGGTCATTGGGGAAGTAATCCCGCCGGAGCCGTTCGACCGCCCAACGCACCGTCCCTTCGGCATGCCCCGCGACTGCGGCGGGCTCCTGATCGCCGACGATGACAAAGGGGGGCTCGATGACGACGTGGAATTGCGAGGGGAGGGTGTTGCTCAATTCGGCTGCGCGGCGCTCCAGGTCGGCGCGGGGGATTTGGTCTCCGGCCGCCGGCGCGGCGCAGACCGCCATCGCGAGAAAGAGCAGGGTTGCGAGAACTCGTCTCATGGCAGCGTCCCTCCTTTCGCAGCTTAGACGCGACCGGGTGGGGGCCGATTCCATTTCGGATAAGGAATCAGGCGATCTCTCCAACGAGCGAGAGGCAGCCCGCCCCTCTTCGCCCATGAAACAGAACGGGCCTCGGCCGCCGGAGCGGTCGAGGCCCATCTGCATTGCTCGAACGATTACATGGCCGCCTTGGCGGTCGTGGTCGGCGTGGGGGGCGGGGTAGCGGCTCTGTGGCCGCAACCAACCATCACCACGGTGAGGACAGCCGCGACGGCGACGACGGCGATCAGGGTACGCATAACTCTCTCCTCCAGGAACAAGTCTGGGCAACCCCATGTTGCCGAACGCGCTGCATTGTAGGGATGCTATGGGGGCAAGTCAAATGAATTCCGACGAACAACGGCGTTCGTCGCCCCGACTAGCCGTCCACTGCGTTCTCCGCCTCTTTGGGGTGAAAGGCCGTCCGGTTCTCAATGCGCGGAACGGTTCCCCGCCGCCAGGTGCACCATCAGGACCGAGAGGTCCGCCGGGCTGACGCCGCTGATCCGCGAGGCCTGCCCCAGAGTGACCGGGCGCACCTGCGAGAGCTTGGTGCGGGCCTCCTTGCTCACCTGCATCAGCCCCTCGTAGCGCAATTCCGTCGGAATGCGCCACTCCTCCAGTTTCTTCAACCGCTCGATCTGCAGAAGTTGACGCCTGATATACCCTTCGTACTTCACTTCGATCTCCACCTGCTCGGCCACTTCGGGCGCAGGGGCCAGTGCACACAGTTCCGGGTCGGACGCCAGCAATTCAGCGAGATGAATTTCCGGCCGGCGCAGCAACTGCGCCATGCTCTGCCCCCCCTGCCGCCTCCGCTCCAATGCGTCCCTGAGCGCGGCGATGCGGGCTTCCTTTTCATCGAGCCGCGCCAATTGCGCATCGCCGATCAGCCCCAGCCGATGCCCGTGCCGCATGAGGCGGCGGTCGGCGTTGTCCTGCCGAAGCAGCAGGCGATGTTCGGCGCGGGAGGTGAACATGCGGTACGGTTCCTGCGTGCCGCGCGTAACCAGGTCGTCGATCAGCACGCCGATGTACGCCTCTTCGCGCCCGAGGACGAACGGCTCCTTCCCCTGGAGTTTCAACGCCGCATTGATCCCCGCCATCAGCCCCTGCGCCGCCGCCTCTTCATAGCCGGAGGTGCCGTTGATCTGCCCGCCGTGGAACAGGTTCCCGATGCGCTTGTTCTCCAGGTGCGGCCAAAGCTGGGTGGGCGGGGCGAAGTCATACTCGATGGCGTAACCGTACCGCACGATGTGCGCCTCTTCGCAGCCGCGAATGGAGTGGACGATCTGCTCCTGCACGTCCACCGGCAGACTGGTGGGAATGCCGTTGCAGTACATCTCGTACGTGTCGCGCCCTTCCGGTTCGAGGAACACCGTGTGCCCCTCCTTGTCGGAGAAGCGGACGATTTTGTCCTCGATGGAAGGGCAATAGCGCGGACCGATGGACTTGATCTGGCCGGTGTACAGCGGGGCGCGGTGGAGGTTATCGCGGATGAACTGGTGCGTGCGCGGGTTGGTCTCGGTCAGATAACAGGGAAGTTGCTCGACGGTCAGCCGCCCGGTGGAGAAGCTGAACGGCTGGGGGTTCGGGTCGCCATGCTGCGGGGTCAGTTCCGCCAACCGCACCGTGCGCGCATCCACCCGGGGCGGCGTGCCGGTCTTCAGGCGGCCCAGTTCAACCCCGTGCGAAAGCAGGCTGGCGGAGAGCCCCTCGGCGCTCGGCTCCCCCATGCGCCCGCCGGGCATCTGCGCCGGGCCGACATGGATCAGCCCCCGCAGGAAAGTGCCGGTGGTCAGCACGACCGCCCGGCCTGATATCTCCAGCCCGCTGCGGCAGCGGATACCGGCGACGCGTCCTTCACGCAGGAGCAGCTCCTCGACGCTCGCCTGAAGCAGGCGGAGGTTCTGCTGCGCTTCGATGCGCAGGCGCATCGTGCGCCGGTAGGCCGCGCGGTCATTCTGGCTGCGCGGCGAGCGAACCGCCGGCCCCTTGCCGGTGTTCAGCATGCGGAATTGGATGCCGGTCTCGTCCGCCGCTTTGCCCATCTCCCCGCCGAGCGCGTCGATCTCCCGCACCAGTTGCCCCTTGGCCAGTCCGCCAATGGCGGGGTTGCAGGACATCTGGGCGATCTGGTCGGCCTGGATGGTCACCAGCAGCGTCCGACAGCCCATGCGCGCGGCCGCCAGCGCGGCTTCGCAGCCGGCATGGCCCGCGCCAACGACAATGACATCGTACTCCAGCGACATCGGGGATCTTTCGAAACAAACGCGGGAAGCAACGGCCATTTTACCCATTCCAGCACCCGGCCGCCAACCGGAGGGAACGAAGCGAGGCGCTGTTTGCCGATTTGCAGCGCAGCGCCTATGCCCCGCGCGCCGGGCAAGGGACACGCTCCGGCGCGCTCTCCATTCCCCATTCCACCTTTTGCGCTCCGCCTCCCGCATTTTATTCCTCATTGACGCGCCTCAATCCATGCTGCTAGAATTCCTTCGTAATGAAGAGGCTGCCTCGTTGGAGACATCGGCGCCTGAGATGGCAAAACGCGACCTGTTCGACGACGTGATGGAGGAGGTGCGCCGCATTGCGCCCGCGCGCGGCGATGCGACCTCCGCGCCCGACTCCGCCGCTGCGGCGAACGGGGAAAAGCTCCCCCCCCGCCCGCCGCGCGCCCGCGCCCGATTGCACGGCACGGAAGAATCCGTCCACCACCGCGGCGCGCGCTTCGCAATCATCGTCGGAATCCTCGCGATTATCGGGGCGGGTTGCCTGGCCGTCCTGTACATCCGCAACGGGATCCGCGAGGACGCCGCCGCCAACGTCCTGCGCCAGGTCGAGTTCGAAAAGAGCACCGTCGAACAGCGATTGGCCGACGCCGACAAGGCGCGCAACGCCAAGCAGTACGCCGCGGCCCTGACCGCTTACCAGCAGGTCGTGACGCAGGCGACCGCGCTGCTCGCCCGATTGCGCGAAGGCGCGACCGAGGTGGGCGCCGGCACGCTGGCCGTCGCCGTCAGGAACCTCGACACGGAACTGACCGGTTTCCTCCGGCGCGCCAAAGAGGCACTCGATATTCCCGAACTCAAGTTCGGGGCGAAGGGAATGGTGCAGATTGAGGACGGCACCTGGGTGACCCCGGAGGAGAAGCAGAAGCGCTTTGAGGAACGCATGAAGGCCGAGGGGCGCACGCTCTACACGCCGACCGGGGCGTGGCTGACGGCCGATGAAATCTGGGCGGCGAAGGGATACGTTCAGTACATCGGCCCTTCCGGCACGGCGCAATGGGTGACGAAGGAGGAGTACGAGAAGTTGATGGCCGCCGCGACGCCGGCCCCCATCGCCTCCGTGACCACCACCACGCTGCCCCGCCCGCGGCCGCCGGTCGCCAGTTCGAAGTTCGACCCGACTTCTCAGCGCTGGACGATTGACGATTTCGAGTCCGAGAACCACGCCTGGTCCAACGCCCCCTGGGGAAACTCAGCCAATCCCTGCACCCTCGCGGTGGAGAAGAAAGATGGCTCCTTCAAGCTCGCCGTAACCATGCAGGGCGGGGCGAAGGACAAGTCCGCCATTGTGCGGTCGCTCGCAGGGGCTGACTTCTCCTCCCGTTCCAAACTGGTCTTCGACCTGACCAACGCGACCGGGGAGCCGCTCAAAGTCGCCATTGCGCTGGACACCGGCGCGCGCCCCCCCTACTACGAAAGCCGCTGGCAGATGCTGAAGGTCGAGAGCAACGAATCGGTGATGATCGACCTGCGCTCGGCCGACTTCAAGTCGCAGGAAACCAACTGGACCAACGCCACCGCGGTCAAGGGGCTCGACAACGTGCGGTCGCTCTACATCCTCTTCTACACCGACAAGCCCGGCAAGGTGTACCTGGACAACGTCTCCGCGCTGGGCCAATAGGAGCGGAGCGCATGGCGGCCAGTTCAATCGTGCTCCTCTCAGCCGGCCTCGATTCCACCGTCAACCTCCAGTGCGCGCTCGACCGCGGCGGCGTCGCGGCGGCGATCACTTTCGATTACGGCCAGCGCGCGGCGGCGCGGGAAGTGCGCGCCTCCGCGGCGATCTGCCGCCGGCTCGGCGTCCGGCATGAGCGCATCCGCCTCCCCTGGTACCGGGCCATCGCGCACACGGCGCTGGTGGACTCCGCCCGCCCCCTGCCGCACCCGCGCGCCGGCAAACTGGATGACCCCGCCGCCGCGAGCCGAAGCGCCGCGAAAGTCTGGGCGCCCAACCGCAACGGCCTCTTCCTCGCCGTCGCCGCCGCCTTCGCCGAAAGCTGCGGCGCGGCGCAGGTGGTCGCGGGGTTCAACGCCGAGGAGGCGGCGACCTTCCCGGACAACTCCGCCGAGTTCATGCGCGTGGCAACCGCGGGGATGCGATTCTCCACCCGGACTCACGTGCGCGTCGCCAGCTACACCGTGCGCCTCCGCAAACCGGCAATCGTCGCGCTGGGTCTGCGCATCGGCGCGCCGCTCGACCTGGTCTGGTGCTGCTACGAGGGGGGCGCGCGACTCTGCGGACGTTGCGAGTCCTGCCTGCGGTTCCTGCGCGCGGTGGAGCAGGCGGGGGCGGAGGAGTGGTTTGCCGCGCATCATCGCCGGATGCCGCGCGTGTAGCGCGGACTATTCCCTCGACAGGCTCGGGACCGTGAGCGGAGTCGAACGGCAAGTCCGCGTCCCCCGCCGCAGGCGGGGGAGGGAATTGAAAGAACGAACAACATCGCGGGTTTGATAACCCGCGCTACACGCCTGAAAGGAAGGCCATGAGCGAAATCACCTGCCGCTTCATCCCAGAGCCAATCGCCTACACCGGCGAGCAACTGCGCTCGCACTGGGCCTACCGCACCTTTGATCTTCTTGGCGACAGCGCGGTGGCCTTCATCGGCCCGTGCGACGTGAAGCCGGAGTTCATGAAGGACGTCGAGGATCTGAAGGCCGGCTCGCGCATTTATTCCGAAGAAATGTTGCACTTCATCATCGAGGTGTTCGACGTGGACCTGGAGCGCGCCATCCTGCGTCAGCGGCTGCTGATAGCGCTGATGGCGGAGGCGCTGAACGCGCGGTTGGGCCGCCCCGCCGTCGTGCGCAAAGGTTCAGATCTTTACGAGGGCGACGCGAAGCTGACGGTCTCCATCGCCAGCGTCTCCCCCGTGAGTACGCTCATCCATGCCGGCATCAACATCTCCAGCCGCAACACCCCCGTGAAAACGCGGGGCCTTGACGACTACGGCATCGCGCCGCACGCGTTCGCGGAGGAGATTCTGGCAGGGGTTGCCGCCGAATGCTGGAGCGCACACAAGGCAAGGTGCAAAGTGAAGGGGTGCGAATGAACGCATCTTCCGGCCTTGTTCGCGGAGACGTGGTCGAGTTGTTTAGCGGCCTCCAGGGCGAAGGCACGCACGTCGGCCGCCGCCAAATATTCCTTCGTCTCGCCGGATGCAACCTCGCCTGCGACTACTGCGACCAACCGGAGGCGCGGCAAGCTCCCGCGCAGGCGTTGATTGAAATGTCCCCTGGCGGCAGGCGGTTCTTGAAGGTGAGCAACCCACTGCCCGTCGCGGTCCTCCTCCGCGCGATTCTTCGACTGAACGTGGCGCGGCAGGGCGAGGCTTTTGCGGGGGCAAGGCATGCCTTGCCCCTACGAGCGGGCGCAGCGCAAGCGACTCGCCTGCACAGCGCGCTGGCCATCACCGGCGGCGAGCCGCTGATGCAGGCGGACTTCCTGGCCGCGCTGCTCCCCGCCCTCAGGCGGAGCGGTCTGCGCATCTTCCTGGAGACGAACGGCACGCGCGCGCGGGAGTTGGCGCGCTTGCGCTCCTGCGTGGACATCGTTAGCATGGACATTAAGCTTCGTTCGGCCACCGGCCGGCCGATGCCGCGCAAGGCGCATGTGGAGTTTCTGCGCGCGGCGCGCAGGATCGGCGTCGAGTTGTACGCGAAAGCGGTGGTTTCCTCCTCGACGACGGAGCGCGAGATTTCGGGCGCGGCGCGGATACTCAGGACGCACGGCGGCGACGTGCCGCTGATCCTTCAGCCGGTAACGCGGCTTGGGAAGAACTCCCCGCGTCCGCCGACTTCCGAAGCGCTGCTGCGCCTGCAGGCAGCGGCGGCGCGGCAAGTCGGGGACGTACGGGTGATTCCGCAGACGCATAAGATGATCGGACAGCGGTAGAATTCACCACGGAGCGCCGCGGAGAACTGCAGATCAAGGCAACGGCGGGAACCAGGGATGAATATGGATGCACACTGATACGAACGAATGATAACAACGTATTAAATCCGCGTACATCCTGGTTCATCCGTGGTTTATCGCCTTCGTTTGTTGTTTTCGTTGTGTGAGGAGCGTGGACTGAATTGTCGAGGAAGTTCAAATTCTGTCTGCACTGCCGGCGGACGATCACGGAAAGCATGATCGCCCGCGGGGAATTCGTGCGGACGAAGTACGGGATGATCTGCGCGGCCTGCGCGGAGCGCCTCAATGCCGAGCAGGAGCAGGAGGACCAGGAGGCCGCCCTCGCGGCGCCGCCCCCTGCCCCGACGCCTGAAGCGGAGCCTTCGCCCGAGCCGCCGACCGACCGCGTGAATCCCGCGGTCGTTGAAGCTCCGCCCCCTCCTCCCCCGCCTCCGCCACCCCCTCCGCCTGAACCTGAGCCGGAGCCCGAAAAGCCCGAGCCATCCGCCCCCGAGGAGGAGGCCGTCCGGGAGGAAGCGTCCGCCGCCCCCCTGGCCGAGATGCATCGCCACGTCGAGGCAATCCACCGGCTCCTCACCTTCGAGAAGAGTTCCCCCTGGAACATCCTGGCCACCGTCACGCAGTGCCTGGCGGTCGGCATGCTGCTGATCTCGCTGTTCAATTGGATCGAGAACCCGCAGGGCGTCCTGAACATCCTGCTGGTTGCGCTGATACTTCAAGTCATGGCTCTGACGTTTTACGTTAAAGGGAAGTAGGCATGTCTGACGTCGTCAAACAGATCAAAGGGGTCGCCTCCGAGGTCCGCACCAAGATCATCCAGGGCAAGAAGCCGAACCTGAACGTTCCGGTGCGTTCGCTGGCGAACGTGACGTACAAGATCAAGGATGGCTTCTTCCGGCTCAAGGGGGCCGAGACGGAGCGCACGCTCACCGTCAACACCGTCAAGACCTTCGCGCAGACGCTGCGCATGATGTCCCTCTCCAAGGACCATATCGAGGCGGGCAAGCACTCCTCCAAGCGAGAGGCGTACTACATCAGCAAGAACTGGGGGGATGCGCGCTTCGCCGAGCAGCCGGAATCCGACACGATCATGGATGATATCGAGGCGATGCTCGGGGTGAACCGCGAGCAGATCCATTTCCGCGCCGACGAGCACGGCGGCAGCGTGGCCGGGGAACTGGTGGTGGTGGACCGGGACCGCAAGACGAACAAGCCTCTGGAGATCGACTGCTCGCGCTTCGGCTCCGGCAGCTACACCGTCCCCAGCGTCGTGGAGCACCTCAAATTCCGGACCCATGCGAAATTCGTTCTCTGCATCGAGACCAACGGCACCTTCGAGCGCCTCGTGGAGGAGGGTTACTTCCAAAGCGCCAACTGCATTCTGGTGGCGATGGGCGGCGTGCCCAGCCGCGCCTGCCGCCGCTTCGTGCGCCGGCTGGCGGACGAGCACAAGCTCCCGGTCTACGTCTTCACCGACGGCGACCCCTACGGCTATTTCAACATCTACCGCACGCTCAAGGTGGGCTCCGGCAACGCCGCGCACCTGAACGAGTACTTCTGCGTGCCGCAGGCGCGGTACCTGGGGGTGACCCCGTTCGACATCGAGGATTTCAACCTGCGCGACTGCACGCACCCGCTGCAGCCCGTGGATATCAAACGCGCGCAGGACGCGCTGAAGAACGACCCGTTCGTGAAGCATCACAAGGAATGGCAGCACGCGATTGCGGTGATGCTCAAGATGGGCAAGCGCGTCGAGCAGCAGGCGTTCGCCAAGCACGGGTTGGAATACGTCGTGAAGAAATACCTGCCCGCGAAGCTCAAGGCGCCGGAGAAGTTTTTGCCGTAAGAAGGACCTGGGGGACTGCAAGGACGGCAAGGACGACGACAAGGACGACGAAGCCGGATGGCCCGGCTATCCGCCGCCCACGCCTATCAACCGCCCCCCCTGGTAGATCAGCAGGCACAGCACCCAGGCCAGCCCGGTGCTGTAGAGCACCTGGAAGAAGGCCCAGCCCCAGGAGCCGGATTCGCGGCCGATGGCGGCGACTGTCGCCAGGCAGGGGACGTACACCAGGACGAAGACCATCATCACGAGGGCGGTGAGCGGGGTGAAGGCCTCCCGCGTGCGCAGGGCGGCGCCGAGCGCCGCGGGGTCGTTGTCCTCCGCGCGCATGCTGTAGAAGGTGCTCATGGAACTGACCACCAGTTCCTTGGCACCCATGCCGACGACCAGCGAAGTAGCCACCTTCCAGTCCCCCAGGCCGATCGGACGCAGCAGCGGCGCAATCGCCTTTCCCACATCAGCGGCATAACTCCCCTCCAGCGTCGAGGTGTCGCGCTCGGCGCGGCTCATCTGCGCGGCCCCCGGCGGCGTGGGGAAGCTGCACAGCAGCCAGATGACCAGCGACGCGGCGAGCACGACGGTGCCGATTTTGCGCAGGAAGAGCCATCCGCGCGCCCAGGTGTGGATGAGCAGCCCCTTGACCGTGGGGACGCGGTACGGTGGGAGCTCCATGACGAAGGGGACGGTGGGCCCCGGGACGACCCAGCGGCGGAAGAGCTTGGCCAGCCCGACCGCCAGGAGCGCGCCCAGCACGTACACGGCGAAGATCACGCGCCCGCGCATGGCAGGGGCGAAGAACGCGCCGGCCAGCAGGGTGTACACCGGAAGCCGCGCGCTGCAACTCATCAGCGGAACCACGAGCATGGTGGCGATGCGGTCGCGCCGGTCCTCGAGGACGCGCGTGGCCATGATCCCCGGCACGGAGCAGCCCAGCCCCAGGAGCATGGGGATGAAGCTCTTGCCGTGCAGCCCGATGCGGTGCATGACGTGGTCCATGACGAAGGCGGCGCGCGCCATGCAGCCGCTGTCCTCCAGCGCGGCGATGAAGAGGAAGAGCAGGAGGATGTTCGGCAGGAAGGTCAGCACTCCACCCACCCCCGCGATGACGCCATCCACCAGCACGGAGTGCAGCATCCCCGGCAGCACCGCGGGGCTGAGAAGGGCCTGAAGCCGGCTGATAAGCCACGCGACCAGGTCGGCGGCGGGGCCGCCCACGCCGAAGGTGAACTGGAAGACCAGATACATGACCAGCAGGAAGAGCGGTATCCCCAGAAGCGGGTGCGTGACCACCGAGTCGACCCGGTCGGAGACGGTGTGGCGGAACTCGACGGTGTTGCTGACGCACTCCTGGCAAGCGCCGCTGATGAAGCCGTAGCGCTGCTCGGCGATCACCATCTCCGGCTGTTCGCCGAAGATTTTCTCCAAGTGCGCGCGGCTCGCGTCCGCCGCGGCCAGCACTTCAGCGGATTGGCGTTCGCGCAGCTCCGGGTCGTTCTCGATGAGCTTCAGCGCGGTCCAGCGCGCGCTGACGCGAATCCCCGCCTCGCGCGTGGTTTCCAGCCCTGAGGCCAGGCGCGCGATCTCCTCTTCGACTTCGTTGCCGTAATGCATGGAGACCGGCCTGCGCTTCTCGCGCGCGGCGGCCAGCACGGCGTCCAGAAGCTCCGCCACCCCCTCGCCGCGGCTGCCGACGGTCTCGACGATCGGAATGCCCAGCAGTCGCGACAGCCGGGGCAAGTCCACCTTCTCGCCGCGCGCGCGGACGATGTCGCTCATGTTGAAGGCCAGCACGATCGGCAGGCCCAGTTCCATGAGCTGTGTGGTCAGGTAGAGGTTCCGCTCGAGGCTGGAGGCGTCGAGGATGTTCACCACGAGGTCGGGGGCTTCGTCGATCAGCGCGGCGCGCGCGATCCGCTCTTCGAGCGACCAGGAGGTGAGGCTGTAGGTCCCGGGCAGGTCGACGACGCGCAGCGCCACCCCCCGGTGCAGGCAATCGCCGCTCTTCTTTTCGACGGTGACGCCGGGATAGTTGCCGACGTGCTGGTGGGCGCCGGTGAGGGCGTTGAACAGCGTGCTTTTCCCGCAGTTGGGGTTGCCGGCGAGGGCGATGGTGAAACGTTCCTGAGGCATCAGGATTTGGCCGCCTGCCGGGGCGCGAGATGCTGGCAGACGCGGATTGCTCGCGCGACGACGCGCCCGACGGCGATGCGGCTCTGGCGCACCGCCAGCAGCGCGGGGCCGCCGCCGCCATTTTGCAGGATGCCGATGGAGACGCCCGGCGAAAGGCCCATTGCCGCAAGCCGGAGGCGCAGGGCATGCCCCCCTTCAACGCGCAGGAGGCGCACGCGCGCCCCCTGCGGGGCGTCGGACAGCGAGATGCCCCCCTCCCCGCTCAGGTCGACTTCAGGGCGCGATTCCTTATTCATGACGGCTCTATTCCTTCCGCGATTCCAGAAATTCCACCAGCCGGTTGAGCACTTGCGGTTCGATCGCGTGCTCGACGTGGCAGGCGTTCCGGTCCGCGGTCTTCGGGTCCAGTCCCAGCACTCGGGTGAAGAACTCGGTGAGGGTTTCATGCCTGCGCACGAGGTCGCGCGCCACGCGATGGCCGCGCTCGGTGAGCGTGATCAGGCTGTAGGGATTGTAGTTGACCAGTTTGCGCTCGCTGAGGACCTTGAGCGCGCCGTTGACGGAGGGCATCTGAACATTCATCCGGTCGGCGATCTGCTTGACCCGCGCCACGCGCTGCTGCTCGACGAGATGGTAGATCACCTCCAGGTAATCCCCCAGGCTCTCGGACAGGACGGTCGATTCCATGGCGTCTCCTTTTGTTAGGCTAGCCTAATTATAAAAGGGTCGCCTAACTCTGTCAAATCACCCCTCACCCCCGAGAGGCGCTGCGCATCCAAGCTTAAGCCGCGCATACCCAGCGTCCGAAAGGAGTTGCGGCTTGAGGCCCTCAGAAAATTCCTGCAGTAATTTTCAGCCGCTCCTTGACACGGCTGGCAAAGCGGGACTATGATCGAAGTTAGAGAGATCAGACGTTTCACCCGGATTTGTTTGGGGAGAGAAACATGGGTTCTTTGGGCTTGCCTGAGCTGATAGTAATCTTCGTCGTCCTCTTGCTCCTCTTCGGCGCGAATCGAATCCCGCAGCTTGCCCGGTCGCTCGGCAAGAGCGTGGGAGAGTTCAAGCGCGGCCTGGCGGACCAGCCGGACGCCGATGCCAAGAAGGCCGAGGAAGCGAAGAAGGGCGAAGAAGCCGGCGAAAAGAAATCCTAGAAGAGCTGATGCCGCAGCGAAGTCGCCCGAATCCTTGACGGAGTGGCCGCATGAATCTGGGTTTGCCTGAAATACTCGTCATCCTCCTGGTCATCATGCTTCTCTTTGGCCCCAAGAAACTGCCGGAGCTGAGCCGGGCGGTGGGCCGGAGCATGGGGGAATTCAAGCGGGCGATGAGCGATATGCAGGAGCAGATCGAGACGGCGTCGAACGCGGCGCAGGAGGAGAAGCCGGCCGACGCGCAGACGAAAGAGGAGAGCCCCGCTGTGGAGGAAACGGCCGCCGCTCCGGCTCAAGCGGAGGAACCGGCTCAGGCGGAGCAGCCCGCCGGGCCTGAAGAGCCGCCCCCCACTCAACCCACGTAGGACGGCGCAGGGAACGATTTCATCCGGGCGTCGCAGAGTCCCCTCTGCGGCGCTCGTTCATTTTGTGGCATCGGCAGAGGGCGCAGTCGCCGCCGGAGCGGTCGGCGCAACGCCGTTGCTGCGTCCCTGCACCTCAGCCGATTCGATGCCCGTGGGACGATAATCGGCATCCTGCGTCAGCAGAATCTGATCCACCCCCGAGCCGTCCTCGCGGTTGCCCAGCACCAGCAGATGGTCCCCCGCCGTCAGTTTCCGCAGCGGCTTCTGCAACTTCACCCAGTGCCAGGTCTTGAAGACGGAATCTTCCACCGTGCCCAGCGCTTCGCCATCGAGGGACAGATTCATCGAGTTCCCGCAGCCGCAGCACCAGTTGGCGCGCAGCCAGAGGGAGTAATCGCCGGGTTCCGTGACGTGGAGCTTGTACGTCACATCGCCGCCGATGCTGATCTCCTCATGGTTCGGCCCCTCCGGCGCGATCACGTACTTGCCTCCCGAGGCGTCCTTGTCCTCCTTCAGCACGACGGGCGCGTGGATCGCTCCGCTTTCGGCTTCGATGAGGATGCTCGGGCGGATGTCGCGCGCGATGCTGATGAGCCCCCCCTTCTTCGGGGTGGCCGTTGCGGCGTCCGAAGCGGCGGTCAGGGTGGTGGTGGGCGTGGCGGGAGCGGCGGGGCCGCCGGACGGCCCGCAACCGGCCAGCGCCAGCGCGCCCGCTGCGGCGAAAAGGATGAGCTTGTTCACTGCAAGACCTCCATAGAAACGGCGTATCACTTCATCTTATCGTTTGACGCATGGGAGGTCAAAACGGTTCCAGGGGGACGGGGAGAACCGGGCGAGACGTTGTTCATCCGCGGCCGAGCCGCGCCATCACAACCTGCTCCATCACCGCGCGCGGCGCGGGGCGGCCGGTCCACATTTCGCATTGCAGCGCCGCCTGGCGGACGAACCATTCGACGCCGCTGATGCACTGGCAGCCGGCGGCTTTGGCTTCGCGGAGCAGGCGCGTCTCGGGGGGATTATACACGGCGTCGAATACGATCATTCCCTTGCGCAGGACGGCCGCCGGGACGGGGCTCTCTTCCACATTCGGCCACATCCCCACGGAGGTGGTGTTGATGAGTATCTGCGGCCGGAGCGATCCGACGCGCTCCATCGGCGCCGCCTGCGCAGAGATTTCGCGCGCCAGGGCAACGGCCCGCTCCTGGGTGCGATTGGCGATCAGAACGTACGCGCCGCGCGCCATGAGCCCGCACGCGACCGCGCGCGCCGCGCCCCCCGCGCCGATGATGAGCGTCTCCCGGTCCTTCAGCGCCCGCGAAGGGGCGCTTCCCTCCACGCCCAGGGCGGCTTCGATGGCCCCCAGGGCGGCGGGGATGTCGGTGTTGGCGCCGCACAACCGCCCGCCGCGATTGACGACGGTGTTCATCGCTCCCGCCTGGCGCACGGTGTCGTCCACTTCATCCATCGCGGCAATGACCTCCTGCTTGTGCGGAAGGGTCACGGAGTACCCCTGCGCGTCGAGTTCGCGGAATGCGCGCACGAACTCCGCCGGGTCCCCTTCCACCTTGAACGGCAGATAGACGGCGTTCAGTCCGAGCGCCTCGAAGGCGGCGTTCTGAATGGCGGGGCTCATGCTGTGGGCGACGGGATTGGCGATTACGCCATAGAGGGCGGTGTCCGGGCCGATCTTCTTGTAACGGTAGAGGCCGCGAAGTTCCCCGGCGGTGAGTTGCCCCGGAGCCGACTCGCGCCCCGCGGCGAGCGAGGCGAAGGTGAGGAAGTTGCCGTATTTGCGCCCAAGGATGCGGCTGGCCACCCCCAACTCCCCCATGCACAGCGCGATGGTGGGGTGCTTCGTGTGGCGCAACACGCGCAGCACGCGCAGGTTGTCCAGAATGTCGTTGGCCTTGACGGCGAACTTGGCGATATCCGCCCCGGCCTGAACGAGATGCCGGTGCACCTCCTCGACGTGGTCGGGGGTGCGGGCGAAATCATGGTGCGAGATGATCAGCCGCGTGCGGGGGCCGCGGCGGATGCGCGCAGCGGAGTCCAGTTCGACATCCACGAACTCCGCGCCGAGGTCCACCCCCTGCTGGAGCAGCGCAATGCGCGCCGATTCCTCCCCCGCGTACTCCCCTCCCTCCCGCACCGGCCGGTTGGTGACGATGACCGGGCAAGGCCGGTTGCGCAGCAGCGGTTCGAGCGGCACGCCGGGGGCGAGGTCCATGCGCAACTCAAGGATGTCCGCCAACGCCGCCGCCTGCGCCATCATGGCGGCCATGCCGGACTCAGTGCGCGCGGTAATGGGGATGCAAATCATGGATCACCGTTGGTTTCGTGTTTTCCCGGCCGCCAAGGATCATATCCCATCCGCTTCGCCGGTACAACCCGCGGCGGGTGGCGCGGCGCAAGCGCGCGTCGTATAATGCCGTCGCCTCATTGAAACGGCTTCTCCTTCGCTCTTCTTCGTGGGAGTCCGGTGCGAATGACGCGGCCCGCAAGAGTCCTGGGGCGACTCATGGCATCCGCCGCAATCTGCTGCCTTCTGGCGGCCGCGGTCCGCGCGGCCGTTGACCGCGACGAGGCCGTCCGCATTGCCAGGGAGATACCCGCCGTAAACGAAGCCTTGAACGGGCTCCGGGCGACGCCCCGCGCGACGCCGCCGGCGAATAGGCGCCGCGACTGGGAAATCTCATTCTTCCTCCCCGGCGACGATCAACCGGCCATCGGCCTCTCCGTGAACGCCGACACGAAGGAGACGCACGGGTTATGGTGGAATCCGGAGACTTTCCGGCTGAACCATCGGAAGAGCGCCTCCCCATGGGATCAACTTGACTTCGCCTCGCTGCGGACGGAAGACCCGCTGGTTGTCGTGCGCGAAGTCGGGAATCAACTGCGCCTGCGACCGTACCTCGCGCGGTTCCCCGATGCGCGCCTTCACGCCGAATACGCGCCGGAAGCGAACTGCTGGGTGGTCACGGTGCATCGGCGGGGAGAGACTCTCGGCTACGTCCTGTACGCAGAGGGACAAATCCGCAAGATCGTGCTCGAAGATTACACGCTGCCTCCGAGTCCCCCCGAGCCGACGCGCGGCGAAGAAGCAGGCCGCGCAGCCTTGCCCAGCTGCACACTGGGGCTGCTCGCGCTTCTCGTCGGCATCCTGCTGTTTGCGAATCCGCGCAAACTCCGAGGCGCCCCCGCGTGGCAATTGGCGGCGCTCCTGGCGCCTTTCATTCTCCTGCCCCCGCTCGCAGTCGACTGGATGTTCGCCGCTGCGATCTGCCTGGCCGTGGTCATCATGGTCACCGTCGTGCGCGCCGCGAAAGAAGGCCCCTCCGTTGAAGTTGACGCCGGACTGGTGAACACGCGCGGCATGGCGCTGATTGCCGTGACGCTTTGCGTTCTGAGCTTTGCGTCCCTCGCCACCAAGCAGATTGGCGACGCGTCGAGTTGTGCGGCGATTGGCGCCCGCTACCTCCTTCAGGAGCATCATCTTCCGTACGGGTCGGATATCTCCTCGACGGGGTACATCGCCAACGACCGAAACACGTACGGGCCCCTGATCTATCTGGCGCATGTCCCGATGGAGGCCGCCCTGCCGACCACATACCAGGCGCAGGGGGTGCGGAGCGTCGTCGGCTCGCATGGATGGTCGGTCTATTTTGTCCGCATGACGCTGAGCGACGCTTCCCCGCGCTGCACCGCCTTGGCATTATGGGCGCTGCTGCTGCCGGCCGTCTTCCTTATCGGACGGCGCGCGGGTGGCATCCGCACCGCATGGGGATGCGTTTCCCTGAGCGCATTCATCCCCCTCATGGCCAACGGCACCTCGGGGCACATCGTCACATCGGCCGCGTTGCTCTGGGCCGTGGTGTTCCTGGATCGCCCGTTCCTTTGCGGCTCACTGCTGACGCTGGCCGCATTCGGGTCATTCTATCCGGCCTTTGCCGTTCCCTTGTGGATGGGGTGGCAGAGGCGGTCCGGCAAGTTCTGGCCGTTTGTCGCCGGAGTGGCGGTGACCGGCGTTGTGATGACCGGCCTCATGTTCCTTCTGAGTCCGCAGCAGGACGTTGCGGGCGCGCTGAACGCATTCGTGCGCGATACCGTCCTCGTTCAGGAAGGCGCCTCGGGATTTGCGGCGTCGAAGGTAACCTTCTGGGGACAGCATCCGGCGTTGCGCCTCTGGATCCAACACCCGCTGATCGTTCTCTACCTTCTGGGATGCGTTGCAGCAGCTTTCCTTCCGCGCATTCGCGACCCCAGGGGATTGCTCGCGTTGACCGTCATCCTCTTCGCAGGCACCGCATTCTGGAAATCCATGGGCCCCCTTTACGTCGATTGGTATTTCTTCCTGGCCCTGTTCGTCTTCTGCTGGCCGCGGGGCGCAACGGCCGGGCCGAATGAAAGGCTCGCGTCCGCTGCCCCGTTATGACCTGTTCGATTGGGAGGAGCCGAGACCGTGCTGATTCCGCGCTATTGGGCCAGACAGACCGCTACAACCCCCGGGCCCCGAGGAAAGGATATCACCGTGACCTGCTTCGGTTGGTCCGCCGTCAGCGAGGCCGAGGCGCAGCAGCAGGGATTGGAGCGCGCCACGCGCCATGCGGAGCGCCTGGCCGCGGGCGAGGCGCTTGAGGGCGGCTACTCCTATTCTTCCAACCCCTTGCGCGAAGAAACGCTGAAGGAATTCCCCTCGGTGGATGGGACCCCCTTTGCCGTCGTCACGCGCAACGGCTACGGCTGCCTCGTGCTGAACACGGCGCGGGTGATGTTCGTGGACGTGGACCTTCCCCCGAAGACCGCCAGCGAGGCGCTCGGCAGATTCTTCAAGAGCCTTCTCGGCAAGCACGACCCCTACCCGCGCGGGAAGGGCGAGGCATCGCGCCTGGCCCTGGTGCAGAAGGCGCTTCGCGCGGACGCCTCACTGGGGATCCGCGTCTATCAAACCGCCTCCGGTCTGCGCTACCTCATCACAAGCCATCTTGCCGACCCGGAGTCGGACGCCGCGCAGAAGGAAATGATTGCGCTGGCGGTCGATCCCGCCTACCTCAAGCTCTGCAAGGTGCAGAAGAGTTTTCGCGCGCGGCTGTCTCCCAAGCCATGGCGCGTCGGCGTGCCCCGTCCGCCTCACCGCTGGCCATTTGCCAACGCAGGCGAGGAGCAGGCGTTTCAGAATTGGCAGGCGAAGTACCTGAAGGGATGCGAGGGGAAAGCGGTCTGCCTATTGCTCAAGGAATACGGCACTCCCGTGCCGGCGCCGGAAATCGCGCAGGTGATCTCGTTTCACGACAAGATGACTGGGGCGCTGGGACTATTGCCTCTGGCGTGAGGCGAAGGGAAAGCAAAAGGGCCGGAGAAGCGCATTGCTCCCCCGGCCCGTGATCAACCAACTAGCCTACAAGCTCGCCGCGCGTGCCTTGCTCCCCTTAACGACCGGCTTCCTCCCCCGCGACAGGGAGGAGTTGATCGCCTTGAGGTACGCCAAAGCGCTGGCCTGAATTATGTCCGTGCTGACGCCGCGAGCCAGGATGCTCCGGCCATCCACTTCCACCTCGACGCTCACCTCTCCCTGGGCGTCCTTGCCCACGGTGACGGCCCGAATGCGGTAGTCCTTCAACCGCGCTTTGACCCCCGTGAGCCGCTCAATCGCCTTGTACAGGGCATCCACCGGGCCATCCCCGGTTGAGGCATCCTGCAAGCTCTCCCCCTTGAGGTTCAGAAGCCGCACGGTGGCCGTCGGGATGGAGTGCGTGCCGCTGCTGATTTGGACGCTCTCCAGCCGGTACGTCTCCTCCACCTGGGCGAACTCATCCTCGAGGATCGCCTGCACGTCCTCATCGTAAACCACTTTCTTCTTATCGGCCAGGATTTTGAAGCGGTCGTACGCGACGATCAACTGCTCGTCGGTGAGTTTGAATCCGAGGTCCTCCGCGCGCACGCGCAAGGCGTGGCGGCCGGAGTGCTTGCCGAGCACCAGGCTGCTGCGCGGGACGCCGACGTCCTCGGGGAGCATGATTTCGTACGTGCGGCGTTCCTTGAGCATCCCATCCTGGTGGATGCCCGACTCATGGGCGAAGGCGTTCTCCCCCACGATGGCCTTGTTGCGCTGCACTTGCATGCCGGTGAGGGTGCTGACCATCCGGCTGGTGGCGAACAACTTGGGGGTGGCGATGCCGGTGTCGCATTGGAAATAGTCGCGGCGCGTCTTGATCGCCATGACAATTTCCTCCAGCGAGGCGTTCCCCGCGCGCTCACCCAACCCGTTGATGGTGCACTCCACCTGGTCCGCCCCGGCCATGACGGCGGCGAGGCTGTTGGCCACGCCCAAGCCGAGGTCGTTGTGGCAATGCACGCTGATGACCGCTTTGCCGATGTTGGAAACGGTCTCCCGGAGGCTGCGGATCGTCGCGGCGTACTGTTCGGGCATGGCGTAGCCGACGGTGTCGGGAATGTTCACCGTCGTCGCGCCCGCGTCGATGACCGCCTCCACCACTTCGGCCAGGAAATCCGGCTCGGTGCGCGAGGCGTCCTCGGGCGAGAACTCGATGTCCCGGGTGTACTTCCCGGCGTGGCGCACGCTGTCCACGGCGATGCGGACGATTTCGGACTTCGCCTTGCGGAGCTTGAATTTCCGGTGGATCTCGCTGGTGGCGCAGAAGACGTGGATGCGCGGCTTGCGCGCTTTGGCCAACGCCTCGCCGGCGCGGTCGATATCCTTCTCGACCGAACGCGCCAAAGCGCAGATCGTCGGGCCTTTGACCGCCTGCGCAATGGCCTGCACCGCCTCGAAGTCGCCGGGGGAAGTGATCGGGAAACCGGCTTCGATCACGTCCACCTTCAATTGCGCCAACTGGCGGGCGATCTGGATTTTTTCCGGGAGGTTCAGGCTGGCGCCGGGGGATTGCTCGCCATCCCGCAGCGTGGTGTCGAAGATGATGATGTGTCGCATGGTTTTCTCCGTAACAGGGGCCGACTGCATGACCGGCGGCCTTCGCAGCGAAGACCGCTCTGGAACGTCCTTCAGGCAGAGGGCGCCAGCACACCGCGGCGGATGGAGCCGGTCGCAGGAGACCGGCAAACCGCCGCGGCAAACACCTCGTGACTATTTTGGCGAGCCAAGCATGAGCACATCAAGTGGTCCTTGCCGAGTGTTCAGGATCATACGCCGTCAAACGCTTTGAGAAGGTCACCGCGCAAAACATCCTGGGCTATTGCCCAAACGTCTCAATGTGGAACTGGAGCGCGGACTTGAGGTCCGCCACCGCCGCCTCGTACGTGTCACCCTCCCCGACAATCACGCCCTTGACTCCAAGCGGATAGGCGACGTACCCGTCGGGGTGCTTTTCAACCACAATCTTGAGCATTCTCATGGATCACCAACCTCCTCACTCAGGTACCCCATCATATCATGGGCTACCTGCAAGGCCAACGTCTTTCATCTCCTCAGACGCGAACGCCGAAGCTTGCTTGGGCTCCGGCGTTCGCGGCACGGCCTGTGGTGTCCCTCGCGGGGGACGTTACTTCTTCGCCTTCTTGCCGGACGCCTTGCCCCAGTTCTCCGGGCGCAGGGAGCGGACGGCTTCGCCCGCCCGCCACATTTCGGAGTCGTGGATGACCTTGAGCTCTTTGCCCAGTTTCTGGCGATAGTCCGGAGCGCTGTTGATCTTGAGCGTGCGCGCGCACTCCTTGCCGGTCTTGACGGAGTTGTACAGATTCTTGAAGACGGGCTCGACGGCCTTCCTGAAGATCGGGGACCAGTCGAGCGCGCCGCGCTGCGCCGTGGTGGAGCAGTTGGCGAACATCCAGTCCATCCCGTTCTCCCCCACCAGCCGGATGAGGCTCTGGGTCAGTTCCTCGACGGTCTCGTTGAACGCTTCGCTGGGGGTGTGGCCGTGCTTGCGAAGCTCGTTGTACTGGGCTTCCATCACGCCATCCAGGCAGCCCATGAGCACGCCGCGCTCGCCGACGAGATCGCTGGTGACTTCATGATCGAACGTGGTCGGGAAGAGGAATCCGCTGCCGATGGCCACGCCGAGGGCCAGGGTGCGCTCGAGCGCGCGGCCGGTGGCGTCCTGGAAGACGGCGAACGAGCTGTTGATGCCGCTGCCGGAGAGGAAGTTGCGGCGCACGCTCGTGCCGGAGCCCTTCGGCGCAACCAGGATGACGTCAATGTTCTTGGGCGGAATCACCTTGGTCTGCTTCTTGTACACGATCGAGAAGCCGTGGCTGAAGTAGAGCGCCTTGCCCGCGGTCAAGTGCTTCTTGACGCGCGGCCAGAGGATTTTCTGTGCGGCGTCGCTGACGAGGTATTGGATGATGGTGGCGCGCTGGACGGCCTCTTCGATGTCGAAGAGGGTCTTGCCCGGCTTCCAGCCATCCTTGACGGCCTTGTCCCAGTAGAACTTATCGCTCTTGGACTGGCCGATGATGACCGGCACGCCGTTGTCGCGCATATTGAGCGCCTGGGCGGGGCCCTGGACGCCGTATCCGAGGACGGCGATCACTTCATCCTTGAGCACTTTGCGGGCGCGAGCGAGGGGGAATTCATCGCGCGTCACCACGGTTTCCCACACGCCGCCGAAATTCATCTTGGCCATCTCAATCTCCTGTCCTGTGAATGTCCGCTGCCGGGCGCGCCCTGCGGCGGCGCCGCCCCAACAGCCATAATCCGTTGTAGAGCTTCAGAATGCTAACAAACCGGCGAATACGAATCAAGCAACGCTATCCGCCGCGCGCCATCGCAACCAGTCCCGTGCGCACCATTTCCCGGATGCCGTACGGGCGCATCATCTCGACGAACGCGTCCACCTTGGCCTCCGGCCCGGAAAGCTCGACCATCATGTCTCCCGGGGAGATGTCCACCACCTTCCCTTCGAAGACTTCGACCAGGGCGACCACCTGCTGGCGGTTCTCGTTGTTGCAGCCGACTTTGATGAGCGCCTGCTCGCGCTGGACGATATCCTTCCCGGCGAAGTCGCTGACCTTGATGACGTCAATGACCTTGCCGAGCTGCTTGCGCACCTGCTCCAGAATCGCGTCGTCGCCGGCGACCACGATGGTCATGCGCGACAGCGCCGGGTTCTCCGTCCGCCCGACCGTGAGAGAGTCAATGTTGAACCCACGGCTGCTGAACAGCCCGGCGATGTGCGACAGGACGCCGGATTTGTTTTCGACGATGGCGCTGATCACATGTCTCATTGGCCGCTCCTTTGTGTTTCGTCATTCATCCTTCGTGCTTCGTCATTTCCAATCATGCCATTCCGCCGATCATCCGGTTGATCGCCTGCCCGGCAGGGACCATCGGGAAGACGTTCTCTTCCTGCTCGACGTGGACGTCGAGAATCACCGGCCCCGGCGTGCGCAAGGTCTTCTGGAGCGCGTCGCCGACTTCGCCCGGGTCGGTGATACGGTAGCCGGTGGCCCCGTACGCGTCGGCCAGCTTCACGAAATCCGGCGTCGCGCACAGAATGGTCTGGCTGTAGCGATGCTTGTAGAACAATTCCTGCCACTGGCGCACCATGCCCAGGCAGCCGTTGTTCAAGATGACGATCTTGACCGGCAGCTTGTACTGGACCGCCGTGCCGAGTTCCTGGATGTTCATCTGGATCGAGCCATCCCCGGCGATATCCACAACGCAGCGGTCCGGCCAGGCGACCTGCGCGCCCAGCGCCGCCGGGAAGCCGAAGCCCATCGTCCCCAGGCCGCCGCTGGAGATCAGCGTGCGCGGCCTGCGGAAGGTGTACCAGAGCGCCGTCCACATCTGGTTCTGGCCGACTTCCGTGGCGATGATGGCGTCCTGCGGCGCCATCTTGCAGAGCTGCTGAATCACCGACTGCGGCTTGATGCGCCCGCCGTTGCCGTTGTAATTGAGCGGGTGCTTGCGTTTCCAGTCTTCAATCTGCGTGTGCCAGGCCTCGCGCGCGGAGTGCGTGACCAGCGGCAGCATCTCCGTAAGGATGGATTTGGCATCGCCGACCACGGGGATGTGGGCGCGGACGTTCTTGCTGATCGACGTCGGGTCGATGTCAATGTGAATGACCTTCGCCGAGGGGGCGAAGCTGTCCACGCGGCCGGTGACGCGGTCGTCGAAGCGCGCGCCAACGGCGATGATCAGGTCGGACTCCGTGACGGCGTAATTGGCCGCGGCGGTGCCGTGCATGCCGAGCATTCCCAGGCTGAGGCGGTGGTCGCCGGGGAAGGCGCCCAGCCCCATCAGCGTCATGGTGACCGGGACGTTCGCCGCCTCGGCCAGCTTGCGCACCTCCTCGTGCGCGCCCGCGGTGATGACTCCCCCGCCGACGTAGAGGACCGGGCGCAGCGATTCGTTGATCGCCGCCGCGGCGCTCTTGATCTGGCGCGAGTGGCCCTCCGTGACCGGCTTGTATCCCGGCAGATGCATCGTGCGGTCCGGCTCGCCTTCCAACTCCGAGGTCGTGATATCGACGGGAACGTCGACGACCACCGGGCCGGGGCGGCCCGTGCTGGCGATGTGGAACGCCTCTTTGATGACGCGCGCGAGGTCGCGGATGTCCTTGACCAGGTAGTTGTGCTTGGTGATCGGGCGCGTGATGCCGGTGACATCCGCCTCCTGGAAGGCGTCGTTGCCGATGAGGTTGGTCTTGACCTGCCCGGTGATGGCGACCATCGGGACGCTGTCCATGTTGGCGGTGGCGATGCCGGTGGTGAGATTGGTTGCGCCGGGGCCGCTGGTGGCGATGCAGACGCCGACGCGGCCGCTGCTGCGCGCGTAACCGTCCGCCGCATGCGCGGCGCCCTGCTCGTGCCGGGTGAGGTAGAACTTCACCGGCGCGTCATAAAGGACGTCGAACAGCGGCAGGACCGACCCGCCCGGATAGCCGAAGATGTGCTCGACTCCCTCGTTGATGAGCGAGTCCACCAGTATCTGCGCGCCCTTGGTTGCCATATCTGACCTTTCTATAAGAACGGCGATTTCTTGTAACATTCCTGCGAGTTAACGTCAACACGGACGGAGACACGGACGACGGCACGGACAAAAACACGAACGGAAAACGACAAACAAAAAAACCCGCCGCCGGGTTCCCGGCGACGGGTCTGTGATTTCCAGGTCGGCTTTCCCTGTCCCTCACCCGCCACCGGCGGCGCGTACAAGTACCAGTCCTACCGTCACAGGGGTGACGGCGGCGGTAATCGGCGCCAGAGCCAGCAGCAGATTGCGAGACATGGTTGTCCTTCTTAACTAACCTTTACTTAGCACAATGTACGCCAACGTACGGTTGTTGTCAAGGGGCTGTGCCTCACACGGAAGCAACTCGCCGTCCGAGGGCGCAGCATGCTGCGCCCCTACATACCGAAAAGAAGTCTCTCGTTCAGTGCGCCACTTCCACGAACCGGCTTTCCCGGATGAGCGTCACCTTCACCTCGCCGGGGTAGGTCATCTCGGTTTCGATTTCCTTGGCGATATCGCGGCACATCTTGGCGGCGATCTTGTCGTCCACGCGCTCGGCCCCGACGATCACGCGCACTTCGCGACCGGCGCGGATGGCGTAAGCCACTTCGACGCCGGGGAACGCGCCGGCGATCTCTTCCAGGCGCTCCAGGCGCTTGACGTACTTCTCCAGCGTCTCGCGGCGCGCGCCGGGACGGGCCGCGCTGATGGCGTCGGCCGCGCTGACCAGCACGCAGTAGATATTGGCCGCTTCCTGATCGTCGTGGTGGCCGGCGATGGCCTCGACCACTTCGGGCGACTCGCCGCACTTGCGGGCCATGTCGGCGCCGATCTGCGGATGCGAGCCTTCGATCTCCTGGTCCACCGACTTGCCGATGTCGTGGAGCAACCCGCAGCGCTTGGCCAACTGGATGTCCAGCCCCAGCTCCGCCGCCATCGTGCCGGCCAGGTGGGCCACTTCGATGGAGTGCTGCAACTGGTTCTGCCCGTAGCTGGTGCGATACTTGAGGCGGCCCAGGCACTCGATCTCCATCGGATGCAGATTGTGAAGCCCGACGTCGAACGCGGCCTGCTTGCCGGTTTCCAGAATGACCTGCTCCATTTCCTTCTTGGTCTGCTCGACGACCTCTTCGATGCGGGCAGGGTGGATGCGGCCGTCGCGGACGAGTTTCTCCATCGCGCGGCGGGCCATCTCGCGGCGCACGCCGTCGAAACCGCTGATGACCACCACGCCGGGGGTGTCGTCCACGACCACGTCGAGGCCGGTGGCCTTTTCGAAGGCGCGGATGTTGCGCCCTTCGCGGCCGATGATGCGCCCCTTCATGTCGTCGCTGGGAAGTTCGACCGCGGCCACGACGCTTTCGGTGCAGTGGTCGGCGGCATAGCGCTGGATGGCGATGCCGAGAATCTTGCGCGCCTGACGCTCGGCGTTCTCCTTGGCCTCGTTGACGTAGCGCGAGACCATCTCCGCGCTTTCCTTCTGGAGTTCCGTTTCCAGCTTGCGCAGGAGCATCTGCTGCGCTTCATCGCGGGAGAGGCCGGCGACCTTCTGCAGCGTCGCCTTCTCCTGCTCCATCAACACTTCCAACTGGGCTTGTTCTTCGCTGATCTCCTTGCGCTTGAGCGCCAGGTTGCGCTCCAGAGTCTCAATGTAATTCTCTTTCTTGGTGAGCAGATCCACCTTGTGCTCGAGTCCGTCCTCGCGCTTGGCGACGCGCTTCTCTAGCTCGCGCAGTTCGGTGCGCTGCGCATTCGCTTCGGTCTCGAATTCATCCCGCCGCTTGAGGAACTCCTCCTTGGAGGAGATGTCGGCGGCTCTCCGGGTGCGATCCGCTTCCTCTTTGGCATCCGCGATAATACGCTTGGCCTGACTCAGTGCGGTGGTGGCGCGCAGCTTGCTGCCGATCAGGAGCGCGGCGGCGCCGATCAGAGCGCCCGCGCCCACGGCCAACGCGATCCACAATCCATTTGATGCTTCAGCGAGGTAAACCATGACGCCCTACCCTTTCCCAAAAACGTCAAGCGGACGACATGCTGGGCGCGAGGAAAAGGGTTGGGAAGCGGGGGGACAGGCAGGCGCGTCTGGACGAAGGAGTCCTACCGGCGTCGCCACAAGGGCAGCGTATCAACCTGGCTCTGCGCGCGACGGCGCAGCGGCGGCTCACCGGTGTGACGGCGGAGAGCCACGCGAACAGGGATCAACGATGCCGATGCGACGCGAACCGAACAGGGATCCTCCGCAAGGATAGGCTCAACAATCCAGTGGAGCACCCGACAGAGCAACATAAGCAGAAACGCAAGCAGACGCGGTTGTTCCGCGTCCCGCAAGCGCTCATGCCGGCGCTCAAACTCAAGGTGCTCAAACATGTCTCGTTTGCCCGATCTTCCAGAACCGCAGGTCTTAACGACGCTTGTCTGTTGTCTTTCCCGCTTCCGCGGCCTTATCCGCACGCAGCTTCTCAAGCGTGCTACGGCATACTTTGTCGCCGCGTAAGCAAGCGCATTATAACGGTTTCGGGATGGTTCCGTCAATGCAAATTTTCACACGCTAATCATTGCAGGCCGCACGTGTTACGTCTGGCCATGCAATCGTCAGCCTGATTGGGATGGTCCGCGCCCCGCTATTCGCTTGTGAGACCCCCTTGCAGCATCTCCAGGAACGCTTCCAACCGCGTTTCGGCGCTCATCTCGATGGGGCCGGGGCGGTCGCATTCCAGGGTGAGGATCGGCAGGTCGATATTCTTGCGAAGTATGGCGTCCTGCACCTGGCGGAAGCAGAAACTCTGGACGTAATGGATCACGCCATCGACGTGCCGCAGCTTCAACTGAGCTCGGATGTCGTCGAGGCGGTGGAAGATGTCGTACGGATAGGTGTAGCGGCTGTACTGCTCGATGAGCGAGCGGGTGGGATCGGGCATGGCGAACTGGCGCGGTATCTCGTTATAGACGATGCGCGCGCCGCGTTTCTCCAGAAAATCGAAGAGCCCCTCCACGATCGGGGGGATGCCGACCAGCGCCAGCCGGATCATCTGCGGCATCGGCGCGCGGGAGCGGGTCTGCGCGATCAGCGCCTCGGCGCGCCGCCCATACTCCTGCGCGTCGCCGAAGAAGTCGCTGCACGAGATGAGGAAGAGGTGCTGCTCGGCCCCGGAGACCCGCCCGTCGCGCCAGCAGAGTTCATCGATCCGGTGCGCCAGCGCGCGCACGGCGTCCAGACGGCGCTTCCACTCCCCGGCTTCTTCGAGCGTCGTCCCCAGCGCCTCCGCGAACCTGCGGAAGGAGAGGGATAGCAGTTCCGCATCCTCGGGCTGATAGGGGAAGGCAAAGGGAATGATTCGCAGTCCGGCGGCCTGAAGCATCTCCATCGTGGCGTGCGTGTTCGAGCAGTCGCCCTGCGTCACCCCCACCATGCGCGTCAGCCCCAGCCCCCGCGCGGCGGCGTAAACCCCCTTGTTCCACGCGCAGGAATTGCGCGGGAAGCCCTCCCGCTCGGCTTGCTCCACGAGGTCGGCGGTGATGCCGGAAGTGATGAAGATGTTGTTCAGATCCAGAGGGCGCAGGCCGGCGGCGAAGATCACCTCGACCGGAATGGTGGTGCTGAGGCCCACGGTGCGCGCGGCTTCGATGGGGGATAACGGGGCGATGCCGCTCATGTGGTCTCGTCCCGAATCCAGTCCAGATAGGGAGCGTGCCCCGCAACGATGGGCAGCGCGATGATCTCCGGAACCGAGTAGCTGTGGAGTTCAGCGATGCGCGCGCGCATCTTCTCGAACAGCGAGCGCCGGGTCTTGATGATCATGAGGGTCTCCTCGCCCCGGCAGAGTTCCCCTTCCCAGCGGTAGATGGATTGCACCGGCCGGACCAGGTTGCAGCAGGCGGCGAGCCGCTCCCCTACCAGCGTCTCGGCGAGCCGGGCCGCTTCGTCGGCCTTGCCGACGGTGACAAACGCCACACAGAACTCTTCAGGCATGGGCGGGTCCCGTGGCGGAAATGGACGGACGCGGATCAACACGGACGGACATGGACGGCCCTACTTCTCGCCCAGGTCAATATGCTCGGCGATGTCGTGAAATTCCTCGGGGGAGATTTCCTCGAGACGCTTCTTGCGCTTGTCCAACTGCTCGTTGAACTTGATCGCCTTCTCCTGCATCATCTCATGCGTGGGCTTGGAGCCGCCGGCCAGGAGAAAGTTCTTCCCCACCGTCACGCGCTTCTCCCCATCCTGGTCGTCCAACCCCAGGCCGAGGAGCAGCGCCTTCTTCTTCGACTCCATTTTGTTTGGCAAGCGGTCCATACCCTCATTTTATGAATTTGCCGAAAGAGAAGCAACCGTAAGTCGTTCGCCCCCGCCGGACAGCTTGCGGCCAATCGGCGGCCCCGCTAAGATGCAGCAGGCTCCGGTCGCGGCAGGCCGGCCCCCGTTTCCAATGGATAGCGCCATGAGAGCCCCTGAACTTGCAGCGCATCTGAAAGCCGGCATGAAGCCGGTCTACCTGATCTTCGGCCCGGAGGAGTATTTCCGGACGCAGGCGCTGCGCCTCCTGAGGGAGAAGGCGGAGGGGGCGAAGTACGACGTCTCCGAGCTGGATGGCGCGGAACTGGACCCGCGGAAATTCTTCGACGATCTCCGCACTCCCTCGCTGTTCGCCCCCGACCGGCTGGTGATTGTGGAACATGCCGAAATGCTCTTCGGCGCGCCGCTGCAGGGGCTGATCCACTACGCCACCAAGCCCTCCCAGCGCACGGTGCTCGCGCTGGCAGCCGAGGAGCTCAAGGCGAAGGGGCCCAAACGCGGTCCGCGCAAGAAGAAGGAGAAGGAGGAGTCCCCCGCCGACCTGCCCACGCTGCTGCACAAAGTGACGCCGGTGGATTGCCCCGTGCTGAACCGGCGCGAGTTGCCGCTCTGGTGCATGGCGCGCGCGAAGGAGTTGGGGAAGAGGATGGACCCGGCGGCGGCGGGGATGCTGATCGAACTGGCCGGCACCAACCCGGGAGCGCTGAGCGGGCAGATCGATTCACTGGTCTCCTTCTGCAAGGAACGCCCCTCCATCAGCAGCGACGATGTCTCGCGCCTCGTGGGCGGCGACCACATGCGGACGATCTGGGAGCTGCTCGGCGCGGTGAGCGAGCGCAAGCCGGCGGCCGCGCTGCGCGCGCTGGACCGCCTGACGCGCGACGGGGAGTACACGGCGAGCGGCATGATCGGCTACCTCTCGCAGGAGGTGCGGCGGACGTTGATCGTGAAGCGCCTGCACGATTCGGGCGCCCCCGCCGCGAAGATCGAGCAGGCAACGCACGCGCAGGGCTGGCTGATCGAGAAGATTCTGCGCACCAGCCGAGGCGTGAGCGTCGAGGAGTTGAAGAAGCATCTTCACCTGCTCGTCCAAGCGGATTACGATATCAAGACGGGGGCCGGAGGGGACGGCTGGGTGATGGAGCGGCTGGTGATGCAGCTTTGCGGAGGAAAGTGATTGCTCACTCATGATGCTGAAGTCTTGGGGACGAGGCATAGTATTTGTTATCACCATCCGCAATCATCTTGCAGTGGCCGTCTTTATTCCGCACGAACTTTCGTGGCGCCATTCATTCGCGCAGATCGCCGCGGATGTGCAGGAAGCACCCGCGCCACAGTATTGCTCTTCCTGTTGTCCCTCCTGATTGGAGCGCTGTGTCTTACAGGGTTCCTTGTTCTCCCGGCTTGGCACGTTCTAGTCGCACGGAACTGGGTACAAACCCCCTGCACAATCGTCTCCAGCAAAGTGGTCCGGGAATCCGGCTACAGGGTGGACATTCAGTTCACCTATGTTGTTGCCGATGCAAATTACCGTTCCAATCGGTACGACGTCTGCACGCCGGGGCACTCATCGAGCGGCATCGGCCACCCGCAGGCGGAAGAGGAGATCGTTCGGCGATACCCATTCGGAAGCGCCACCTTCTGTTACGTTAACCCCCTTCTGCCGAACGAGGCGCTGCTGCAAAGGGGCTGGCCATCGGGTCTGGGCTTTCCTATCGGCATATCCCTTTTCTTCATTCTCGTTGGCGCAGGGGGAATGTGCTTTGCAGTCCGCTCGGGCAGGATCATGAAAAAGACTGCCCGGGCTCGACAGCTTTACCCCGACAAACCCTGGATGTGGCGGGACGACTGGGCAATCGGGCAAGTCAAGTCCACAACGCGCTCCCTCCTGCTGATCCTGTGGGAAATCGCAGTCTTTTCAAACCTACTCAGTCTGCCAGTCCTGACATTGGTGCCGGGCGAGATCGCGCGCAAGGGCGACAAGATGCTCTATATTGCGTTTGTCTTCCCGCTCATCGGATTCGGGCTTCTTGCTGGAGCGATCTGGGCGACGGTGCGTCGGCTGAAGTTCGGCAACTCGGTGTTCGCGATGCTAACGGTACCCGCCGCCTTGGGTGGAGCGTTGGCGGGGACCATCCGGCTCGGAAGGCCGCGCGCTGCACTCGGCGAGGTGAAGCTTAGGTTGGTCTGTAGCAACTGTGTTACGACCGGATCGGAGAAGACCAGCAGCAGATCGGAGACGGTCTTGTGGGCCAACGAGCAAACTATGCCGCCCGGTACGGACAACCATGTGCCCATCCTCTTTGCCCTGCCCGCCGATGGGCGTGAGACGGACATGCGCAATCTGAGCGATTCGATTGTATGGCGTCTGGAAGCGCGGTCGAGCGTGCCCGGCATTGACTACTCTGCGCAATTCGACGTTCCGGTATTTCGAGCGGAGTTCACGCCGGAGCAGGCGCGGCTGGGACAGGCGGCGTGCGACCATGAACGCATTGAAGTCGAACAATATCAACCTTCACCCACCTCGCGAATCCATGTCCACGAATCCCCGCATGGGGGGATGGAGTTCTACTTCCCTGCGCCGCGGCACCTCCTCCTGTCCATTGTCCAATCAGTGTGTCTCGTTATATTCATGGGTGGACTCTGGGCGCTCATCCATTTCCATGTCCAAGTCATGGTCGCAGGTTTTGTTGTTCTGTTCGCGAGCATCCTGGCACCCGCGGCTTTCTGCTCCTGTTTCCGAGCCGTGCGTGTCACCGCCGACGCCACCGGCATCACCGTGACCAACAATCTGCGTCTTTTCACCCTCACAAGAGTAATTCCATCCTCCGACATTGAGGAGATCAGGGTGAATTGCGGGATGCACGACGGTATTGCCCAATACCACGACATCAAGATCATCTGCCAATCCGGAAGGGTAGTGACCGCCGGCAACTACATACGGGACAAACAGGAAGCGGATTGGCTGGCGCGCCGAATGGCGCACTGCATCGGCAAAGAACCGACGCCCTGAATGACAGGGGGGAAAAGGGGTCAGGCATCTTTTCGCACCGGCGAAAAGCAGCCTGGCCCCTTTTCCTTCACTCCGGGCGTCGGTTGCAGTGGCAGATGGCGACGGCGAGGGCGTCGGCGGCGTCTTCGGGTTCGGGGATTTCGGGCAGCCCCAGCAGCAGGCGGACCATTTCCTGAATCTGTTCCTTGTGCGCGCGTCCGTTGCCCACCACCGCCTTCTTCACCTCGGCGGGGGTATATTGGAAGAGCGGCTTGTCGTGCAGCGCGGCGGCGAGGATCGCCACCCCGCGCCCCTCACCCATCCGCAGGGCGCTGGCGGCATTCTTGCCGTAGAACGCTTCCTCGATGGCCACCTGATCGGGCCGGTGCGTCACGATCACCTGCGTCAGGCCATCGTGGATGCTCCGCAGGCGCTTGCCATAGTCATTCTTCATGTCGGCATAGATCACCCCATGCGTCACGGGGCGCATCTGGTTGCCGACCAGATCCACGACGCCGTAACCCACGATGCGCGTGCCGGGGTCTATGCCCATGATACGCACGGAATGCCCTCAAACGGAGCAATAGAGAGTGAGGACCACGCCCATAGGGCGTGGCCTCAGGAAGGCCCCCCAAGGGGGCCTAACGGAAAAAGGTACGGCTATGTTCCTCGATCCGTCTCCAGATTCAATATGTACGTTGGCACAAGGAAAGCACGTTACTTGCAAACCTATCGCACATGCGACATACGCTGCCCGTCGTGCATTAGGCTCTCCTTTCGTGGCTTGGCCGGGCCTTCGATTGTGAGAGCCTAATTCTACTTACGGCCTCGCTGGAACGGCAAAGCCTTCCAGCGTCGCACGGCCAGAGGCCGTGGTTTCAACAATTAATGACGAATAGCCAATTGCGAATTGCGAGTGAACGGCAAAGCAGCGCCGTCCGAGTAGCGCCGCAATGCTGTCCCGGGAGTCTAGCAGCAAGACCGGGGGTCCGCAAGGGACGGAGCAACGGTGAATTGCTGATGGCCGATTGCGAACTGGAAATGAACGGCAGCAACGCCCGTGACCGAAGAGCGCCGGGACATTGGCCATTCGCAATTCGCTATTCCCAACTCGCTATTGATTCGTCTCTCTGGCTTTGACGCTTCCCCCCCGGCGCTGCTAGAATCAGTGGAGGGAAATGGAGTGGATGATGGCCCGCACTGATGAAGAGAAGCAATCCCTCGTGACGGTGCGCTGCGGCGGCTGCCAGGGCGTGTTCCGGAGCATCGCCTGGACGCCGGGGCAGGCCTGCACCCGTTGCGGCTCCACGGATTTGTCGCCGGTTATGGCGCGCGGCCAGTCCGACTATGAGCGCGCCGACCGCTCCGCCGGCTACGCGATCGAAGACATCCGCTTCGGGCGGCTCGCTCAGTGGGCGGAGTTCGTCACCCCCAAGCAGGTGCAGTGGGCGCTGCACATGCAGAACCAACTCGCGCGCACGGGGCAGAAAGTCCCCGACATGGCCGCCATGCTGCTGCGCGAGAAGTTCATCGACCGCAAGCACGTCGACTTGGTGCTCAGCGCGCGCCGCATCAAGCCTTCGAGCAAGGAAGATGTGGACCTCGGGCAGGCCGCCAAGCGAATGGGGTACGTGACCGACGCGCAACTGGCTGACCTGTTCAGCAAGCAGGAGGCGGTCGACCTGGCCGGCAACGACGCCGCCCCCCTGCCGCTGATGCTCGTGGAACGGCGGTACGTGCAGGAGAACCAGATGCTCGCGCTGCTGAAGGCGGCGGAGCGCCAGGGGACCGGCCTGCTGTATCGCACGAAACGCGCTCCGGGAGCGGACGAAGCGGGCGGATCGTCGCTCACGGGAAAGATTTTCGGCGGCAGTCCGAGCCAGCGCAAGAGCAAGCTCGCGCTGGCGGTGCTGATTCCGATCCTCTTGATTATTCTGCTCAGCCGCGTCGCGGTCCTCGCCCCGGTCTACGCCACCGTGAAGTGCACGAAGTGCGGCGCGGAATTCGCCGCGCCCGCCAACTCCGTCTGGCCGATCAAGTGCCCCGACCGGGGAGAAATCTCCGTGTACCCCCTGGCCATGTGCACCCAATGCGGCACGCGCTATCCGATCGTCGGCATGGGCTACGGCGCCGTCTGCCCCAAGTGCCGCTCCTCCGAACGGATCATGCTGCAAAGCGACAATACGGAAGAAGTCAAACGCATTCTTGAGAAGATCAAGACCCAGACGCTCCACCAGGAAGTGAGCGAGTGATGCGCGCGATCATCAGCGACGTCCACAGCAACATCGAGGCGCTCCATGCGGTGATGGCGGACATTGCCACCCAGGGGGCCGAGGAGATTCTCTGCCTGGGGGACGTGGTGGGGTACGGCGCCGACGTGGAGGAGTGCATCGACCTGATCGAGAAGATGACCCGCTTCTGCCTTTCGGGCAATCACGACTTCGCCGTCATCACTCTGCCGGATCGATTCAACCCGCTCGCGGTGGAGGCGATCAACTACACCAAGCATCTCATGAAGCCCTCCGCGCTGAGCCTGGGGCGAAAGCGCGCGCGCTGGCACTTCCTGGAAGGACTGCCCACGCGCCAGCAGGAGGGGGACGTCCTGTATGTGCACGGCTCCCCCCGCGACGACCGCAACGAGTACATTCTGGAGAGCGATATCGTCTTCGGCAACGTGGAGAAGATATCCCAGGTGTTCGACATGATCCCGCGCCTGCTGTTCGTGGGGCATACCCACGTGCCGGGGGTGATCGGAACGGATATGACTTTCTGGCACCCCGATGACAATCAGAGCGCCTACACGCTCGATCCGCAGAAGCGATATATCGTCAACGTCGGCTCCGTCGGCCAGCCGCGCGACGGCGACAACCGCTCCTGCTATCTCCTCGTGGATGGCACGCGCATTATCTACCGGCGCGTCCCCTACGACTACCGCCAGACGATGGCAAAGATGGCGCGCGTCGGCCCCATCAGCCGCGACTCGGCGGACCGGCTGGAGTACGGGCGCTAGGCGGGATCTGGCTGACCGAACGGAGGGGAAGATGGGGCGTGAACGGTTTCTCTCCTGCGCCTGCGCGCTAGCGCTGCTCCTTCTGCTCTGCGCCGGCTGCGCGAATGCGCGGCGCTCGACGCTGGAGGAGGAGTGGTCGTCGATCTCCCTCAACGGCGCGCGCATCGGCTACGCGCACACCCTCACCGCGCGCACACCGCCCCCCGACGCGCGCGTGGTCACCTCCATCTTCACCGAATTCCGCATCAAGCGGCTCGGCCTGACGCTCTCCTCCCGAAATACGCTCGAATTCACCGAGGACCTGCAAGGCCGGCTGCTGGCCGCCATCTCCTCCAGCGACTCCTTCGGCAGCAAGGTCAGCACGCAGGTTTTCGTGAACGGCGACACAGCGCGCCTGCGAACGCAGACCGCTGGCCCGCCGCGCGAAAGCAGCATCCCCTGGGATGAGCAGGTGCTGGGCCCCTGGGCGCAGACGCGTCGCATCCGCGAGTCGGCGATGAAAGAGGGGACCGTGATCGAGTGCAAGCTCTTCGTGCCGGAACTTCAGCGCGTCTCGCTGAGCCGCGTCACTTTGGGCGGGATGGAGACGCTGACCCTCGACGGACGCCCGCTCCCGTTGCGCAGGGCAACGATGACGCTGGACGTGCTGCCGGACCTCCCCACGGAACTCTGGCTGGACAGCGAAGGGAACGCCGTAAAGAGCGTGACAAACCTCCTCGGCCGGCTTGAGACGCTGCGCTGCACGAAGGAGGAGGCGCTGCAGACCATTCTCCCGGGGCAGATGGCGGACGTGCTCAATGACTTCATGATCGTCTCGAACCGCATCATCGACGAGCCGCGCAAGGTCGTAACGGCGCGGTACCGGATCGAGGCGCCGGCGGGCGCGCTGGGCCGCCTGCATCTGGAGGACCGGCGGCAGAAGATTGAGGAACACAGCGAGACCAGCGTCCTCCTGCGCGTGACCGCCATGGGCCCTGCCGACGCGCAAGCTCCGTTCCCCGCCGCAAAGTATCTGGCCGCGTCTCCCTACGTCCAGTCGGACGACCCGGAACTGGCGCGCACGGCGCTGGCGGCCGCGGGCGACGCCTCCTCCCCCGCCGAGAAGGCGCAGCGCCTGAGGCAATGGGTCTTCTCGCACATGACGAAGAAGGACTACGGCGTCGGGCTGGCCTCGGCCAAACAGGCGCTCCTGAGCCGCGAAGGGGACTGCACGGAGCATGCCGTGCTGCTGACGGCGTTGCTGCGCGCGGCGGGGATTCCCGCGCGCGGAGCCATCGGGGTGGTGTACTGGAAGGGGAAGTTCGCCTACCACATGTGGACGGAGGCTTTCCTGACCGACTGGACGGCGCTGGATGCGACGTTGCAGGAGGAACGCGTGGACGCAACGCACATCCGGCTCGCGACAGCCGATCTGGACAGCGGCTCCGTCGGGGACGCCATCCTCGACCTCGCGCAGGTCATGGGGAAGATGAAGATTTCGGTGCTGGATGAGAGCGACTGACGACGCGCGGCGGCCCACTACTCCTTGAGCAGATCATCCCCGAGGTGCGCGTAGTTTCCGGCGAACTGGAAGATGTGGTAGGCGATGACGCCGGCAACGACGAACCAGACCAGCCACCCCAGCATGATGGTCAGCGTCTTCATGGCCAGGTCGAACTTCTCGTTATAGAGGCGCGACATGCGCCGGAAGAGGTCCGGCATGGAGCCGGACTCGGTCCCCACATGCACCATCTCGATCAGATCGTCCGGAAAAAGGCCGCTGCTTTGAAGCGACTCCGCCAGCGGGACGCCCGCCTTGAGGTCCCCGACGATTCGCGGAGCCAGCGCGACATACGCGCCGTTGGCGGTGGACTCCAGGCTCCAGGTGACGGCGTTGAAGATGGGCACCCCCGCGTTCAGCATCAGGTCCATGGACCAGCAGAAACGCGACAGCGCCAGCGTGCGGAATATCCCCCCGACCATGGGAATCCGTATGATCACTTCGTGGACCGCGCGCGCCCCCCCCACGGAGCGCGTGATGAGGAAGTAGGCTATGATCGGCAGACAGCCGACGCCCACCCAGAACCCCAGCACTTTGAGCGCCGCATTTTCGGGGGAGCCGCCGTTGCCGAGCATGGTGGTGACGTAGGCGACAATCGCCAGCACGAGCGCCATGGCGAGGTATTCGAAGACGGGATAGATCAACTGGCCGATCATTTTGCGCCAGATGGAGCGCACGAAATCGTAGTAGTCGGCGAGTTGCTTGAGGACGATGTCCAGGCCGCCGCTGCTCTCCCCCACCGTGATGAGCCGCCTGAACATCACCGGGAAAGCGCGCCCCTGGCGTTCCAGCGATTCGCCGAAGGTCGCCCCGCCTTCCAGGTCGGAAATCAGCCTGTTGTACATGCGCAGGTCCGCCCCGCGGCTGTTGCGCGACATGACCTGCAGCGCCCTGAGCAGCGGAATTCCCGCTTCGAGCGACGTGGCCAGCCGGCGGCTGAAGTTGGCCAATCGCTTCGCACTCAGGCGGAAAGTCAGCGTCTTCGGCGGCGGCGGCAGTACGGAGCCGCCCGCCCTGATCGGGATGGAGGGACTTTGCGTGACGCTCTGGCCGGATGCGACGTCCTGGCCGGCCGCGACGCTCTGCGCGGATTGCTCGCGCTTAGCGGGGACTCCGGCTTTCTCGGTATCCATGTTCTGATTACTTAATGAACGCCATACAAGCAGCTTATCACGCCGGCAGGGGCAAGGCATTCCCTGCCCCTGCAAACCTCGGCGACTCGGACTTCCTCATCCCGTAATCAGCGATGGTCCGGTTCCCCGTCACTCCGCCGCATGCGCCATGATTTCCTTGTCCACGTCAAAGACGCGGGCGATGAGCGCGGCGCGAATCCACATGCCGTTGCGCTCCTGGCGCCAGTAGACCACGCGCGCGTCCTCGACATAGTCGAGCTCGGAGTCGATTTCGTTGATCTTGGGGAGCGGGTGGAGCAGGCAGGATTTCTGCTTCATCCGGCCCAGGTATTCCTTCTTGAACACGAAGCGCGGGTCGTACTTGGCGTCCTGGGTGGTCGCGCCGGCGGCCTTGTCCCACTCCCACTGGATGCGGGTCATGTAGACGGCGTCCACGATGGGGATGATCGCTTCCAGGTTGTCGCTCTCGGTGTAGCGGATGTGCTGGCGCTTGAGGAACTCCTTGATGTCGTCGCCGATGCGCAGGCGCTCCGGGGCGACGTAGTAGATTTCCACTCCCTTGTAGTTCTTCATCAGGTAGCTCAGGGAGCGCACGGTGCGGCCGCGCATGAGGTCTCCCACCATGGCGATCTTCTTGCCGTCGATCTCACCGAGGGATTTCTGCAGGGTGTAGATGTCGAGCAGCGCCTGGGTGGGGTGCTGGTCCTGGCCGGAACCGCCATTGAAAACGGGGATGCGCCGGTCGGCCATGTTCATTTCATAGGCGGCGAGTTCGGCGGCGCCGCGGTCGGGATGGCGCATGACGATCAGGTCCACGTAGGAGCTGAAGGTGCGGATGCTGTTCTGGAGGGTTTCGCCCTTGGCCTGCGAGCTGGTGGAGACGTCGCGGATATCGCTGGTGGGCATGCCGAGGTTCTGCTCGGCCAGCTGGAAGGACATCCAGGTGCGCGTCGAGGGCTGCGCGAACAGGTTCATCGCCGTCCGGTGCGACAGGCGCGCGCGGAGGAAATCGGCCCCCTCCTTGGTCTTGTGCAGCTTGCGGATGTGGTCCGCCAGGAGGCAGAGCTCGTCGAGCACCGGCCGGCTGAACTGCTGGGCATAGAGGACGTGAAACGGTTCGGCGGGGTCGTTCTCCTTGCCGAGGTGCGGGATGCGATCCGACACGGTGAGGTTGGTGAACTCCGTCCAAGAGATACGCTTCATCTTGATCCTCCTCCATGCGCTCATGTGGCAGGTCCTTGTTTCGAGACCGGGTTGGCCTCAAAATCAGCCGGATTATACGGGGCGCGGGGCGCCCTTTCAAGCGGACGGCTACCTTCTGTTGCGAACCGGCGGCTTGGGCTGCGCGGGCGTCGTGACGCGCTCGCCTTCGGCGACCGGGTTATTGGGATAGAAATCCGCCGGGCTGAAGGGATGGGCGTTGATGGGAGGCGTCTCCCACGCGGCGAACACCCGGCCCGAGAGTTCCTGCGGATTGCGCGAACGCGGCGGCAGGTCATTCTTGTTCGCATGCTCGACCAGTTTCGCCGCCTCGTCGAAGGCGCGCGACACCACCAGGTTCAGGCGCGCCGTGGAGGAGACCTCCAGCAGCAGCGCCAGCACGAGCAGCGCGACGCCCCCCAGCAGCACGAGTTTGTCCAGGTTGCGCATCATTTGGGCTGAGCACCTCCGCTCGGGGCCGCAGCGTCCGGTTTCTCGGCCTTCTCGACCTTCTTGAGCAAAAGGATATACCCTTCCAGTTGCAGCGCACAGATCTGATTCGACGCATCTCCCGTGGGCGTCAGCTTGAAACTGGTCAACTGGAACACGGGGCGGTCCGTGATGGTCGGCGAGGCGGAGAGCAGGTTGCTGACCAGCCGGGTCACCGCCCTGGGGTCCACCGTCACAGTGACCAGGAAGGGCACCCCCTCGAAGTCCGGCGCGCGATCGATGGGCACCGTATCGCGCACTTCCAGCCGGGCCACCTGCGTCACGGCGGGCCCCCCACTCTTCCCCATGAAGGCCCGGTAGAGGTAGTACCGCGACCAGTAGTCGCGCAGCACCGATTTGTACTCGGCGGGGTTCGGCAACGCGGCCGTGGTCACCCAGGCGTAGCTCTTGTAGGCCTTGGCGGGATCGGGCACCACGCGCGTCTTGATCATCTCGTTGCGCTGCGCCTCGATTTGGAGGAGGTAAGCGTTCTTGAAGTCGCCCGGGCTGACGGCCCCCTGCCCGGCGAGGGAGGCTTCCATCAACTGCGTGCTGTTGGCGAAGAAACTGCGCACGTATTCGGTCTGCGCATCCACGAACGAGGTGCGAAAATCCTGGCGCTCATTCACCGTCTTGCTGGAGGGGATTTTCGCCGCATCCAGCTTGAGCGTTTCGAGGTCCTTCAACTGCGTTTGCCATTCCGTGGCCGCCTCGGTGGAGGCGCTCTGCGCCGGGATGACCCAGAGCGTCAGGAGGAGCAGGATCAAGGCCGTAACGCCGGCGATGGCCCCCCAGAAAACGCGGCTGCTGCTGAGGTTGATTCGGAGGCTCATGGCGTTGCCTCCCGCGGCGGGACGACGTCAAAGCGCATCTGGACCACGTAGTAGGTGCGGACCGCGCCTCCGCCGGGATAACTGAGCGTGGCCGAGGAGTTGAAGCCGGTCTCGACCACGTTGCGGAACATGCCGGAGGTATCCCCTTCCAGCGGCGTCTTCAGCGTGGTGCGCGCGAAGGCGGCGTGCTGCCCGTCCAGACGCCACAGCGTGCCGGCCTCCAGCGTCCCTTCATACGTTCCCGGCACGTTCGCCTTGGGCTTCAGGGAGAGGCTGATCAGCCATACTTTCTTGGTGCCGGGCGTCGAGGGGCTGTTGTTGTCGTCCGGAAGGATGCGCGCCACCTTGTCCAGCACGAGGAGGCAGAGGGAGCGGGAGGCGGCCATGTCGCGGATGCCGTCGAGCCACTTCTCGGAATCGCCGCGTCCTTCCAGCTTCTTGAACTTGATCCAGCGCTGCGAGACCGGGCCGAGCAGGTCGGTGCGCATCTGCTCGGCGGCTTTCCGGTAGGCCACGGCGCGCCATGTGGCGAACACGCCCAGCAACAGGACCAGCATCAGCGCGACCACCGCGCCGGCGACGGCGCTGCGCCGCAGCATCGTCTGGCTGCGGCGCTCGACGAGGGTCGCCCCCACCATGTTGACGCGGGTGGCGGCCTGCCCCATCGCCTGAAGCCCCAGCCCGATGGCCGTCGCGAGGACGGGCAGGTTGCCATGAACGTAGGCGGGGTCCACGGAGTCGGCCAGCTCGATCCGTCCCAGGCCGGCCGGGACGACGACGCGCAACTTCAACTCATCCCCCAGCAGGCGCGGCAGGCCGTAGGTGGCGCTGCCCCCCCCCACCAACATGAGGCGCTCGAAGTGGAGCTTGTGCTCCTGTTTCAGCAGGTTGATCCCGTTGCGCAACTCCCCCACGAAACCGCGCATGGCCGGGGCGATCTTCTCGATCACCTCGCCGCGCCGGGTGAGCAGCGGCAGGGAGCGCTTCATATCCTCGGCGTCCTCGGCGCTGACCTCATGCGGCTGGAAGGCGCTCTGGATGGCCGCGGTCATGAAGCCGCCGCCGATGTTGAGAGTGCGCAGCCAGTAACGCCTGCCGCTGATCGCCAGCAGGGTGGTATTCGCCGCGCCGATGTCCGCCACCAGCATCGGCTCGGAGGGCTGCAATTCGTAACTGATGAAGTTGTAGAGCGCCAGCGGCGCGGCCTGGAGTTGCGCCGGCTCGATGCGGGAGGCGGAGAGGCTCAGGAGGTAATTGTTGAGCACTTCCTTCTTGATGGCGAAGAGCAACCCCTGGCGGTCGCGCGCGTTGGGGTCCGGCGGCTGGAAGACTTCGTAGTCCCAGAGGACGGCGTCCAAACCGAAGGGAATCTGCTGCTCCATCTCGAAGCGGACCAGTTCCGCCTCGGTGCGGTCGCCGACGAGGAAGACATTGAAGGGACGCATGAAGAAGATGGAGCCGGGCAGCCCGACGGCAACGCGCGCGCGCCCGATGCGGTGCAGCTCATTGAATCGGTGGAGCGCCTGCCAGATGCGGCGGTCGCGCCCGGGCGCATCCTCCGGCGGCTCGGGGCCTTCGAATGGGATGATCTCCGCGTCCAGCAGTTCAACGCGCTCCCCCTCCATGCGCATTTGAACGCCCTTGACGGCTGACGCTGAGATGTCCAGCCCCCAGACGCTCTTGGAGATCGATTTCGACATCCGTCCTCGCCATCAGAAAAAGCGCAACCGCGTCAGCAGTCATTGGCGCAATTATAGGCGGGGTGTTCGGGGTAAGTCAATTTCCTTTCCCACGGCGAAGGTGGATAATTGACGCGGGGTTATCAATCTCTTCCCTTCCGCGGTTGAAATCGCATCGGCGGAGAAGTATCCTATGGCGACGTGGGCCGTCTCGAAGTTTTGCGCATCCTATAGAAAGTCCGCTATGAAAAATAGAGACAGTATAAAGGTCGTGACGCTCGTGGCCGGGACGATGGCCGTTGCCGGTTGGCTCTGTTTCCAGCTTCTGCCGGCGCGAGGCGGCGCATCCGCGCCTAATCTCCGCGCTTCTGCGGCCGCCTCCTCGCAGCCCGGCGCGCGCCGCGAGGCGGCGCGCTTGCTCATCCCTGTCCGCGCGGAGATGGGGGTCGACTTGGCGGCTCCCGCCGCGCCCGCCGCCGAAACGACGCCGGCCGCGCCGGCGACTCCCGTGGAAAAAGCGTCCCCCTCCGTGACGGAGCAGGCGAAGAAGCTCATCGCCGATGGGAAAAAGCCCGAGGCGCGCGCGGCGCTGACGGAGGCGATTCTCGCGGCAGCCGAGGGGCCGGCGCGCGACGAGATGCGCCAGACGCTCGACCTGATCAACGCCGAGCTCTTCTTCTCCCGCTCTCCCTCGCCGGACTGCATTTTCTACAAAGTGAAGGAGCGCGATACGCTGGGGCAGATCGCCACGCAGCAGAAGAAGGACCCCTACTTCGCGAATGTGATCATGCTGGTCAACGGGATTTCAAATGCGAAGAAAATCCGGCCCGACCAGAACCTGAAGATCCCCCAGGGCAGTTTCTCCGCCATCGTCCAGAAACGCGCGCACCGCCTGATCATCCTGCTCAACGGCCAGTACATCAAGGAATACCCTGTGACGCTCGGCGCTGCGGCCACTCCGACGCCTGAGGGGACGTTCTTCGCGGACACCAAGCAGGTGAACCCGGACTGGTACGCCCCCGACGGGACGGTGTACAAGTTCGGCGATTCGCACAACATCCTGGGCACGCGCTGGATCGGCCTGAAGGGGGCTCCGGAGTACCAGGGCTACGGCGTCCACGGCACGACCGACCCGCAGAGCATCGGCAAAGACGCCTCCAACGGCTGCGTGCGCATGCTGAACCCGGATGTGGAGGAAGTCTTCGGGATGCTGATGGCGGGCGATAAGGTCAGCATCGTCAAGTGAACGGATTCAACGTTGAACGTTGAATGTTGAGCGTTGAGTCCGTAAGTCCCCCAAGGAAAGCGCATGCCATCCCATGCTTCCCCGGCGCTGGAAACGCTCTCTTCGCGCGGGGATCGCCGTCCGCTGCTGCTGATCGGCTGCGCGCTGGTGCTCTGCGCCTGGGGTTTGATGTGGGGGCTGCCTTATTCGTTCGACCCCGCGCAGGACAGCGTAGTGCCGATCGGGCAACTGGCGGAGCGCGGGTTCGGCTTCGAGCAAATCACGGCGTACCGCTATCCCCCCTTCCATTTCCTATTGCTGCGCGCGGCGTTCCTCCCTGCGCGCGGGCTGCTTCACCTCGCGCCGGACCTCGCCGATAACCCGAAGGTCAGCGCCACCGCATTTATCCTCACCGCCCGCCTGGTCAGCCTGCTGATGGCGCTGGGGACGGTCTGGTTCCTCTATCGTATCGGCCGGCGGCTGTGGGAGGAGTGGGCGGGGCTCGCGGCGGGCGCGGCGCTCATCCTCTCCCCGGTGACGCTCTACTATGCAAAAAACGCGAACCTCGACGGTCCGATGATCTTCTGGCTCGCCGCCGCGCTGCTGCTGTACGTGCGCGTGCTTCAGGAGCAGCGGACTCTGGATTACCTTTGGCTTGGGGTCCTCTGCGCGCTGGCGGTCTGCACGAAGGACCAGGCGTACGGCTTCATTCTGCTGATGCCGCTGCCGATCTGCATTGCGCTGTGGCGGCGGCGCAAACGGCAATTGCGCAGCGAGGCGGGAAGCACAACCCGATGCAAGGGCAAGGCATGCCTTGCCCCTACGGAGGCGGACGAACCATACATCTCGACCACGCCCGCATGGAAGAAACTGCTGCTGGGGTTTCTCGGCTTCGCCGTTCCGTTTGTCCTCATCCACAACATCCTGTTCGATCCGCAGAATTTCCAGCGGCACGTGGAGACGGTCCTCGGACCGGGGTCGGCCCCGTGGCGCGAATGCGCGCGCGGATCGATGGGGCAGCTTCGGCTGCTGACGGAGAGCCTCCTGCGGCTGATGGATGCCTGGACGCTGCCGGGGTTGCTGCTGGCAGGGTTCGGGCTGGCGCTCGCGCTGCGCCCGGGAGCAGGCCGGTTCGAGCGCGCGGCGCTGCTGGTTCCGGCCGTCTCGTATCAACTCTCTTTCCTCGCGCCGATCGGATACGTCTATCCGCGCTTCATGCTCCCAACGATGCTCACTCTCGCGCCGTTCGCCGGATACGGCGCGCTCCGCCTCTGGCGGCGGTGGGGGAAACTCGGCCCCGTGCTCACCGTCGCGGCGCTGGCATGGATGGGGCTGGCGGGGCTTTCGGTGGATTACGTCATGGGTGAATCGCCGCGTTATGAAGCGCAGCGATGGCTGGAGGAGACCGTCCCGCAAGGGCCGTCGCTGCAAATCTACTACATCGGCGAACTGCACGACATGCCGCGCTTCAACGCGCCGCTGGATGCCGTCCAGATCGAGGCGACCCCCGAGGCGCTGGCGAAACTTCCTTCCCCGTCGAGCCTGCTGGTGCTATCGCTGGATGCCGGCCAGCCCGCGCTGGGACCGGGATCCTGGCGGTTGGCTTCCATCCTCAGGCGGCATCTGGGAGAATGGGGATTATCGCCGGAGCGCCGGGCGGCTGACCCGTTCCACGAGCAGTTGCTCTCAGGGAAATTCGGATTCGTGGAAGTGAAGCGCTTCAGGTCGCCGGTGGCATCAGCCGTGCCGGAGGTGGCCGAGTCGGTGAACCGGACGATCATCGTCATGCGCCGGCAATAAGTGGGGACACAATACTTTCGTCCGCGCTGGGACCGGCGGGTCGCGCTGGAAGCGGTGCGCACTCATTTCCTCATGCAAAGGGCGGGCCCATGAAGAGCATGTTTCTCGTGCGCAGCGAACACCTGAACCACCAGGGGCACCTGTTCGGCGGCGACCTGATGGCCGAGAGCGACACCATCGGCTACTGCCTCCTGCGGCAGGAGTACGGTCACAAGGCGTTCGTCACGCGCGCGGCGGAGATCAGTTTCGATCATCCCGCGCGGCTGGGGGATGTGATTGAGTTCGAGGCGCACCTCCTGAAGGTGGGAAACACCTCCGTGCAGGTGGAAGTGACCGGGACGGTGGGGAAAGTTCAGATCAGCAGCGCGCGGCTGGTGTACGTCAGCGTGGGAGCGAAGGGGGAGAAGACGCCGGTGGGCGCCTGAGGTCACTCCCACCCGTGCTCGTAGAGGTTCCTCCAGCCGCTCACGTCGCGGGTTTCGATTCGCAACGGGGTCAAGCTCACGAGGAGCCAGCGGCCGTCCGCCTCGCGCTGGAATTGCATCTGCCAGACCGACACCCCCGACCCTCGCCCCGATTCGCCCGCCAGCACGCGCACCTGCGCCATGGCGGCGGCTCCCGAGACATTCACGCTCACATCGCGAATATTGATCGAGAGTTCGTCATGGCGCCGGAGGAAGGCGTCCGCAAGTATCCGCAGTTTCTCGTAGGAATGCGATTCGTCGACGTACATCGGAGAGATGTGCGAGAAGAGTTTGTCCACGTCCCCCTGCTCGGCGGCGGAGGCCATCTGCCCGATGGCGGCGCGAATCCGCTTCTTGTCGGTCATGATCAGCCGGTCGGCGGCCAGCCAGAGAAGGACGGCGGCCACGGCGAAGCCCAGCATGGTCAAATGGCGGCTGGTGATGTTCATGCACTCTCCTTGGCTATTATGATATCATCGGGGGGAGAGAAGGGACAAGGAGCGCTGGAATAAATGCGAGTGCTGGGAATCGATTACGGCGGGCGGCGCATCGGGCTGGCGATCAGCGACCCGATGGGGATGATCGCGCATGGGTTGCCGACGCTGAAGAACGAGTCGGAGGAGCAGGTGCTCAAGGCGCTCGGGGCGCTGATTCAGGAGCGCGAGGTGGAGGCGATTGCGCTGGGATTGCCCCGGAATATGAATGACACGCTCGGCCCGCAGGCGCAGAAGGTGATGCAGTTCGCCGAGAAGCTTGCGGTGTTCGGGAAGCCGGTGCACCTGGTGGATGAGCGGTTGACATCGGAGCGCGCGCACCGCGCGATGGACGAGGCGGGATTCTCTTTCGCCAAGCAGAGGCGCAGCGTGGACCGGATGGCGGCGCAGTTCATCCTTCAACTCCACCTGGACTCCACGCGCAGCAAAGCCGCAGATGCCGCCCAGTAATCTTTCATCCTTCCTGCTTCATCCCGGATTTCCCGGATGAGAATGGATTTCGAGTATAATGAGCCATTATTGGAGCGTATGGATAAAGGGTTTTCTCTCTGTCAGAGACAGGAAACCGGCAGATGTCAATGAGTGAAGCGCGAAAAGGGGCTGTGCGGGTGAGTTTTGACAGCGGCCTCAAGCTTGAATTTCACGGCTCGAAGGTGACCAGCGACGCGGGACTTTTGGCGTATCGTGAGATTGATGAAGCGCTGGGTCTGACTACGATGGCCAGCGGCATGATTCAGGATTGGCGCACGGGCAGGAACACTCGGCACACGGTCACGGGTTTGATGCGACAGTCGACGTTCGGTCGTCTCGCCGGATACGAAGACACCAACGATGCTGAACGGTTGGCTGTTGATCCGGCGATGCGACATGTTGTGGGTGGCCGGGCAAAGACCCGCCATGCCGCCTCAACCAGCCAAATGGGCCGGTTCGAGACCGAAGTGCTGACGCAACCGGCCAACTTGGATGCGTTGGTGGAATTGTCCGGCCAATGGATTGACCGCGTGAGGCAGCGCAAACCAACGGACGAGATTATCCTGGACATGGACAGCTCTGTCAGCGAGACTTACGGCCAGCAGGAAGGTTCAGCCTACAACGGACATTTCAGTTGCACCTGCTACCATCCGCTATTCTGCTTCAACCAGTTCGGCGACTTGGAGCGGATGATGCTGCGCAACGGCAATGTTCACAGCGCCGATGACTGGCGCTCCGTACTGGAGCCGGTGGTGGCCCGGTATCGCGACGGGGAGATGCAGCGCTTCTTCCGGGCCGATGCCGCTTTCGCCAACCCGAAGGTGTACGAGTTTCTGGAGAAGGAAGAATATCTGTACGCGATTCGGCTGCCCGCGAATGATGTGCTCCAGCGGGAAATCAAACATCTCCTGACTCGTCCGGTCGGTCGTCCGCCGAATCGTCCGGTGGTGCTCTACGCCAGCTTCTCCTATCAAGCGGCCAGTTGGGACAAATCTCGTCGCGTAGTCGCCAAGGTCGAGTGGCACGCGGGTGAGTTGTTTCCGCGTGTCGGATTCATCGTCACGAATCTGAGGCGGGACGAAGAAGCGGTGGTCCACTTCTACAACGGACGGGGGACGGCGGAGCAATGGATCAAGGAAGGCAAGAATGCTCTGAAGTGGACGCGGTTGTCTTGCCACGACTTCGCGGACAACCATGTCCGGCTGCAACTGTTTGCCCTGGCGTACAACCTGGGCAACTTTCTGCGAAGGTTGGCGCTCCCCGAAGGCGTAAAGCACTGGTCGCTGACGACGCTGCGTGAGAAGCTGGTCAAGATCGGAGCCAAAGGCGTGACGACCGCTCGGGACGTCATCTTCCAGATGGCGAAGGTGGCGGTGCCGAGGAAGTTGTTCCGCGCGATTCTGGAACGGATTGGACGCCTTCGAGTGCTGACGCTGACGCCGGGATGACGGCGGCTAGACGAAACCCTGCCGGGTGACGTGAAGCGATGGGCGAACTCCGTCCCGCAATAGCGAAATACGGCTGCGGACCTCGGAAGAACCGTGATCGCCGTCGTCCGAATGCACGGCGAACCGGTCGGGATGAAGATTCGGTTGCTTTTTCCGTCTGCGGAAGGGAAAATGCGCGCAAGAAGGTTCACGGCGGTCGTGAACTGCAAGTCATCTGGGAAATACCGGTTGGATATTCTCTACCAAGAGAAGCGTGCGCATTCAATGATAGCAGCCATTTGCCTGCACGAGGACGAATATCTTATGCGATTGGCGAATGATCCTGTGATCTGTCGTCGATTGTGGGAACTAGCTTGCAGTGCGATTGGTCGTCAGTGTCCAACTCAGTACGTGGAGGAACTCAAAGTAGTGCTTTCCATTACGGACTTGACCACCCCACCCCCCGCCGCGCGTGACGCATCGGCGCATCCATACGGAACCCGGAGGCCCTGAAATGCGATGGTCGACCCTCCCCCGCAAATCAAATTTCCTATCAGTGATGCATTCTGGCGCGATACCATTTCACGCGCGCAAGCGACACCGCTGGAGGCCCGTTGCGAGCCGGAAATCAATCCACGGCCGTACTTCACCTTCCGCGTCACCTACCGCAGCCTTGGCGGCGAGAACATCACCGCGTTGCTCGGTGTTCCGATACGCGACCGTGAGAATCAGCGCCTGCCGGCGATTATCACCGCGCCCGGATACGGCGGCTGGGAGCACGGCGTCACCTTGAGCGACTGCCAGCGCGGTTATCTCATCCTGCAGATTTCTCCTCGCCAGCAGGGCGAATCCAGCGGGTTGCCGCGCTATGAACGCTGGCAGGGAGAAGGGCCGCTCCTGCGCGGCATCAAGCAGCCGGAAGGCTACTTCTACCAGGGCGCGTATATGGACATGCTGCGCGGCGTCGATTATCTCCTTACGCGGGACGATGTCGACCCGGAGCGCATCGGCGCCATGGGCACCAGCCAGGGCGGGGGGATCGTGCTCGCGTCCAGCGCACTCATCCCGCGGATCAAAGCGGTCGTCGCGCACGTCCCGTACTTTTGCGACATGCGGCATAACACGGCCTTCGCCACCGGCGAACTCGACACGCCGGAACATCTGGCTACTTTCGATTACTTCGATCCGGTTCAGCTGGCGCATCGCTTGCACGCGCCCACCCTGCTAAGTTCGGGCGGGAAGGATGCCACTTGCCCAGCGGAGACGATCCGCGCCGTCTTTGATCAGCTGCCCGGCATCAAAGGATTGCTGCATTATCCGGAACTCATCCATACCTCGTCACTCGGTTTCTACCGGGCGAGTTGGGAGTGGATGGCGACTTACCTGTGATGACCTGACGAATCACCCTTCATACCTCACACTTAAAAGAGTCGCCCCGCTCAGTGCGGTGATCCGCATCACCGAGCGGGGCTTGCATATCGTCAGGTTACTTCTTGGCCTTCTTCTTCTTGGTCACCTTCTTCTTTCCCGAAGCGATTTTCTTGGCGATCTTCTTCGACTTCCTCTTCTTCAGGGCCTTCTTCTTTGCCATCAATAATCACCCCCCCTCTCCTGGCGTGAAAAAGGGATGAACTTCTCAGGGGCGGACACCGCCATGGCGCCCGCCAGCCCGTCGAACTAACGGACTATCGATGCGCAACATCTTGGGACTACCACCAGTTCATCCACTACATCCTGTACTAACAAGATTCTAACTGCGGGAATCTCTATGTCAAGGGAAAAATGGGGGTGGGCGCGGAAATGGAAAAGGGGGCAGGCATCTTTTCGCGACGGCGAAAAGCAGCCTGACCCCTTTTCCGCCCCTTCTACGCGATCCGCTTTCTGCGAACCGCTTTCCGCGCCCCCTTTCCGGTCAGTACGATCTCCCGTTCACTTCAATTGTCCGAGCGCCGCGCGCGCCTGGGCGGCGGCGGGAGATTCCGGCCAGCGCTCGCCCACGACTTTGAGATAGGCGCGCGCCTCAACCGGACGCTTGGACTGAACGCAGGCGAGACCGGCATAGAGGTTCGCCTGCGGAAGGAAATCCGCATCGTCGGCGCAGGCGATGTACTGATCCGCCTGCTTCTTCACCTCATCGAAATTCTTCGTCAGCATATTCGCTTTGAGCCGCAGGAGCATCGTCTCGCCGTCGAGGCGGTGCGTGGGGAGCGCCCAGAGCCACTGTTCGAGCGAGGTCAGGGCGGACTGCCCGTCCCCCTGCCCGAGGTAGGCCTCCACCTCATGGCGGTAGCGCCCGTCGGTCACCGCGCGCGGTTCCTTGAGCGGGAATGCGGGGTCGGCCTCGGCCTGCGAATAGAGGCGGCGCGCCTCGTCGGGATGCTTCTGCAGGCGCTCCAGGTCGCCAAGGCGCACGAGCGCGACGCGGCGGCGATCCTTGTCCGACTCCGGTAGATCGCGCCTGAGTTGCTCATACCCCTGACGCGCGCGCGCGGGGTCGTTCGCATAATAGAAATAGATGTCCGCGATGCGCAGCCGCAGGTCGGGCTGGCGCTCCGCCGGGGAATTGGAGAGCGCCACCTGGAGGCAGCGTTGCGCATCCTGCCACTGGCGGAGCGGGTCCAGATAGTAGTCTGCCAATTCCTGCTCCAGCGCGGCGACCTGGTCGCGCGAGAGTTCGCTGCGGCGCTTGTCCAGTTCCACGTCGGCATCGAAGAGAAGGCGGCGTGCCTCATTGGCCTTCGCAAGATCACGCAGCGCAAGGAGATGCGGCGTCTTCAAGGCGGCAGGCTGCGCGTCGCGGCACCACTCCGCGAACTTCTGCTGTTTGGCCAGGGTGAATTCCAGGTCGTTCCAGAGCGGCAGGACGGACACCGGCAGGTCGAACGAATCGCTCCCGCCGGCGGAGGCAGCGACGGTGAGCGTCACGGTGTAATTCCCCGACTCCAGGTAGACGTGGACCGGCTTATCGCCGACGGCGCTCTGCCCGTCGCCGAAGTTCCAGGAGCATTTCGTGATCTGCCCGACGCGCGCGGAGCCGAGCGAGGTGAACTGCATGGCGACCATTTTGCGTTCGTCGAGTTCAAGGTACTGCAGCGGGAGGAACCGGAAGCCCGCCGTGACAGGTTTTTCCGCCTCCTCGCAGATCTCCTCCTGTGCGGTGCCGACGCCGACGAAGGAGGAGGCGGGGATGACGGAGAAACGCCCCTCCCCCGGCGGCATCCAGGCCGCGAGCATGCGCTTTGGGCCCTTCACCGAGAAGCCGATATAGGTGAATCCGTGCCTGCCGGCTTTGAGGTCCACTTTGCCGCCATGCTGCCCGTGCCGGCCTGTGTTGACGTCGTGCCCCCGCCCGGGCCACTGCGCCACGAGCGCGCCATCCACCAGAAGGAAAGAGGCGTCGTCGCTGACGGTGGCGAACTGATAAGAGCCATCCTTCGGGCAGTCCAGGCGGCCATCGTATATGCTGACATAGTTGACGTCGGGGCTGAAGGGGTTCGCCGAGTCGAAGACCTGGTTCCAGAGCGCCGCGCCGTAGGCCGCGGGCGCGGTCGCCAGCGCCTTCTGAGCGTCCGCCCAACTATCCATTTTCGCATCCGGCGCCAGCGGAAATGTCCTGAGGAAGAGGCCCGAGGGAGCTTGCAGCGGCGCCGGCGCGCCCCCCTCCGGGTTGCCGTAGTAGGCAGCATAGAGACCCTTTTCGCCCTTCTCCGCCTTGAAAACGAGGAGGTGCCGCCCTTCCGGGGAGGAGCAGAGAATCTTGCTCGGCAGCGACCTCCCCTTGGGTCCGATGATCCAGATGTCCGAGCCGTCGCGCTTGGCGCGCGGGCCGGTCTCCAGCCAGACGCAGAACTCCTCCGGCCCAATGGCCGTCGGCGACAGGAGCGTGCGATAGTGCCACGCCCCCTGCCACCAGGGCGGGCGCTCCTGCGCGCGCAGCGGCGCAGCGGCCATGCAGAGGGCCAGCGCGCAGAACAGCAGAACAAGATGGAGCCGATTCGACGGATGCGCCTGATTGGTTCTCATTTGATCACCGGGAATTCATCCTCCGTGGTGGGCGCGACCGGCATGGATTTCTTCGGCTCAGGAGCCTGGGGAGGCGGCGGGGCCGTGATCGCCTCATGGCCGATGACCTCCAACTGGGCGTTGTCGAACTCGTAAATGCCCGCCGGCCAGTAAGCGTACAGGTCCACGCGCAGCCAATCGGGCTGGAGCGGCTTGTAATTGTTCATGGATTTCCAGCGCGCGGGATGGAAAACGCAGACCCATCGCTTCCAGTTCTCATTGCACTTGACCAGCGTGAGCATGGCGTTGCCGGCGTCGCGCTTGATCACCGTCCGCCCCTGGTCGGTCGTGATGCTCTCGTCGAAGAACCCCTTGATGAAGACCTTCGGCTCCCCGCCGGCCGTCGTGCGCGCGTCCACGATGAAGCGGTAGATCGCGCCGGGGTCCAGCTTGATGAAGTCGCTGCGGTAATGGATGCCATGGTTCCCCCCCACCGTGTCGTAGTAAGGCGCCTGCGTCGGGAGCTTCTGCGGCGGCGCGGGGATCGGATCCATTGCAAGGGAATCGGGGTTTCCCTGCGCGCGAAGCAGCGCCGCGTCGCCGAGCTTCAGCGCCTTCGTGTTCCATTCGGCCCATTGGGTGTCCTGGATGTTGGTGTCCATCCGCAGGCAGCGTTTCCCCTCCGTGCCTCCTTCCACCCAGAGCGTGCCGAACTTGTCGACCGGCTCCCAGTGCGCGGGCCAGAATTTCCCCGTTTCAAAACCGCCGTTCTGAAGGAGGTTGGCGGTCAGCGCGGGGGCGCTCATCATGCCGGGAGCGTCGGGCTCGGCAAAGGGGACGTCGGCGGCGTACAAAGAGGATGCTGCGAGGAAAGCGAGAAGACAGGCGGACAAACGATTTGCGATTACTGATTTGCGATTACTGATTGCCGATTTAACGGCAAGCGCGCCGCGCAAGAGCATTTCTCCGCCGCATTCTGCATTCCGCATTCTCTATTCCTTCGCCGCGTCTTCGGACAGCGCCTTGAAATACCCGTTCACCAGTTCACGGTACTGCTCCGGCACTTCCTCCCCGGCGGAGGCGGCGATCTCGTCGCGCATCTCCTTCGGCAGGGAAGCGTTGCTCCGGTTGACCACCTTCTGCCGCGAGACCACATCCTTCACGTCGCGCAGGTTGGAGAGGATCACTTTCTGGCTCGAACCGGCGGTCGAGAGCATCTTGCCCGAGTCGAATTGCTGTTGGACCTGCTGCATCAATTCAATCGTCTTGGGCAGTTCGCCGCGCGGACATTGATATTTCTGGAGTCCGAAATCGATGCGCTTGGCCTGGTCGATCAGTTGCTGCTGCTGGTTGGCCATGCGCTTGAGTTGCTTCTGCACGGCAGCGGGCACGGGGCCTTCGAGCCCTTCCTGACCGAAGCCGCTGGCCTTGCCGCCGCCGCTGGAGCCGGTGTTGGCCTCCGGGCCGGTGTCCTTGATGACGCCCGCCTCGAAGGGGTCCTGGGTGAGGCGCGTCGGGGTCTGCCGCCCCCCCTTGCCGACGGAGGTTTCCTCGACATACTGTCCGCTGGACTTGCCGGTGCGTCCCTCGCCGCTGCGGCCGCCCACCTCCTGCTGGTTCGGGAGCATGTTGCCGGTGACCCCCTTGGCGCTCATGTCGCTGATCGGCCCGTCCATCGCCGTCCAGCCGACTCCCTTGTCCATGCTGTCCAGCCAGGCGCTGGTGGCATCCTCGGCTTCCGCGAGAAGGTCATCCTCTTTCTCCATCAGGTCGCCGACGATATCCTCCAACTGGTCCGGAAGATCGGCCAGCGGCACATCGTAATCCTGGACCGGGTCCTCCATCTTCCAGGCAATCCGGTCGGGCGTCTCCATGAGCCATTTTTCCAGGTTGGTCTCGATGCTCTTGGCCAGTTCCAGCCCTCCCTGCTCCAGAGGGACGGCCAATTCGACGGTCTTCATCTGGTCGGCATCCGCGGCTTTCTTGACCTCGCTGTAGATTTCCACGTACTCCTTCGCCAGGTTCGGGATGGAGAAGTCCTGCGGCGGCAGCTTGCTTAGGTCGGTGGCGGCCTCCTGGAAATACTTGGCCCACTTGGCCTCCGCGTCGACGACCTTCTGTAGCGTCTTGTCATCCTCCTTGGTGAAATCATCCACCGCAATCTCGCCGAGGCGTTTGCTCAGGCCGATCACCTCTTTCTGCTCCTCCTGGAACTGCTTGAGCGCGTCGACCATTTTCTCCACGCGCTGACGGTTCTGGTTGAGGTCGTCGGGCTTGTCAGCGGCTTTCTCCTTCTGCGCGGAGGCGGCAAGCCGCTCCGCCAGAAGCGCTTTCGGGTCGGCCAGGAGCTTCCTGAGTTGGTCAATCACCTGAGTCTGAACATCCGCGGCGGCGAGGGCGAGGGACGCCTCATGGTCGTTCGCGGCAACGGCGCGCAGAGCGTTGAGCCGCTCGACGGATTGGGTGATTTCATGCGCCGCGATGGAGGCGAGCGCTTCAAGCGCTTCGGGGGTCTCCAGGTCGCTGAAAGCCCGAACGGAGTCGCGGGCCTGCGAGTAGAGCTCCTCCTCCGCCTTGACCAGCGGCCCCACGCGCCCCGCAAAGGCCGTGCGCGCGGCGCTGTCGGCCGCCAGATCCGCCTTGGCCGAGGCGGGCCACTCGGCGGTCTGCTTCGTCGCGGCGAGGTTCGTCTCCTGCAAGCCGATCAACTTGCGCACCAGCGTCAGGAACGCCTCCTGCTCCGCTTTCTGCTTCTGCTCGACGGCGGCCTTGTCCATCACGGTGATCGTATAGGTGCGAGAGCGCCCCTCGGAAGCCGCGCGTCCGGGCTTGCCGTCGTCGGCGACGAAATAGTAGCTCAGCGCCTCTCCCGCGGCGCATCCGATTTCATCGAGCCGGAGCACGACCCCCTCCGCCCCCTCGCGCCGGGGCGTCGGGTACTTCCACTCCGCCTGCTTCTTCCACTCCGCTCCGGCGCGGAGTTGGACGAAGAGCGAGAGCCCGCGCAGCGAGAAATCGTCGCGCGCGGCGGCGGCGACGGAGATGCGGTCGCCGGGCGCAGCCACAATGTCCTTCGCCGGATCGGTGATGCGCACGACCGGCGCCTCATCGACCGCGGCGACCAACTGCGCCGTCACCGGCTTATTGGCGACCCCCGCAGCGTCCTTCACTTCGATGAGGTACTGACCGCTTCGGGCCAGTTCGAGTTTGCCCGATGCGCTCGACCCGGCGACGGACATGGGCGTGCGGCTCGCCTCCGCCTCCTGCCCCGGCGCTGCGGCGCGCACGGCCAGCGCGGCGGTGGAGATCGGCCGGTCGGCCACGGCTTCGAGCGCGACGGTCATTCCGACCGGTCCGGAGATGTTCCCGATGGGGCTGGTCTCATTCTCAACGGCGCGGCCCATGTACTCCGGGAAAGTGCGGACCAGCTTCACCTCCTTGACGGCGGGTCGCGTGCGCACGGAGACGCGGAACAGGTCGCTGGCGGCGTCGCCGGCCTGGACGCGATACTGGAAGGGGTTCTGCACTCCGCTGAAGCGCCAGGCGAAGACGCCCCCTTCGAAGGGCATCACATGCTCCGCGCTGGATCCGTCCGCCTCGGTGTAGCGCACCAGCGCCTTCTCGGGAAGCATCCCGTCGACCCGCGCCTCCACTTCCAGCGTCTCCCCCTGAAGCAGGTCGGCGTTGCCGGGGGAGACCGTCAGGCGCGTCGCGGTGAGCGGCGCAATGAAGCGCGTGGGGTGCGCGTAGCGCTGCAGGGCGTTGGCAAAGCGGTCGGCGAAGAGGAGGGCGTACAGCCCGGTGGCCGCGGCGGCAATGCAGGCCCATGCGGCCCAGGTGCGGAAGGCCCTCTGCTCCGGCAGCCGCTTCCGCTCCTTCAGCGCCCGGACGGTCTCCAGCGTCTCATCGAACTGACGCTCCGCCATCCGGCGCGTCAGCGGGTCCTCGAACTGCTCCTTCTTCAGAAGCACGGCGTTGATGAGATGGTTTTCCATCCCGCCCGCGGCGCGCTCGAGATGCACGGCCACCATTTCGTCGGTCAGCGGGCGCGCAAGGTTGTAAACGAGGCGCAGGACGAAGACGGTCGCCGCCCCGGCCGCCAGCGCCACGGCGAACGCCGCGCGCAGCCAGCCCGGCAGAGCGAACAGGTTGTCCGCCGCCAGCGCGAGGAAGCAGCCCGCCAGCAGCAGCGTGGTCCCGCGCAGCAGGTCGCGCAGCGTGAAGCCAAGCCGCCAGGTCCGCCGCGCCCGCGCGAGCCGTTCGCCGATCTGCGCCATTGAGGATGATGCTTCGGGCCGATTCACTTCTGTTCTCCTGACATCAAGGCTTGGCCGCCTGGGAAGACAATTGCAGGCTGACTTCCACGTTCGGCGCCTCGCGGCTGATCTTCAGCCCCGCAAGCTGCGGACAATACGAGAACGCCCGCGCCGGGACGTCCGCCTTCTTGAGCATCTCGCGGTAGACGAAGAAACGCGATTTGATGCGCCATTCGCCGGCCGGCTTCTCCATCAGCCAGACCTCGTACCGGCGATCCAGTTCGCCTCCTTCGAGCGTCATATTGCCGCGCCGTTCCATCGCAACAAGCACAAAGGCCGAATCGGTATTCCCGGCCCCGTAGAGGGGGGCATGGGAAGTGAAGAAATCGTTGACCTGCGCAGCCCAGTCCGCGACCTCCTTGAGCGCCGCCGCGTCGAACCGCGCGCACCCCGGGGCCTGTTCGCGGCTGGTGCTGTAATAGACCGCCTTGTCCGTGACGGCGGCGATATCGTACGTGCCCGCCGTCAACTGCGCGAATTGGAACCGCCGCTTCGGGAGCAATGTGGCGTTGAAGGAGGCACTCTTTTCCTGGTGGATGGCGGCCATGCCCTGGAGAGTTTCACCGGAGGGCAGGGCGGCCGCTCCGCTGATGCAGCCGAGCGCGCCCGCCGATGCGCCTCCCTGGAAGGTGATCTTCCGGATGAAGACCAGGTCGTCCAGCTTCTGTCCCACCTCTCCCTCCATCTTGCGCGGGAGGAAGTAGCGGCGGTTCTCTTCCCCTTCCTGGAGCGTGAGGGTCGAGGAGATCAGATGGCCTTCGAGCGTCCGCCCGTCATGGAAGGTGACGCGGCCCGTGAATTCCTTGATCGGCCAGGTTTCGCCGGTGTACACCTTCTCGTCGTTCCCCCCTTCCTTGAAGAACCACTTGCGCTCCATCACCTCGCGCTCGATGACCGCCTCAAACGTCCGGACCTCGTCGCCGCCGATGATGACGCGCCGCTTCTGCTGATCGCTGTACAGAATGAGTTGATCGTTCGTGAGCAGCGCCTTTCCCGCAAAGGTGCGCCCGTCGCTGAACTCGACCGTGGCGTCGCGCCAGGCCAACTCGGCGCGCGCCGCCTGTGCGGAGAACAGCAGGAGGAAACCACCGAGGAACAGGGATGCGCTCGGATACGGGAAACGACAACGAGGATTCCGGCCGCGGAGCAGCGCGGCAACGCGCAGATACGGCAATAGAACGCCAAGAATACTCATGTCAATTCAACCCGCTGCGGCGGCGAAGAATCCATTCCGCCGTCACGCAGCCCAGGAAGATCATGAAGAACTCCGGACCATTCCAGAGATTCTTTTCCTCGCGATACACCACCTGCCGGCTGCGCTGAGTCAGGTCGTCCGGAATGCGCGCCGCCGTGGCGAAGTTGTAGCAGCGTCCGCCGGTATCGCGCGCGAGCGCGCTCATCGCCGATTCATCCGCGTCGACGGAGTCGAATTCCCCCGCCACGCGGCCGACCATGAAATCGAAGCGCGCCTCCCCCAGGGGGCGCTGCTTCTCCGCCGCACTGACGACGGCATGATACACTCCCCCCGCCGCGGGGCGAAAGGAGGCCTGATATTTCCCGGCGGAGAGCGGGACGGCTTCCAGCCGCATCTCCATCGGCGCGGGGCCGGCGGAGGGGGACTCGACGCGCAGCGTCAGGTCGGCGCGCTCCCTGGGCTGGCCGGACTCGTCGCGCAACTGCGCCTCGACCAGCACCGGCTCGCCGGGCTCGTACTCCACCTTGGCCGTCCAGGCCGAGAGTGCAACGCCGGGGGCGTGCGCGGCGTCCTTGCGCGCGGCGAGCCAGCGCAGGGACTGCCGCCAGAAGCGGTAATAGGGCGAGGCCTGGCCGCGCCCTTCGTACTGGAACTTCCATTTCCAGGTGGTATCGGTGGTGACCGCCAGGACGCGCCCGTCGCCGTAGCGCTGCTCGACCACCACCGGCAGCGGGTCGCTCCCGGCGAGCGCGGTGGGATGCTGCAGAAGCACCGAGGCGCCCGGCTTGGCGCCAAGCACTCTGCTCGCGCCATCCAGCGTCACTTCCCCGGCGCCGGGGCGGAAGAACTCATCGCAGCCCAGGAAGATGGGATGCCCCGCCCCCGCCGCCGTGAGTTTGGGCGCAAAGGTTCCCTCGCACTGCCCGTCGCCAGGACCGCCCATCCGCACCGGCAGCAGCTCCTCCAGCGGGCTTCCCACGTAGCCGCCGGGTCCGAAGGCGTGATACCCCCCCATCGCCAGCAGCGCGCCCCCCTCCGAGACGAAGCGCTTCAGGAGGGACAATTGCTCGTCGCTGAACTCCTCGCGCGCGATGTCCCCCAGGATCACCACGTCAAACTTCTTGAACTCCTCCGCGCGCGCGGGAAGCCCCTTGCTCAAATCCACCCCGACGACGGCCCCCTGCTGAAGGAAGACATCCTTGCGCAATTTGACGACGCTGGTCAGTTCGATGCTCGGGTCGCTGCTCAGGACGTGGTAGAGGAAGCGGTACTCGCTGCGCGCGACTCCTTCGACCATCAGCGTGCGTATCTTCGGGTCGATGACGTTGACCATAAAGTCGCGGTGGTTGTTCTCCGCCACGCTCTCCCCGGCAATGGGGGGCAGTTCGGCGCGGAGCATGACCAGGCCGACCTCGCGCGGGACGAACTCCACCTCCACGTCGCGCGCGCCGTTGGCGGCGGGGAACTGCACCGGCGCGCTGCCGACGACCTGCTCCCCCTTCTTCAGCGTCAGCGTGACCTGCCGGTCCGTCGCCGAGAGCGCCTCCAGCCCCTCGTTCGAGAGACGCAGCTTGAGTTTCGCGGTGTTGTTGACGATCAGCTCCGGATTGTGCGGCGCGCCCGCGATGCCGATGTCGAGGAAGCGCCCCTTCTCCGCCATGCGCCCCCCCAGCACGACGGGGATGACCGGCACGCCGATTGAGCGCGCAACCTTCCGCACATCCTCCCCCATCGTTGAGACACCGTCGCTGAGCAGCACCACGGCGGCAAGCCCCTCCGCCCCGACACGCGCCACGGAGTCGCGCAGCGCGTCGCCGATGGCCGTGCCTTTCGCGTCGGCCTTCAGCGGCGCGTCCAACGGCGTTTCGGAAAGCGTCTCGCCGAAGGTGAAGAAGTGGACCTGATGCTCCTTCGCAAGCCGCTTGAGCAGAGCGTGCTGCGAGTCGTGCAGGAGCAGTTCCGACGTCTCCAGGCGGCTCTTCTCCTCGAACGCGTCGCGGATGCTCATGCTCTGCGAGACATCCTGGAGAACGATCACCTGCTGGCGCTCAAGGCGGGTGTGGCTGAAGCGCAGCACGGGTTTGAGAAGAAAGAGCGCGACGGTGAGCACAGCGAGCAGGCGGAACCATAGCAGGGCGTGGTATCGCCACGGGGCGAGCTGCGCCCGCTTCCGGCGGTAGCAGGCCCAGACGGCAACGCCACCGGCCAGCGCGAGGAGGATGATGATCCCCGCAGGCCATTGACCGCTGAATTCAAATTGCCACATAACGGCTCACAGACAAGGACATAAGGGACTGCAACGACGACGGCAACGAACGGCTTAGTGCTTTACAAAGACATTTGCCAAAAAGGCCTCCAGGACCACGAGGGCCAGCGCGGCCAGAAGAAGGTAATCCCAGAGAGGGAGGCCCTGGCGCTGGAGCTGCACGACCGTCGCAAGATGGTCGGGCTTGTCGGTGTAGATCAGGTTCGACCGGCCCAGGTTGGTTTTCGCCTCGGCCGGCTGCCAGCGCGCGAGGTCGCTCTCGCCGGGAGGGGCGTTCACCGCGAAGGCCTCGCGCACCTGGCGCTCGCCCGCGGCGAACTCGACGCGGTAGATGCCCGGACGCTGGGTGCCGTTGAACTGCGCCTTGTTCTCCGCCCCGGCGACGGCGCTGCGCAGCAGGATCGGCTGCGGCTTATCGTCGGGCCGGGCGGGAGGCGGCAGGAGCTTCACCTCAACCGGTTTCTCCCCCGCCACCTTGATCGTCCTGGGCATGCCAACCGTCACGGCGCCCGGCTCCGAGCCGGAACCGCTGAGGTAGTAGACGATCTGGTGCATGAGTGGGAGGAACCAGGTTTTGAGCGGCATGTTGCTCCAGAGCGGAGTGCAGGAGGTGGCGCAGAGGATCACGCGCCCCGCGCCGAAACGGCGCTCCAGCATCAGCGGGCCGCCGTCGCTCTTGAGCAGAATGGCGGCCTCCGCGTCGCTGGGCGGCTGACAGGCCAGCAGCGAAGTCACCTGCGTCGTGCCCAGGTCCATGCCGGAGAATATTTCGCGCAGCGCCGGATGGTCACGGTCCGCTTCCTGGATGCGGAAGAAGCACGGCTCCGCCCCCGCTTGCGGCGTCCGGACCTCCCCCAGCGCGGCGGGGAGCAGCCGGTGAGACTCCACGGCAGTCGGCCCAAGCGCTGCGTTGTATGCGAAGGGATTCACCCGCTCCCCGCAGAAGAGCAGCAACCCGCCCCCGCGCCGGACATAATCGGCGAGGCGGTCCGCCCACCCCTCCCCCGTCGCGGGCACGTCGGCGAGGATAACGCAGGCGTATTCATCCAGCCGCTTGGAATCGAACTCCTCCGGGCGCGCGATATCGACGGTGATCGGCGAGGAGGCCCCCTCCTGCCCATTCCTCTGGAGCGCGAGGCGCAGGAAAAACGCGCCGTCGAGATGCCGCACGACGGAGGGCGCGCCATCCACCAACAGCACCGGCAACTTCTCCAGCACCGGAATCGTGAAGTAGCAGCGGTCGTCCGAGGGACAGCCATCGGGACTGAGTTCCACCCGCCCGGTATGCACTCCGGCGCTCTTGAAGGCATAGCGGAAAAGCAATGTCTGCGCGCCGCCGGGGACCGCCGCGACCGGCTGCTCCGCGACCTTCTCGTCATCCACGATCAGGGAGAGCGTCCCCCCCGTGGCGCTGCGCGAGCCGGTGTTCTCCACGCGGCAGGAGAGGCCGAACGGCGCCCCCACGGCGTGGACCGCCAGCCCCGCATCCAGCCGGGTGACGGCGAGATTGCACGGCGTTTCCGCGCCCGCGTCCACGAGATAAACGGGGACCTCGCGCGGGATGCGCGCGGCAATCTCCTTGATCGCGGGGGAGATGGCGGAGCGCTGAAGGTCGGTGAGAATGTACAATTCTTTCGCCGGGTTGGGGCTCTTTTCGAGCAGTTCCACTGCGCGCTGGAGCGGGCTGCCCAGTTCGCCTCCGCCATAGCCGCATTCCAGCGCGGCGACGCGCGTGCGCAGTCCCGCGAGGTCGCTGGTGGAGACGGGCGCTTTTTCAGCGCCGGGGTCGCTGAGGACCAGCGCGGCGGTGTCCTCGGACTTCAAACCGTCCACCACCTGCAGCGCGGCCCCTTTGGCGCGTTCAAAGGCGCTGGATCCCTGGCTGACGGCCTGCATGGAGCCGCTGTTGTCCAGGAGGATGACGGCGGTGGCCGGAACGCCGCCGCCGCGCGAGTTGAGCGACTTGAGGATTGGCCGCTCCAGCGCGCCGACCAGCGCCGCGAGCACCGCCAGCCGCGCCGCCAATAGCAGGAACTCCCGCAGCCGCTGCCGCCGCGCAACGCGCTGATCCAGCATGCGCAGGAAAAGGAGTGTGCTGAACGGCATCGGTTTCGCCTTGCGGCGATGGACCAGGTGCACGATGATCGGAATGGCTAGGGACAGCCAGAGCAGGTGGATCATCGGACCCTCGGCACGAACGACGGAAGGGAACCGCCGATGAACGCCGATGAACGCGGATACGGATTACGGCGAACGAGAGCAACGGCGACAGGGGACAACGACGTGAAACCACGGATGAACAGTGATACACACGGGTACGAGGGGAGGGAAACGGCGAAGGGGACCGCAGATAAACACGGAAACGCGCAGATACGAGAGAGACCTCTCTGTTCTGCATTCTGCACTCTGCATTCTGCACTCTGCATTCTCCTCACCCGCCTTTCTCGCGCTTCCTCAGGTACTCCGCCAGCATCACTTCGAACGGCGTGGCGGTGGAGAGCATCTGGTAGTCGACTTTGGCGCGAGTGGTGTCGCGGCGGTAGCGGTCGACGAAGGCGGCGAACTTGCTCCGGTACTCGTCGCCCAGCACCTCGGCGCGCAACTGCATCTTCTCGCGCGTCTCCAGATCGCGGAACTCGATGAGGCCGCTGAACGGGAATGCGATCTCCGCCGGGTCGAACAGGTTCATCACGATCAGTTCATGCCGCTCGTGGCGGAAATGCTCGAAGGCGTTCATCACCGCGTCCTGGTCCTCGACCAGGTCGCTCAGGACGATCACGAGCCCGCGCCGCTTGAGGCTCTCGGCGATGAGGTGCAGCGAGGAGGCGATGCCGGTCTTGCCCCTGGGAACGACCTTCTCCAGCCGGTCGATCACGTACTTCATGTGCGCGGGGCTGCTGCGCGGCGGAATGCGCTCGCGGAGGGATTCATCGAAGATCACCAGCCCCACCTGGTCGCGCTGCTGCGTCATCAGGAAGGTGAGCGCCGCGGCCAGCGCGCAGCCGTACTCCAGCTTGCTGCAGCCGTCGGAGCGGTAGCCCATGGAAGCGCTGGCGTCGAGGAGGATGGTGCAGGTCATGTTGGTCTCCTCCTCGTACTCGCGCACGTAGCGGCGGTCGGAGCGGGCGAAGACCTTCCAGTCGAAATGCTTCAGATCGTCGCCGGGCATGTACTCGCGGTACCCGGCGAACTCGGCGCTGAAGCCTTTGAAGGGGCTGTGGTGCAGGCCGCTGATGTACCCTTCCACCACCGTCCGGGCGAGCATCTGCAGGTTGCCCAGCCGGGCGAGCTTGGAAGGGTCGTAGTATTTGCTGTAGAGACCTTTGGACATTTTAACGACCGATTTGCGATTTCTGATTACTGAATTGCGATTTCAGATTTGACGAACTATTTGTTCTTTGCTTTCCGCGCATATGCGGCTTCCGCCGGCTCCGGGATGCTCTGAAGCAGCTTGGCGATGACGTCCTCGACGCTCACCCCCTGGCTGCTAGCGTTGAAGTTGGTCATGATGCGGTGGCGCAGCACGGGATGGGCGACGGAGCGCACGTCCGCGCAGGAGACGTTGAATCGTCCCTCGACCAGCGCGCGCGCTTTCGCGCCCAGCACCAGGTACTGCGCCGCGCGCGGCCCCGCGCCCCACTCCACCCAGTCCTTGATGAACTGGAACGGCTTCTCCTGGCCCGGACGCGTGGCCCGCGCCAGGTCGGCGGCGTACTCGACGACGTGGTCGCTCACCGGCACGCGCCGGACGATCTGCTGCACCAGGACGATCTCCGAGCCATCCATCACCATCCGCGGTTCTGCCATCTGCTCCGCCGTGCTGGCCTTGATGATCTGAATCTCTTCGTCGCGGCTGGGATAGTTGATGACGATGTTAAACATGAAGCGGTCCAACTGCGCCTCCGGCAGCGGGTAGGTGCCCTCCTGCTCGATCGGGTTCTGCGTGGCCAGGACGAAGAAGGGAGGCTTGATCTGGTAGGTGCGCCTCGCCGAGGTAACGCGGTACTCCTGCATGCACTCCAGCAGCGCGGCCTGCGTTTTGGGGGGCGTGCGGTTGATCTCGTCGGCCAGGAGGATGTTGGTGAAGATGGGGCCGGGGATGAACTTGAACTCGCGGTGCTGCGTCTCCGGGTCGATCTGAAGCACCTCGGTGCCGGTGATGTCGCTGGGCATGAGGTCGGGGGTGAACTGGATGCGCTTGAAGTCGAGGTTCATCGTGCGCGCGAGGGTGCGGACCATCAGCGTCTTGGCGAGGCCGGGCACCCCCACCACCAGCGTGTGCGCGCGGCAGAACATGGCGATGAGTATCTGCTCGAGCACTTCATCCTGACCGACGATGACGCGTTTGACCTCCTTGAGCAGCTTCTGGCGCACCGTGGCAAGGCGGGAAATGAGCTCGGCTTCATCCATCTGGCGGAGCGGCTCCTGAACGACTTCCGGTTCACTCACGGGAGGAAACCTTTACAGCAAAACAAAGGACATAGAGGACTGCAAGGACTACACGGACAACGGCACTAATGTGTGAGGGAATACAAGATAATATTCACGCCCAGTTTCCCCGCGTCGTCGGCGGCGAGGTCCTTGCCGAACGGATGGTCGAAGCCGCGCCAGCCGCCGAGGCCGTAGGGACAGTAGACGACCGAGGTGGTGCCCCCCAGCACGATGCCCTGAAGCGGCAGCGCGGGGAGCGTCTCGCCGGAGTTCTCCGCATAGGGGGTGTAGGCGACCTCTTTGATTCGGCCCAGGAGGGTGTAGATCGGATGGTCGGCGGGCAGCGGTTGCAGCGACGTTCCCGGGAGAACGCGCGCAATTTCGCGCCGGAAAGCCAGGTCGAATTCCCTGGCGCCGCAGCAGGGGCTGGCCAGGAGGAAGCCTCCGCCGGCGAGGAAGTTCTTCAACCCCTTCACCTCGGCGTCGGTCAGAACGAAATTGTTGTGCCCGGTGATGTAAATGAAGGGGTACTTCATCACCGAGTCGGAGGAGAGATCCACGATGTTGCGCTCGAATTTGATCTCGGCGCTGGTGTGGGTGGCGACGGTTTTGAGCAGGCTGGCGATGGCGTTGGCCTGGCAGTCCCAGTTCTCCCCCACGCGCGCCTGCGCGAAGAGGAAGTCGCCGCGCGGTTGCGCCTCCTGCTCGTAATAGAGCTTCTCGGTCGCCTGGTAGAGGGCGATCTCGTGGGTCGCGAGGGCGTAGGAGATCATATTGACGCCGATCTGGCGCGCGTCGTTCGGCTCGACGTTGAATGCCCCGGCGCGGATGTGCCCGTCCCAGCCGCAGCAGAGGCCGTAGCGCGAAAGGACGATGGCGGTGCGGCAACCCAGGTCGACGCCGAAGAGCATCGGCTCGCCGTTGGGGGCGTCCGGCACGGGGCGAGTGTATTTCACCTTCTGTATCTGATAATAGCTGTTCAGCAAGGGATGCTCCGCCGGGAGCTTGTGAAAATGGCGGTCCGGCATGACCTTGCCCATCTCTCGCAAGAAGGCGGAGAAGAAGAGGGGGTTGCCATAGGCGGTGTCGCCCCAGATCGTGCCGCCATTACGGATGAACTCGCGCAGGCGCGCCACGTCGGCATCGCTGAGCGTGAAATCCTCGCTGCCGCTGTAGTAGTAGATGGGATACTGCGACGGATCGGTGGTGAAGGCGCTCAGAGGGCCGGCCTTCCAGGTGTAGTTCATGTGGAGACTGAGGTTGGCGACGTTCAGCAGCACGGCGGCGTCGCCGGGGTCGAGGTTCCAGTCATTGTACTTGATGGCCTGCCCGTCGATGGTCATTTCCTTCACGCTGCCGTAGGCGATCTTGGCGATAAGCGGCGGCGGAGAGGGCGGGCGCTTCTTTTCGGAGCGGCGCAGAGGCGTGGCCGGGAGCGGCAGCGGCGGCACCCCCTCGCCACCCTTCTGGCGCTGCTGCTGAGCGGGAGGCTTCGTGCCGCAAGGGCCTTTGGGCAGTTCGAGGTCCGCGCAAAGTGCGGGCGCGGCGATCAGCGCAGTAAGCAGAAGGAGAATCTTTTTGCGCTTCATGCCCATCATCATAGCAGTTCAACCTCCGACGGACAACGACTGTAGGCCTTTCCAACACGCGGGCAAAGGCCGGCTCCCTCCGTTGTGTTGAGTACCACCACAAAACCGTGAACTGAACAGGCTTGCAGTGACCGTATGCAACTAGCGTGCCGTTGCCCGGCGTATCTGTCTTTACTGGCCTCTTTTGGCCTGCGTTGGGTTGCATTATCCCAAATCGGGCGTATAATAAAAGTGCCGTGTGTCGTCATATGACGAAATGCTGAATTGGCCCCATTAACTATGAGGTTTGCCGACATGGACTGCGGCTTACCGAGGACTCGGGGATAGCGTTCGATGTCCCCCTTCATGCTCGGCATTCTCATCCTCTTTATCAGCGCGCTTCTGGCTCTGGCACTCCGCAGGGAACATGAGGCCGCTTCCCGTGTCGGCGCGTTCGGCGCCATGCTGGGATGCGCCGTGGCGACCATACCGGTCCTTCGCGCGATGGCAGGCGCGGAAATCCCTTCGCTGATCCTTCCCTGGAGCATGCCCTGCGGATCGCTGATCTTCCGAATCGACCTGCTCTCCGCCCTCTTCCTCCTGCCGATCCTGCTGGTCTCCGCGCTGGGCGCGCTGTATGGGCTGGCATACCTCCGCCCCTATGCCGACCGCAAGCCCGTCGGCAGCCTGGGCCGATGCTGGTTCTGGTATAACCTGCTGGTCGCGGGGATGCTGCTGGTCTGCGTCTCGCACAACGCGCTGATGTTCCTGGTGGCGTGGGAATTGATGTCGCTGGCCTCCTTCTTCCTCGTGGCGTTCGACGACGAGAAGACCGAAGTGCGCGACAGCGCCTGGACCTACTTCATCGCCACCCATCTGGGGACGGCGTTCATCATCGCGCTCTTCCTCACGATGGGCGTTGCCGCCGGCTCTTTCGACTTCGCCGATTTTCACAAGGCAACGCTGGGACCGGGGGTGATGGGGGTGCTCTTCCTCTTCGCGGTCATCGGCTTCGGCACGAAGGCGGGCTTCATGCCCTTCCATGTCTGGCTGCCGGAGGCGCATCCGGTGGCGCCGAGCCACGTGTCGGCGGTGATGTCCGGGGTGATGATCAAGACGGGGATTTACGGCCTGCTGCGGATGCTGATGCTCATGGGGCATCCGCCGGCGTGGTGGGGATGGACGCTGATCGGCATCGGCCTGGTCTCCGGCGTGCTGGGGGTGTTGTTCGCCCTTGCGCAGCATGACCTGAAACGGCTGCTGGCTTACCACAGCGTGGAGAACATCGGGATCATCGCGATGGGGTCGGGACTGGGGATGCTGGGAATCAGCATAGGCTCCCCCCTTCTGACGACGCTGGGGTTCGCGGGCGCGCTGCTCCATGTCATCAACCACGCCCTGTTCAAGAGCCTGCTCTTTTTCGGCGCCGGGGCGGTGCAGCACGGAGCGGGGACGCGCGAGATGGACCACCTCGGCGGACTGCTCAAGCGGCTTCCGCTGACCGGCCTCTTCTTCCTGATCGGCGCGGTGGCCATCAGCGGGTTGCCCCCCCTCAACGGATTCGTGAGCGAGTTCCTGATCTACCTGGGCGCTTTCCATTCCGGCGCGACGCTGCACGGCACGGCGGCGCTCAGCGGCGTGGCGGTAATCACCGGGCTGGCGCTGATCGGCGGGCTGGCCGCCGCCTGCTTCACCAAGGTGTTCGGGACCGTCTTCCTCGGCGCGCCTCGCACCGAGCATGCCGCGCACGCGCATGAGTGCGGAATCCTCATGTGGCTCCCGATGCTGACGCTGGCGGCGCTCTGCGCGGCGATCGGGCTGTGCGCCCCCCTCGCGGCAAACGCCATGGCGCCGGTCGTCGCCAACATGACCGGCCTCGCGCCGGAACAGACCGCGCTCGCCGTCACGTACGCCCAGTGGCCGCTGACGGGAGTGGTCACGGCGGCGGTGGCGCTGCTGCTGGCCCTTTGCCTGCTCGCGCTGCTGCGCCGCCGCCTCCTGGCGCGCCGGAGCGTGGGCGCAACGGGCACCTGGGATTGCGGCTATGCCCGCCCCACCGCCCGCATGCAATACACCTCTTCCTCTTTCGCCCAACCGATCACCGACTGCTTCCGCATGTTCCTGGGGACGCGCACGTCGTTGCGCGCGCCGGGGGAGCCGTTCCCGCAGCAGCCGGGGCGGTTGTCGACCGAGACCCCCGATATTTTCATCGCGCGGTTCTATCGCCCCCTCTTCAGTTGGATCACCCGCCCTCTGTCCTGGACGCTGAACGTCCAGCACGGACGCGTTCAGCTTTACGTCCTCTACGTCGCTCTCACACTGGTGGCGCTGCTGATCTGGGCGCTGGGGTGGCCGCAATGAACTCATTGATCCATCCCCTCCTGGCGCTGCTGCTGGCCCCCCTGCTGCTGGGGATCATCAACCGCACGAAGGCGCTCTTTGCGGGGCGCACGGGCCAGCCCTTGCTCCAGGCGTACTTCGACCTCGCGAAGCTCCTGCGCAAGGGGGCGGTGTACAGCGAGACGACGACGTGGGTCTTCCGCGCCGGGCCCATCGTGGGGGTGGCGGCGCCGGTGGTCGCTATCGCGCTGATCCCGTTCGGGGGAATCCCCGCGCTGCTGAATTTCCCGGGGGATTTGATTCTCTTCGCTTACCTGTTCGGGCTGATGCGCTTCATGACCGTGGCCGCGGCGCTGGACACCGGCTCCGCCTTCGAGGGGATGGGCGCCAGCCGCGAGGTGCAGTTCAGCGCCCTGGCCGAACCGGCGCTGCTGCTGGGGCTGGCCGCGCTCGCGCGGCTGACCGGCGACCTTTCGCTGAGCGGCATTCTCGGCTCGCTGACGCCCCAGGATTGGGCGCACGCCGCGCCCGCCCTCGCGCTGGTGACGGCGGGGCTGCTGGTGGTGTACCTGGCGGAGAATTCGCGCATTCCCGTGGACGATCCAAACACGCACCTGGAATTGACGATGATCCATGAGGTGATGGTGCTGGACCACGGCGGGCCGGATTTCGGGCTGATTCTCTACGGCGCGTCGCTGAAGCTCTGGGCGCTGGGAGCCATCCTCACCGGAGTGGTCCTCCCCTTCCACGATGAACGCCTCTGGCCGGGGATCGTGATCGCCCTCGGCGGCATGTTCGGCCTGGCGGTCTTCGTCGGCGTGGTGGAGTCCTCCATGGCGCGGCTGCGGCTGCTGCGCGTGCCGCAGTTGCTCGTGGCGGCGATGGTGCTTTCGGCGCTGGCGCTGGTGCTGCTGATGAGGTGAACTGTGGGCGCAGCGTGCTGCGCCCCTGCGGGGGATGTCGCGGGCGAAAGTCCGCACGACGGAAACGACGGTCGCGGGCTGAAGCCCGCGCTACACACGGATGACGGAAACGAGGGCGCAGCGTGCTGCGCCCCTACGGCGGATGTCGCGGGCTAAAGCCCGCGCTACCCACGAATGACGGAAACGTGGGCGCAGCATGCTGCGCCCCTACGACGAAGACGCGGATTGAAGTCCGCGCTACACGGTTCGCAACGAGGTGAGCATGAGTAGCTGGATCGATGGCGTGATGGTGGTGCTGATCCTGACGAACCTGGCGCTGCTGGGGACGAGCCGGATCACCGTCTGCATCCGCATCATCGCACTCCAGGGGGTGGTGCTCGGCACTCTGCCGATGCTGGCCGGCGAGGAAGTGACGCTGCGCCTGGCGCTTCTGACGACGGCGACGGTGCTGCTGAAAGGCGTGGTCTTCCCCTGGCTGCTGCTGCGCGCGATGCGCAAGGCGGAGATTCAGCGCGAGGTGGAGCCGTACGTCGGCTATATTCTCTCCGTGATGGTCGGGCTGTTGTCGCTGGGAGGCAGCGTCTGGCTGGCGCAGGGTCTCCCGCTTCCGGGGCCGATGGCCGGCACGCTGGCGCTGCCGGTGGCGCTGTTCATGATCTTCGTCGGCTTGTTCACCATCTGCAGCCGGCGCAAGGCGATCAGCCAGATTCTCGGGTACATCGTCGTGGAGAACGGGATGTACGCCTTCGGCGCCGTGATCCTCGACGAAGTGCCGACACTGGTGGAATTGGGCGTGCTGCTGGACGTGTTCGTGGCGGTGTTCGTCATGGGTGTGGCGATCTACCACATCCGGCGCGAGTTCGATCACATGGACGTGGACCAGTTGGATACCCTGAAGGGATAAGACGGTTCCGGCGGATCGGACCGATGGAATGACGATGAACGAGATGGCAATATTCTGGCTCCTGCTGCTCCTGCCGACCGCCTGCGCGGGCCTCTGCCTGCTGCTGCGGTCGCCGCAGGCCATCATGCGCGTGGTGGGCGCGGGCGCGCTCTGCCAGGGGGCGGTTGGCGCGGCGGCGGCGCTGAAGGTGCTGCGCGGGGGGCAGGCCATTCTCTCGTCGAACGGCTGGTTCAACCTGGACGCCCTGTCCGCATTCCACCTGCTGGTGATGATGATCGTCTTCAGCCTGAGTTCGCTCTTCGCGTGGGGGTACTTCCACGAGGAGATGAGCGAGGGCCAGTTGCGGCTTCGGCTGGCGCGGCGGTTCGGCGCGCTCTGGTTCGGCTCGATGGCGGCCATGACGCTGGTGCTGATCTCCAACAACCTGGGGATTCTCTGGGTGGGCATCGAAGCGACCACGCTGCTGACCGCCTTCCTCATCTGCATCCACCGCACCGCCGCCTCGCTGGAGGCGATGTGGAAATACCTGATCATCTGCTCGGTGGGCGTCGCCTTCGCCTTCATGGGGACGCTGCTGGTCGCCGCCTCGACGGCGGGCGTGCTGCCCAGCGACGAAGCGCTGCTCTGGACGCGGCTGGTGGCCTCGGCGGGGCAACTGAACCCGATGATGCTGAAAGCGGGGTTCCTCTTCCTGCTGGTGGGATACGGCACGAAAGCGGGCCTCGCCCCGATGCATACCTGGCTGCCGGATGCGCACAGCCAGGCGCCCGCCCCGGTCTCCGCGATGTTCAGCGGCTTCCTGCTCAACAGCTCGCTCTACTGCATCCTGCGCTACCTGCCGATCATGGAAGGCGGGGCGGGGATGGCGGGCTGGGGACCGCGGTTGCTGCTGCTCTTCGGACTGGTCTCGATCCTCGTGGCCGCCGTGTTCATCTACTTCCAGCGCGACGTGAAGCGGTTGCTGGCGTACAGCACGGTGGAGCATATCGGCATCATGGCGGTCGGCGTGGGGCTGGGGGGCGCGGGCGCGGCGGCGGCGATGTTCCACATGCTCAACCACTCGATTGCCAAGTCCCTGACCTTCTTCGGCGCGGGACGGGTGGGGCAGCATTACGAGACGCACGAAATCGGGAAGATCCAGGGGATGCTGCGCAGTTGCCCGGCCTGGGGAGCGGGACTGTTCGCCGGAGTGCTTGCGCTGATCGGCGCGGCCCCCTTCGCCATTTTCATGAGCGAGTTCCAGGTGCTCAAGGCCGCGGCGGGGAGCCATAGCTGGTGGACGCTGGGGCTGTTCCTCGGCGGCGCGGGGATGGTCTTTATGGGCGCGCTGCGGCACCTGATTGCCATGGCGTGGGGCGACCCCTCCATCACGCGCGTGCAGCGGACGGGCTGGCTTGAAGGAGCGATTGTAGTCGTGCCGTGCCTGGCGCTGCTGGCGCTGGGGATCTGGATGCCGCAGGGGCTCCAGGATGCCGTCCGCCAAGCCGCCGCCGTCATTGCGGGGGGCAAGCCATGACGGGGGAGAATTTTGCCGTGCTCCAGAACGCGCAGGCGATTCCCCTTTCCGCCATCCCGGTGGTGGCCGAGCAGGAGTTCCGCAACCGCGTGCTTTCCGAGGTCGAGAACGGCGCGCGCCTCAGCGCGTTCTTCGGCTCTCCCCAACCTTGCGAAGACTCGGCCGGTCCTTCGCAAGGATCGTCCGCCGCCAAGCGCGTGCGGTTGTACTGCGTGCTCGCGCGGGATTCGGCCAGAGGATTGGCGGTCCTCGCCACCGACGTCGGCGACACCTATGAGGCGCTCACTCCCGACTGCGCGCAGGCGCACTGGTTCGAGCGGGAGATCGCCGAGCAATGGGGCGTCCGACCCGAGGGGCATCCATGGCTCAAGCCGATACGGTTCCACGCAAGCTATCGTCGGAGGAATCCTGAGCGCGCTGGGGACAGCGCGCTCCACCATGACGCCTGGGGACGCTCGGCGGATGCGGAGATTCTGCCGGGGGTGACCGATTACTACCGCATCGAGGGGGAAGAGGTCCACGAGGTGGCGGTCGGGCCGGTGCACGCCGGGGTGATCGAGCCGGGGCATTTCCGCTTCCAGTGCCACGGGGAGAACGTGTACCACCTGGAGATATCCCTCGGCTACCAGCATCGCGGCGTCGAGCGCGCGCTGATCGGCGGGCCGGACAGGCGGACGGTCCATTTCATGGAGACGCTCGCCGGGGACACCACGATCGGGCACGCCGTGGCGTATGCGCAGAACGTCGAGTCGCTGGCGGGCATCTCAGTGCCCCTCCGCGCCGCGGTGCTGCGCGTGGTCGCGCTGGAGATGGAGCGCCTGGCGAACCACGTCGGCGACATGGGCGCGCTGGCCAACGACGTCGGCTACCTCCCGACCGCCTCCTATTGCGGGCGATTGCGCGGCGACATGCTGAACATCACCGCGCTGATCTGCGGCAACCGCTTCGGCCGGGGACTCGTGCGGCCCGGCAGCGTGGAATTCGACCTGCGCCCCACGCACGTCGCCGAACTCCGCCAGCGCCTGCAAGCCGCCTACCGCGACACGAAGAACGCGGTGGAGTTGCTCTGGAACACCCCCTCCGTGCTGGCGCGGTTCGAGGAGACCGGCGTGGTGACGGCCGACTTGGCGGAGGAACTCGGTCTGGTGGGCCCGGCGGCTCGCGCAAGCGGGCTGCAGCGCGACGTGCGCGCCGACCTGCCGGCGGGATTCTATCGCGAGGTGAAAATGCCGACGGCCCGGATGCAGACCGGGGATGTCTACGCGCGCGCAATGGTGCGCTGGCAGGAGATCGAGAATTCGGTGGGTTACGTTCTGGACTGCCTCGAAGTGCTACCCGCGGGGACGGTGCGCGCCGAGATGCGCGAACTGCGCCCGGAGTCGCTGGCGGTGTCGCTGGTCGAGGGATGGCGCGGCGAAATTTGCCACGTCGCGCTGACCGACGCGCGCGGACGCTTCGCGCAGTACAAAGTAGTCGACCCCTCCTTCCACAATTGGATCGGGCTGGCGATGTCGTTGCGCGGGCAGCAGATTTCCGATTTCCCCCTCTGCAATAAGAGCTTCAACCTCTCTTATTGCGGGCATGATTTGTGAACGGCACGAAACGTCTCTCACCGCAAAGGCCGCGAAGAACGGATATGAGAGCCTATGATTAAAGCTCTATACGCGCGAATATTGCAGGGACACCGGACGGTCCGGTTCCCGAAGCAACCGCCCACGCTGCCGGAACGCTATCTCGGCCGGCCGGTGCTGAACCTTTCGGCCTGCGCGAAGGAGTGCCGCCGCTGCGTGGAGCTCTGCCCCTCCGGAGCGATGAAGGCGGATGCGCGCGGCGGGGTTCAGTTGGACTTGGGCCGCTGCATTTTCTGCGGCGCCTGCTCCCGGGCCTGCCCCACCGGCGCGCTGAAGCACACCCGCGAGTACCGCATGGCCGTGCGCAAGCGCGATGAAATGATCCTGGGCAGGTGCTCCGGCGAGGCCGATTCCGTCTGTAGGGGCAAGGCATGCCTTGCCCCCGCAACGAGCATGGCGTCCGATCTCGCGGCGCAAGGGGACCTGCGCAGCCGGGAGTATCAGCTCGCGGAGGCGCTGGAGCGCAAGAGCCGCCGGCTGTTCGGGCGGTCGCTGAAGCTGCGGCAGGTGAGCGCGGGCGGCTGCAACGCCTGCGAGGCGGATAACAATGTGCTGACGACGGTGGTCTTCGACCTCGGGCGGTTCGGCATCCAGTTCGTCGCCTCCCCCCGTCATGCCGATGGGCTGCTCATCACCGGCACGGTGCCGCAGAATATGACCCTGGCGCTGAAGAAGACCTACGACGCCGTGCCCGCCCCCAAACTGGTGATCGCCGTCGGCGCGTGCGCCATCAGCGGCGGACTGTACGCAGGGAACGCGGTCGCGGGAACGGGGGCAGACACGCACCTCCCGGTTGACCTCTATATCCCCGGCTGCCCGCCGCACCCGGTGACGATCCTCGACGGGTTGCTGCGGCTGCTGGGGCGGATTGAGGGGTAGGCGGCGGCCTTTCTCACCACGGAGACGCGGAGTGAGCACGGCGCACCCGCCGTCTCTGCGGCGAGAATGCCGTACCGTCTTGACACCACCTTGCTGCTGCCGCTATAGTGATTCCTCAATATGGGAGCGGCATAGTGCCCCCCTTCCATCGCATCACCCAAGCTTGGAGACTGCGTCATGGCCGACTGGCAGGAAATCTGGAAAAAGGTCGAGGCCGCCGAGGTGCCGAAGGTTCAGAAGTGCGCGCTGGCGTTCTCCGGCGGGCTGGATTCATCGCTGGGCATCGAGTTGCTCCGCCGCAAGTACAAGGTGAAGGACATCGTCGCCATCAACATCGACGTCGGCCAGGGGGACCAGGAGCAGGACGAGATGAAGATGAAGGCGAAGCTGCTGAAGGTCAAGCCGATCATCATCGACGCAAAGAAGGAGTTCGCCGAGGAGTGGCTCCCCAAGGCGATCCGCGCGAACAGCGACTACAACGGCTACCCCGTCAGCACCTCCATGACCCGCCAGCTCGTCGCGCGGATCGTGGCGGAGAAGGCGCTGGAGCTCGGCTGCGATTCGCTCATGGAAGGCTCGACGGGCAAGGGGAACGACCAGTACCGCATGCACAACGTTTTCAAGCTCGTGGCCCCCAAGCTGGAAGTGCTGGTGCCGGTGCGCGATTTCGACCTCACCCGCGCGCAGGAGACGGAGCTGTGCAAGGCGTTCGGCGTGCCGGTGACCGAGCAGATCACGGGGGGCGACGACAAGACCCTCTGGTGCCGCTCGATCGCCAGCGGCGCGGTGGACCTCAACCAGGAAATCCCCGAAGACGTCTGGATGTGGAAGAAGCCGCTGGAGAAGACGCCCGACAAAGCGGATTACGTGGACATCCAGTTCCGCGCCGGCCTACCCGTGAGTCTGAACGGCAAGACGATGCGGCTGGACGACCTGATCAACGCGCTGAACGTCATCGCCGGGAACGCGGGCGTTGGGTTGATCGACATGTTCGAGGACGGCATCATGGACCTCAAGAGCCGCGAGATTTACGAGGCCCCCGCCGCTCACGTCCTGCTCAAGCTGCACCGCGACCTGGAGCAGTACTGCCTGACCAAGGATGAGATCCAGTTCAAGAAGAGCGTGGATGCCAAGTGGGCGTTCCTGACCTATCACGGCATGTGGTATCACCCGCTCAAGAAGGCGCTGGATGCCTTCATCGCCAGCACGCAGGATGTCTGCAACGCGGACTACCGCGTGAAGCTGTACAAGGGGAACATCGTCATCGCGCATCGCGAGTCGTCGACGAGCCTGTTCAGCCCGGAGATCCGCTCGATCAAGGCCAGCGGTTTCGACCAGCGCTGGTGCGCGAACGCCTCCAAGGTGCGCGGGCTGCCCTTCGAAATTCTCGCCAAGCGCGAAAAGGCGATGGACGCGTTCAAGGCGGCGCAGAAGAAGGGAAAGAAGTAGGCTGATGCTTATCCGTCTGGTCCGTCCGATCCGTCGGATAAAAGCCGTTTCTTGACTTTCAGGGACCCGGATGGCACACTGATGCCGTTTGGGTCCCTGTTTTTTTCGGAGACAGAATTGTGACATCCCGCATGGTCTTCAAGTTCGTTTTCGTACTCGCCATGTTGCTGTTCATGGTGCAGATGGGCATGTCCAACGGCACGGGCAACGCGGACTTCAGGCTGAATCTGATCAACTACAAGACCCAGACCCAGCCGGCGATGATGTACTTCATTTTCTTCGGCGCGGGACTGCTCACCGGCGGCGTGCTGGCCCTGGGCGGCGGCAAGTCCGGCGGTTCGAGGAAGAAGGAATCCTGAGAGCGCGCCGCAACAAACTCGGATTTCCCCCTCTCCCACTCTGCCCGGAGGCGCCATGACTCCATTCGCCGACCGCCTGCACGACGCCATCGCCCAGAAGAAATCCTGCGTCCTCGTGGGATTGGACCCGCGCGCCGATGCCATGCCGGAGGAGTATCAGAAAGCGCTCTCCGGCTCCCGCGCCGATGCGGCGGACGCCGTGCTGCGGTTCAACCTGAAAGTGATGGATGCCGTCGCCCCCTGCGCGGTGGCGGTGAAGCCGCAGTCCGCCTTCTACGAGGCGCTGGGATGGGAGGGGGTGCGCGCGTACTCCGAGACGGTCCGCGCCGCCGCCGAGCGCGGGCTGCTGGTGATCGGCGACGTGAAACGCGGCGACATCGGCTCGACGGCGGAAGCCTACGCCGAGGCGCACCTGGACCTGATCGGCGCGGACGCAATCACCGTGAACCCCTACCTCGGCATCGACGGCATCGCGCCGTTCATCAAGCGCGCCGCCGCCGGCAAGGGGCTGTTCATCCTGGTCAAAACCTCCAATCCCTCCTCGGGCGAGTTGCAGGACCTCAAGGTCGGCGAGGAAATGGTGTACGAGCGGGTGGCGCAGTTGGTCGCCGCCTGGGGCAAGGAGAGCGTGGGCCGGAGCGGCTACAGCGCGGTGGGCGCGGTGGTGGGCGCGACCTACCCGGAAGCCGCCGCGCGGCTCCGCGAAATGATGCCACACGCCATCTTCCTGGTGCCCGGCTACGGGGCGCAGGGAGGCAGCGCGAGGGATTGCCGCCCCTGTTTCGACCGTCAGGGCGGCGGTGCCATCGTGAACAGTTCCCGGGGAATCATTTTCGCCTACGGGAAGAGCCGCGGGCCCGGCTGGGAGAAGGCGGTGGCCGATGCGGCGCGCAAAATGCGGGACGAACTGGAAGCGGTGCGCCGCGAAGGGTAGCCGGCGCGGATGGTTTCATCACAGCCTCCATAGCGCGGCATTCATACACGCCCCCCCCTTGTGACGCGGCAGCCATTAAATTATTGACCATCCGCCGCGCTTCTGGTAGCATTGCACGCGCTGGTCGAGGCCACCTCCAGCGGTCGCGAATCGCTTAACTACGGCGGAATGCAATGCACTTGAGATCTCTTGTACGCACCGTATCCCCATGCCCCCTGCTTCTCGCGCTCGCCCTTCTCCTGCTGCTCCTGCCGGGCGCGACGGCCTCCGCCGCGTCGGCGAGCAAACGCCAGCTCGCGGAATGGACGCGCCTGCTCAGCTCCGACGACCCGCAGAAACGCTCCTCCGCCGCCACCTCGCTGCTGGCGGTGGACAACGACGCCGCACTCTCGGTGCTGATGGCAGCGCTGGACCCCAAGCAGCCGAAGAACGGGCGCATCAGCGTCATCACCGCGTTCGGCGTCAAAGGGGACGACCGCGCGGTGAAGCAGATCGTCGCCGCCATCGGGGACCAGGATCAGGACGTGCGCGAGGCCGCCTCCTCCGCGCTCCAATCCATCAACTCCCCTGCCGCCGTCCAGGCGCTCGTCGAGGCGGCCACCGACGACAAGCGTCCCGTCCAGTCCCGCACACAGATCATAGGCATTCTGGGCGACATGCGCGCCATGGATGCGATCCCGACGCTCATCACCCTGCTTTCCGACGCGGACCCCGGCATCGGCAAGAACGCGCGCGCCGCGCTGGAGCGGATCACGCTGCGTTCCTTCGACACGCCCGGGGGCTGGGCCGCATGGTGGAAACACAGTTCCGCCCTGAGCCGCGATGAGATGCTCGCGGAGTTGGCGCTCCTCCAGGCCCAGAAACTCGCCGATCTGAAGCAGCGGCTGGAAAGCCTGCAATTGCTCGCCATCCATGACCATCCCGCGGACCAGGCGCTGCTGATCGGCGTCCTCGGAGAGAGCGAGTCGGTGAAGGTCAAGCTGGAGGCGATCAAGAACCTCAATCCGCTGCGCGGGGCGCCGGTGGCGGATGCGCTCATCGCTGCGCTGGGGGACACCGACCCCGCCGTGCGCTCGGCCGCCTGCGAAGCGCTCGGGGCGCAAGGGGACATCCGCGCGATCGCTCCCCTCATCAAAGCGCTCGCCGACGACATGGTCGTGGTGCGCAGCGGCGCGGCGAAAGCGCTGGGCGCGCTCAAAGCGAAGGAGGCGCTGGCCGCGCTGTGCGACCGGCTCAATGACGCATCCCCCGACGTTGCGGCGGCCGCCGCAGGGGCCTTGGGAGAACTTGCCGACTCCAAGGCGCTGGATGCGCTGATCGCAGCGGTCAGCTCCGACAAAACAGCGGCCCCGGTGTTTGAGGCGGGGGTGAATGCTCTGGCGAAGATTCACGACCCTCGCACCGCACCGACTCTCATCAAGCTGCTCGACAGCAAGAACGAGAAAGCGCGCTGGACGGCGGTGGATGCGCTGGGCAACCTGGGAGCGCAGGAGGCGTCCAACGCCATCTGCGCCATCGTGGCCAAGGACCCGAACGCGCAGATACGCAAGACCGCCCTGGCCGCCCTCAGCAAAATCGCCGCGCTCTCTTCGCTGCCCGCCATGGTGGACGCCCTGGCGGATGCGGATCAGGGCGTGGCCGACCAGGCGCTGCGCTCGCTGCTGATCCTGGCAGGCGGCGATGCCTCAAGCTACGACAAGGCGTTGGACCGGCTCCTGGCGGCCAAGCGATACGCCCTCGCGGACAAGGTGCTGCAGAACGGCCTGGAGCAGGTGGGCAAGCAGGGGAACCATCTCACGGAGCTTGCCGAGATGCGCTACCGGATGGCCACGGGCCTGGTGGCGGCCAAGGAGTGGAAGCTGGCGCGCCCGCACCTGGAGACGCTGGTGGCCAAGTCTCCCGGCGAGGCGCGCTATATCAAGGACCTCGCGGCCTGCCTGGCCGGTCAGGGGGAGCTGGACGCGCTGCTGCAAGTGCTCGCGCAGGCGCGCAAGTCCGCCCCGGACAAGGCCGATCTCTGGTGGCAGGAGACGGTGAAGGCGGTCGAGTTGGTCGCCGGCACGAATGACCCCGGCAAGGTAGTGGCGGCTGTGGACATGCTGGAGAAGGAGAGCCCCGAGTTGGGCGGCGCGTCGCCTGCGGCGCGCCTGCGCGACCTGCGCACCCAGGCCAAAGCCAAGATTCCCCCCGCCGCGGCGCGCCCCCCCGCGCAGTGACGGCCGCCGCTGATCCGTCCGTTCTTCCGCCCCCGGGACTACTTCTCCCGCCGCTCCGCTTCACGCCGTAGGTTCGCCAACTGCGTATCATGCCCGAAGACAACGAGGGTTGATTCCGCGTTGATGACCCGGTCGGGCGAGGGGATCGCCTCCAGCCGTTCGCCGCGCGTCTCGCGGACGGCGAGCACCTCGACGTTGTACCGGTCGCGCAGCCCGGAATTCCGGAGGCTCTTGCCGACCACCTCTTCCGGCGGGCTGACCTCCATAATGCTGTAGCCGCTGGACAATTCGACCATTTCCACCACGTTGGTCCAACTGATTTTGTTGGCGACGCGGATGGCGCTATCCTCCTCGGGATTGACGATTTCGGTCACCCCCAGCGCGCTGAGCACCTTCGCATGGTCCTCGTTCTCCGCTTTGGCGAGTATCCGCTCGACCCCCAGTTCCTTGAGCCGCAGGACGGCAAGGACGGAGGTGGGCATGGGGCTGCTCGTGGCGATAATCACGGCATCCATCGCCAGCAATCCCATCTTCTCCAGGGCGGCGGCATGCGTCATGTCGGCGATGATGACGTGGTCCACCTCATCTTTCAGCGCCTCAATGCGTGTGCGGCTGATGTCCACCGCCAGGACGGACACTTTGTTCTTCGTGAGTTGGCGCACCAGCGCGGCGCCGAAATCCCCCAGGCCCAACACGGCGACTTGTTTCATGGGACACCTCCCTTAGCCAATCTGGACGTCCTCTTCCGGGAACCTGAGCAGCGGCCGGGCGCCCAGCAAGGCGGCCGATACGAGCCCGAGCGGGCCGACGCGCCCCACGTACATCAGCACCATCAGTCCGACTTTCCCCGCAGCGCTCAATCCGGCCGTGATGCCGGTGGAGAGCCCCACCGTGCCCAAAGCGCTGGTGGCCTCGAACAGATAGGCCAGGAACCAACCATGGTCAGCGGACCGAGAGGTGCCGCCGGTCTCGACCAGGAGCAGGTACAGCGTGCCCACGACCACGAGGCTCCCGGCAATGAAGAAAAGGACGATGGCGCTGCGAACGGTGGCGCGATCGAAGGAGCGGCTGTACATGCTCGGATCGCTCTCCGGACGCAACGCGCCCACCGCCTGCGTGAAGATCACCGCAAAGGTGGTGGTCTTGACGCCGCCGCCGGCGGACCCCGGGGAGGCTCCGATGAACATGAGCATGACCAGCACGACCAGCGAGAAGGAGGAGAATTTGCCCAAGTCCGCCGTGTTGAATCCCGCCGTGCGCGCGCTGACGGAGTGGAAGAAGGCGACCAGCCACTGCTCCGTCATCGGCCGCTGCGCCACGCCGGGGGCGCTCCCCTCCACCGTCACAATCTGCTGCGCCGCGAGAGGATCGGAGGGGTTGTTCAAACGCTCCCCGAGCCAGATCAGCGTCGCCCCGCACACGATCAATCCGGCGCTGATCAGTAGCACCACCTTGGTCTGGAAGGGCACCTTGTAGCGCTCGGTGCGCCGGAGGGAGCGGAACCACGCCTCGATGTCCACCAGCGCAAAGAACCCCAGCCCCCCCGCGACGATCAGAGCGCAGATGACGAGGTTGACCCACCAGTCTCCCGCGAACTGCATCAGGTTGTCATCCCAGGTGGAGAAACCCGCGTTGCAGAAAGCGCTGACGCTGTGGAACAGCGCCTGCCAGAAAGCGTGCGGCGCGTACGGGAGCCAGGCGGTCTCCGGCGGCCGCACCATGCTGAAACGCACGAAGAGCAGCGCCACGCCAACCCCCTCGCAGGCGGCAACGAGGCGCATGCAACTCAGGAGGTGGCGAGGTAGGTCCTCCGCGCTCGTGGCGGCGAGCGACTCGCGCAGGTAGTTGGCCTCCGAGAGCGTCGCCTTGCGGCGCAGTTGCATCAGCAGGCTGGAGGAGAGGGTCATGAAGCCCAGGCCGCCGATCTGGATCAGGATGAGGATCACGATCTGGCCCAGCAGGCTGTAGTCGTTGCCGATGCTGACCACGGCAAGCCCCGTCACGCAAACGGCGCTGACGGCGGTGAAGAGATGGTCGAGGGGGCGGACGCTGTGGCCGGGAGCGACCATGCCGGGGGCGTTGAGCAGCAGAAATCCCAGCGCAATCACCAGCGCAAAACTCAGGCACAGCCGCGCGTAAGAACTCAGGCGCAGTTTCGGCAAGGGCACGGTTCCTTATTTGCGGTGAGAAACGGAGAGCGCAAGCCATTCTTTGCCGGCAACACTGTGAGGCAATATAGACGGCCTTCTTCCAGGAGTCAATACGGGCCGTCCGATGCGGCGCAGCCGCCCTGGGGCGCAACTTCTTGACGTCCCCACAAGGGGGGAGTACAATCCGGGTTGGAGGTGATACGCATGAAACGATGGCTGTTTGCGCTGGCGGTGTTCGCCATCGCCGCCCCGGTCGCGACGGCGCAGATGTCCGAGGGCTTGCCTGCCTGGAAATTCATACTCCAGGACCGGCTGGCGCAAAGGACGAGCATCGCCGTTCAAGGCGCTCCGCTGACGGAAGTGCTCGACATTCTGCGCGGCGCACTCAAGGTGAATATCGTCCTCGATTCGGCGGATGCCGCTGCGGGCGAAAAGCTGATCACCCTGAACCTTCAGGATGTGCAGGGGGACCGCATTCTCTCATGGGTCGCCCAACAGGCCGGTCTGGAGTATGCGCTGGCGAATCAGGCGGTCTATTTCAGCGCGCCGGAACGAACGCGCGCCATCGAGCCAAGGACGCTGGTCTCCTACGAGGTCACGGACGTTATCTTCACCGCACAGGCGCTCGCCGCCATCGGCTCGAACGGCAACTCGAACAGCAATTCCAGCAACAACAACTCCGGCAACAACAACTCCAACAGCAACAACAACGGAAACAACAATAACAACGGCAACAACAATAGCTTTTCGAGCGCCAACGCCGGCAGCGACCTGCTCGCGCTGATCGTGACTCTGACGGGCAGGGAGAACTGGGACCAGGTGGCGGTGCTCGGAACGACCAATAACAACAACACGACCAACGACAACAGCTCCAAGGAAAACCTCTTTTGACAGCCGATCAGCCGGCGCGCCCGCTGCCCGCGAAAGCGAGGCATCTGATTCAATGCATTGAGGCGGCCCGCCGGCCGCTGCTGGTCTCGCACATCCGGCTCGATGGGGACGCCCTCGGCTCGGAGCTGGGTCTGTTTCACATCCTGAGGCAGCGCGGGGCCGCGCCGCATGTTGTCAACGACGGGGCGATCCCCCGCATGTACCGCTTCCTCCCGGGCGCCGACGCCGTGGGCCTCTCCCCCGCCGCGCTGACCGGCGAATACGATCTCGCCGTACTGCTGGATACGGGCGAATGGGCGCGCGCCGGCGCGATCCGGCAGGCGCTCCCCCCCGATCAACGCACGGTCTGCATCGACCACCATCCCCCCGTCAAGCCGCCCGCCGACTGGCAATGGGCGCAGCCGGCTTACTGTGCCGCGGGTGAGATGGTGTACGACATGGCCCGCGCGGCGGGATGGCCGATCACCCCCGAGGCGGCCACCTGCCTGTACACGGCGATTATGACCGACACCGGGCGCTTCACCTTCCCCAACACCACCCCCAGCGCCTTGCGCGCCGCGGCGGACCTGATGGAACGGGGCGCGCAGGCCGTCCTGGCCGCCGACTGCGTATACGAGGATTCTCCGCGCGGCCTGGTGCTGCTGCGCGCCGAGGTCATCCGCAGCGCGCGTTTCTACGCCGGCGACCGGATCGCGGTGATGAGCGCCAACCTGGAGCAATTCGAGCGCTTCGGCGTGGACCCGATGGACACGCAGGAGATGGCGGACTACCCGCGCGCCATCGAAGGGGTGCGGATCGGCGTGCTGCTGCGCGAAATGAAGGGGAACAAGGTGAAGGTGAGCCTGCGCTCGCGCGCCGGGGTCAATGTGGAGCCGGTCGCGCGCAAGTGCGGCGGCGGGGGACACCCGCAGGCTTGCGGTATCGAGATGAACGGCCGCATCGCCGAGGTGGAACAACTTGTCGTCACCGACCTGCTGTCCGTGGCAGCCGAAGGCGAGTCCCATGGGAAACGCTGACCCCCGCCGGGAACTGGCCCGGCTGGCCGCCGCGGCGCGCCAACTCGCGGAGTTGGAAGCTTCGTCCGGCGCCGACCGAATTCCCTTCACTCCGGCTTCCGTGAAACGACATCGAGAGGAAATCATGGCACAACGCCGCGCGCGAACCGCTCCGCCGCCTCCCGCGCCCCGTCCCGCGCCCGCCGCCGCGCCCTCCGGCGCCCTGCAGGAGAAGGCCGCCGCGCTCGATACGATCCGCCGCGAACTGACCAAGTGCTGCTGCTGCGAATTGGGGAAGACGCGCACGAACCTCGTTTTCGGCGACGGCACCGCCGCGGCGGGGCTGATGTTCATCGGCGAAGCGCCCGGCGAGAGCGAAGACCTTCAGGGCATCCCCTTCGTCGGCAAGGCGGGGCAATTGCTGACCAAGATCATCGAGGCGATCGGCCTGAACCGGCAGGAAGTGTACATCGCGAACATCTGCAAATGCCGCCCGCCGAACAACCGCCTGCCGCTGCCCGAGGAGGTTCAGGCATGCCTCCCCTACCTCATGCGGCAGATCGAGATCATCCGCCCCGCGATCATCGTGACGCTGGGCAACCTCTCCACGCAGACGATGCTCCAGACAATGACCGGCATCACCAAGCTCCGCGGGCATTTCGTGGATTGGAACGGCGCGCTGGTGATGCCGACGTTCCACCCCTCCTACCTCCTGCGCAATCCCCCCGCCAAGAAAGAGGTGTGGGAGGACATGCAGGCCGTTCATGCGAAAATGCGGGAGTTGGGGCTGAAGGTCGGAGAGTTGAAGAAGGGGAAGCAGTAAGGCGATTCACCGCGGAGCCGCGGAGAACGCAGAGAACGGCGGGAACGGAACAACGGCACGAATCATTGGGGACAGGATAACGGGGATCATAGAGATATCCGTCAACGACCTATGGAAGCCGTCGTCTCGCTCCTCCGTTTCGCCAATATCCCTGTTATCCCGTTATCCCGTTCCAAAACGTCGTCGTACCTTGCTGTTCTCCGTGCTCTCTGCGCCTCTGCGGTGAAATCCCCCCCTAGAGTATCGGCAGATACCGGTCGATCTCGTACTTGCTGACCTGGATCCGGTAGCGGTCCCATTCGATCTTCTTGTTGGCGATGAACTTAGTGAAGACGTGGTCGCCGAGCGCTTCGCGGACGAGATCGCTCTTCTCCGCCAGCAGCACGGCGTCGTAGAGGTTGCCGGGGAGGCTGGCGATGCCGTGGTCGCTCTGCATGGTCGCGTCCATCTCGAAAACGTTATCCTCAATCGGAGCGGCGAGCTTGTAGCCGCGCTCCATGCCGCGCAGGCCGGCGGCCAGGGCGACGGAGAAGGCCAGGTACGGGTTGCAGGAAGGATCGGGCGCGCGGAACTCGATGCGGGTGGCCCCCTCCTTGCCCGGCTTGTACATCGGCACGCGCACCAGCGCCGAGCGGTTGCGCCTCCCCCAACTGACGTACGCGGGCGCCTCGTAGCCGGGCACCAGCCGCTTGTACGAGTTCACCCACTGGTTCGTGACCGCCACGATCTCCGGAACGTGCTTCAGCAACCCGGCCATGAACGCCTTGGCGGTGGCGGAAAGGTGGTACTTGTCCTTGGCTTCGAAGAACGCGTTGCGCTCCCCTTTGAACAGGGACATGTGGATGTGCATCCCGGAGCCGTTCTCGCCGAAGAGCGGCTTGGGCATGAAGGTCGCATACACTCCATGCCGCGCGGCGACTTCCTTGACGGCGTAGCGGTACATCATCACGTTGTCCGCCATGGTGAGCGCGTCGCGGTAGCGCAGGTCAATCTCGTGCTGGCTGGGGGCGACCTCGTGGTGGCTGTACTCGACGCCGATCTCCATCTCCTCCAGCGCCAGGGCCGTCTCGCGGCGCAGGTCGCTGCCCATATCCGGCGGCACCTGGTCGTAATAGCCCATCTCGTCCAGAATCTCCGGCTGCCCCTGCGCCTTGCGGAAATAGAAGTACTCCAGTTCCGGGCCGACGTAGTAGGTGAAGCCCAGTTTCTCCGCCTTCGCGATATTGCGCTTGAGGGCGTAGCGCGGGTCGCCCGGATAGGGACTGCCGTCGGGCTGGCAGACGTCGCACATCATGCGCGCCATGGCGACGTTCCCCTCATGCCGCCAGGGGAGAATGACGAAGGTGGCGGGGTCGGGCCGGAGGATGACGTCGCTCTCCTCGATGCGGGCGAAGCCCTCGATGGAGGAGCCGTCGAAGCCGAGCCCTTCGCTCAGCGCCTTGGGCAGTTCGCCCGCGGAGATGTCGCAACTCTTTTGAAAGCCCAGGATGTCCGTGAACCAGAGGCCGATGAACTTGACGTTGTGGTCGGCGACGGCGCGCAGAACGTATTCGGCGTCCTTCTTCACGGTCGGAGCGATGCTCTTAGCCATTGTTCTTCTCCTTGCGGCGGCCTCAAGGCGCGGGGTGCGCCTTCATCCAGGCGGCTGCTGTTTCCTTGTCGAGCGTAAAAGTGAAGACTTCTTCCGTCCAATTTTCCCGCTGCAGTTTCAGGCGAAAGGTCTGGCCGGTCGTGGCCATCGACGGGCGGAAATACGGCGCGAGGTCATACCGCACGACCCCTTTGTCGTCGCTGACGGCCTTCATCAACTCCTGGTCCTCCAGCGCCAGCAGCACCGTCCGGCCCGCCACGGGCTCAGCGCGTTCAGCCACCGGGAACTCTCCGCGCTTCGTTCTTATCAGCCGTTCCTCTGTTTCGATCTGGCGCGGCCCGATCGGCATGCCGGAGCAGATGTTGAACCAGGCGATGACGTCCCTGCCGTAATCGCGCAATCTCCAACTGCCCCCGCCATGGCTGTGCGGATCATGGAATGAAAGGTACAGGGGAGGTATGACGGTGATCGCGATGATCGGCTTGACCAGCGGCGAGTACCAGGTGCAGGGGACGTAGCTTCGATAGCCGTAGGTTTCGCGCCGGGCGGGTCCGAAAGTCACCCACTGCTCTTCCACGAGCACCGCAAGCCGGAGGGCTTCGGGCGTGACTGGCGCGGCCAGCCGCATCGTTTCCGTCCCGGCGGTGCGCTGGGAACGCCCCTCCCCCTGTTCCGGAATGATCGCCGAGCGGACCCCGACATACCCGCACGGGTGGCGGCAGCCCGCAAGGAGCAGAATCGCCAGGCCGGCGGCGAGGCCGCCCAGCGCAATCGCAGAACTATTCCGTCGGCTCTTCAAGACAACTCTCCAACCCTGGATTGGGTCAGTATAGGGGGCGCGGGGAAGGAATGCAACCGATGCGATCAACGGGCCGGGCCGCCCCCTGCCGTTCCATTGGCCACTCGACATTCGCCACGCCCCGCTCGCGGCTCATCCATTGCCGCACCTCGGTTGCATTGCGCTCATGGGTCGTGATAGCCTCCTTACAGGAGCCGGGCGCGGGCCTTTCAGCACACTCATCGAGCGGGGACTATGAAGCCGAACGCGAACCTCACCGAAGGCAGCATCTTGAGCGGCCTCTCCACGCTGGCGGCGCCCATGCTGGTGGGCGCGTTGCTGCAGAACCTCCAGAGTCTGATCAACCTGTTCTGGGTGGGAGGACTGGGTAAGGAGGCGGTGGCGGCGGTGGCGATGGGCGGCACGATTCTCATGGTGCTGTTCCCGATGCTGATGGGGGTTTCGACCGGGACGGTGGCGCTGGTGGCGCGCGCGGCGGGGGCCAGGCGTTTCGACGAGGCCAGCGCGGCGACGGGGCAATCGCTGATCATCTCCCTGGTTCTCGGGCTGATCTTCGGCGGCATCGGCTGGTTTCTGTCGGACACGATGTTCTGGCTGCTGGGGGCGACGCCGGCCGTGACCGAGGTGGGGGTGGAGTACCTGCGCATCTCGCTGCTGGGAATGTTCACGGCGTTCATGCTCTTCACCCTCTGCGCGGCGCTGCAAGGGGCGGGCGATGCGCGAACGCCGATGTACGTCATGGGGATCGCGAACGTGTTGAACGTGGGGCTGGACCCGCTGTTCATCTTCGGGCTGGGACCGGTGCCGCGGATGGGGGTGGCCGGCGCGGCGCTGGCGACGGTGCTCTCCCAGGCGGTGGCGGCGACCATCGTGGCGTACATCCTGTTCGGCGCGCGGTCGCACCTGCACGTGCGCATGGCGCACCTGAAGCCGCACGCCGTCCTGGCATGGCGGATTTTGCGCATCGGCATTCCCGGCGCAGGCCAGATGCTCGCGCGCAGCCTGATGGGCGCGGTGCTGATGTACCTGGTGGCCACGTGCGAGGCGCTGGAGCCGGCCCGGACGGCGGCCCCGGCGGCCTACGGCGTGGGGCTGCGCATCCATATGGTGATCCTGCTCCCGGCATTCGCGCTCGGGGGCGCGGCGGCGACGATGGTCGGGCAGAACCTCGGTGCGAACGAGCCGGGCCGCGCGCGCCATGCCGCATGGCTGGCCACCGCCATCGACGGGCTGTTCATGGCGGTCGCCGCCATCGCGCTGATGGTGTTTGCGCCGCAGATCATCTCCATCTTCAACCGCGACCCGGCCGTGGTCGAAATCGGGTCGCATTACCTGCGCATCGTCTCCCCCTTCTACATCTTCGCCGCGCTGGGAATCGTTCTGGGGCGCGCGCTGAACGGCGCGGGGGACAGCATGGGGCCCATGGTGATCACCGTCGTCACCCTCTGGGGCTTGCAGGTTCCGCTAGCCGTCCATTTCAGCCATATCTGGCACCCGGCCACGCAGGGAGTCTGGTGGGCGATGTCCGCCGCGATGCTGGTGCAGGGGCTGCTGGTGATGGGGTGGTTCGAGATGGGGAGGTGGAAGCGGCTGGAGGTTTGAACGGAATCAACGTTCAACATCCAACGCTCAAGCGACGGAAACGACGGCGGCATTCGTACGGAATATCCCATCCTGCATTGGCCATTGAACGTTGATTCCCTGCTCAGGCGAAGCCTCCCGGCCGCCGAACCTGGAGTTGAAAGAACCGGGCGGAGTTGCGCCGCGCCGCTCGGTGATTTGAAGCATTCCCGCCACGCCGATATAATGCGGACAATGCATTTTGATCAAGCCTGGCGCGCGAGCCTCCCCGCACGGCGCGGCCGCGGTCGCAGGAGCTTTCCCGGATGCCCTCATCGCACGCGCTGCGGAACTTCGACTGGCTCTTCTTCGGCGTCGTCCTGGCCATGGTGGCGCTCGGAGTGCTGTTCATCTGGAGTTGCACGCACTGGACGCCTGAACGGGCGGGCATGGCGGCGCAGCAATTGCGATGGTTCGCCGTCGGGCTGCTGGCGATGCTGCTGGTCCTGGCGGTGGATTACACGATCCTGGAATGGCTGGCGTGGCCCGCCTATGCCGCTTCCCTGGCCGGGCTGGCGCTGGTGATGGTCATCGGCGTGACGGTGAACAACGCCCGGCGATGGATTCAACTGCCCGGCTTCATGGTCCAGCCCTCCGAGGTGGCCAAGATCGCCGTGATCCTGGTGATGGCGCGCTATCTGATGCACCGCGACCTGCGGGCGTGGCGGAGCCTGATCATCCCGCTGCTGATCGTCGGCGTGCCGATGGGGATGATCCTGGTGGAGCCGGATCTGGGGACATCGCTGACGCTCCTGCCGGTGCTCTTCGGGATGCTGCTGGCGGCCGGCGCGCCGCCGCGCAAACTGATGGGGCTGATCGGCGCAGGGCTTCTCGCCGCGCCGGTGTTCTGGTTCTTCATAATGGGCAACGCGCAGAAGGGGCGCATTCTCAGTTTTCTCTGGCCCGAGGCGGACCCCTCCGGCACCGGCTGGCACGTGCGCGAATCGCTGCTGGCGATCACCGCGGGCGGGGTGACCGGGATGGGCTACTCCTCCGGCTCGCCCGTGCTGCTCAACCGCGGCTTCGCGGGGCATACCGATTTCATTTTCGCGGTCATCGCGCACGAATGGGGGTTTGTCGGCGCGCTGCTGGTGGTGCTGCTGCTGTTCCTGTTCTTTTCGCGAGGGTTCGCCATCGCCGCGTCGACCCGCGAGCCGTTCGGGCGGCTGGTCGCCACGGGGATTCTCTCCCTCCTGGCGTTCCAGGCGCTCGTGAACCTGTGCATGACGGTGCGACTCTGCCCCGTCACCGGCATCACGCTGCCGTTCATCAGCTACGGCGGATCGTCCTTGTTGATCAGCTTCATTATGGTCGGACTGGTGCTCAACATCGGCCTGCGCCGGAGGTCCAGTTCCATTCCGCGGGAATACGCATGACCCGCAGGTCGCATTCTTCGAGGAGCGTTGAGTGAGCGATTGCAGAGAAAGGTTGTTCCGGGAGATACTCCCCTGCGTGCAGGGGCCCGGCCAGTACGTGGGAGCGGAATGGAACATGGTGCGCAAGACGCTGACCCCGGAGATGCTCCGGTTCTGCCTGGCCTTCCCGGACACCTACTCGGTGGGGATGTCCTACGGCGGACTGCACGTCCTGTACGGCGCTCTGAACCAGCGGAAGGACGTGTACGCCGAGCGCGTGTTCACCCCCTGGGTGGACATGCAGGAACAACTCCGCGCCGCCGGCCAGCCGCTGTGCAGCCTGGAGACGTTCACCCCCCTGCGCGAGTTCGACGTGCTCGGCTTCTCCCTTCAGTATGAAATGGGGTACACGAACGTTCTGGATATGCTCGAACTGGGCGGCATCCCCCTCCTGACGCGCGACCGCGGCCCCAGGGACACGCTGGTCGTCGCGGGCGGCACCTGCACGTTCAACCCCGAGCCGCTGGCGGACTTCGTGGACCTGTTCGTCCTGGGGGACGGAGAGGATCGCATCAACGACCTGGCCGAGGCGTGCCTGGAGATCAAGCGGCGCGGCGCGCTCTCGCGCGAGGAGATGCTCTGCCGGCTGGTCGAACGCGTTCCCAACAGCTACGCCCCGGCGCTCTACGAGCCGCGCTACACCCTTGAGGGGAACTTCGACGGCATCCGCCCGCGCGCCGGGCTGCCGACGCGCCCGCCGGAGCGCATCGAGGCGGCGCTCGTCGAGGACCTGGAGAATGCCTACGCGCCCGACCGCCCCATCGTGCCGTTCGTCGACACCGTCCATGACCGCATCTCCATCGAGATCATGCGGGGATGCACGCGCGGCTGCCGCTTCTGCCATGCCGGCATGACGCGCCGCCCCGTGCGCGCGCGCTCCATCGAAAAGATCGTCGCGCTCTGCGAGGCGCAGTACACCTCCACCGGCTACTCGGAAATCTCGCTGGCATCCCTGAGCACCAGCGACTACCCCGACCTGCCCGGCCTGGTGAAGGAAGTCTCCTCGCGCTTCGCCGGACGCGGAGTCAGTGTGGCGCTGCCTTCCCTGCGCGTGGACGATCAGCTCAGCGATATCCCCGCCATGATCGGCGGCGTGCGCAAGTCCGCACTGACCATCGCCCCGGAGGCCGCGACCGACCGCCTGCGCCGGGTGATCAACAAGGATATTCTGGAGGAGGATCTCTACCGCGGCATCGAGGCGGCGTTCCAGCGCGGCTGGAGCCACGTGAAGCTCTATTTCATGGTGGGGCTGCCGACCGAGACCGACGCCGACGTGGCGGCGATCATCCACATGGCCGAGGGGGTCAGCCAGTTGCGCCGCAAGATGGGCAAGGGACCGGCGCAGGTGAACGTGTCCGTGGCCCCCTTCGTGCCGAAGCCGCATACCCCGTTCCAGTGGGAGCCGATGGTCACACTGGAACGGCTCAAGGAAATCCGCTCCCTGCTGCACCGCACGCTCCGCCTGAAGACCGTGCGCGTGCACATGCACCAGCCGGAGCGGAGCGTCCTGGAGGGGGTCTTCGCCCGCGGCGACCGCCGGCTGGGAGAGGTGCTGCGGCGCGCCCACGCCCTGGGATGCAGATTTGATGCTTGGGATGAGCAGTTCGATGCGGTAAAATGGGATAGCGCATTTGAGGCGGCCGGGGTCCGGCCGGAGGAGTACGTTCAGCGCACACTGGTGGAGCCGGCTGTCTCCAGCCGGCTCGTAGATGGTTCCAGCGCGCTGGGGACAGCGCGCTCCACCGAAGCGCCAGGGAAGCTGCCCTGGTCGCACCTCAGCGCGGGGGTGGATGAGGCGTTCCTCCTTCGCGAGCGCGAGCAGGCGCTGCGCGGAGAGTTCAGCCCGGACTGCCGTTTGGGGGTCTGCCGCAAATGCGGAGCGCCGAGTTGCGCGCATCGGAAACCGGTGAATATGACTTCGGGACCAGGGTGACAAGAGGGCCGTGCCTCTCGCGCCGGGTCGAGCGGCTCATTACGGATGGGCAAGAATGATCTTTCGCGGAACCTTGTTTGATCGCGAGTTCGCGCGCCAGGCGCTGGCCGAGCATCGCCTGACGGAATCGCAGGTCAACGAAATCATCGGCGCGCAGATGGGGCAATTGGATCGCGGAATCCAGCATGCCCTTCCCATCATCGCGCATGAGATGGACTTCCTGAGCCGTCCGCTGGTGGAGCAGTTGATCCGCCACGTCCTGCTGCGCATGCACCGCGTGCACCTGGGCGGGTACGACCTTCTGCGCCAGATCGGGCGCGGCGGGATGGGCGTGGTGTTCCTCGCCGAGCAATTGAGCCTCAAGCGCCCGGTGGCGCTCAAGCTGCTCATCCGGCGCGACATGAGCCAGCGCTTCGTGGACCGGTTCAAGCGCGAGGGGCGCGCCTGCGCCCAGATTCGCCACCAGAGCCTCGTCGCCGCGTTCGACGTCGGCTCCGCCGACGGCTGGAACTACTTCTCGATGGAATACGTGGACGGCCCCACCATCAGCCGTCTCGTGCGCGAAGGGGGCGCCCTCTCCGAACTGGAGGCGATCGGCATCGCCCGGCGGATCTCCGAGGCGCTCGCCTGCGCCCACGACGCCGGGATCATCCACCGCGACGTCAAGCCCGGGAACATCATGATCGGCTCCGCGGGCGTCCCCAAGCTGTGCGACCTGGGGCTGGCGCGCATCCGCAACGTGGATGAATCGGAATTGTACGAGCCGGGAACCACGCTGGGCAGCCGGCGGTACATGTCCCCGGAGCAGGCGCGCGGCCTGGCGGGGGTGGACGCCCGCAGCGACATCTACTCCCTCGGGCTGACGCTCTTCTTCATGCTCACCGGCGTGCCCCCCTTCTCCGACGTGCCGAAGGACCAGGTGATGCTGGAGCATATCCGCGGGCTGCTGGAGTGGCCCGCCGATATCAACCCCAACATCAGCGATGAAGTCTCCGCCATCGTCTGGCGGATGGCGGCCAAGGAGCCGGACCGGCGTCCGCAGAGCGCGCACCAGGCGGTGGAGGAATTGCGCAAGCTGGAAGAGAAGCTGAAGAAGGCCGTGGACTTCGGCCCCGCCAACACCGATACCTCCAAGCCCCCCACCGTGCGCGAAATTCAGGACGCGCGCGACCAGTCCGACGGGCCGAGAGAGAAGCCGCAGTGAACCGCCCTCTGTGATCGGTCGGATCCGACGAATCCGACTGGTCACTTAAATGCCCACAATGCCCTTGCATTCCGGGTAGCCGGAGCAGCCCCAGAACTGCTTTCCAGCGTTCTTGCCTTTTTGGGCGGTGCGCAGGGACATGGGTTTGCCGCATTGGGGGCATGGGGGGATGGTATCCGACCGTTCCGACGGACCGGACGGATGGTCGCTCTTTTGGCGGTTGCGCTCGGCCAGACGGGCGGTGGCCAGTTGTTCGCTGTACCCGCCCTCTTTGATAAATTGCGCTTCCAACGCCGCTATCTGCTTGTCGAGCAAGTAGTTGGCCTGGTTGATGAGACACAGCAGGGCATTCGCGCGAATGGCTGGATCATCGTGGTCGAGCCATTGCGCGTAGAGCGCGTGGCGCTGTTCATCGGAAACATCCGTCGGATCCGACTGATCCGACGGATGTTTCTGGCCAACTTGCCGGACCGCCAGCGCTTCGGGCGCGCCCGGCGCCCATCTTTGCAGACGACGGTGCCGCAGAAAGTCTTCGTAGTCAAGCAGCAGTTCCTCCAGGCTGGCGCGCGCGACGTTGATCAACCGAAGTTCAGTCTGGGAGGAGGTGGCGGATGCGCGGCTGCCCTCGGCGATATTCTGCCGGCCACTGCGCGCGGCCTGCACCATTTGGTCGCTCATTCGCGAACGCGGTTCCAGGAAGCGCTCGCAGAACCAGTAGGTGGCATCGTAAATGAGGGTCGCAATCTGGAAACTGCGCAGATCGCGGTAGCCTCCGCTGGGCCTGATTTTCGCCATATTGTCCCCTCACATCTGCGGCGCGGTTTCCAGATAGAACTGCCCGTTGTTCCCGATCCGGAAGAGATAGATCAGCCCCGGCTTGAGTTGCTGATAGACATCGTTGCCATACACAGCGCTGATCCCGGCGTCGTGAAGCCGCAGCGGGTCGTTCGACAATTTCCATATCTCCGTCCAGAACAACGCGCGGTCCCGCGTGGAGAGCGCGCTGGAGATCGCGGAGTAGCGGCGCAACTCGCTGCCGGGCGTCTCGATCAGGAACCCATCCTCCGGCTTCATCTTCTCCCCGTAGACGCGCCGCCACAGGTACAGCGCGCGGCTGCGCCCGTCGGAGACGTATTGCGGCGCAAATTTGACGATCAGCGCATCGAAATGCACGACGTCCCCCTCAATGTCGTACTCCTTCTCCAGCACGATGCGGCGCGGCTCGTCGCGCTGAGTCTCCACGAAACGCACGCGCGTGACGAGCCGCCCGTCACGCATTTCCTGCGTGAGCACTTTGGCGTAGCCGATCTGGCTTTCCGCCGTGAGGTTGGCAACCGCCTGCCGCAGTTTGCGGTTCTCATTGAGCAGGTCGAAGAGCGTGCGCCCCGCGCTCCAAAACAGCTTGAAGCAAACCGCCGCGGTGATGGCCACCACAATGACGAGGACAATCAGCAGCACTTTTCCGGCAGTGATTTTCATTCCTATTCGCCTCTAATCGCCGTTCTTCGCGGGAGCCGCCATCTGCGCCAGATACAGCCGCCAGGCCGGCTCCAGTTCGGAGGGGGGGACGCCGAACGCGTGCGCAAACTGCGCGACCGGCGGCTCGCCCACGTGCACCTGGTCCAGGTATTTCTTCATCGCCGCGGGGCCGTCCTCCGTCTGGGTCATCAGGAACTGCGTCAGCGCCCAGGCGCGCGCCACTCCCTTGGCATCGAGCGTTCCCTGCGGCGGCACGTTCACCAGCGCCGCAAGTGCCCCTTCCATCCGCTCCTCCGCCTCGCCGCGAAGCTGGTCGAGCGCGGCATCATTCGGCAGGCCATACGGAGGCCCCGACTCAAAGTAAAAGGCCAGTCCTTCCCGAATCCATGGGGGGGCTTCCAGAAAACGGTCGGTGACCGCAAAGCCGGCGACCTGGTGGCGCAGCAGGCGGAGCGTTTCCTGCGGGTTGCTCTGGCGCGCGAGGGCGATGACGCCCCCCTGCGGCGTATAGAAGCAGACCGCGTCCGAATCGACCGGCCCGGGGGAAGCCACCGCCATGTACGCGAGCAGGATGGGGCGCGTGTCGAAAAGATGGATGGTCAACAGGGTGTCGGAGGGTGTGAGTTTCAGGAGCTTCTTCAAATCCGAGAGCGTCCCGACGGCCTCCTTCAGCAGCGACTGCGCTTCCGCCTCGTCACCGTGGGTCAGAATGACGACATGTCCCTGCGCGTATCGCGTCTCCGGGGGCAGCGGCGTTTCAGGGGGCTTGGCGGCTTCGGGGGCCGCCGGCGCGGGGTAGGGTTCGGGCGCCATGGGATATACGCGCACCGGAGGGATATGCCCGGTTCCCTCGCTCCTGGCAGCGTTCCTGGAGGCGCACCCTCCCATCCACAGCAGCGCGGCGCAACAAAGCGCCGACCATGCGGCCCGGCGGCTCAGGTTTGTTTTCATATCCTCGTTCCCATGCCATATTGATCAAGGCGAAACCAGAGCTATTCTAGCTAACCGCCGGGCGGTTGGCTACAGGGCGGACCTTGCGACGGTTCGTCCAGTCCCTCGCATGGTTACTGCACGCGCTCCCTTTGACGAAGCGCGCACCACTTGTTATCTTGCCTGCATTATGAGAATTATCGATTTTCACACCCATGCCTTTCCGGACCGTCTCGCCAAGCGCGCGATGCCCGCGCTGGAGCGGGAGGGGAAGATCAAGAGCTTTCACGACGGGAAGGTCGCTTCCCTCCTGCGCTGCCTGGATGCCGCCGGCATCGAGCGCGCGGTCCTCTGCTCCATCGCCACCAAGCCGGAGCAGTTCCCGGCCATCCTGAAATGGTCAAAAGAGGTCTCCTCGGAGCGACTGGTCCCCTTCCCCTCCATTCACCCCGCCGACCCCGAAGCGATTGCGCGGATACACGCCATCCGCGATGCGGGGTTCCAGGGAGTGAAAATCCACCCGTTCTACCAGGAGTTCGCGCTGGATGAGCCGCGCATGCTCCCCCTGTTCGAAGTGATGCAGGAGCTCAACCTGATCGTGGTGTGCCATTGCGGCTTCGACATCGCTTTCCCGCGCGAACGGCGGGGCGACCCGCAGAAGATTCTGCGCCTGCATCAGACTTTCCCCAGGCTCAAGTTCATCGCCACGCACATGGGAGCGTGGGAGCAATGGGAGGACGTGGAGCGCCTGCTGATCGGCAAGCCGGTCTACCTGGAGACTTCCTTCTCCATCGAACTGCTGGGCCGCGACCGCGCGCGCCGGATGGTCCTCGCGCACCCGAAGGAGTACGTGCTTTTCGGCACCGATTCCCCATGGACCGGCCAGCGGGAGAGCATCCGCTCCGTTCAGGATCTGGAGCTCGGGCAGGAACGGGAGGAGGCGATGCTCTTCGGCAACGCCGACCGCCTCCTGCAGGAGACGCGCTGATGGGGGCCGGCGACCACGCGCAGGAACAGAACGACAAGGGCGCAGCATGCTGCGCCCCTACGGCCCGGAAGGGTGCGGCGGAGCGGGCCGGAGATTTGACGTTCGAGACGATCGCGGGGCGGCGCGTTTGCCTGCGCAGCGACCATTCGCAGGTGCGGGAATTGGCCGCCATGGCGGACGCCGCTCTCGCGTCGCTCCCCGGCGCGGCGGTGCTGCGCGACCATTCGCGCAATTTCGTCGTCAAACTCCCGCGCCCCGCCGGAGGACCGACGCTCTACTGGAAGAGCTTCCGCGCCGAGGGCTGGGTGGAGCGGCTCAAAGACCTCTTCCGCCCCTGCCCCGCCGCGCGGGCATGGCGCGGCAGCCTGCGCCTCCAGGAAGCCGGAATCGCGACCGCTCCCCTGGTGGCTTGCGGCAAGCCGGGGCCCGGCCGCGCTCCTTCCTTCCTCATTACGGAAGAGTTGCAGGATTGCCGGTCCGTCAACAAGTGGCTGGCGCATTTCCACGAGGATCCGGCCCGCTTCGCGCGGCAGAAGCACCAGTTGATGCGCCGCGTCGGGAGGATGCTGGCGACAATGCATCAGGCGAAGCTGTACCACACCGACATGCGCCCAGGCAATATTCTCGTCCGGCTGAGCGACTCGGGGGAATTCGACCTCTTCCTGATCGACACCGACCGGGTGATGCGCACGCGGCTGAGGGGATGGAGAGAGTCGCGCCGGAACCTGATGCAGGCGATGTTCAGCCCGTCGCCGGAAATGACGATGACCGACCGGATGCGAATCGCGGGGGCTTACGCCGAGGCGAGGGGATTGGAGCCGCTGCGGACCGCGCGGCGCGCGCTGTTCCTGAGTTCCTGCCGCTGGCTGCGCCGCCGGCTCCGCGCATTGGTTCGCGCAAAGCCACAGGTCGGGCCGAAGCCGAGGGGGCTGCTGGCGAGGCTGGAGAAGCTGCCGTAGGGACTACGGCATCGGACGGATCCGGACTGTCATCAGGCTTCCTTCGGCCGCTTGTCGATCACGCGCACCGCTTTCCCCTCCGAGCGCGGCAGCGTGCCCGGCTCCACGAGAGTAATCTTCGGCGTGATGCTCAGCGCCTCCGCCAGCCGCTTCTGAACGTCCGACTCCAGCCGATGCAGGTTCTTCATCTCGTCGGAGAGCATCTGCTCGGTGATTTCGATCTTCACCTCCAGCGAGTCGATCGACCCCTGGCGATCCACGATGATCTGGTAGTTCGGGCTGGTCCCCTGCATTTCGAGGAAGGCGTGCTCGATCTGCGTCGGGAAGACGTTGACGCCGCGGATGATGAGCATATCGTCGCTGCGGCCGGTGACGCGCGCCATGCGCGCCATCGTGCGTCCGCAGGCGCAGGTGGCCAGGTCGAGCCGGGTAATGTCGCGGGTGCGGTAGCGCAGCACCGGCTGCGCCTCGCGAGTGAGGTTGGTCAGCACCAGTTCGCCGGTGGAGCCCGGGGGCAGCACTTCGCCGCTTTCCGGGTCGATGATCTCGGGGTAGAAATGGTCCTCGAAAATGTGCATCCCCTTGCACTCCGGCCCCTCGCCGCTGACGCCGGGGCCGATCAGTTCGCTCAGCCCGTAGTTGTCATAGCCGTGGATGCCGTAGAGGCTGAACATCCGCTGGCGCATCTGCTCCGACCAGGGCTCCCCCCCGAGGCAGGCGGTGCGCAGGCGGGTCTGCTTGATCAGGTCCAGCCCCATCTCCCCGGCGACTTCGCAGATGTGCATGGCGTAGGAAGGGGTGCAAACGACGTGCGTGGTGCCGAAGTCCTGAATCAATTGGAGGTGGCGGCGCGTGTTGCCGCTGGCCGCCGGGACCACCGTGGCCCCCACCCGCTCCGCTCCGTAGTGCAGGCCAAAGCCGCCGGTGAACAGGCCGTACCCGAACGCCACCTGAACGACGGAGTCCTGCGTGACCCCCGCCATGACGAGGAAGCGCGCGACCATATCGGACCACATTTCAAGGTCTTTGCGGGTGTAGCCGACGACGGTGGACTTGCCGGTGGTGCCGGAGGAGGCGTGCACGCGCACCACCTCGCGCCGGGGGACGGCCAGCAGGCCAAAGGGGTAGTTGCGGCGGAAGTCCTCCTTGACGGTGAACGGGATGCGGCGGAAATCGCCGAAGCTGTTGATCTGATCCGGCCGGACGCCCGCGGCGTCGAGCCGTTCCTTGTAGAACGGGACGCGTTCATGCACACGCGCCACGGTCTCGCGGATGCGCTTCAGTTGCAGCGCTTCGATCTGCGGGCGCGGCAGGGTCTCCAGTTCGGGTTGCCACATCTGCTGCATGGTCGTTAGTCCCATCCATATGAAGTTGTTTCACCACGGAGTACACGGAGAGCCACGGAGAACGGAAAGACGAGAGAGACCGACCATGCTGTTTCCCTGCCTTGCCGCTCTCCGTGGCCCTCCGTGGCCCTCTGTGGTGAGATATCTGTCATTGGCCCAGAACGTCGATCCTGTTCATCACGCCGATGCCTGCCGCAGTGAGTTTCTTGATGGCGGTCTGGCTGTCTTCGAAGCGGAAGATGAGGGCGGCGCGCTTGGTGCGGATGGAGGAGAAGGCGTACATGTACTCGACGTTCACCTTCTCGCGGCTGAGCACGTCCAGAATGTCGGCCAACCCGCCGGGCTTGTCCTCCACTTCGACGGCCAGCACGTCGTTGCCCACCACGGTGAAGCCGGCCTTCTTCAGGGTCTCATGGCCGGCGTCCGGGTCGGAGACGATCAGCCGCAGAATGCCGAAATCCGCCGTGTCGGCGAGGCTGAGCGCGAGGATGTTGATCTTGCGGTCGGCCAGCGCGCGGCACGCGGCCCCCAGACGCCCGGAACGGTTTTCGATGAACAATGAGAGTTGCTTGACGAACATGGTGCGCCCTCCATAATTCTGTGCCTGGACTATCCAATTTCAACGAGGGACTTGACGCGCGCGTGGATGCGGTGCGTACTCAAATCGTAGTTCGTCTGCGCGTTCATCCAGAACTCGGCGGACGTGGACAGCGCCGCCGACAGCAGTTGCGCCGTTTCCGGAGTGATACTGCGCTTGCCCCGCACAATTTCATTGATGCGGCGGACCGTCACGCCGATGTGCTTTGCCAGCGCAGTCTGCGTGATACCAAGCGGGACGAGAAATTCTTCCTGGAGAATCTCGCCAGGAGATGTCGCCGTTCGATGCTTGGGAATCATTTCGTCCTCCTCCTATCCGCCATGGTAGTCCACGATGCGCACATGGTGAGCCGCGCCATCTTTCCACTGGAAGACAACTCTCCATTGGCTGTTAACTCGAATGCTGTAACAGCCGCGCAGGTCGCCGCGCAACGCTTCGAGCCTGTTCCCGGGGGGCGTCCGCAAGTCCTGAACGGCATGCGCGTAATGGATCATATCCAGCTTTCTCCAGGCGGTCCCCCAGATATCTCGCGGGATGCGCAGCGTTTGTTTTGAACGCAGCCCATGATACACATCCTCGGTTGCTCTATCGCCAAATGAGGCGATCATGCCGCTCTCCCCAGGCGCCTGAAGTATACCACATAACCGCCTAGCGTGCATCCCGCGAACTGCCGACGACCCGCATGAATTACTGCTTTTCTTTGCGCTGGTCGATGACTCGCTTGGCCTTGCCCATGCTGCGCTCGATGGAGCCCGGCTCCATCAGCTTCACATGCACCCGCAGCCCGAGGACGCTTTCGATCTTGTTCACCACGGTGCGCTCGAACTTCTCCAACTCGCGCACCTTGTCCGAGAAGATGGACTCCGCGACCTCCACGCGCACCTCCATGTCGTCCATCGCCCCCTGCCGGTCGACCACGATCTGGTAATGCGGTTGGGCCCCTTCGATGCCCAGCAGTATCGACTCGATCTGCGAGGGGAAGACGTTGATGCCGCGGATGATGAGCATATCGTCGCTGCGCCCGCTCACGCGCTCCATCCGGCAGATCGTCCGCCCGCAGGAGCATTTGTCGCGATAGAGCCGGCTGATGTCGCGCGTGCGGTAGCGGATCACCGGGGTCCCCTGCTTGGTCAGCGTGGTGATCACCAGTTCCCCCTCGGCCTCGCCGCTCAGCGGTTCCAGCGTCTTGGGGTCGATGATCTCGGGATAGAAAACGTCCTCGAAGATATGCAGCCCCTTCTGGGCGGAACATTCGCAGGACACGCCCGGCCCGATCACCTCCGTCAGCCCGTAGATATCGTACGCGGTGATCCCCATGCGCGCCTGAATTTCCTCGCGCATCCCTTCGGTCCACGGCTCCGCGCCGAAAACGCCGGCGCGCAGTTTCGTCTTGCGCAAGTCCACGCCCATCTGATGGGCCACCTCGATCAGGTGCAGGCAGTAGCTGGGGGTGCCGCACCAGATGGTGACGCCCATGTCCTGGATCAGCATCACCTGTTTCTCGGTGTTGCCGCCGGAGATGGGGATGACGGTGGCGCCCAGGCGCTCCAGACCGTAATGCGCCCCCAGACCGCCGGTGAAAAGGCCGTAACCCCAAGCGACCTGCACGATGTCGCGCGGCGTGATCCCCACGCCGCTGAAGCTGCGCGCCATCACCTCGCTCCAGAGCTTGATGTCCGCGGCGGTGTAACCGGCCACGATCGGCTTGCCGGTGGTGCCGCTGGAGCAGTGGATGCGCACGACCTCCTCCATCGGCGCGGCGAACAGGCCGAACGGATAGTTGTCCCGCAGGTCGGTCTTGACCGTGAACGGCAGCCGCCGCATGTCCTCCAGCGACCGCAGGTCGTTCTCCGTCACCCCTTTCTCGGCGAACTTCCGCTGATAGAACGGGATGCGTTCGCGCACGTACACGGCCATCTTGCGCAGCCGCTCCAATTGGAGCCGTTCCAGCTCGCCGCGCGGCGTGAAATCGCTCTTGCACAACTCATTCATGGCGTTCATCTCCTGAGCAACGGACACGGACGAACACGGACAAACACGGCCAATGCGCCATTAAGCTTTCGGTTTCGCCCCGCCGAACACGTGCGCCACGTGCGCGGAGTCCATCGGCCTGGTCGCCAATGCCACGACGACGGCCGTGACCACCGCCAGCGGCAGCGCCACGACCAGGGGGTCCACCACGTTCCAGGTCACGCTCCAGTTCTGCGGCACCGGCGTCGACCGGCCGGCGAACATCGCCTTGCAGAGCCCGACGCTGTCCGCAACTTTCAGGTTGACGAAGACATTCCAGAACAGGCTGACCAGGAACCCGACCAGCATGCTCGAAACCGCCGCCTGCTTGTTCATCCGACGCCAGAACAGCCCCAGGACGAACGCCGGCAGGAAGCTGGCCGCGCACAGGCCGAAGAAGATTGCGGTGGCCAGCGCGATGACGTTGCTGCGTATGAAGTAGCCGGCGACGAGCGCGGCAACGATGCCAATGAGGATGCCGATGCGCGTGATGAGAATGGTCTTGCCGGCGTGGTGGTGGGTTACCTGCTCAAACACATCGCGCCCGATTGCGGTGCCCATGGTGTGGAACTGGCTGGACATCGTGCTCATCGCGGCCGAAAGCAGCGTCAAGAGGAAGATGACGCTGAACCAGCGCGGCAGCGCGCTTTCCACATAGCGCGGGATGATGCGGTCCACGTCCCCCTTCATCGTCGTCCCGGGGCCGATGCTGCGCGCGATGCCGATCAGGCCGGGGCGGAGCAGGTCCGGCTCATCCCCCGCGCCAAGAACGATAGAGGTCTTGGGCGTCCAAAGGACGTAATGCGCCGACTGGTCCTCTCTCTCATGCAGAAGCCTGTAAGCGACGAAGCGCGCCCCCCCCGGCGTCGTTTTCGGGTCCGCCCCGGCGGGCAATTCCTTCAGAATCCCCTTGTCCTTGGCATCCGCAAAGAACCACGCCTGGTCGGTGATCACCTTGCACTTGATCTCTTCCTTCTGCACGAAGTAAGCGTTCGAGAGCGCGCCGGTGACGAAGGCGACGCCGGTCATGAAGAGAATGAAGATGCCCCCCGCCATGGCGGCGCGGTTGAGCGACTGGCGGGACTTGACCGTCATGAAGCGGACGATCAACTGCGGCTGCGCCAGCACGCCGATCCCGACGCCCATGACGATGGTGGTGACCATCGTCCACCACAGGTCATACCTGTGCCCATCCGCGGCGCCGGGCTTCGCCCATCCGAAGGCGGGCATCGAGGTCCATCCCTGGTGCCCCATCGCCTGCAGCGGTTTGGGCACCTGCCCGCTCATGTCGGTCAGCGCCTGGTGCGCCGCCGTGACGCCCCCCAGCTTGACGTAGGTGACCACCAGCAGCAGGATCATTCCCGCCAGCATGATCGTCCCCTGGAGCGCGTCGGTGAGCATGACCCCCTTGAGCCCGCCGGCGATGACGTAGAGCGCCACGATGATCGCGCAGATCAGAAGCGAGACGTTGAGCGAGACGACGAACTGGTTGGAAAGGAATTGAGCCATGCCGAGCATGACCGCCATGGCATACAGCGGCATGAAGAGGAAGATGATCAGGCCGGTGATGATCTGGAGTGCGCGGCTGTCATACCGCTTCCCCAGCAGTTCCGGGAAGGTGTGCGCGTCGAGGTGGTGCCCCATGCGGCGCGTGGCCCCGCCCAGAAAGACGAACGCAATGAAGATGCCGACGAAGATGTTCAGCACTGTGAGCCACAGCAACCCCATCCCCAGGTTTGCCGCAACGCCGCCGAACCCCACGATGGCCGACGTGCTGATGAAGGTCGCGCCATAGGAGAGCGCCATGACCAGCGGGGAGGCGCTGCGACCGGCGACCAGGTAATCCGCCGCCGTCTTGGTCTGCCGGTATCCGAGGTAACCCAGGAAGCAGGTGGCAAGCAGGTAAACGATCACCGCCACAATAGTCAACGCATCCATGAAACGGCTCCTTGTATTTCAGGAAAACGACCTTGTGGGACGCTTCACTACAGGTGCGCCGGCCCTACAGCGTCTCTTCGACCTCTTCCTTCTCCTCCTTGGCCCACTGGACATCTTCCTGCTTCACCGGCTCATCCCCCTTGTTCCACGTGCGCCAGCCATACACCACGCACAAGATGGCGCTCAGGATGGACAGCACGTAGGCCAGAAGGACCCACTTGTCCGCGATTCCCAACATGTTTACCTCCTGCCATGAGGCCGAGACGGGGTCCGAAACGGCGCGCCCCGCGCTGCGACGTGCAAGCGCCGGAACGCGCACAGGCAGGTATTCTTTCCTGTTTGCGCCCTGATGTCAAGCCTGTGGACGCCCCCGCGGAGTTCATTATTCACACCGGCGGAAATGATAACGGGACGGGCCGCTCTTCCATAGGGAGGAGCGGCCCGTCCCGTTATCCTGAACTCCGCGCAGAGCGGAAAGGCCAACCGGCCTTCTCAGGCCCTGCTATCGGCGTACGCGGCCACTTTTCTGTGCGAGGGCCCGCTGGTGCCGAGCAGTCGGCGCGTGGCTCTGTAGGAATCGGCGGCAATGAACGCGCAATTATCCTCCTGCACCGCGCCGCAGATCTCCACGCTGAACATGCCGCCGTAGCCGCGGCGACTGAGCGCCGACACGATGTGCGTCAGCGGCATGACCCCCGTGCCCGGCACGGAGCGGTCGGTCTCCACGGCCTGATAGCGATGGACGGTTTTCACGTCGGTGACATGCACCATGCCGAGCAGGTCGAGCGGCACCATCTCCAGCGAATTGGCCGGGCTGCCGCCGCGCCAGAAATCGAACATGTCCAGCACGATCCGCCCGTTGGCGGGCCCGTCGCTGGTGATATCCCAGGCGCTGTCCAGGGTGTTGAAGTGGGTGGCGTCCCCCTTGAAATGCAGGCCGACCTCCAGCCCCTCCATGTCGCTCATCAGGTCGCAGAAGCTCGCCCAGTCGGCGCGCGCTTCATCCAGATCCGTCACCTCCTTGTTGTAGGCGGCGCTGACCAGCGGGATGTCCAACGCCGCGGCGACCGCGAATTCGCGCGCCCGGTCGGCCAGCCGCCCCCGCTCGTCGCACATGTTCACGTCGCACAACTCCACGATCTGCATCCCCTGATCGCGGACCGCCTGGCGCAACTGCTCCAGCCGCTTGCCGGACTGGACCCAGGCCGTCACGTCCTCCATGCAGAGGCTGATGCCGCAGAATCCCGCCTCTGAAGCGGCCTTGATCTTCTGGTTCAGGTGGCGGACATCGTGAGCGCCCGGCAGCGAGTTCAGATTCAGCGCGAAGCGGTTGTGTGACATAAACCTGTCCTTTCCAAGATGAGTGACCACGCACCGACCTCTCCAACCTTGCTCTCAATCTCCACTTCGGATGATAGCCACCCCCCGGCAGACCCACAAGAGATAATCCCCCTAATCCGGGGTAGGGACATTTGCGGTATAAGCCCCCGGGGATTATGATGGGAGTACACCCTTTCGGAGAGCCACCCCATATGTTCATTGACGAAGCGACACTGCGCGTACGCGGCGGGAAAGGCGGCAACGGTTGCTGCGCCTTCCGCCACGAGAAGTTCGCCCCCCGCGGCGGCCCCTATGGCGGCGCGGGCGGCCACGGCGGCTCCGTCTACCTGCGGGCCAACCCGAACCTCTTCACCCTGCTGGACATCCCCACCCGCGTGCTCTACCACGCCCAGGACGGCGAGGCCGGACGCGGGAAGAAGCAGACCGGCTCCAACGGCGCCGATTGCATCGTGGAGGTGCCGCTCGGGACAATGATTCGCGACGCCGCCACCGGCATGCTTCTGCGCGACCTGACCCATCCGGGCGAAATGGTGTGCGTCGCCGCCGGCGGACGCGGCGGCCGCGGGAACGCCTATTTTGCCACCGCCACCAACCGCGCCCCGCGCACGTGCGAAAAGGGAGATCCCCCCGAGGAACGGGAGCTTTCGTTGGAACTGAAGCTGATCGCCGACGTCGGGCTGGTCGGCCTCCCCAACGCGGGCAAGTCCACCCTCCTGAGCCACATCAGCGACGCGCATCCCAAGATCGCCGATTACCCCTTCACCACGCTCGAGCCGCAACTCGGCATCGCGCAAGTCACCGAGGATCGCCGCATCGTCGTGGCCGACCTGCCGGGGTTGATCGAGGGGGCGCATACCGGCCACGGACTCGGCGACGAGTTCCTCCGCCACATCGAGCGCACGCGCGTCATCTGCCACGTCGTGGACATGGCCCCCCTCTCCGGCCCCGACCCGGTGACGGCGTATCGCACGATCCGCAAGGAGTTGAAGCTCTACAGCAAGGAGCTGGCCGCCAAGCGCCAGATCATCGCGGCGAACAAGATGGATGTCACCGAGGCGAAGGAGAACCTGCGTGTGTTCAAGCGCAAGGTGCGCGTGCCGGTCCACCCCATCAGCGCCGCCACCGGCGCGGGACTGAAGGAACTGCTGCGCGCCCTCGGGGAGGAATTGGGAGCATGATGCTGGCGATCAACGTCGGGAATACGAACGTCGCTTTCGGCGTCTTCGACGGCCTCACGCTGCGCCGGATGGGCCGCGTGGCCCGCTCCGATTACCATCTCCTGCCGGAGAAGATCGGGGCTGAACGCTTCACGCGAATTCTCCTCGGCTCCGTCGTGCCGAGCATGAACGACCAGATCGTCTCCTCCCTCGCAATGGCCTACTCCCTGCCGGTGCAGGTGGCCGGGGTGGACCTGCCCTGGGGCGTGGAAATCCTTTGCGACGAGCCGGCGAAAGTCGGCGCCGACCGCCTTCTGAACACCCTCGCCGCCTTCGCGCGCGTGAAGGCGTCCTGCATCGTCGTGGACGCGGGAACGGCGGTTACGGTCAATGCGGTTTCGCGCACGGGCTCGCTCATGGGGGGTGCCATCGCCCCCGGCCCGGCGATCATGGTGCACTCACTGGCCAGCCGCACCGAACTGCTGCCGACTGTCGCGCCTCAGAAGCCCGGCGTGGTCGTCGGCTGCAACACCGCCGACGCCATCCGCTCCGGGGTGTACTATGGGAGCATCGGCCTCGTGAGCGAGCTTGTCGCGCGCATGCGGGGGGAAATGGGCAAGGCCGTCCCGCTCCTCATCACCGGCGGCGCCGGGCAGTTCCTCTCCACCGAACTCCCCGAAAAGCCCCCCTACCACCCCGCGCTTACGCTGGAGGGGCTGGCGATCATGGCGAGCCGGTAGGCGGAAACGGAGATCTTCCTGTTTATCAACCCGTGCGAAGGCCGGGTTGTGCCTGCGCGCCAAGGGTTCGGAAACCGGAAGATTGCCGCAGTCGGCGCGGTGTTCGGACTGACCGCACAATCCCCTGCCGCGCGCCTCCTTCGCAGCCGACACGGCAAATGCGCGGCATCGAGTCAACAGTCATCGCGAGAGAGCGCCGCGAAGGAACGCTTTGGCACGCGGCAGGTCATCGGCGCGAACGCGGCGATCTTCCTGTTTATCAACCCGCGCGAAGGCCGGGTTGTGCCTGCGCGTCGAGGGTTCGGAAACCGGAAGATTGCCGCAGTCGGCGCGGTGTTCGGACTGACCGCACAATCCCCTGCCGCGCGCCTCCTTCGCAATGACCACTTATTTGTCGCTGCCGCATGGCTCTTTGCCCCTAGCATGATTTCCACAGAGCAAGTCGGCATTCAGCAATCAGTACTCAGTATTCGGTAATCGCCGTTTGACGCTCCCCTCGCCCGCGTTCTATAATCTGCTCTCGCGCATTTCTCGTAAAACTCATCCGAGGGCACTATCGTGAAGCTGGCGCATGAGAGCATCCTGATCCTGGACTTCGGCTCGCAGTACGTGCAGCTCATCGCCCGGCGCGTGCGCGAGCAGCGCGTCTATTCCGAAATCGTCCCGCACACGATCAGCGCGGCGGAGGTCAGGAAGCGCGCGCCGATGGGGCTCATCTTCTCCGGCGGGCCGGCCAGCGTCTACGCCAAGAACGCCCCCACGTGCGACCCGGAACTCCTGAAGCTCGGCATTCCCGTCCTGGGCATCTGCTACGGCATGCAACTGGCCGCCTCGCTGCTGGGCAGCAAAGTGCAGCCCTCCCCCGCGCGCGAGTACGGCCGCACCACGCTGCACGTGCTGAACCACCAGAACCTCTTCAGCGATCTGCCCGAAGACCTCGTCGTCTGGAACAGCCACGGCGACCAGGTGGAGCAACTCAGCGAGGACTTCCTCCCGCTCGCGCGCACGGGCACCTGCCCCTTCGCCGCCGTCAAGCACCGCGGCAGCGATTTCTACGGCGTCCAGTTCCATCCCGAAGTCAGCCACACCCCGCGCGGCAAGGAGATCCTTGCCAACTTCGTCATCACCATCTGCCGCTGCAAGGGGGACTGGCGCATGGCGACGTTCATCGACGAGAACGTCACCGAGATCAGGCGCAAGGTGGGGCAATCGCACGTCATCTGCGGGCTCTCAGGCGGGGTGGATTCCTCCGTGGTCGCCATGCTCCTGCACCGCGCCATCGGCAAGCACCTGCATTGCATTTTCGTCGACAACGGCCTGTTGCGGCTGAACGAGGTGGAGAGCGTCGAGCAGACCTTCGGCGACCACTTCAAGGTGGACCTGATCACCGCGCACTCGGCGGACCTTTTCCTGGGCCGCTTGGCGGGGGTGACCGACCCCGAGCAGAAGCGCAAGATCATCGGCCACACCTTCATCGAGGTCTTCCGCGAGAACGCCAAGTCGATCCCGCAGGCGAAATTCCTCGCGCAAGGGACCCTCTACCCCGACGTGATCGAGAGCAAGTCTCCCACCGGCGCCCCCTCGGCGACGATCAAGACGCACCACAACGTCGGCGGGCTGCCCGCGGAACTCGGATTCGACTTGGTCGAGCCGCTGCGCGAGTTGTTCAAGGACGAGGTGCGGAAGATCGGCGAGGAGTTGGGTCTGCCGGAAGAGATGGTCTGGCGTCAGCCCTTCCCCGGCCCGGGGCTGGCGGTGCGCATCGTGGGCGAGATCACGCGGGAACGGCTGGAGGTGCTGCGCCAGGCGGACGCGGTCGTCACCGAGGAGATCAAGCGCGCCAACCTCTACCGCACCACGGGGCAGAGCTTCGCCGTGCTGCTGCCGATAAAGTCGGTGGGCGTGATGGGGGACGAACGCAGCGCGGAGAGCGTCATCGCCGTCCGCTCCGTGGACACGAGCGATTTCATGACCGCCGACTGGTCCCGCCTCCCCTACGACGTGCTCGCGCGCATCTCCAACCGCATCATCAACGAGGTCAAGGGGGTCAACCGCGTGGTCTACGACATCTCCTCCAAGCCGCCCAGCACGATTGAGTGGGAGTGACGGGTAACGACGTTTCTCCACAGATGAACGCAGATGGGCGGGGCAACGGTTTCAACGTTCAACATTCGACTTTCAACGTCCAACTTTCAATTGACGGCATCACGACGTGTCCTTAAGCCCGGGCGTTCCGAACAGGGGCCGTATGTGGCGCGGACTATCCAGTCCGCGTCCCGCGACGCAGGCGCGGGAAAGCTGGCAGCGGAAGAAACGCACAATGATCGCGGGTTGGATAACCCGCGCCACTTCACCGGCCTTCGAGGCGGCCACTTCTCCATCATTTGCCGGGCTGTGATATCTGATACCACGCCTCACAACAATACTCGTCGTACGCCACCAGATACCACACCCCATCCTCGCGCCGGATATCATAGTTGCCGGGCGAGACCTCCTGACGGGCCTGTTCTCCGAAGAACACGTTGCTCACATCCTTTGCGTCAGATGGTCCAATGGCGCCTTGTATGGCAGTACGAATCTCCTCGACTGACGCACCATTCGAAAGCTTGCCGCCGGATTCCAGCGACTCAGCGATGTCTCTCATCACGAAGCGCCCCATCTGATCTTCTAGCCGAACGTCTACTTTCGGCAGAACCAGATAGAAAATGGCAGAGCCTATTATCACAACGACCACGCCTGCTCCCATAAAGCGAGTGACGAACCATTTCCGGCCACGACTGCGAACAACAGGACGCGCGACAAACAAGCAGATGGTGCCGAATGCAGACTCCAAGAGGAACAACCACGCCCCTGCGGTCACGCGCGCGCCATGTCTGCTGTAATAGTGGTGGCGATAGGGGCGACCGTCCTCCCACGAAAGGCGGAAGTCCTCAACCATTTGTGTTGGCGCAACATGGCAGGACAGTCTGGTTACTACACAGTCATCCCACATTACTGCCGTCAAGTCGGGGTGTCCCAGATGTTGTCCAAACGAGCGGCCTACCGCCACCGTTTGTTTGCCGCTCATCACCATTCTGCCGCCAGCGGGGTACGTCCGGACTCCCTGCGCTTCGACAACATACGTGTCGCAGAACTCGCGCTTCATTGGCCAGCATTCCGCTCCCTTCTCGCCGACCGCATATATCTCCAAATCCACCGGCGCACCGGCCAAGGCGGTCAGGCGCATCGGGTAGATTGCTTCCTTTGTCGCAAAGTCGAACCGGATTGGGTGTGGTGTACTGACGCCCCCCTCGGTGCGCGTTAGTTTCGCCGCGGAGAAGCACCACCCCTTGGCGATGTAATCGCTGACAACCGCATCGGCCTTCTCCGGCAATGCCATGAAGCCGTTTTCGGCTAGCCACTGATTCAGTCCATCGGGATTCTTGGCCTTCAGAATCGCGACTTCGTAGGAACCCACTTGAACCTGTTTCTCGACCGCAACTCCAAGTGCCGCCGACGAAGCGCTTATGGCGCCTCCCCTTGCGCTACTGAGTGCGGGCAGGAACATACCAGCGAAGATCGCAAACAAGGCAAGGACCGAAAGTGCTTCGATCAGACTCTGTGGCCGGTTCGCACCTAAAGGCCGTATTATGATGAAGAAGGAAATGTAGAGCACAAGTCCCGCCAGGACGCACGCAGCCTCAAGCCAGTCCGGCAGTTCGTGCGTAATCTCCGGCTGCAGTCGGAACGCAATCGTCTTCATCGCCCCGGACGAAACGGGGAGAATCTTATCCGGCACGATGGGGAGCGGGATGATCCAGCCGACCTCTTTGGCCTCGGTCTGGAAGGAGGATTCGATGATGAGCGTCTCGCGCCCGTCGCGGAACGCGATCAGCGCGCGCTGCTGAGGAATTGTCGCGGGAACCTGATAGACCAGCGGGGGGATATAGCAACCGTCGGCGTGAGCGGAAGAGCCGACAGAGAGAGCAATCACTGCAAGCAGCCAAAACATTGCGCCCCTGCAATGGATCATCCGCCCCTCCTTATCTCGCCTCTGATGCCGCACAATTACTGACATGTAGCGCGGGTTCTCAAATCCGCGACATCCTCCGTTCTTTCCGCCTCACGTCTCCCCCAGCGCCTCGATGTCCGCCAAGTCTTTGGGCCGGCCGATGGCGCGCTTGTTGGCAATGTACTGTTCTCGGCCAAGGAAGGAAGCCGGCGCGCCCCCATAATCACCTGCCACGCGTCCGCCCCATGCTTCCTGCCAGGAGACGCCCGTTATGGAGGTCATCATATCCACTCGAACCGGTGGCACACCCAGTTGAACCACCTTGTCGGTCGCAGTGAAATCGGCAGGAGTGATGTTCACGCTGGCAAAGCCGAAGTCCGCCAGCGCAAGGCATATGCGCCGCGCGTTCTCCGGATCGGGGCGGACAAGGATGTCCAAGTCACCCGTGAATCGCGGCGCGCCGTGGAACGCCAACGCCTGCGCGCCGACGATCAGGTATTCAACCTTTCGTCCGTTGAATAACCCGAGCAACTCTCTGAAGTCTTGCTGTGGCTGCATGTCCATAGTGTTGCCTTCGCAGGGTCTCGACCGCCGCCAGCCGCTCCGAGGGCGGGCGACTCAGCCAATAGGCCAGATCGTCCGAAGGAGTGATATCCTGCAACCGTTTCTTGACCACGGTTTTCTTGTCCATGTCGTTACTATACCACAAGATGCGGGGAGCTTCACTTAAAAAGCAACGGGCGCCGGAGCCTTCCCGCTCCAGCGCCCGTAACTCACTGCTATCGCGGACTTGCCGTCCAACTTCGCTCACGGCCCCGAGCCTGCCGAGGGGATAGTCCGCGCTACACACTACACACGGCCTCGCGGACTTGATAGTCCGCGCTACATACGGATTCGCGGGCTGAAGCCCGCGCTACACATGGCGAGAAGGACATGTGGCGTGGGTTATCAAACCCGCGACAGCATTCGTCCTTCCGCTTCCCGCAATCGCGGACTTGCCGTTCGACTTCGCTCACGGCCCCGAGCCTGCCGAGGGGATAGTCCGCGCTACACTCCCGGAACCTCGCTACACGTCTTACTTGAAAAGCCCCGCCTTGCCGGCGCAACCGAGAACATCCAGCTTGCGCGCGACCATGTCGCGGATCGCTTCGCGGGCCGGCCCGAGGTATTCGCGCGGGTCGAAGCTGAACTTCGGCCGGCTGCCCTGCTTGCCACCCTCGATCCACTTCAGCAACTCCGCGTTGCACTCCCCCCAGACCTTGAGGATGTTCGCGGTCATGGCGAGGCGCAGGTCGGTGTCGATGTTCACCTTGCAGACGGCCATCTTGGAGGCTTTGCTGATCGCCTCTTCCGGGACGCCCATGGAGCCGGGCATCTGCTCCCAGCCCTGCTTCAGCGCCACTTCCAGCATTTTCTTGTTCTTCGATTCGAGGACGGCGTAGCTGTTGACGAAGTCGATGAACTCCTGCGGCACCGAGCTTGAGCCGTGCATCACCAGCGGAAAGTTCGGCACGAGCCGGCCGATCTCCTCGATGCGGTCGAACGCCAGCTTCGGGGCTTTCTTGAATTTGTACGCGCCGTGGCTGGTGCCGATGGCCACCGCCAGGCTGTCGCAGCCGGAGCGCTTGACGAACTCCTGCACCTGCTTCGGGTCGGTGAGATGCTTCTCCACGTCATCCGCGCCAACGCCCACCACGTCCTCTTCGATGCCGCCCAGCTTGCCCAGTTCCGCCTCGACGGTGACGAACGGCTTGTGCGCGTGGGCGCGCTCGACGATTTTCTTGGTGTTCTCGATGTTCTTGTCGAATGTCTCCCCCGAGCCGTCGTACATCACCGAGGTGAACCCCTCGTCGATGCATTTCATCGTGGTGTCGAAGTCGCCGTGGTCCAGGTGGATCGCGACGGGGATTCCCGGCATCTCCTCGCAGGCGGCGTTGATGAGGGCATGCAGGTACCTCATGCTGGCGTACTTGCGCGCGCCTTTGCTGATCTGGAGGATCACCGGGGCCTGCTTCTCCTTGCACGCCCACATGATCCCCTGAATGATCTCCATGTTGTTCACATTGAAAGCGCCGATGGCGAACTTGCCCTTCATCGCCTCGTCGAACATCCGTTTCGTATTGACTAGCGGCATTGCGTTCTCCTTCCTGCCATGCGGAATGCGTCACAAACCGAACAGTTGCACCATTATTACGCCGAGGCGGCGCGAGGTCAAGCGAACAGCAGTGTGGCAGCGTGTTCACCACGGAGAACGGAGAAACGAGAGCAACCGCCGGCGAACGCAGATAAACGCCGGCACAAGGCACGATACGATTTCTCAGAGCATGATTCCGTTTGCCTCTTCCGTATCCGCTTTCATCTGCCTCCATCGGCGGTTCCCGGCATTTCCGTTCTGTTGCCGTCCACTTCCCGCGCCGTTCTCCGTGGTTCTCCGTGGCCCTTCGTGGTGAAGCACCGGCGGATCACGCCTACCGAATTTGCTCGATCATCTTCTCCACGTGGGCCCGGACCGCGGAGTCCGGATAGGTCTTGACGACCTGCTGATAGGTGGCGATGGCTTTCTCCTTCTCCCCCATATCGCGATAGCAGTTCCCGATCCGGGCCAGCGCATCGGGGGCTTGCGGGTTCTTCGGCGCGAGGTCGATGGCCTTCTGGAACTCCGCGATCGCCTCGGGATATTTCATTCCCTGATACAGCAACTGCCCCGCTTCGAAGTGCGTGTCGAAACTGCTGACCACATCATGTTTCGCCGCGCCGATGTACCCCTTCTTGTTGGCGTAGTACGCGGCGCCGCCGATGAGCAGCAGGATGATTACAACGGTCGAAACGCGCATAGCCGCACCTCCTTGAAGTGTCCAACCGATCCCCTCCACAGAATTATCGGCTGCCATTGGGGGCTTGTCAACGACTTTTTAGCGGCGGGCGGAGAACGGATCAATGGTCAATGGGGAATTGGCAATGGTCATTTGTCAACGAACGGCCATAAAAACTGCGGCTATCGTGTTGCGCGAAGCGTTGCCGTATCATTGGTAATTGAGAATTGCCCATTGACCATTGCCCATTGACAGTTCGCCATTCGCAAATGATCCGTTCCCCGCCATTCTTGACAACCGCCCTCCCCTCGCATATCTTCTTGCAAACCGGTTTCGCGATCTCTTCTAGCGTGAGGGTTCAATGGGTTATCTACTCGGCATCGACGTCGGCACCTCCGGCACCAAGACGCTCCTCTGCGACGACTCCGGCAAAATCCTGGCCTCCGCCACGGAGGAATACCCCTGCATGCACCCGCGCCCGCTCTGGTCCGAGCAGCGGCCGGAGGACTGGTGGAAGGCGGCGGCGAAGTCCGTCCGCCGCGTCCTCGCCGCGGCTGAGGTCTCCGGGACGCAGGTGCAGGGGATCGGGCTGAGCGGCCAGATGCATGGCGCCGTCCTGCTCGACGCCGCCGGCAAAGTGCTGCGCCCGGCCATCCTCTGGAACGACCAGCGCACCGGCGAGGAATGCGCGGAGATCACCCGCAAGGTCGGCGCGGAGCGGCTCATCCGCCTCGTCAGCAACCCCGCACTCACCGGCTTCACCGCCCCGAAAATCATCTGGGTCCGCAAGCACGAGCCCCGCGTGTATGAGAAGACGCGGAAGATTCTGCTCCCCAAGGATTACATCCGCTACCGCATGAGCGGCGAGTTCGCGACCGAGGTTTCCGACGCTTCGGGCACGCTGCTGCTGGACGTGGCGCATCGGCGATGGTCGAAGGAGGTCCTCTCAGCGCTGCAGATCCAGCGCGATCTGCTGCCGGAGTGCTACGAATCGGAGGAAGTTTCCGCGCGCGTGAGCGCATCGGCCGCAAAAGAATTGGGCGTGCCCGCCGGAACTCCCATCGTCGGAGGGGGCGGCGACCAGGCGGCGGGGGCGGTTGGCAACGGCATCGTGCGACCCGGCGTCATCTCCGCCACGCTGGGAACCTCGGGGGTCGTCTTCGCCTACTCCGAGAAGGTGCAGACCGATCCGAAAGGACGCGTGCATACCTTTTGCCACGCCGTGCGCGGCAAGTGGCACGTCATGGGGGTCATGCTCTCGGCGGGCGGATCGTTCCAGTGGTACCGCAACGCCCTCGGCCAAATCGAGTGCGCCGAGGCCGAGCGGCGCAAGTGCGACCCCTATGAGCTTCTGACCCAGGAGGCCGCGCTCGCCCCCGCCGGGTCCGAGGGGCTGTACTTCCTCCCCTACCTCACCGGCGAACGCACCCCCCATGCCGACCCGTACGCCAAGGGGGCGTGGATCGGCCTCACCCCGCGCCACCGCAAGGAGCACCTCGTCCGCGCGCTGATGGAGGGGGTCACCTACGGAATGCGCGATTCTCTGGAGATTATCCGCGGGATGAAGATACCCGTGCGGCAGATACGCATCAGCGGCGGCGGCGCGCGCAGCGCGTTCTGGCGTCAGATGCAGGCGGATGTCTATGGCCAGCCCGTCAGCACCATCAACGCCAGCGAAGGCCCCGCCTTCGGCGTCGCGCTCCTGGCGGGGGTCGGCACCGGCGCATTCAAGAACGTCGCCCAGGCCTGCGACTCCACCATCCGCCTCACCTCCACCACCCGCCCCAAGGCAGCGGCAAAGAAACTGTACGACCGGGATTATCCGATGTTCGGGAAACTGTATAGGGCGCTGAAGGAAGATTTCAGGGAGATTTCGGGGCTGGGGTGAGGGTGAAGGGACTGTCCACCGCATAGACACGGAGGACGCGGAAGATGGCGGTTGCAGGAGCGAAGATCACGATCGACAAGATCGAGGTACACACGACCCAATTCCTTTTTACGTCATTCGTCGTCTTTCTCCTAACCCGTTATCCCTGCCTGCCCTGAGCTTGGTCGCAGGGGAACACAGCCTAAGGGGTTATCGCGTCCCAACATCACCGTGCCGTCGTCCTCCTTCGACGATAGGGCGCGGCGGTTTCCTTCACGCGAAAGCCCATGGGCGGCTTGTCCGGCGCGCGTTCATCAACCTCATTTGGAGCAGGCAACGGCAGGGCCGCGAGGCGCTTGATTGACTCCACGATCTTCCGGATCGCTACATCATGCGTCGCAAGCTTTCGCTCCAATTCCGCCAGCTTCCCCGCAAACTCCTTGTGGGTATTCAGAACTTCCCGCATTCGCACAAAGGCGCGGACGACAAACAACGAGGCTTCAACCGCGCGCGGGGAGTTGAGGACCGTAGCCGCCATGATGGCGCCATGTTCGGTGAAAACGAATGGTGCATAGCGCCGACCGCCGTGCCTGGCTCTTGAGGTACCAAATTGGTACCTCAAAGAAAGCGTTTCAGCGGCACTAGAGCGTTTTAACGTTCCATGCCTACGTCGCTGTGTAGGGGCGCAGCATGCTGCGCCCATCGGGCGACCGGCCTGCCGAGGCTAGCGCTCCTCGCCCCTATCACACACCGTAGCCATGAAAGCCTAAAGTGCGCTAAGTTGGAAACGGAAATCCTCAGGAAACCGGCCAAGATTGCGACTTACGGCGCGGTTCAACGTCTTTGTTGCCACGCCATAGAGGCGTGCTAAGTCGCTGTCCAATATGACCTTCTGTCCACGCACTGTGTGGATGAAGGTTTCAATTCGTGCAACAGCGACTGGGGCCATGCCTTCAGTCCTTGCTTTCATTCCATTTTACTCCTGACCTTGCGCCAACCGGAATGTGCTCTTGATATCGCATTTTGCGATATCAAGAGCATAACTTCCTGCCGTGTAATGGACAACGCAAAATCAACCGAGAACCTGCCGAAGTTTCTCTGGATCGGTCACAATTTGTGACCGGTTGTCCGTCACCGTGCAACTCCGCACTCCCAGGCGCGCCGAGCATTCCCCAAACACTCAGGCTTTCTCCACCCACGTCTGCAATCCCTGGCAGCGCCCGATATCGATCTTCGCGGGGTACACCGTCATCTCCGGGAACTTCTTCTGGATGGCGGAGTGCACGGCCTTCTGGGTGTTGCGCGCGCAGATGAGGACGGCGGTGCCGCCCGCCCCTGCGCCGTTGAGTTTGAACCCGATGCAGCCGGCTTTCTCGGCGCGGCGCTGGAGATCGGCGACCAGAGGGGTGGTGATGCTCTTGTCCAATTGCTTCTGATAGCCCCAGTTCACGTTCAGCGACTCGGCGTAGGCGCGGACGTCGCCGCGCATGAGCGCCTCCAGTCCCATTTCAGCCGTCTTGTTCAGCCCCTCGAACGCCCGCAGGACGCGCGGCTGCCCCTTCTCGAAGTTGGCGATGACGCGCTTGTGGGTGCCGCTGGAGAAGTGAGACCGCCCGGTGTACACCACGAGCATGTTCGTCTCCAGGTCGCACAAGGTGGCATCGGAGACGGGGACGGGGGTGACGCGCGCGCTGGGGTAGGTGACCTCGATGAAGTTGATCCCGCCGAACGCCGAGGCCAACTGGTCCTGCACGCCGCATTCCAGCTTGAGCAGTTCGGTCTCCAGCCGCTGCGCGTTCATGGCCACCTGGTGCGGAAGGAGGCTCTTGCCCTGGTAGCGATAGAGCGCGCCGAGCGTCGCCACTCCCAGCGCCGCGGAGGAGCCCAGCCCGGAGGCGGGGGGCGCTTCGGAGCGCACGATCAGTTTGAACCCGCCCCGCGCGCCGCTGCTGCCGACGGCCGCCTTGAGCAGCCCGAGCGCGCCGGCATATTCGATGTCGCGCAGGTTGCGCACGTACTCGGTGCCGCCAATGTCGTGGCTTTCAATGCGAATCCCCTCCTCCTTCATCGGCTGGAGGGAGACGTAGGTGTACAGGCGGATGGCCATGTTGAGGACTTTGCCGGAGGAGAAGAGCCGGGTGTCCCGCCAGCCGCCAAGGTCGGCGTTGCGAACAGGGGCGCGCGCCATGATGACGTTGGGCATAATGAGACTCCGTTATGGAATCGCGGACTCACTCCGAACGTGAATCACTAAGCGGTCATTGCGAGGCCCGCCCTGAGCGCCGTCTAAGGGCGGGCCGTGGCAATCTTCCGGTTGTCCGTGGCCGTTATGAACAGCGGGCATCGCTGTGCACCAAACAAACCGCACCCAGAACGGCCCAACTGAGAACTGGAAGATTGCCACGTCGTTCCCTCGCATCCCGCGAGGGAACTCCTCGCAATGACGCGATCTATCAAAACCAACAGAACCGAGACTCAGTCCCGCCTGTACTCATCCAGCGCCCAGCGTTCGCCGGACACCAGCATGTTCCTGACGCCGCGTCCGGCGCAGGAGAAGCCCAGCGACTTGGCGGCGCGCTGCTTCCATTCATCCCGGTCGCAAAGGAAGAGGCAAGGTCCGCCCCGGCACTGCTTCTCCGCGCGGCGCAGGAAGTCGCGAACAAATTCAAGGCCGATATCAGAATAGTCGGGATGCCAGATAAAGTCCACAGAGAAATCGGACGCCCCAGCGGACTGACTTTCCTCTTGAGAGGGGAAGGGCCGCGCCAGCGCCGAGGCGACGGCCCACCCGCTCGCGCTCTCCAGAAGTTCCCAACTCCCCCCGTTCTCCACGCTCTGCCAGTTCTCCCAGAATATCCTGAAACAGCGCCAGGGGGCGAAGAGCCGCGTGGAGGGCAACTCGGTGACGGAGTCCATGACCATGCAGGGGTGCGGAAGGAGATAGAGCGGCAGGACGCTCCCCATGTCGCGCCAGGCGGCGGGATGAGAACGCGCCGTGAGGCCGGTGGCGAAGCCCCGGGCGGGAGAGAACTGCCCGCGGCAGTAGACGCTGCCGATGAGGTTGCGGAAGCCGAGGCGCTCGTAAATGCGCCGCGCATCCGGGTTGGTGGTGCCGAGGAAGAGGAGCTTCCCGCCCGCCGCGTCGAAGCGACGGCATATCCCCGCAACCAGCGCCGAGGCGATCCCTTTGCCCCGGTAATGCTCGTCGGTCACGACTCCGGCGACCACGCCGATCGGCGCGGCACTTTGCCCCCATCCGCCCCAGCAGTGGCCCGCGACCTTCTCTCCATCCCGCGCGATTCCGGCCACGAACTGCGCCCCCGGGCCGAACTGCCCCAGCAGCAGACGCTCAAGGAATTCTTCGTGGAGGATGGGAACGACCAACCGCGCCGCACTCGCGGCGAGCTCGGCGGGGAGCGGCGGCGAGAGGAAATCGAGCTTCACGCCGGTCGTGTCGGCCTGTCTGCCCATCGTTCCCTCTAGCCGTCACCACGGAGACGGAGAACGGCGAGAACTGAGAACTGAAAACTGAGAGGTTGTTCCGCCCCTATGTTCCGTATCTGCGTTCATCGGCGTCCATCGACGGTTAATGTCGTTGTTGCCGTTGCCCCGGAATGTCGTTCTCCGTGGCTCCGTGGTGAATTCTCCGCGGCTTACCGCACGGGCTCAAGCTCCGCCTGGGCCTGGCGGCGCTGGATGATGTGGACTTTCCAATGCGCATCATCCAATTGCGGGAAATCAGTCCGGTAATGCACGCCGCGGCTCTCCGCCCGCAGCGTCGCGCTCTCGGCAATCAGCCGCGCCACGACCAGCATGTTCTGCAACTCCCAGCCGGCGCGGTCGTTGAATTCCTTATCCATGATGTACCGTCCCCAGAAATGCAGCATGTGAACGGTCTCCTCCAAGCCGAAGCGGCTGCGCTCGATGCCGACGTTGCGCCACGCGAGTGCGCGCAGGGCGTTGGTGACGTCCTCCACGTCGATGGCGACGTGCTGCGCCGCCGGGTTGCGCACCTTGACGCGCGGATGCGGCGGCGGGTTCGAGCCGCCGGCAATCTGCCGCGCCGCCGTCCCGGCATGACGCCCGACCACCAGTCCCTCCAGCAACGAGTTGCTCCCCAGCCGGTTCGCGCCGTGAAGCCCGGTGCAGGCCACTTCGCCGCAGGCGAAGAGCCGCGGCATGGTGCACACGCCGTTGATGTCCACTTTCACTCCGCCGATCATGTAATGCGCGGCGGGACGGATCGGCACAAGGTCCTTCGTGATGTCGATGTCGAATTGCTCGCACAACTCCTTGATGCCAGGGAAGCGCTTGGCCAGTTGCGGGATGTGGCGCATGTCGAGGTAAGCGCAGGTGTGGCCGGTCTCGCGGATTTCAGTGACGATGGCGCGGCTGACCGCGTCGCGCGGGGCCAGTTCGCCCCGCTCATGGTACTTGGACATGAAGCGCTCATGGCGCATGTTGAGCAGGATGCCCCCCTCGCCGCGCACCGCCTCGCTGATCAGCGCGCGCGACGCGCCGGCGACGTACAGCGCCGTCGGATGGAATTGATAGAATTCCAGGTCGGTCAGTTTCACCCCCGCGCGATACGCCATGCCGAGCCCGTCGCCCGTGGCCAGCACGCTGTTGGTGGTTTCGCGATAGAGGCGTCCCGCGCCGCCGGAGGCGAGGATGGTGGACTTGGCCCAAACGATCATCAGCCCCCAGCGCTGGTCGAACAGCAGCGCGCCGCAGCAGCCATCTTCCGGCGTGGTGATCAGGTCGACGACGAAGGCGTTCTCCACCACCTGGATACCCGGGGTGCCGCGAACGCGGCGGATCAACGTGGTGGCCACCTCCTTGCCGGTGGCGTCTCCCATGGCGTGGACGATGCGTGAGGTGGAATGCCCCCCCTCGCGGGTGAGCGCCAGTTCATCCCCCTCCTGGTCGAACGACGCGCCCAGCGCGATCAGTTCGCGTATGCGGCCGGGCGCTTCGTCGGTGATGGTCCGCACGATATCCGCGTCGCAAATCCCCTGGCCCGTCGCGAGGGTGTCCGCCATGTGCGCGGCGGGCGTGTCCTCCGGCGCCAGCGCGCCGGCGATGCCCCCCTGCGCCTTGGCGGTGTTGCTCTCATCCACCGGCCCTTTGGCGATCAGCAGCACGTCCGCCCCGTCCACCGCCGAAAGCGCCGCGCTGAGTCCCGCGACGCCGGAGCCGATCACCAGCACGTCGCAGAAGACCTGCGGCACCTGGGAGGAATCGAAGGAGGTGAGATAGCGCCGGCCTTCAAAATGTTCCATGGTCGTCCTTACTGTCCTTGTTGCCTGACTTGCGCGCCCACGCGGCTGCCCTGTGAGGCGCCGCGCCGGCGGAACTCCTCACTGATCATCCGAAAGACCTCCGTCTTGGTCTGCGGCCAGGAAGGCGCCAGCAGAACCCCCGCGCTGGTGGTATCGCCCACCAGCCGCTGGACGGCCACGTCGGCCGGGATTCGCTCCAGGAAATCGCATGCGACCGGGACGTACTCCTCCGCCGTGAACAACTTGATCTGCCCCGCGAGATAGTCTTTTTCCATTGCGGTGTTCCGGGCGATGTACAGGTGGTGCAGCTTGATGCCATGGATGCCCAGCGGCTGGATGGCCTCGGCGGTGGCCATGATATCGGCATGGCTCTCCCCCGGGAGGCCGAGAATCACATGCGCGCAGACGCGAATCCCGCGCGGCAGCGTCCGCGCCACGGCATCCTTGAACGTCGCAAAGTCATGCCCGCGATTGATCAGCCGCAGCGTCTTGTCGTGGGCGGACTGAATCCCATACTCCAGCCAGACCTCCGCGCGCGCGGTGTATTCCTGGACCAGGTCGAGGACCTCGTCCGGGACGCAGTCGGGCCGGGTGCCGATGGAGATGCCCACCACGTCGGGAAATTCCAGCGCCTCGTCATAGAGAGCGCGCAACGTCTTCACATCGGCGTAGGTGTTGCTGAACGCCTGGAAGTAGGCGAAGAATTTGCGCGCGTGGTAACGCCGGCGCATGTAGTCGATGCCGTCCGCCATCTGCTCGCGCACCGAGCGCGGCGGCTTGCCCGCCTGCGGGCTGAAGCTTTCGTTGATGCAGTAGGTGCACCCCCCGACGCCCACTCGCCCGTCCCGGTTGGGGCAGGTGAAGCCGGCGTGGATGCTGACTTTGTGCACCTTGCAGCCGTACCGCGCGCGCAGGTAGGCGCTGAAGGGGTAGTACCCGAGTTCACGGATCGGGGAGAGAAGTTCATTCGCGGACACGGTGGCCTCCCGACTCGGGCGTTGAGGCGCCGATCCTTAACCGCTCCACCAACTCCTGCGCCGCGGGCGCCACCTCAAGGTACCGCGCTTCCTCCGAACCGGGCGCGCGGATGCGCACCCGCACCGCCGCCTGCGCGCCGCCCTTGCCGTAATGGGCGGTCAGAGAGGCGGCGAGAGCGATGGCTTCCTCGGTCGGGGGCAAGGCATGCCTTGCCCCTACGACGACGGCTTCCGCATCTTCGGCGACAGCGCCCACGGCTCGCCCCCCGCGCAACAGCGCCACCGGACCGGGGACGTCGGCGGCTTCCATGAGCCATTCCCCGGGTCGCGCCAGGCGCTCGATCCAGTCGTTCTCTTTTTCGTTGCGCCCCATTGCCAGCCGCCCCGCCGCCTCGATGCGGAAGTGCCGCCCCACCTTCAGCAGCCGCACATCCTCGGGCGTGCAATCCGGATTGACCTCCAGGAGATACTGCATGCGCAGCGCGAAGCCGGGGTCGGTCAGCAGGCAGCCGCCCGCCGGAGTCGGAAAATTGGTGATGCCGAACTTCTTCGCCAGTTCCAGTTGCGGCTTTCGGCAGCGCCCGCTGATGCCCAGCAGCCGCTCGCGATCCACCCAGCCTTTCTGCTCAGGCACGGTCGGGTCGAGCAACTTCGCGCAAAGCGGCCGCAAGAGGAGTCCTTCCACCCCGGCGTCGCGCTCGACGATGCCCAGCGCCTCGCGCCGCTGCGACATGGGCCGTTCGCCCAGCACCTCGCCGCTGATGAGAAAGGAGGCCCCCACTTCCGGCATCAGCGCCGCCGCGCGCTGCATCATGCGCGCATGGCAGTCGATGCACGGGTTCATATGGCTGCCATGTCCGTGCGGAGGGTTCTTGACCAGCCGCAGCAGGTCCTCGGAGAATTTCTCCAGGCGCAGCGGCACGCCCAGTTGCTGCGCCGACAGAACCGCGGCGCGGCAACTATCCTGTTCTTCCATGCCGCAGTCGAAGACGCTGACGAAGTGCAGCGACTGGACCTCGATCCCCTGATCGAGCACCAGCCGGATTGCCAGGGTGCTGTCCAAGCCGCCGGAATGTAATGCGAGCGCTTTCATGAGCGTCCTATCGGTCCTGTGGGTCGGAGCGGTCGAATCAGGCGAGCGCCGGAACGCACGTGCGAACCAGTCGCCGCGCCGACTCCACGTCGGTCAGCCCCTGGATGATGACGCGTCCGTCCTGGAATATGGCGAGTTGCGCCTCAGGCAGGGTCAGGTGGATCAGGTAGTCATTGTACTCCACCTTCCCCATCTGCCGCAATGAACAGGCCAGCGCGGCCAGGTCCAGCTTCACCGGGCGCGCGGGGTTCAACTCCAATTGGCTGCGGCCGCGCACGAAGGCCGCTTCGCGCGGGGGCGCATCGAGGTAATCGAACCGCTTCAGCGCGCAGGCGGGGCAGTCCGCGCGGCGCTTGACGACGCTCCGGTTGAACTCCAGCGTCCAGACGTCGAGCCGCAGCAGCCCGGGATTCGGCTCGCCGGCGCCGGTCAGCAGCTTGATCACTTCGTTGCTCTGGATGGCGCTGACGATGCCGGTGAGCGTGTTCAGCACTCCGGCTTCGTTGCAGCTTCTGAGCGCCTGCGGGTCGGGCAGTTCCTCCAGCACGCAGCGCAGGCAGGGGCTTCGTCCGGGAAGCACCGTCATGGTCATTCCCGACGACGCGAGCGCGCCGCCGTAGACCCAGGGCGCCCCCGCCTTCACGCAGGCGTCGTTGATGAGGAAACGCGCCTCCATGTTGTCCGTGCCGTCTGCGACGACGTTCGCCCCTTCGATCAATTGGAGAATGTTCCCCGGCGAGATTTCCGTGACGACGCTTTCCACCTGGATTTCCGAGTTGATCCGGCGGATGCGCTCGGCGGCGGCGACGGCTTTCGGCAGGCGACGGCGGACGTCCTCCTCCTCGAACAGCACCTGGCGAGCCAGGTTGCTCATTTCGAGGACGTCGCGGTCGACGATGCGCAGGCGTCCCACGCCCGCGCGCCCCAGGTTCTGGACGATCCCGCTCCCCAGCGCTCCGCAGCCGAGGATGACTACGAAGCCGTTGCGCAGCCGCTCCTGGCCGGCGGGACCGATCGGCGCAAAACGCATTTGGCGGCTGTATCGCTCATTGTCAGGCACTTTCTGTCCTTGCCGTCCCATCTACTTGAACAGCGGCAGCAAGTCCTTGAACTCCTCGGTGCCCGCTTTTTCCAGCCACTGGAAGACGACCGCCTCGGCCGTGGTCACAATCGCGCCCATCTGGCGCATCTGGCCCAGGCCGATTTCCTTGTGCGCGATGCGGCGCGAGCAGGTGGCGTCGGCCACCACCTGCACCTTGTAGCCGCGGTTGAGCAGTTCCAGGCAGGTCTGGAGGATGCAGACGTGCGTTTCCATGCCGCACAAAACCACCTGCTTGCGCTTGCGCGACTTGAGTTGATCCAGGAACCTCGGCTCTCCGCCGCAGCCGAAGCACATCTTCTCGATCGGCGCGTAGGAATCCTCCATCGCGATGGTCAGTTCCATCACGGTCGGGCCGAGGCCGCGCGGGTACTGCTCGGTCACGAGGATCGGCACGCCCATCCGCCGCGCCGCCAGCGTCAGCATGCGGGCGCTCTCGACGATGCCCTCCTTCTCCCCCATGCGGGCGGCCAGTTTTTCCTGGATATCCACCACGCACAGAACTGACTCGTCACGTTCGAGCAGATAAGGGTCCGGCATCAGTCCACTCCGCTTTCAAGTTCACGCGCCGCGTTACAGCTCTTTCGTGCTGACAATCACGCGCCCGACCAGCCCGTACTCCTGGGCCTCTTTCGCGCTCATCCAGAAATTCCGGTGCATGTCCTTGGTCACCTTCTCCAGCGTCTGCTCCGTCTCCTCCGCGATGAGCTTGTTGATCTTCTCGCGGATTTTCAGAATTTCGGAGGCTTCGATTTGAATATCCGAGGCGCTGCCGTGAATTCCGGTGGAGGGCTGATGGATGAGCAGGCGCGCGTTGGGCAGGCTCAGCCGGCGCTCGCGCGGGCTGGCCAGCAGCACGATCACCGCCGCGCTCGCGGCCAGGCCGGTGCAGATGGTGTAGACCGGCGTCTCGACGAACCGGATCATGTCGAACATGGCGTAGCCCGCGTCGGCGTCGCCGCCGGGGGAGTCGATGAACAGCCGGATCGGCTTGGACGGGTCTTCGTGCGACAGGAGGAGCAACTGGCTCATCACACGCTGCGCGGATTCCTTGTCGATCTCGCCGGCCAGCAGAATGGTGCGCAACTTGAGAAGGCGCGAGGACATGCCTTCCTCCCCCCGCTTTTCCTTCTCTTCGCCTTCCGGGCAACCGAATCGCAGCTTATCCATCTTATATCCCTTCCAAAGAGCGTCCATGAACCGCTGTTCGCAAGTTCTTTATGATAGGGGATTGGGGCTGGGAGTTCAAGGCGAGTGCGCCGTTGTTCTCACCGCACGTTCATGAGGGTGATGTCGTAAGTCCCCGTGAGCGCCGCCGCCCCCTTGCCATAGCTCGCCGTGATGGTGCAGGGCTGGTCGGAGCGCACGGCCTTGGCGGTCAGTTGCCCGGTCTTGTCGAGCTTGGCATATTGCGAACTCGCCTTCCACGTCACCGACGCCGTCACTTCGGCGGGCGAGCCGAAATCGTAGTGCGCAAAGCAACGGTATTGCGCCGAGGCCCCCTCATTTACCTGCCTGGGGCCTGTTATTTCGAGCGAGGTGGGAACTCCGATGGAAAACGAGTAGTCGCTGTAATCCTCTACGCCATAATATATTGCGTTGATCCGGATGCGGTAGCCATCGCCGGAGGGGTAGGCCGTCTGCGTCTTCGGGTCGAAATCTCCCACGCGCCACTGCCAGGTGCCCAGGTTCGGGATAGAGGGGGCAAGCACCCAATGCGCCCCCTGCGCGTTCCAGAGTTCGATCTTCATGCGGATTTGGCTGGACATGCTGCTCTTCCACTGAATCACATAGGTCCGGCCCCACTCCACCCCGATGCCATTCGCGGAAGGATACTGCAGTTGCATGTCGCCATAAACAGCCGTCAGCGACGTGGAGGCATTGACGGTGAGACTGATTGTCGGCGCCCGGGAGAGCGCCACCCCCGCATCATCCACCCACCGCTGGAAGTAACGACTTCCCGCCGTCGCCGGCGCCGTCAGCGTGACAACCGCGCCGGCGCCCACGTTCCGTTCATAATTTGTAGTCCCGCCATGGCCGGTCGTGGACGATATCGGGATGCCGGCGATGGGCTGAGAGTTCACGGCGAGAGTCCACGTTTCAATCGCGTACTCCGCCGTGAGTGCGACGTCGACGTTCATGGAAAACGATACCGTGCGCCCGCCGTCGGAGACCTCTGCCCCCTCGGGCACGCCTGACCATTGAACGAAGTGATAATCCGTCTCCCCCACGCTCTTGCCCACCGGCGCCGTCAACTCGACTGTCTCATTGTCATTCAAAGTCTTCTCATAATCCGTAGTGCCGCCATGTCCCGTAGTGGAGGAGATTTCCACCCCGGTGAACGGGGAAGACTTCACGTCGAGCGTCCATGTGTCAATTGCATATTCCGACGTCACCGTCAGGTTGGACTGAATCGCGAAACTGATCGTGCGGTTGTCATCAGTGAAAACGGTATCGTCCGGAGTCCCGTTCCACTGCAAAAAGTGGTAATCCGCGCTCCCGTCGCTCGCAGTTGGCAACGCCGTCAAGGTCACCATCGTGTTGCCGGTCGCCGCCTTCCGGTAGTCGGTTGTCCCGCCGTGCCCGGTTGCCGAAGCGATAGCCACCCCCGTAACCGGCGTTGACTGCACATTGAGCGTCCACGTTCTCGCCACGATGAGGCTATGGTCGGAACCGGCAGCAATGTGCACAACCGGAGAGGGCCCGGAGACTTTGGTAAACCTGGCGCTACCTGTGGTATCGCCCATTCCAAGCTGACCATCAAGGCTGCTCCCCGTCGCCCAGAGCGAACCGTCGCTGGCAAGCGCCAGTGAGTGTCTTTCTCCTGCGGCGATGGCAGTGACTACCTTGCCGGCAAGACCATCGCTGACCTGAGTGAAGCTGCTATTCGTGACGCCGCCATCCAGTCCGAGCTGACTGCTGGAGTTGTCCCCCGCCCCCCAGAGGGTGCCGTCGCTGCACAACGCAAAAGAGAACCATTTGCCGGTCGTTATGGCAACGACCGTCTTGTCGGCGATATCGCCACCGACCTGGGTAAATCTATGGCGGTCGGCGGTATCACCCAAACCGAGCTGGCCGCAGGCATTGTACCCCGTTGCCCAGAGAGCGCCGTCGTCGGTCAGCGCCAGAGAGTGCCATTGTCCCGCGGCAATAGCGGTGACAGTCTTGCCGGTCAGGTATCCATCCACGGGGGTGAAACTATGCCGCTCGGTGGTATCGCCTAGGCCGAGTTCGCCCCACGCATTGTCTCCCGCCGCCCACAGCGTGCCATCGCTGGCCAAGGCCAGGGAGTGATAGTCCTTCCCCGCAATTGCGACAATCCTCTTGTCGGCAAGATCGCCGCGAACCTGGGTGAACCAACGTCGCTCGTTCGTGCCGTTGAGGCCGAGTTCGCCGGAGAAGTTATAGCCCGTCGCCCAGAGTCTGCCGTCGCTGGTCAGGGCCAGAGAGTGCCGGTAGCCACCCGCGACAGCCGTGACGCTGAGGCCGGCGAGTCCGCCCTCGACTTGGCTGAAGATAGTGCGGTAGCAAGTATCGCCGAAACCGAGTTGGCCATGACTGCTGGCCCCCGTCGCCCATAGTGTGCCGTCATCGGCAAGGGCCATGGAGCAATTCCGTCCCCCGACGACGGCGGAGATGTTCCTGTCGGCGGGACCGCCGACGATTTGGGTAAACGCTCTGCGTTGGGTGGTATCACCCACGCCCAGTTCGCCATTGACGTTCGCCCCCGTCGTCCAGACCGTCATCTCCGCCGAGCCTTGGCCTTCTGTTGGATCGTTGAACACCTGCGCCGCGCGGAGGTCGCCCGAGAACGGTATTGCCGAAAGGCAGCCGATAAGCGCGAGAAGCCAGGTGTAGTTGGCAAGGTGACGGAAGTTGATGGTATGCAGGTTAGGCATAGCAGGTGACTCCCCCATTAGCGCTTGTGTCGCATGTGTACACGGAGCGCGGAATGCGACTGCACTGTGCTGTTGCACCATGCAGCAACCTGCATTCTATGCACGCTGGCACGATTCGTCAAGCAGAACACAGGAAGCAGAGCGGCCGAATGGCGACTGGGGAGCCGCAAACGACGACTTGCCAGCGGCAGCGCGCCTACTTCGGCGGCGGCGATGAGGGGGCGATCTTGGGGGCGAGGCCGGCGCCGGGCAGAGTCAGTTCGTTCTCTTTGCCCTTGGGCACGTTCACGATGGCGCGCAGCGTGGGGATCAATTCCGGGGGGAACCCCGTCTCCCCGCGCAGGATCGCCAGCACCACTTCGCGCTGGATGTACGGGAAGGGGTCCAGCCCGTCATTGCGCGTGCGGCCGGTCGCGTTGGCGATTCCGTACTGGCGGTACGCTTCCCATCCACGCTGCGCCAGGTCTTCGTAGGTGGCCGCCTCGTCGCGCTTGTTCACGCAGAGGAAGAAGCACTCCTGCGCGATGCAACCGTCCACCCAGGCGCGCACTTTCGCGTGCGTCCCGTTCTCGTCCACCAGGTTCAGGACGAACCCCAGGACATATTCTTCCAGCGGGACGCGCGGATTGGGCTTGTCGTAGAGCGTGTTGAGTTCCTGGTAGTACTTCGCTGATTCGTCGTGATACCCCGCGAAGTACATGTCGAACGTGGCTTCCTGCAGGAAGGTGATGTGCCCATCCTGCACGGAGGATGCGCCGTACGCCTCCGCCGCGATGGAGTACTTCGTGAGCATCATTTCGTACAGTTTGTTAATGGGGACCACTTTGCTCAGGTCGAACGCGGTGACCATGGCCTTCTGCGGGTCTCCGCCCATGTAGGCGATGACGCCACGGCGCATGGTCTCCTGGAGGCTGGCCAGAAGAATACGGTCGTAGTCGATCTCTTTGCGCGTCGGATTGGCCAGCATGTTCTCACGCGCGCGCTCGACCCAGTAGATCGCGTGGGGCTCCGGCAGCCGCCAGTCGAATTTGCCGTAGTCCTGCTCCATCTTGACCATGATGTCGAAGCGGTCCATCTTGTATCGGTCGCGCAGGACGCGCGCTGCGACGTAGTTGGCGATCTTCCGCAGCGCCTTGGTGCTCTTGGCCTTGATGATGGCGTTGCCGATCGACTCCGGGATTTCGTGGAGGCCGTTCACCTTGTCGAGCTGCTTGAGGGTCTCGTCGGGCGGCACCAGGGTGAACGCGGGCGACAGGGCGGCTTTCACGTCCGGGTCGGCCAGCAGTTCCTTCAGCGTCCAGCGCGACGCCTCCTGGATGCCGGGGATGTCCTGCTGCTCGCGGCTGCCGACTATGTCGTGCATGATCAGCGCCCAGCGATGCTTGTAGTACGCGTTGTGCAGGTCGAGGTCGCGCCCGATTTTGTGGTAGTAAATCCAAGCGATGCGGTCCATGATGAGGCCGGATTTCGGGTTGTAGTAGAGTCCGTCGTTCCGGAGCCAGTCCAGCGCGCGCTGAATCCACTGCCAGCGGGCCTCGCTGTCGGGCAGTTCGGCGACGAGGTTGTACGCCATGTTCCAGCCGTTGAAGTCCCAGATTTCTTCGATGCTGGGTTCGAGTTTGCCCATCCAGTCGTAGAGCTGGTAGAGCTCCCAGAACTTCTCTTCCTGCTGCAGGCGGCTGGCGCGCAGCCAGACGGCGTCGATCAGAAGCCCGCGGAAGCCTCCCAGCACGTGGGTGAGCAGGACGATCTCGGGGGGCTGATTCCTGGCGCTGACGCTGAACTGCCCCAGGATGGAGCGATACGCGTCCACGAAGGTCAGCGTGGCCGACGCCCCCGCCATCATGGCGACGATCAGCACGATCAGGACAATTTTCTTAAAGGTTGCCATCGTCCGCTCTCATGTATTGGCCGTCAATGCGGCCAACTCCCTGCGCCGGAAGATCACCCAGCCGGCTACCGCGGCAATCCCGCCGCGCACGAGGATCACTTCCAGGAACATTCGAAGTATGACGCCGAAGTCGATGATGCGGCCGTCCGTCAGGAACGGCGTGGCATCGTATGCGCCCAGGTTCGGGAACAGGCTGAAGAAGGACATGAGTATCCAGCGCAGCGCCGTGTCGCCGGGATGCAGCGGCTGCCAGGGCGGCACCATGCTGCTGCCGAACACGAACAGGTTGGAGATCAGGTCGGTCTGAATGAAGCCGGCCATCTGCGACACCATGAAGACCACGAGGCTGGCGGTGACCGCCACCGGGAAGGACAGGAAGGTGGAGAAGGCCAGGCCGATGATGGCGTAGAACGTCAGTTTCATCAGCAACAAGCTGCCGGCGCGCACGAAGTTCCATCCCAGGCTGGTGGCACCGTACATGACCGTCACGCCGTCGCCGAACGGGAACATCGCCGAGACATCCGACGTGTCCATGTTCGTATAGGTGATCTTGATCGTGCCATCCGGCCCGGCGAGGCGCGCGGGAACGGCAAAGGTGTGGGGCCGATTGACCAGGAAGCCTTCCTCGATCCACACGTTTTCCGTTCCGGCCTCATTGACCACGAACCGGCCCGGAATTTCATGATCGGTCGAGCCGCTGCTACCGAAATGGCGGAAGCGGATCACCAGCCACTCCATGTTGTTCTTCGCGGAGGGGGGCGGCTCCTCTTTCGCCACCGGCGCGGCGACCCGCCTGGGCGCGGCAGTCGTTTTGGTGGTGATCATCGTCAAGGTGGTGGTGGTCGAGGTGCTGGTCGTCGTGGTGGTGGTTGTGGTGGTGGTCGCCCCCGCGACGACATTGTACTTGGGGAGGCCTGATACCACCCAAGTCACCTGCGTGTTGGGGGCAACGACCCAAGCCCCCTTCTTCAACCGCTCGGCAATCTGCATGCGGTTCCAGGCTTCGCTCTTGCCTTCCGGCAGCAAGTTCTTCTCTTTCAGGTACTTATACTCATCGTCCACTTCTTTGCTCAGGTCGGGCATCGGCGGTGTGGCATAGCTGCGCGCGTTGAGGACTTCCGCCTTGAAAAGTTCATAAGATTCCGGCGGCTCCCCAGGAAGCCTCTGGCTCAGATACCTGACGCAGCCGTAAGTCAGCCCGAGCATGACGGCCAGCAGCAGCACGTTGATCAGCATGACCCCCGCCCACTTGCCCAGCAGGAGGGTGAGGCGGGCCAGCGGCTTGGTGTCCAGCAGGAAGATCTGCTGCTGCTTGATTTCGGTGTTCAGAGTGATCGCGGAGAGGAAGATGGTGAGCACGCTCAGGAGGAGGAGGGAGATGGCATAGATGGAGTACGTCATGACCATGCGCACCTGCCCGGCGTGGGTTCTATCGGCCTGAAGCAGGAAGGGCAAGGCGGGAATCAGCACGAGCAGGAAGGCCAGCAGCACCAGCACCACCTTCATCCGCAACGCCTGAAGAATGGAGTGGCGCGCAATGGTCCAAATCTGCTTGAGCAAGTCGATCATCACTTATCGCTCCGGCCGTCCGTCCGCGCATCCTTCCGGTCGGCTTCGCTCTTCGGGGACAGAAGGCCGCGCAGCACTTCGTCGGTGGCCGGCTTGGCCGGCCCCGCGCCTCCCGCAGGCAGAACCACCGGCTGGTCCTTCTGCGGCTCCTTCTTCGCCTCGGATTCCGGGACAGGCGCGGCGAGTTGAGCGGAGGGGCGCACCAGGTCGCTCAAGAGCTTCTGGTCCACCGCAGGCTCCGTCGGCTTTCCGGCCGGCAGCACAAACGATTCCTCCGGCCCCTCGGTCTGCTCGACCGGGACGGTCACGGGAACTGCCTTGAGGAGCGACTGCATCAGGTCGTCGGCCTTGTCTTCGCGCTCGATGCCGCCAAAGAACGCGGCGGCGCCTGTGCCGGCGGTGACGCCGGAGGTGGTCAGGTGAGCGGCGCGCGCTTCCTCCACCACTTTCAGGAAGAAGCTCTCGAGCCGTTCGCGCGGGGCCTGAACTTCAACGCCCGCTTCCGGCCCTTCCATCTCCTGGATCAGGTTCACGACGGCGGAGATCGTCTGCTGCTTGAGGTTGCGCGTCGTAATCTGTGTCTTGGACTGCACTTCCAGCAGCGTGTTGATGTTCCCGACCCGGCGGACGCGTCCGCCGTAAAGGATCGCCACGCGGTCGCATACGTCCTCGACGTCGGCGAGCAGGTGGCTGCAGAGGAACACGGTCTTGCCGCGGCTCTTCAATTCGAGGATGAGGTCCTTGATCTCGCGCGTGCCGGTGGGGTCCAGCCCCGTGGTCGGCTCGTCGAGGAAGAGGAAGTCCGGGTCGTTGATGAGCGCCTGCGCCAGCCCGATGCGCCGCGCCATGCCCTTGGAGTACTCCACGAGGGGCCGCTTGCGCTGCTGCGCGAGCCCCACCATGTCCAGGAGCAGGTTGACGCGGTTGCGACGTTCGTGCCGCGGCAGGTTGAAGAGGCGGCCGTAGAACTCCAGGGTCTCCTCGGCATTGAGGTACCGGTAGAGGTAGGAGTCCTCCGGCATGTAGCCGATGCGGTCCTTGATGGCGATGTTGCGCGGGTCGCGGCCGAACACGGCGGCCCGTCCGCTGGTCGGAAAGAGCAGACCCAGCAGAATCTTGATGAGGGTGGATTTGCCGGAGCCGTTCGGTCCGAGCAGGCCGAACACTTCGCCCCGGACGACCTGCAGGTCCACCCGGTCCAGCGCGCGCACTTTCTGGCGCATCCAGAAGTCGCGGTAAATCTTGGTGAGCTGAACCGTCTCAACAACCACTTGGCGTTCTACTGCCACGCCTGGATCTCCTCACTACTGTTGCTGGCCGCTGGTATGCGGCGCGATCTCTTCACCGAAACGCACAAGACGGGCGCTGTTGAAAATGACGATGAACGACCCGACGATGTGAAGGAACGCGGCGGTGATCGGGGTGAGAATCGCCTCGGTGCTCAAGGCAAGGCCGACGATGATGAACACGAGGGCGAACAACAGGTTCTGGTTGACGATGGTGCGCGTGCGGCGCGACAGACGGATGAGGAAGGGCAAGCGCCCGAGGTCGTTGGACATCAAGGCGATGCTCGCGGAGTGAATGGCGATGTCGCTGCCGGCGGCGCCCATGGCGATGCCCATGTCGCCCGCGGCGAGGGCCGGGGCGTCGTTGACACCATCCCCCACCACCGCCACGTGCATCCCGGCGTCCTTGAGCTTGTGGACCAGTTCCAGCTTGCGGGCCGGCAGGCACTCGGCTTCCACTTCGGTGCAGCCCAGTTCCGCGGCCACGCGGCGCGCGACCGACCAGCGGTCGCCCGTGAACATGGTCAGCCGGCGAATGCCCAGTTTGCGCAGTTCGGCAGTGGCTTTCTTGGCTTCGGGACGCGCCTTGTCCTCCAGGCCGATCCAGCCGATGGCCTTGCCATTCTCGGCGATGTAGAGCACGCTGAAGCCCACCATCTCATCGAGGTCCACTCCCAAACCGGCGAAGTTGACGCCGCATTCCTTGAGCCAGGTTTCGCGCCCGACCAGTACTTTGGCGCCCCCCACGTTCGAGCGGACTCCCTTGCCCGCCTCTTCGTGGATGTCGGTCGCATCGCCCCAGGCGAGTCCGGCTTCCTTGGCGACCCGCACGACGGCCTGGGCGACGGGGTGGTTGCTGTGCGCTTCCGTCGCGGCGGCCAACTGGAGCATGTGCGCCGGGTCCACGCCCGTCGCCGGGGCCAGCCGGGTCACGGCCAACTGCCCGGTGGTCAGCGTGCCGGTCTTGTCGAAAGCGATGGCGTTCAAACGGCCCGCCGCTTCGAGGTCTCCCACATCCTTGACGAGGATTCCGAGCCGCGCGGCGCTGCTGAGCGCAGCCACCATCGCGGTGGGAGTCGCCAGGACGAAGGCGCACGGGCACGTCACGATCAACGCGGTGATCGCTCTGCCCATGTCTTTCGTGAAGAACAGGATGAAGAACACGATCATCATGACCACGGGGGTATACCAGAGGATATACCGGTCAATGATGCGCATGAGCGGAATCTTGGTCTTTTCGGCGTCCAGAATCAGGTGGCGCACCTGACCCAGCGTGGTATCTTCGCCCACGCGGGTGACGCGCACTTCCAGCGAGCCGGTGAGGTTCACGGCGCCGGCAAACACCTGGTCGCCCACCCCTTTGTCCACCGGCAGCGATTCGCCGGTGATGCTCGCCTCGTTCATCGTGGAGGCGCCGGTGACGATGTCGCCGTCCGCCGGAATGGTCTCGCCCGGACGGATGCGGACGCTTTCGCCGGTCTTCAGTTCCGAGGCATCGACGTCCCGCGTGCCGCCACCGGGCAGAAGCAGGTGCGCGCGCGTGGGGGCCATGCGGATCAGGCTTTCGATCGCCTGCCGCGCGCCCAGCGCCGTGCGGTGCTGGATCAGGTCGGCCAGGAGCATCAGGAAGCTGACCACGCCGGCTTCCTGGTACTTCCCGATGGCGATGCATCCCATGACCGCGATGGCCACCAGCTCGATCATGTGGCGCTCGCCGACGATCAGGTCGGAGATGGCCCGCACGACGATGGGGATGCCCAGCAGCAACGCTCCGACGAGCGCGCAGGCCATTTCGATGCCGCGCGGATCGTCGAACAGGTACGGGGCGAGGTAGGAGTTGATGACGAGGGCCCCACCCAGGAAGGAACCGATCAAGGAGAGCGCGACGATCTGCTGCTCCCTCTCGGAGGTCAGGTGGTGTTCCTCAGGCACCATGTGCCCGGTCGGTATGCTCATGAACAAAGTCTCCTATGCAAGGCCTTCGCTTACCTGGACAGCGGAATTATCGTTTCCTGACGGCGAATCTCGGTGCGGCGGTTCAGCCAGATTTCCAGTTCCGAATGTTCCTGCTGGTTCGGATTGTAGATGAACTTCTCATAGCAGTTGCTCAACACGTCCTGGATCGCCTCGATGCGCATTTCCTCCAGGAACACCTTCAGGCTTGCGGCGTCTCCTTCGCCGTTATGGGCGACGAGCTTGGCGATGCTGGCGCTGTCGGCGCTGGCCTCGCTGACCACCGTGGTGCGGTAGGTTTTGGCTTCGGCGGTGATGCTGGCCACCTCGCCCTTGGCGTCGACCAGCAGCTTGCTGATCTCCGCTTCGGAGGCGCGAACGCCGGCGGCGTCCGATTTGGCATAAGCCGCCCAGCGCGCTTCGATCTCATGGCCGAGTTTCAGCCCCACTTCGCCGGCCGCGTCAATGAGCATCTTGTTTCCGGCGCGTTCCGCTTCCTTCATCCCCGTCTCAGCCGCCTGGTTCGCGCTCAGCACGCTGTCGAACGCCGCCTTCACGTTTTCCGGCGGGCGGATGGTGATGAAGTTCACGCGCTGCACTTCCAAGCCGAGGTTCAGCGAGCGCACCATATCCTGCACGTAGGACTGGACGCTCTCCCCCAGCGCGACGGTGCCGTGGGGATAGACGTCGTTGACCGCTTTGTGGCTGAACTTGACGATCACGGCGTTCTGGACCAGGCCGCGGATCAGGCGCTCTTCATTCGCCTGGTCGCCGACGTTCTGGTAATAGCTGACGATGTCGTCGGGACTGGCATCGGTGCCGCCCCGGATGCTGTAGGTCACCTGCAACCGGCCCTGCATGAGGTTCATATCGCCGGTGAGCACCACGCCATTATCCGCGCCATCGAAGAATTCCTGCTCGGGCGCGCCCTTCTTGACGGCTTCTTCCTTGGTCTCGGTGGTCATCTTGGGCCAGAAGATGTTGACGTCCATCGTCTTGGTCCGCACCCAGACCGGAATGACCTTGTCGATCGGATACGGCAGGGCATAGTGGACGCCCTGGTCCTTCACCAGCCCCCGGTCGGCGCGGCCGAAGCGCTCGATGATGACCTTCTGGTCGGATTGGACGGTGAAGAAACCCCGGCTGACGAAGAGCACAACCAGCACGAGCATGACCAGCGTCAGCACGCGGAAACTCATGTGCAGGGCGTTGGTCAGCGACTGGCTGGCCGCGTCGAAGGCCGGCTCGGCGACCTGCGGCCGTTTTTCGGCGTCGTTTTCAGGCGGAACTTTTTGTTCTTCAGACACGAGTTAAATCCTCCGTCTGTTTCTCAAGAGCCTGTCAGGCTCGGAATCAGTTCTTGTTCCCGGGCGTCGTCGCAGCGGTCGGAATTTCCTGGACAAAGACGTCGACCGGCGGCATGGTGACATCCAGGACGAAGGTGGTCTTTTCCTTGAGCATCGCGCGCATGGCGCGCAGCTTGCGCAGGTAGACCTCCAGCTCCGGATACTTGGCGAACACCTGGTAGTACTGCTTGGCCTGCGCGTCTCCCTCGCCCTTGATCTTCTCAGCTTCGCTGCGGGCCAGGGCCAGGATCTGCTTGCTTTCCGACTCCGCGCGGGTGCGGACTTCGCTGGCCTGCGCCTTGCCGGCCGACTCGATGTCCCCCGCTTCCTTGTTGCGCTCGGCGATCATGCTCTGATAGACCTGGCCGGCCACGCTTTCGGGCAGTTCCAGGCGCTTGATCTTGACCAGCTCGACCTTCATTCCGAAGGTCTCCATCGCTTCGGCGCTGGCTTTCGCCGCAATCGCGTTCTCAATCTCGCTGTACTGCGGCTCCTTGGCGATCGACACGAGGTCCTGCAACTGGTGCGTGCCCATCACGGCTTCGGCGGAGTGCTGGATGATCGGCTGCAGCGCGCTCCAGGCCGCCTTGGCGCGATCCTCTTCCTTGTCGCGTCCGAAGTTCTTGTTGAACGTCAGCACGTTGTCAATGCGCCACCCCACCAGCAGCGAGGCGATGACGTTGAAGCCGTCGCCGGTGCGCGTTTCCTTGAACCGGCCATCCTCAGCGAACAGGCGATTCTCGAAAATCCGCACTTCCTGGATGGGCCAGGGCGCCTTGAAATGGTACCCGGCCTGGGCCGGCTTGTCGGCCGGATTGCCGAACGTCAGCACGAGCCCCACCTTGCTGCTGGGGACGGTGAAGGCGAACATGTACATCAGCAGGCTCACTGCGATGATGACCGCCACAACGACCGTAAAGGCATGCTTGCTCATTCAGTCACTCTCCTTACTATTTCTTCGGGCTGGATTCGCCGGTTTCAACCTTCTGGAAATCACCGAGGGATTCGATGCTGGTGCGCAGCGGGTCTTCGAGGTTCAAGCGCAGATGCTCGCGGTCCAACTTGCGGACCGCCAGGACGTACTTGCGCACGTCGGTCAGGCCGTCCTGCAGGGCGCTCATGAATTCGCGCATCTTGAAGACGTCGCCGGCCAGGGCATACAACTGAGCCTGGGCCTCGAAACGCTTGGCCGCCCCTTCGATCCCGGCGATCCGGTCGGTGTAATAGGTCTGGGCTTCATACTTGGCGGCAGCGGCGTCGCCCTGGACGGCATTCATGACCCGCTTGGCTTCCGCCTGGGCATTGAGCATGTCGATCTGGTTCTGCGTGACGGCGGTGATCAGCCCATGGAACGCCTTGGGCACGCCGCCATCGCCGACCGGGGGATGGACTTCTTCCAGCCCGACGCCCAGCACGACGGCGCCCAGCGGCTCCAGTTCCTTGTTCATGTTGGCCTTGAGGTCTTCGGCCGCAGCCATGCGCTTGGGACCCATCAACTGGAAGATGTCCCGGTGAGCGAAGTACATGTTGACTTCGCGGTTCGCGATGGCATCCACCAGCTTGTCCGGATCCACGCTCTCGTAGTACCACTTGTGGACGTCGCTGATCTTGTAGCGGACCGTGGCGGAGGCGACCAGCAGGTTCACCACCGGCACGTCCCTCTTGCGCAGCCCGCTCTGGGTCGCGCCGACCATGACGTCGAATTCCTTCTCATAGTGTTTGAGCGTCCAGACGTCCTTCTCATTCTCTCCCACCGTGCGCGCGCCGGAGTGCCCCAGGGAGATGATCTCCACCTTGTTGGCGGTGAAGCGGTAGACGTTCTCCACCGGCCAGGGCCACTTCACGCACAGCCCCGGCGGCTCGGTGCTGACATACTTGCCGAAGCGCTCGCGCACGCCCTGCTGCTCCGGCCCGATGATCACGAAACAGCTCAGGCCGTACAGGGTGAGCAATTGGAAGAGGAGCAGCGGAGCGATGGCCTGCTCCAGGAAGCGGTAGAACCAAGTCTGCGACACGCGGAAGCCGAACTGGTAGTCCAGCGTGGCCGCGATGGTTTTGAATACGCCGCCCGGCTGCGACAACAGTCCCAGCAGGCGGCTGTCATAGGCCGGACGGGCTTCCACGCCGCCGACGCGCGGACGGTAGAAGTCCAGGATGAAGTTCAGCAGGTTTTCCAGCAGGACGATGCTCAGCAGGCCCAGCGAACAGTAGGCCAGGATGCGGTCCGGGTTCTCGTACTTGAAGGAGCCGGCGAAGCAGGCGACGACGGTCGCCACGCTCAGCAGGGTACTGAGCATGAGGTAGCTGCCGACGGCGCGCATGGGACGCCAGGCTTCCTGGCGCGACATGCCGGCGGCGTACATCGCCATCAGGAAGAGGACGAATCCCATGGCGAAGAAGAACGCGATGCTGATGAACGCCTTGTCGGCGACGACGGCGGAACTGGCGATCGTATCGAGTTCCACCATTCCCACGACGACACCGGCCAGCGCCAGCACCATGACCAGGCTGAAGATCGGGCCGATGTATCTTTCCAGGATGCGCAGCCGGTTGCGGGCCGCGAACGCCTGGATCTCATCCTCTTCGAACAACGAGCCGCGCGCACCTCCGGCTTCGCGTTCGGCCTTCAGGCGATCCCACTCCTCCTGCTCGGCCTCCGCCAGCCGGTTGAGCCGCAGGCTCAGCAGCGCCATCAGCGCCACGGGCGCTCCGATCAACGCGGCCCACCCCAGCACTTTCGCCGTCGCCGCGCCGGAGTAATACCCGAACCACAGGGCAAGCGCGGCGGCCAGCAATTGCACAATCAGTCCGGCGATGGCTGCAAGTTCCGCCGGCTTTCGATCAAGCCTTGCCACTTCACCCTCCTCCTCTTCGTTCAGCCCAGCGTGCTTCAGGACAACTTACACTCAGGCCACTTCCCGGTCCTGGAACAGGAACATCGCCAGGAACAACAGGCCTGCCAGAATAAAAGCGCAATACAACCCGCTGCTGGCCACCAGGATGGGCGGCACTTTGCGTCCCTGCGTCAGCGAGTCGCTCACCCAGAACACCTGCAGGTTCGGCACGATCCGGTACATGACCCGCGCCACGAGCATGTCGCGGTCGCGGAACAGGTAGTCGGACAGCAGCCCGAGCACAAAGACGCCCGAGCAGAGCGTTACGTTCACCACGACCGTCAGGCGCGTGGAGGCGGCGACCGCCACCCCCGCCAGCACCAGAATCGCCCAGAGCGTCATCAGGCAACCGCCGATCAACTGAAGGTTGACCCCGGCGCCAAACGGCCCGAACTTGAACTCGCGCGGGTTCACAAAGCAGAAGATGATGAACAATAATGTGAACAGCGGGATCAGCATCCCGATCGCGCGGCTGGTGAACTGTTTGTCGTTGAAAAAGTTGCTGTAGATACCGTACGCAACGGAGACGAACATCGCGCCGAACAGCGCCAGGGCGACCGGCAGGCAGATGTCCTGGCCGTACTCCGCCTCCATCGCGCCGCTGCTGGAAGTCAGCACCAGCGTCAGAGACATGAGGTAAGTCGCCACCGCCAGCCCCGCGAGGACTCCCAGGAACTTGCCCAGGATGAACTCCCCTCGCCCCACCGGCTTGGCGATGACGGTCAGCACGGTGCGGTTGTCCAGCTCTTCGGAGATTACGCTGGAAGCCGTGAAGGCCGCCAGAAGCAATCCGGCCAGCATCGTCGTGGCCAATCCCATGTCCACAATCAGGCGCGGCGACTGCTGCAGGGCGAACATGGTGATATACGGACTGATGAGGATCAGCACTACTGCCAGGCCGAGAACCACGCCGTAGACCGGCTGGCGTATGCTTTCCACAAAGGTGTTCGCCGCGACGGCGTAGACCTTGGCGATAAAGTAAAGCAGGGCTGATGGACGCTCAGTTGTCGCACTGACCCTGTATCGGTTGCCGCTCATCTAGTCACTTTTCTGCTCGACCAATGAGTAAACGCTGGCGCCACGGCTGCGATAAATAGTCTTCGCGCTGATCGCGCGTTTCTACGCGGACAACATCGGCAATACGTCAACGTACGCCTCAGGGATTGCGGTCTGCCGCCAGAGAGAGGGGCCGGGTCCGCAAGAGCAACATACTACCACAACGCCGGGAAAATGCAAGTCTATTTCCCAGGCATCGTTGGAACCTCGCGGCGCAACTTCCTAACCCGCGCCATCATGCGCTCTGACCGCTTCGAAGCGGAGGCGATGTCCGCAGGGGCAAGGCATGCTTTGCCCCTGCGACGCGTCAAGGCAATTGTGCGGCACGCATCAGGCACCTGCCGCCGCACTCAGCCCGAACAACAATTCCGCGTTGTGCGCGGCCGCCGTTCCCGCCGTCTCCCCCCGCAGTTGCCTCAGCGTGTTCGCCGTGGCGGTCAGTTGCGCGGGCTCGTTTCTCTTCCCGCGCCAGGGAACGGGGCTCAGGTACGGGCAGTCCGTCTCAATCAGAATGCGCTCCATGGGAACCTGCGCGGCCACTTCGCGCAGCGCGTCCGACTTCGGGAATGTCAACGGCCCTGCGAATGAAAGTGCAGCCCCAGCCCCAGAAAAGCCCGGGCAACGTCCAGCCCGCCGCTGAAGCAGTGGGCTACGCCGCGAATCCGTCCGCGGTAAGGTTCCAGTGCGGCCAGCGCATCCTCGTACGCTTCCCGGCAGTGCAGCACCAGCGGCAAGCGGCGTTGCGCCGCCAATTCGATCTGCCAGATGAACGCCCGGCGCTGCCCCTCGCGCGAGGAATGATTATAATGGTAGTCCAACCCCGTCTCCCCGATCCCCACCACCCCCGGCGCGGCGGCCAACGCCTCAATCGCGGAACGCGCGGCATCGTCCGCCCGGTCCGCCTCATGCGGGTGAATCCCCACGCAGGCGAAGATCACCCCCGGATGCGCCTGCGCCAGGCGCACCGCAGCGCGCGAGGAGTCCACCCCCGTTCCGATGGTCACGATCCGCCCCACTCCCGCCGCGCCGGCACGCGAAAGCACGGCCCCCAGGTCGTGAGCGAACTGCGCATCATCCAAATGTGCGTGCGTATCGACCAGCATCAACTTCACATCCTTCCATCGCAGCGTGGACTCTCTTTCCCGAGCAAGATAGCAGAGGACCGCGGCCCCCGCAACCGGTCAGGCGCGTGCGAACGTCGCATGACCGCGCGCTTCACCCGGACCTCGCTTCCTTTAACGGGACTCCGGCGCAACCGAGGAGAGCCTTGACAGAATTGCCGTGGCGGCATAGGATGTCCAAGGCGTTTTGCCACAGCGCAGGCATTGCGTCTTTCGTTTTGCAGCGATTTCGACGTCGCAGGCTTGGGATCGTTGGGCGGTCGTTGGGCGGTGGGCGAAATCTCGATGGGCGCAAACGCCGCACCGGCCGCCTGCATTTCCGTAAAGAAATTCAGCCTGAAGGCATTAAGGAGAAGCAGCGATGGGCACGTCATCCGCGGAAGTTCCAGACGTCAAAGGTCCGCCGCCTTCCACCGTTCCCCCCAGTGAAGTGGGGTGGCGCCGCGTGAACTCGCATTTCGTCTATGGCACCATTCGCAAGGCGATCAGGGACGGCGGCGTCAAGGGACCTATCCTGATGGCTCCTTGTGGGTACGGCTGGTACTTCCAACGTTTCCGTCGGGACAACATTGAGGTGGTGGGCATGGACATTGCGCCCAGCAGGATCGAGCGCGCGCGCGCCACCGTCACCCCGCCTATGAAAGTGATCGAGGGAAACATCCTGCAAATGGAGTTTGCCGACGGCCAGTTTGAACTCGTATTGACGAACAGATTCCTGATGCACTTTGAAACCGACTTCCGCGCCCGCGCGATGAAGGAACTGGCGCGTGTGTCTCGGAAATACCTGCTCGTTCACTATGACGTCCCCTCGCAACACACGTTCATGCGGAAGCTCCGCGGCTTCAAGAAGAAGGACTTCACGCCGGAGGAACTTCAGGGCTGGCGCAGCAACAAACGCCAGAAGCGCCGCCTGATCTATACTCCGGAATTGATGGCGGCCGAAGGCGCCACCGCGGGCCTTGTCGTCAAGAAGATCTACCACGTCTTCCCGGTACTGGCCAGCCGCGTCTATTGCCTCTACGAGAAGAAGTCCGCCACGTAGAGAGAGAACTCCCGCCAGGGCGCAGCCGTTCTGCGTCGATACTTTGACAGGCACTGCCGCCAACGGGTAGACTCTGGGTTTGGCGGCAAAACATTTATTAATGGTGCCGAGCGCGCATTTATAAACTACGAAAGGGTGTCCAATGTCGCGAATTCGCGTGGGAATAATCGGAGCCGGCGGCCGGGGGATTATGAGTTTCGGCCAGCTTATGACGACGGAATTCGCCGACGACGTGGAACTCGTGGCCATGGCGGACACGAATCGGGAACGCGCAAAAGCCGGCCTGAAGTTTCTCGGGGTCTCGGCGGAGGTCCACGAGGACTATCATGACATGGTCGCCCGCAAGGATGTGGACGCCGTAGTCGTCACGACCCCCGACTACCTGCACGAGGAGCCGTGCGTCGCGGCGTTCAAGCAAAAGAAGCACGTGCTGGTGGACAAGCCGCTGGCGATCACGGGGAAGGGATGCCTGCGGGTCATCGAGGCGGCCAAGCGCGCCAACGCCCTGCTGTACATGGGCTTCAACCTGCGCCACGATGCGGTGCTCAAGGAACTGAAGAGCCTGGTGGTCCAGAACACGTTCGGCAAGATTTACTCGATCCAGGCGATCGAGCACTATGACGGCGGGCGCACGTACATGGCGCGCTGGAACCGGCTGAAGAAGTACAGCGGCGGCCTTTTCATTCACAAGGGTTCGCACGATTTCGACATCATCAACTGGATGATGGGCGAGGCGCGCCCGGAGCGCGTGAGTTGCTTCGGCAACGTCTTCACCCTCAACCCGAAGGGGCTGCCCTTCAAGCCGCGCCCGGGCGTCAAGCCGGGCCCGACCTGCACGGCCTGCGCCTACCTCAAGAAGTGCAAGGACGCCCTCCCGGCTATTCCCCAGCGCCGGCCGGCCGGCGCCGCCGGAGCGGTTTCGATGATGTATGACGAGAAGGCCAGCAACCTGGATGGGTACCATCGCGATCTGTGCATTTACCTTTCCGACAAGGATACGCACGACCAGGGGATCGGCATCGTGGAGTACGACAACGGGGCGACGGCCTCCCACTCCGAGTACTTCGTGACGTCGCTCACCAACCGCCGCTACCTGATCGAGGGGACGCTGGGCCACGGCGAGGGGGATTTGCACGCCAACCGCGTCGAAGTCCGCCCGCGCTGGTCGCAGGAGATCATCACGCATGACATCAAGCGGCCGGTCGGCGGCCATGGCGGGGCCGACAATCACATGTGCGCGGAGTTCATCCAGTGTCTCAAGAGGGGATTGCGCCCCAGCGCCAGCGGGATCGACGGCGCCTGGAGCGTGGCCATCGGACAGGCGTGCGAACTCTCGCGCGCGGAGAAACGCATGGTGCGCATCAATGAGGTGCTTGACGTCAAGAGCTCGCTGTTGAAGTTGAAGCGCTAAGGCAGCGGCCCGGGACGTTTTCAACAGCCCCGCGGTCCCTCATTAACCGACAACGATCCCCTGCGGCCCAAGCGGCAGGGGATCGTTCCGTTTCACGCTATCGATAGAGGACTCCGTCAGGGAGTTCGTTCCTGTCATTGGGCCTGGCGGGAAAATGTTCTGCCAGAATCTCGCCGGCGTGCTCGATTCCCCTGCATATTCCCTCCGCCGCGCGGTTGTCCTTGATGCCGTCGAGAATGACATTGACCGTTGTCTGCCAGGTGTCGGCCTTGACTTTGTCATGGACGTCCTTGTCCGCCTTGACATTCACCATTCTCTCGTCAAGAGAGATCATGATCAGGACCCCAGTCCGGTCGTGCGTGTTCTGAATTCCGGTGCTTAGAAACGCTTTCCGGGCTCGCTGCTCCACGGCGGCTTCATCCGTGAGGACGCTCAGGACCTTCCGGCTTTTCTGCACGACCAGAATGACAATCTCGCCGGATGTCTTCTTTTCGGCGCTCGCCACCGCCGCTTCGATTTCTCTCTTGTCCGCATCGGTAAGAAAGTTCTTCAACAGGATACGGCCCATATTTCCTCCTTGGGCAGGGGTTACCAGCGTCCGGAAGCTCCGCCGCCGCCGAATGAGCCTCCGCCTCCGCTAAACGAGCTTCCGCCTCCGCCCCAACCGGAGCCGCCGGATGACGAGCCGCCTCTGCCGGAGGACCAACTGCCGCTGTTTCCCGAGCCGATCCCGGCGAGCAATTCATTGGAAACCATTCCCACCAGGAAGCCGATGATTCCGGAAAGAATGGCGATGGGCAGCGTGTAGATCCAACTGGCCAGGAGGAAGGTTCCCAGGCCGCCGGCAATTCCCCCGAACAGCCGCTTGATTCCGCAAAGCACCACCGAGACGATAAAGACGAAGAACAACAGGAACAAGCCGATCATCATCTTGCCGGCCGCCGCATCTTCCCCGGCTCCATCGCCCTCATTCCCTTTATACTCTCCCTTGACCGCCAGGAAGATCTGATCCAGGCCGTTGTCCAGCCCGCGATAGTAATTCCCCTCCTTGAAACTCGGGGTAATGTCCTCGCGGATTATTCTGCCGCACCGCCCATCCGGAAGAACTCCTTCGAAGCCATAGCCTGTTTCCAGCCGGATCTGTCGGTCGTTCTTCACGACCAGAATCAGCAGACCGTTGTCTTTGCCTCTTTGTCCGCCTTTCCACTTCTCGCAAATCTTGAGCGAGAACTGCTCAAGAGCGTTCCCTTCCAGAGAGTTGATCATCACAATCGCAATCTGGTCGGAAGATTCCCGCTCGTGATTCTGGAGCTTGGCTTCCAGTTGGCTGATTTCCTGGCTTGACAGCGTCTGGGTCAAGTCCGTCACGCGCCTCGTGATGTCGGGAACGTCCAGCGCATAGGACGAGGCGGCCAGCAGGAGAACCATCAGCAGTGCTTTTCTCATTGCGCCTCCCTGGAAAGAGAAGAGGAGACAAGAAGCGACTGGTCTTCTCTCCCTGATTCCAGCCTTAGAGCTCGACTTTCGGAGCCGTCTTTGCCGCCGCGTCCATCTCGAACCGGGCCCTTGTCTTCATGTTCATCCGATTGGCCACGAAGCTGCCGAAGAAGCTCTGAATCTTGTTGTTGTAATCGGCCACTTTCTCGTTGTAGCGCGTTCTCTCGACGGAGATCCGGTTCTCAGTGCCGGCAAGCTCGTCCATCAACTGCGCGACTTGCTTGTCAGACTTGATTTCAGGATATTTCTCCATGACCACCAGAAGTCTCGATAGAGCGCTGCCCAGATTGTCCTGCGCCTGCATGTACTGCTGGGCCTGTTCGGGGGTGACCTTCGCATCCTTCAGGTCAATCCGGACCTGGCCGACTTTGGCGCGAGCTTCCGTCACGCCGATGAGAACCGCCTGCTCCTGTTTGAAGATGCCCTTGACGCTGGCGACGAGGTTCGGAATCAGGTCGTAACGTCTCTGCATCACCGCGTCGACGTTGCCCCCCTGCTGCTCGCACGCGTTGTTCAGCTTAATGATCTGATCGTAGGTGGAGGTGTACCAACCGAAGACCACGAAGCCGACGATAAGCCCGAGAACAACCAACGCACCGACGATGATCAGCGCCGCTTTCATGTTTGCCACTCCTGATATTGGGGGACGCGCAACCTGGTTCCATAGCCCGGTCTTGGATGAAGACTCGCGCCCACTCGCCATGCGATGCTTCTACCATCCCCCCGCGCCGCCGTCAATAACAGTCGCAAGCGGCTCGCGTCTTTGACAGATGCGGTCGCCGGCAGGTAAACTCCCGTCATAGTCATTCGGGCTTCTGGAGTCATCTTTCCAGCCCACGGGAGTCCATCCGATGAGGTTGTCCAAGCTGGCCGCTCTGGCGGGACTGCCCCTCACGGCGAACGCGCAGAAGGCCGAGACGGCGGAGGTCCGGCGGGTCTGCGCAGCCAACCGCATCAGCGAGCTGCTGAGCGAAGCCGCCCCCACCACCCTGCTGGTCACCGCGCTGGCCAATCGCCATCTCGCGCACGTGGCCGAGTTGACGGAATCCCCGGCGATCTGTCTGGCCGGCGGCGTCGCGCCCGACGCGGCGCTTCTGGAGGCCGCCGGCGCGCGCGGTCTCGTGCTGCTGACCTCGCCGGAAGATCCCGCCCGCACGGCGGACCGGCTTTACCGCGCTCTTCAGTCCGAAGGCGGAACTTGAACGTGGATACCTGCGCCTGCCATATCACAGGCGGAAACTTCGACAGCGCCGGAGAGGCCTCCAGCCTGCTCAAGGAGGCGCTGAAGCGCATCGGCGTGGAGCCGGAGTTGATCCGCCGGGCGGTGATCGCCGCCTACGAGGCGGAGATGAACGTGGTGATCCACGCGCGGCGCGGGCGGCTGGAGGCGCGCATCGCGCCGGACCGCGTCGAGGTGGAGGTGGATGATGAGGGGCCGGGGATTCCCGATATTCCGCGCGCGATGACGGAGGGGTACTCGACCGCGCCGCCGGAGGCGCGCGCCCTGGGCTTCGGCGCGGGGATGGGGCTTCCCAATATCCGGCGCTGCGCCGATGAGCTCTCCCTGGAATCCAGCGTGGGCAAGGGGACGCGGCTGCGCTTCACCGTCCTGCTCAGAGGAGGACAGGAGCATGGGGAATCGGCTGTGGGCCTGGAATTTCTGCGGGAACGCTGCACCGATTGCCGCCTCTGCCTGAGGGCCTGCCCCACCAGCGCGCTGCGGGTGCGCCGCGGATGGCCGCTCGTGCTGGAACACCTGTGTATTAACTGTACGGAGTGCATCCGCGGCTGCCCCGCCGGAGCCATTTCCCTGCGCCATAGCCCGGGCGCCGCCGCAGGTGCGCAAGCGGGAAGCATTGTAGGGGCGCAGCATGCTGCGCCCTTGCCCGAAACCACACTCGTTCTGCCAAAGGCCCTTGCCGCGCGGATCGCGGAAAGCCCGGCCAGGGCAGTCGCGCTCCTTCGCGCGCGCGGCTACCGGCGCGTCCTCTGGCTGGATGCCTGGCGTGACGCGGTGCGGCGCGAGGCGCTGCGCTTCTCCCCCACCCGGCCGATGATCCTCCCCACCTGCCCGGCGGTCGTTGCGCTCATCGAGAGCCGCTACGCCGCGCTCATTCCGCACCTCGCCCCGGTTGCCTCGCCGATCGAGAGCATGGCGGCGCAACTGGCCGGCGAGCCGCTCGAAGTCGTCGTCTCCTGCCCGGCGGAAGCCGCGGCGTTGGTGGCGCGCGGGGTGTCCGTCATGTCGCCAAAGACGTTCCTTTCACGATTTGGCGAAGGGGCAGGGCATGCCTTGCCCCCGCAGACGGACAGCGCGCCTGAGTTTCAGATTCCCCGAGTCACCGGCATCGCCGATGTCATCCGAACATTGGAGTCCATCGAAGATGGCCACATGGGAGATGTCCCGGCGCTGGAACTGTTCGCATGTCCGGGCGGCTGCGCTGCTTCGCCTCTCTTACGTTCAACCGGCGCGGGAGAAGCCGGGACCGCTGGGTCGGAAATCGCAGATCGCCCGGCTCCCCCTCCTCCCGATGATTCCCCCGGCACGATTGCGGTCGCATCCCCCCTGCGAGCGCCGCGCGCGCCTCGCCCCGGGATCCGGCTGGACAAGGAGATGGCCGAAGCGATCCGCAAGCTGGGACGCATCGATGAATTGACGCGCGCGCTGCCCGGGACCGACTGCGGCCTCTGCGGTGCGCCGACCTGCCGCGCGATGGCGGAGGATGTGGTGCTGGGACGCGCCGTCCGCAGGGATTGCCCATACTTCCACGATGATTCGAAGGAGGAGAGCCGATGACGCTCCGCGAGATCGCCGCACAACTGCATTGGACGGAACTGACGCCGGAATTGACGGCACAGAAGGAGGCGCAAGTCCGCAGCGGGCACGCCAGCGATCTGCTGAGCGACGTGCTGGCGCATGCTCCCGCCGGAGGAGTGCTGGTGACGATCCAACTCCACATGAACGTGATCGCCGTGGCGCTTCACGCCGAGCAGGCGGCGGTGGTGTTCGCCTCGGGGCTGGCTCCCGAAGAACCGGTGCGGCAGCGCGCATTAAAGGAGGGGCTGCCGCTCTTCACCTGCGCCGAGACCGCCTTCGAGGCGGCCGGCCGGCTCTACGCCCTCGGGCTGCGAGGGAGAGCGTCGTGACCTGGCGCGCGGCAGACCTGCACATCCATTCCGCGCTCTCTCCCTGCGCGGCGAAGGAGATGACCCCGCGGCGCATCGTGGCCCAGGCGGCGCGGCGCGGCCTGGGGGTCATCGCCCTCTGCGACCACAACAGCGCGGCAAACGTCCGCGCGCTGCAGGAGGTGGCGCAGGGCCTCGTTCTGGTGGTGGCCGGGATGGAGATCATGACGCGCGAGGAGGCGCACATCGTGGGGCTCTTCCCCGACGCGGAGCGGGCCGAGGCGGCCGCGCGGAGCGTGCGCGACACGCTCCCCCTGCTGAAGAAACTACCCTCCGTTTACGAAGAGCAGCAGTTGCTGATGGACGCGCAGGACCGCGTCATCGGCCAGGAAGAGCGCATGCTCGGGGCCGCTTCCGCATTGGACCTCGATGAGACCGTGCGGCTGATCCACTCCCACGGCGGGCTGGCCGTGGCGGCCCACGTGGACCGCCCCTCCTTCAGCGTGGTGAGCCAGCTTGGCTTCTTCCCGGAGCCGAATGACTTTGACGCCATCGAGGTCACGCCGATCGGCCTGCGCGCGGGACGGGAGCGCAAGTTCAGGGATTCCGGCTTGCCGATCATCGTCTCGTCGGACAGCCATTACCTCGACAACATCGGACAGGGGTTCACCGAATTGGACATGAACGCGCTGGACTTCGAGTCGTTTGCATTCGCCCAGAAGGGACCGGAGTCCGGGAGGCGTCCCCGTGCGTGACCTGTCGCTGCACCTGCTGGATCTGATCGAGAACTCCACGCGCGCGGGCGCCTCCGTGGTGGCGATCTCCATCGCGCAGGAGCGCGCGCGCGACCTGATGACGCTCTCCATCGAGGATGACGGGCCGGGCCTCTCCGCGCCGCCGGAGAAGGCGACCGACCCGTTCTACACCACGAAGCCGAACAAGCGCGTGGGGCTCGGGCTCAGCCTTTTCGCGGCCACCGCGGAGCGCGCGGGCGGACGCATGGAGGTCGGCACGTCACCACTCGGAGGATTGGCCGTCCGCGCGACGATGCAGCTCGGGCACATCGACCGCGCTCCGCTGGGGGACATCGCCTCCACGCTGGCGACCGCCATCTGCTCCAACCCCGGGGTGGACTTTCGAGTCTCCATTTCCGTTGACGGGAAGTCGTTCGACGTCAGTTCCGCCGCGACGGCCGCGCGCAGGATTCCTCCGGATGACGCCGCGTTCCTGGTTGCCCGCCAGGTCGCCACGGAAATTCGCAACGCAATGGCCGCGCTCAAATTGATCGAGTGAGTCGTTCCAGCCCAACGAAACGCCTTTGGGCGCAACGTCTATCCTGCTGCCACACTGCGTGTTACGACACGCCTGCGCTGCATCGCCGGTTTATCATGCCAGCTCAACTTGTGAAGTTTTCTCTCATTTATGTTATGCTGAAGTGACTTCGCACCGTCTCATGGATGGCCTGAATGCCGTCAAAGTTGTAGAGACGACTTTAGAGAAATCCGGAGCTGCGATCATTTTCGCAGGCCGGCGGTTCCGATGGGTGGAACCAAGTCAGGATGTTGACGCAGTGCTCTACTGATTGGAGAGCGTGCGCCTTCGGGAGCGCGGCCATCGCCGCCCCGAAGACAATCGACCCTCCGCCCACCCACCGCAGAACCACCCTTGCCGCAACGGCTGTTGGCCCAGCGGTATTCTCAATTGTGCGAACCATGTGCGCGACCGGGAACGGCGCGCGCGTCGCTGTCCTGTCATCCTGATCGTCCGGGGAAGGAGACCTGAATGGCCGTCGAGAACGCTTGCGCATGCGGAGAGAAACTGTCGGAGGAGGAGTTGCTCGCGAAGCTGGACGAGGTGCTGCTGGAGTACAAGGATAAGCCGGGCGCGCTGATCCCCGTGCTGCAGATCGCCCAGGGGATGCTCGGCTACCTGCCGGAGACCGCGCTGAAGCGCATCGCGCTGGGGCTGAACAAGCCCTACAGCGAGGTGGCCGGCGTGGTGAGTTTCTACGCCTTCTTCTCCACGTCGCCGCGCGGCAAGAACGTCATCCGCGTCTGCCTGGGGACGGCCTGCTACGTCCGCGGCGGAAAGAACGTCCTGGACGCGCTGAAACACCAGCTCAAGATCGACGTCGGCGAGACCACCAAGGACCATCTGTTCAGCCTGGAAGTGGCGCGCTGCTTCGGCGCGTGCGGCCTCGCCCCCACGATCGCGATCAACGACAAGGTGTACAAGCGCGTCCGCCCGACGAAGGTGGGCGAGATTCTGGAGCAATACAAGGAAGCTGCCAAGCAAGGAGAGGCACATGGCTAGCAGTGAAACGCCGAAAGCCGGCAAGATCAGCAGCCTCAAGGACTTACAGGCGATCAAGGAACGCGTGCTGACCGACACGGCGCTGCGCGCAGACGGCTACAAGGTCTGCATCACCGTGCACATGGGCACCTGCGGCATCGCCGCGGGGGCGCGCGAAATCATGAACACCCTGATGGACGAACTCGCGGCCAGCGGACGGCGCGACATTCGCATCACCACCTCCGGCTGCATCGGCGTCTGCGTCCACGAGCCGGTGATGACGGTGGAGAGGCTCAACAGCGAGCCGGTGATCTACGCGAAGCTGGACGCGAACAAGGCGCGCCTCATTTTCCGCGAGGACGCGCTGGGCGGCAAGACGGTCTCTCAACTGGCACTGGGCGTCGGCAAAGAATCATAACGGACGGAGAATAATTTCCATGAAGACCCCTCGGTTGCACATGATGATGTGCTTTGGCACGGCCTGCGTCGCCTCCGGCGCGCCGAAGGTCAAAGAAGCGTTGGTTCGGGAGTTGCAGAAGCACGGCATGCAGAGCGATGTCGCCCTGGTGGAGACCGGCTGCAACGGTTTCTGCGCCGGCGGACCGATCATCACCGTTTACCCCGGCGGCACGTTCTATCATGACGTGACGCCGCACGACGTGGCGGAACTGGTCGAGGAGCACGTCGTCAAAGGCCGCCCGGTGGAACGGCTGATGTTCCGCCATCCGGTCACGCAGAAAGTGATCCCCTGCGTCAAGGACATCCCCTTCTTCGCGCGGCAGTGCGTGCGCGTGCTGCACAACAAGGGGCGCATCGCGGCGGAGAGCATGGAGGAGTACATCGCGCAGGACGGCTACGCCGCGCTGGAGCATGCGCTGAAGATGACTCCGGAGCAGATCATCGACGAGGTCAAGAAGTCGGGTCTGCGCGGACGCGGCGGCGCGGGCTTCCCCACCGGCCTGAAGTGGGAGTTCTGCCGCAAGGCCGCCGGGGACGTGAAGTACATCCTCTGCAACGCCGACGAGGGCGATCCCGGCGCGTTCATGGACCGCAGTTTGCTCGAAGCCGACCCCCACGCCGTGCTGGAGGGGATGATGATCGGCGCGCGCGCCATCGGCGCCAAGGAAGGGTACATCTACTGCCGCGCCGAGTACCCGCTGGCGCTGGAGCGCCTGGATGCCGCCATCAAGCAGTGCCGCGAGCGCGGGCTGCTGGGCAAGGGGATCCTCGGTTCGGACTTCGATTTCGACATCTTCGTCTCCCAGGGTTCCGGCGCATTCGTCTGCGGCGAAGAGACCGCGCTGATGCGCTCGGTCGAAGGGTTCCGCGGCGAGCCGCGCCCGCGTCCCCCCTTCCCGGCGCAGAAGGGACTGTGGGACAAGCCCTCCGTGCTGAACAACGTGGAGACGTTCGGCAACATTCCGCTGATCATCCGCAACGGGTTCGAGTGGTACCGCTCGGTGGGCACCGCCAAGAGCCCCGGCACCAAGATTTTCGCCCTGACCGGCAAGGTGGCCAACATCGGCCTCGTGGAGGTGCCGATCGGCATCTCCCTGGGCGAGATCGTCTACGACATCGGCGGCGGCATTCCGAACGGGAAGAAGTTCAAGGCCGCGCAGATCGGCGGCCCCTCCGGCGGCTGCATTCCGAAGGAACACCTCAACGTCCCGGTGGACTATGAGACGCTCGTCGAGCTGGGCGCCATCATGGGCTCGGGCGGACTGATCGTGATGGATGAGGATTCCTGCATGGTGGATATGGCGCGCTTCTTCCTGGATTTCGTTCAGGAGGAGTCCTGCGGAAAGTGCACTCCCTGCCGCGTGGGGACCAAGCGCATGCTGGAAATCCTCGACCGCATTTGCGAGGGCAAGGGAGAGATGGCGGACATCGACAAGCTCCAGGCGCTCGGGGAGCAGATCAAGGATACGGCTCTGTGCGGGCTGGGGCAGACCGCGCCCAACCCGGTGCTGAGCACGCTGCGCCATTTCCGCGAGGAGTACGTGGCGCACATCCGCGACAAGAAGTGCCCGGCGGGAATCTGCGCCGCGCTGGTGAAGGCCCCCTGCCAGAACGCCTGCCCGGCGGGAGTCAACGTCCCCGGCTTCGTCTCGCTCACCGGAGAGAAACGCTACGCCGAGGCGCTCCAACTGCACCGCGAGCGCAACCCGTTCGCCTCCGTCTGCGCGCGCGTCTGCTTCCACACCTGCGAAGACAAGTGCCGCCGCGACACGGTGGACGATTCACTGGCCATTCGCCAGGTCAAGCGCTTCCTGGTCGAGCAGGAAGTGACCGTGCAGGTGCCTGAAATCCGCGAGAACGAAGTCAATGCCAAGAAGCACGTGGCGATTGTTGGAGCCGGCCCGGCGGGCCTCTCCTGCGCTTACTTCCTGGCCCGGCTGGGGTACCGCCCGCGCGTGTTCGAAGCCGAGCCGCGCCCCGGCGGCATGCTGGTTCAGGCCATCCCCGCCTACCGCCTGCCGCGCGAGGAGCTGGCGCGCGAGGTGCGCATGATCGAGCGCATGGGTGTGGATATCGAAGCGGACTCCCGCCTTGGACGCGACTTCACGCTCAAGGGACTGCGCGAGGAAGGATACGAGGCGATCTTCCTGGCCGTCGGCGCCCCCACCGGGACGAAGCTTGGGATCCCCGGCGAGGAGTTGCAGGGAGTGACGGACGGCATTCGCTTCCTGCGTGAGTACAATCTGCGCGGCTCCGTCCCGGTCGGCAAGAAGGTGGCGGTCATCGGCGGCGGCAACGCGGCCATCGACGCCGCCCGCACGGCGATCCGGCTCGGCGCCAAATCGGTGACCGTTCTCTACCGCCGCACGCGCGACGAGATGCCGGCGTACGCCGAGGAAATCACCGAGGCCGAGCATGAGGGAGTGCAGTTGCGCACCCTGATCGCCCCCACCGAACTGATCGGCAAGAATGGCAAGGTGACGGCCGTGAAATGCTCCCCGATGCTCCTGGGCGAGTTCGACCGCAGCGGACGCCGCCGTCCGAAGGAGAAGAACGACGCGCCGATCCTGGTGGAAGTCGACCAGGTGATCGCCGCGATCGGGCAGTCCCTCAACGCCTCCGAGGCGATGGATGGCATTCAGGTGAATCTGAACAAGAACGGATTCTTCGCGGTCAACCCGACGACGGGACAGACCAACGTCGAGTGGCTCTTCGCCGGCGGCGACGCTGTCCTGGGCCCCTCCTCCGTAGCCGAGGCGGTCGCGGCGGGCGAGAAGGCCGCCGTCGGGATCGACGCCATGCTCAGCGGCGAAGCCCACGCGTTCTGGCGCGAGGAACGCGCCGTGGACACGAAGTTCGACCCGGAGGCCGAGCCGGTGGAGTACGCGCGCGCGGAGGCTCGGCTCATTCCCGTCTCCAAGCGCAAGAACAATTTCGCCGAGGTGGAGCTGCCGCTCACCGAGGGTGCAGCTACGCGGGAGTGCCGCCGCTGCCTGCGTTGCGACTTCCGTGAAGAAACCTGAGCGCCAGGAAAGGAATATCCATGCCGACTCTGACCATTGACAACGTAAAAGTGGAGGTCGCCGCAGGGGCCACCATTCTCGATGCCTCCCGCAAGGCGGGCATCCGCATCCCGACGCTTTGCTATATGGAAAAGGTGCAGGCGATCGGCGCCTGCCGCGTCTGCCTCGTGGAGGTGGAGGGGGCCAAGACGCTGGTCGCCTCCTGCGTCATGCCTGCCGGCGAGGGAATGAAGGTCAAGACCAACACCAAGCGGGTGCGCGAGGCGCGCCGGATGGTGGTGGAGCTGCTCCTGTCCGACCACGACGGCGATTGCCAGACCTGCAACCGCAGCGGCGACTGCGAGCTCCAGGCGCTGGCGCGCGAGCTGGGCATCAAGGAAATCACCTACCCCGGCGCGAAGGGGCGCAAGCTCATTGACGACAGCACCCCCGCGCTGACTCGCGACAGCGCCAAGTGCATCCACTGCCGCCGCTGCGTGGCGGTCTGCTCCCAGATTCAGGGAGTGGGCGCGCTGTTCCCGCAGAGCCGCGGCTTCAAGTCGGTGATCGGTCCGGCGTTCGCCCAGAACCTCGACACCGTCACCTGCGTGCAGTGCGGCCAGTGCGCCGCGGTCTGCCCGGTCGGGGCGATCTCCGAGCGCGACCAGATCGACGAGGTGTGGGCCGCGCTGGACAACCCGAAGAAGCACGTCATCGTTCAGACCGCCCCGGCCATTCGCGCGGCGCTGGGGGAGTGCTTCGGCCTGCCTCCGGGGACGCTGGTGACCGGCAAGATGGTCAGCGCCCTGCGCCGCCTGGGGTTCCATGCCGTCTTCGACACGAATTTCACCGCCGACCTGACGATCCTCGAAGAGGGGACCGAATTGCTCACCCGCCTGAAGAAGGCGCTGGTGGACAAGGAGAAGGTCGCCCTGCCGATGTACACGAGCTGTTCGCCGGGTTGGATCAAGTACGTGGAGCATTTCTACCCGGACATCCGGGAGCACATCTCCACCTGCAAATCGCCGCAGCAGATGTTCGGCGCGGTGGCCAAGACGTACTACGCCGAGAAGATCGGCAAGAAGGCGGAGGACATCTTCGTGGTCTCCGTGATGCCCTGCACCGCCAAGAAGTATGAGGCGCAGCGCCCGGAGATGAATTCCAGCGGCGTGCGCGACGTGGATGTCGTGCTCACCACCCGCGAACTTGGCCGCATGATCCAGCAGGCTGGGATCGACTTCGTGAACCTCCCGGATGACAAGATGGACAGCCCGCTGGGAATTTCCTCCGGCGCGGCGGATATCTTCGCCAACACCGGCGGCGTGATGGAAGCGGCGCTGCGCACCGCGTACGAGATCGTCACCGGCAAGCAACTTCCGGCCGAGAACCTGCACATCAAGCCGATCGAGGGACTGCAGGGAGTCAAGGAGGCTTCCCTCAAGATCACTGGCGCCGTCCCGGCCTGGTCCTTCCTGGAAGGGGTCACCGTGAACGTCGCAGTCGCGCACGGGTTGAGCAACGCGCGCAAGGTGATCGAGCGCATGAAGTCCGGCGAGGCCAACTACCACTTCGTGGAAGTGATGACCTGCCCCGGCGGGTGCATTAGGCGGCGGCGGCCAGCCGCGCGTGACCACCGACGAGGTGCGGATGAAGCGCATCGGCGCCATCTACCGCGAGGACGAAGGGAAGAAACTCCGCAAGTCGCACGAGAACCCGGAAGTCGCCCAGATATACAAGGAGTTCCTCGGCAAGCCGCTCGGCGAGAAATCGCACCACCTGCTGCACACGCACTATAAGTCGCGCGGGCGAGTGTGAGCCGATTGCGGATTGCGGAACGCGGAGTGCGGATCACAGGCCATACATACTGAAAGATACTCCGTCAAAATCGCAAATCGCTAATCAGTAATCGCCAATCTGCAATCGGCAGTCCCATGGCTATTGTCTCAACCATTCCGGAGAAATGCAGGCGCTGTTACACCTGCGTGCGCGAGTGCCCCGCCAAGGCGATCAAGGTCGAGGGGGGGCAGGCCACGGTGGTGGAGGAGCGCTGCATCGCCTGCGGCAACTGCGTCAAGGTCTGCGCCCAGCAGGCCAAGCACATCCAGGACGGCATCGCCACGGTGCGCGCCATGCTCCGGGGGCCCGTGCCGGTCGTCGCCTGCCTCGGCCCCTCCTTCCCCGCCGCGTTCGACCGGATCACTCCGGGCAGCCTCATCAGCGCCACGCGCGCGCTGGGGTTCAGCGAAGTGTGGGAGGTGGCCTTCGGCGCGGAGATGGTCAGCCGCGAATATGCGCGGCGCTTCGAGACGGCGCGCCTCCGGGGGGAGACGATCATCGCCACCCCCTGCCCCGCCATCGTCGCCTACATCGAGAAATACCTCCCGGCGCTCCAGGAAGCGCTCGCGCCCATCGTCTCCCCGATGATCGCCGTCGGTCGGGCGATCCGCAAGGAAAAGGGAGAGAACGTCCGCGTGGTCTTCATCGGCCCCTGCATCGCCAAGAAGAACGAGCTTCGCGATACCGCCGTCGCCGGCGCAGTGGATGCGGCGCTGACTTTCCGCGAGCTGGAAGGGATGATCGAGGAGGCGGGCCTGAACCCGGCGGAGATGCCGGAGTCCGAGTGCGACGGCCCGCGCAGCGCCATCGCAGGCTCTTTCGCCATTCCCGGCGGACTTCTCAAGACCAGCGGGCTGAGCACGGACATTCTGGAGAACGACATCGTCGTCACGGAGGGGAAGGACCGCGTACTGGACGTGCTGCGCGAGGCGGCGGAGGGGCGCAGCCAGGCGCGATTTTTCGACCTGCTTTTCTGCGAGGGGTGCATCAGCGGGCCACGGATGCTGAACGAACTGAGCACCGTGGCGCGCAAGGAAATCCTGGCGCGTTACGTGCGCGAGCAGGCGTCGCGCGTCAGCCCGGCGCAGGTGGCCGCCTCCCTGGCGCGTTTCCGCGACGTCGATCTTTCGCGCGGTTTCACCCCCCAGAACCTGCGCCTCCCCACCCCGCCCGAGGAGGACATTCTGCGGACGCTGCGCAGCCTGAGGAAGTTCGCGCCGGAAGACCAGCTCAACTGCGGCGCCTGCGGCTACCCCACCTGCCGAGAGAAGGCCATCGCCGTCTGCCAGGGGCTGGCGGAGCCGGAGATGTGCCTCCCCTACCTGGTCGAGGAGCTGGAGGATACGTGCAGCCGGCTGGAGAAGTCGCACGTGGAGCTGGCCAGCGCGCAGCAGCGGCTGGTGCAGACCGAGCGGCTGGCCTCCATGGGGCAGCTCAGCGCGGGCGTGGCGCATGAGATCAACAACCCCCTGGGAACGATCCTGCTCTACTCGCACATGCTGCTCAAGCAGTTCGCTTCCGAGGATGCGCGCCGCGCGGACCTGGAGATGATCGCCAGCGAGGCGAATCGCTGCAAAGGGATCGTGCGGGGGCTGCTGGACTTCGCGCGCCAGTCGCGCGTCAGCCGCGAGCCGGTCGGGCTGGAGCCGCTCATGCGCGAGGTGCAGACCATCGTTTCGGCGCGCGCCGCACAGGCGCGCGTGCGCGTGGAGGTGGAGGCGGACCGCGCCCTGCCGATGCTCATGCTCGACCGCGCGCAGATCAAGCAGATGCTGGTGAACCTCGTGGAGAACGGCATCGACGCCACCCCCTCGGGCGGCCGCGTGCGCATCGAAGCGCGCCCCGCGCGCTCGGGCGAGGCGGCGGAAATCTGCGTCCGCGACACCGGCTGCGGCATCCCCCCCGAGCATCTCCCGAAACTCTTCACCCCCTTCTTCACCACCAAGGAGATGGGGAAGGGCACGGGGCTGGGATTGGCGATCGTCTACGGAATCGTTAAGATGCATTCCGGCGACGTGGCCGTCGACAGCAAAGTCGGCAAGGGGACGACGTTCCGCGTGACGCTGCCGGCGAAGAAGGCGGAGACTGTTTGAGGCGGGCGGCTGTCCCTGCGGGGAACGGCAAGGAAATGAACCACGGATAGACACGGATGAACATGGATACAAGAGGTACGACGGAAGAAACTTTTTGCTGCAGCCTCCGGTTGCCGTATCCGTGCATATCCGTGTCCATCCGTGGTTTTATCCGGTTGTTGTGAGGAACGTCGGAATGGCTGAACAGCCGCTGATCCTGGTCGTGGATGACGACCCGGATTTCATAGAAATTTCGCGCATGGCGCTGGAGCGCGCGGGGTACCGCGTGGTCGGGGCGGGCTCGCCCGCGGAGGCGCTGAAGGCCATCGCGGCCGAGCGCCCGAGCCTCATCGTCAGCGATCTCATGATGAACTCCACCGACGCCGGTTTTCTCTTCGCGCGCCGGATCAAGGAGGATGCCGCGCTGCGGGAGATTCCCATCCTGATCGTCTCCGCCATCGCCGACCGCATGGGGTTCGATTTCCGCCCGGCCTCTGAGCAGGAGCTCGCCTCCATGCACGCCGACGCTTTCCTGCGAAAGCCGGCGTCCGCCCCCGTCCTGACGGCCCTGGTCGGGAAGATGCTGGCCGAGAGGAGCGCCCCATGACCGCGCCGGCGCGCATTCTGGTGGTGGATGACGAACGCGGCATGCGCGAAGGCTGCAAGCGCATTCTGGCATCGGAGGGGTATGAGGTCGAGACGGCGGAGGATGGCGTGGCGGGGCTGGACCTCTTTCTGCGCCGGGGCCCGTTCGATGCGGCGCTGGTGGACCTCAAGATGCCGCGAATGAGCGGCATCGAGCTGGTAGAGCAGATTCGCCTGAAGGACCCCGACGTGGTGCTGCTGATCATCACGGCGTACGCGACCATCGAGACCGCGGTGGAAGCCACGAAGCGCGGAGCCTACGGGTACATCCCCAAGCCGTTCACGCCGGAGGAGCTGCTGCTGCCGGTGCGCAACGGGCTGGAGCACCGGGCGCTGGCGCTGGAGACGCGCCGCCTGCGCGCCGAGGCGGAGCATGAGCGAATGAAGCTCGTGACCGCCAAGAGCACGTTCATTTCGATGGTGGCGCACGAGATCAAGAACCCGCTGGCCGCCGTGGAGGGATACCTGGAGGCGGCGCTCCAGGAGCTCCCCGCCGACCAGCGCGCCGTCCCGATGCTCCGGCGCGCGCTGACGCGCGCACAGGGGCTGGACGCCATGATCGCCGATCTGCTCAGCCTGACCACGATCGAGACGGGGAATTTCACGCCGCACCGCACCCCGCAGGACCTGCGCCCCATCCTGCGCAAAGTGGTGAACGCCCAGACCGAGAATGCGCGCAAGGCGAACATCACTCTGCAACTGGAGCTCGGCGAGATGCCCGTGGTCGTCCCGGCGGATCATGATGCGGTCTTCTCGATATTCAACAACCTGGTGGACAACGCCATCAAGTACACGCCCGAAGGCGGGCGCGTCAGGCTCTCGCTCCGCCGCGAGGGGGCCTTCCACGTGATTGAGGTGGCCGACAACGGGATGGGAATCGCGCCGGAGGACCAGGAACGGATATTCGAGGAGTTCTTCCGCATCCGTAACGAACGCGTCGCCAAAGTCCCCGGCACCGGCCTGGGCTTGAGCCTCGTCAAGAAGCTCGTGGGACTGCACGAAGGACACGTCCAACTGTTCTCCGAGCCCGGGAAGGGAAGCCGGTTCCTGGTGAGCCTGCCGGCGACGGACGGATGATTTGCGATTAGCGATTGGCGAATAGCGATTTGCGAATTGGACGAATGACGGCAAAGCGAAGAAGAGCGGAACGGCGTTCTCCCAGTTCTCAGTTTGCCCTGTAGAAACCATCCTGCGAACCCCCGCAGGGGGTGACGGATATTAGCCCACGGCGAGCGAGGCGAGTCGTGGGCTAGAATCCGACGGCCGCTTCGCGGCCTGACAACCGGAGCAGCACGGTTTCTGTCGAGAACCTTTCAGTTCTCAGTTCTCAGTTTCCAGTTCTCAGTTCTCAGTTTCCAGTTCTCAGTTCTCACTTCTCGCCGTTCCTCGCTTGACAAGTTCTGCACTTCCAGTAAGAATATGCACCAGATATGAGCTGCAGGCGGGGCTGCGAGCCTCGTTGCAGATAGATTTCCCCCGGCAGCTCCGGCCGTGCCCCACTTCCAGGCGGGTTAAACTGCCTGGTTGGGCCGGAGCTGCCACCCCTGCCCCCTCTCGGGCGGGGTTTCTGATTTCTTAACGTGAGGAACGAAGCATGAAGAAGCGCGACCTTCAACGGAAGAGGATTCGTCACACCAAGGCCCCGCACGGACAGAAGCCGACCCTTCACAAGCGCCGCGCGCGCCTGAAGACCGGCCCGAAGCGCTAAGCGATTCCGCCCGGTTCAACGACTGCGGCGCGGATTATCCAACCCCGGCGAACACTATCGCGGGATGGGTAATCCGCGCCACTTTTTTTGAATTTGCCGAACTTGCTCGCTTCCTGCTGTTGCGAGCACATTGGCCGCACGAAGGAGTGCGCGTCTGGCGCATTGACAGGAACAGCCCAGCGGCGGCAGTTCATCAGGAATGTCGCCACCAGTTCCAACCCCTTGACATTCGTCGGCCGAAATTGCTATATTCCCGGCGTAACATTTTCCCGGCATGCAGCTTACGCTGTTTAAGAAGTCCAAGGGTGTAACGGGATAGGCCCGTTACAGGTCACTCGGATGGTCGGGCCGCCATCCGGCAAATCGCGCTGCGATTTTCCGGAGGCTACTATGCGCCTAGGTGTTTCCCCTGCCGACGTTTCCGCACAGAGGTTCCCCGGAAGCATACCGGTGATAATGGGGCCTCCTCCTCATCGCGTCACAAATCCGCTCCAAACATCTACTGAACCCCGAGCGGGGCAATTCTCAATGGCGCTCGCTCGGTCCGGATATTTCCGATGACTACCTGCACAACGATTGTGAGCCAACTCGCATGGGAATGTCATTATTGGGGACAAGGAGGCGTGGAATGAGCGCGTGGGTCTACCGGAGCCGTCGTCCTGAAGCCTTCACGTTGATCGAGTTGATGATCGTGGTCGTTATCGTGGCCATACTGGCCCTGGTGGCGCTCCCGCTCTATCAAGGGAACATCGTCGCGGCGAAGATGAGCGAGGGGATTGCCGGTTGCGGCACGATCCGGACGGCGTTTCGCGTGTATTACTCCGTGCATCAAAACTATCCCGTCCTGACGGCCCAGAACGCGAGCCAGCTCAGCGTGATCGGGATTGGCGCCACAGACCTGGCGGGCAAGTACTTCGCGGTGACGAACTACTCGGTGACTTCCAACGCCACGACGTACTCGATTACGGCGACTTTGCCCACGTACACGCCGACCCAGACCTATATCATCAACCAACTGGGGGTCGAAAGCGGAACGTACACGACCGGGCAGTGAGATGCCCCCGGGCAGCCCGAACGCGCCATTGAGGCGAACCGGCGCTAGGTCTCTCGCACAAGAATCGCCCGCGCCGGAGCGCCATCTCCCTGCCGGATGCGCAGCGGCAGGCAGATGAGTTGATAAATCCCCGGCTCGACGCCGGACAGATTGATTCCCTCAAGAATGACAAGCCCCGATCCCAGCAGCGCGTAATGTGCCGCGGGGGTTGGGGCTTTCCGTTTTTCCACCGACAAGCTGTCCACCCCCGCCAGCAGCGCGCCCTGCGCGACCAATTGCACAGCGGCTTCCTCCTCTAGCCCGACGAAGTCGTCGGAGAATCCCCCCCCCCACCAGCGGTCCGAATTGTCCGTGCGGAAAAGCACGCGCGGGGTCTTCTTCATGTCCACGCCGCGCAGCGCCCCCGCACCGACCGAAGGCATGCCGCGGCAGTCCAGCACGACGCAGGGGCCGATGAGCTTCTCCAGGGCGATCCCGTCCACGCCTCCTTCGCCGGGGAGGAAATGGCGCGGGGCGTCCACATGGGTGCCGGTGTGGCTGCCCATGCTCAGCAGCGACAGGGTGCAACGATCCCCCTTCTCCGGTTCCTTGTACGCAGTGATAGAAACGGGTGGGTCGCTTGGCCAGTGGATCATGCCGTCGTAGATCGGAACGCTGATGTCGTAGAAGATTCGCGCCATGATTGATTCCCTCGCAATAGGAGCAGTGCCAAGGCCATGATACCCCGGTTTACCGGGCCTCACAAGCTGTTGAAGGTATGTGGTTAGTTACAGGGATGAGACATCCCTGGGCGCAGCATGCTGCGCCCCTACACGGCGGGCGGACATTCCTGGGCGCAGCGTGCTGCGCCCCTACACGGCTGGCGGGCGTTCCAGGGCGCAGCATGCTGCGCCCCTACAGGAAAGGTTGGCGCACGAGGGGGTAGCGAGGGAATGTTGAGATGCACAAACCGCGCCATTTTTTGGGCATTTTTGCGGCATCCGTCATTGGGGTTTTGGCATTGTCACCGGGTCTGACTTGCAGGAAAGCGCCGCGATTACTATCATATGTGACTTATCGTGTCCGGCTTGGATGCCCCACTGCGGAAATTCAGCCCGTTGTCCTGGTTCTGTTATAGGAGAGTGCGCTTATGCACCGGTCAAGAGGCGTCGCGTGGTGTTTGGGGATTCTGATTCTTATGGCGGTTCTCGCGCCGGCGACCTGGGCCAGCGAGGCGGATATCAACCTGCCGGACCTCCAGCAAGTGACTTTCAACGTCCACGGAGCCGTCGTGAACGGCATGCTGCTGATGTACCTGGGATTGGCCGTGTGCGCCATGGGGGTCATTTTCGGCCTGGTCCAGTACCTCCAGATTCGCGCGGTGCGCGTCCATGAGTCCATGGAGAACGTCTCCAACACCATCTGGGAGACCTGCAAGACCTACCTCTTCCAGCAGGGGAAGTTCCTGATGGTCCTCTGGATGCTCATCGGCCTGTGCATGATCTACTACTTCGGCGCATTGCAGCATAAGACGGTGGCGAACGTGATGCTGATCCTGGTCTGCTCCATCCTGGGCATCCTCGGCTCGTACGGGGTGGCATGGTTCGGCATCCGCATCAACACGCGCGCGAACTCGCGGTCGGCCTTCTCCGCGCTTCGGCCGGAGCCGATCGACGGCCTGATGATTCCCATGAAGGCGGGGATGAGCGTCGGCCTGCTGCTGGTCAGCGTCGAGCTGTTCTTCATGATCTGCATTCTGGTCTTCCTGCCGAAGGAACTGGTGGGGGCGTGCTTCATCGGCTTCGCCATCGGCGAGTCGCTGGGCGCTTCCGCGCTGCGCATCTGCGGCGGCATCTTCACGAAGATCGCCGACATCGGCTCCGACCTGATGAAGATCGTCTTCCACCTGCCCGAGGACGACCCGAAGAACCCCGGCGTGATCGCGGACTGCACCGGCGACAACGCGGGCGACTCGGTCGGCCCCACGGCGGACGGCTTCGAGACCTACGGCGTGACCGGCGTGGCGCTGATCGCTTTCCTGGCGCTGGCGCTTTCCGCCCCGGAGAAGCAGGGAGTCTGCGGCCAGTTGATCGTCTGGATCTTCGCCATGCGCATCCTGATGATCCTCACCTCCCTCGGCTCCTACTTCATCAGCGCCTCGCTGACCAAGGGCGCGTACAGCAAGCTGAAGGAGTTCGACTCCGAGAAGCCGCTGACGCATCTGGTGTGGCTGACCTCCATCGTCTCCATCGTGGTGACGTACGTGGCCACGTGGGTGCTGCTGGCGGGCGAGCCGAACTTTGCCGACATCTGGTGGGTGCTCGCCTCCATCATCAGTTGCGGCACGGTGGCCGGAGCGTTGATCCCGGAATTCACCAAGATATTCACCAGCACCAACGCGAAGCACGTCAAGGAAGTCGTCATCAGCGCGCGCCAGGGAGGCGCGTCGCTGAACATCCTATCCGGCTTCGTCGCGGGCAACTTCTCCGCCTTCTGGCAGGGGTTGCTCATGCTGGCGCTGATGTTCGCCGCTTCGCTCCTGTCCCCCCGAATCGCCGAGTTGATGCCGCCGGCTTATCCGTTCGCGGCCACGATTTTCGCCTTCGGCCTGGTGGCGTTCGGCTTCCTCGGCATGGGGCCGGTGACCATCGCGGTGGACAGCTTCGGGCCGGTGTCCGACAACGCGCAGTCGGTGTACGAACTCAGCCAGATCGAGTCGCGCCCGAACATCAAGGAGGACATCAAGAAGAACTTCGGCTTCGAGCCGGACTTCGAGAACGCAAAGCTCTTCCTGGAAAAGAACGACGGCGCGGGCAACACGTTCAAGGCGACGGCCAAGCCCGTGCTGATCGGCACGGCGGTGGTCGGCGCGACGACCATGATCTTCGGCATCATCCTGCTGCTCGACGCGATGGGCAAGCTGGGCATCTTCGGCGCGACGTATGACACGGCGGGCGTGATGCAGGCGCAGCCGCACTACGACATCGTGACGCACCTCAGCCTCGTGGCCGCGCCGATCCTCTTCGGCCTGCTGATGGGCGGAGCGGTGATTTACTGGTTCACCGGCGCCGCGACGCAGGCGGTCGTCACCGGCGCGTACCGCGCGGTGGTGTACATCAAGGAAAACATCAACCTCGAAAGCAAGACGGCGGACATCAAGGACAGCAAGGAAGTGGTGAAGATCTGCACCGTGTACGCGCAGAAGGGGATGGTCAACATCTTCGCGGTGATCTTCTGCCTCGCGCTGGCGCTGCCATTCCTGAGCCCGCACTTCTTCATCGGCTACCTGGTCGCCATCGCCTTCTTCGGGCTGTTCCAGGCCATCTTCATGGCCAACGCCGGCGGGGCATGGGACAACGCCAAGAAGATCGTCGAGGTCGACCTGCGCGCCAAGAACACCCCGCTGCATGAAGCGTGCGTGGTGGGCGATACCGTGGGCGACCCGTTCAAGGACACCTCCTCGGTCGCCATGAACCCCGTGATCAAGTTCACCACGCTGTTCGGCCTGCTCGCGACCGAGATCGCGGTGACGATGATCGAGCATGAAGCGAGGAACCACGGCAGCCCGATGATCCGATACATCATCGGCGGCGTGCTGTTTGCCACCGCGCTGTTCTTCGTCTGGCGTTCCTTCTACGGCATGCGCATCCCGGACGAGAGCGCGAAGGCGTAACTCAACGCAGCGATAAGGCGCAATCTGCAAACTGGGGACACAATACTTTCCAAAGGAAAGTTTTGTGTCCCCAGTGCTTTCCGCGCGCGGCAAAGCGGCTGCAGCGGCACAGCCGGCACAAACTGGGGACATAATACTTTCCGAAGGAAAGTTTTGTGTCCCCAGCGCTTTTCGCGCGTGGCAAAGCGGCTGCAGCGGCACAGCCGGCACGAACTGGGGACATAATACTTTCCAAAGGAAAGTTGTGTCCCCAGCGCTTTTCGCGCGCGGCAAAGCGGCTGCAGCGGCACAGCCGAGGGCTGCTGTGCTACATACGGCTTGAAAGACTTCATCGAGAAAGAGTAGACTCTCTGATGGAAGTTTTGCTCTTTCTATCGCCCCTCTTGGCACAACGGAGAACGAATGGCCGCAACCCGAGCTCGCGCCCCCCGGCGCACCGCCGCCGAACAACCCCCTGCCTCAGCCGAACTGGCGCGCTTGTGCGCCCGCATCGCGGAGGACAAGAAGGCCGAAAAGATCGTCCTGCTGGACCTCAGCGGACTGGCATACGTGACCGATTATTTCCTCATCGCCAGCGGAAACAATGAGCGGCAGATGGGGGCGATTGCCGCGGCAATCCAGGAAGAACTCCTGACGCGCGGGCTCAAGCCGATCGGCATCGAAGGGGCCGGCCAGAGCCGCTGGGTGCTACTCGACTACGGCAGTTTCGTGGTGCACCTGTTCGATCCGGAATGGCGCGAGTTGTACGACCTGGAACTGCTCTGGGGAGATGTGCCCCGCCTGGAGTGGCAGGAGGAGAAGCCGGCGAAGCCGAAAGCCGCCCCCGCAGCGCGCAAGACGACGAAGAAGGAATGAGTACGGAACGATTTCTGAATTCTGAATTCTGATTTTTGAGTCGCGATTTCTGATATGTCCGCCTGGCTTGGGCAAAGCCGGATGACCCGTGTCACCTCACCAGCAGAAGCGCCAGCAAGCTTAGCTGTCTGTGACGCAACACCCCTTTTGCGCACAAAAAGCCGTCGAATCGCAATTCAGCAATCACAGGTGCGCACTGCGCACCGTTAATCGCCAATCGCAAATCGCCGTTCTCACTCCTCGATCAGCACGCCCCGCTTCCCCTGCTTCACGTCGCCGATGACCCACGCCGTCTCTTTGCGCCGCTTGAGCAGGCGCAGCACCATCTCCACGTTGAAGGGGGGAACGATGAGGACCATGCCCACGCCCATGTTGAAGACGCGGTACATCTCCTCTTCGTTGATGTTGCCGACGCGCGCCATGACCTGGAAGACGGGCGGGATCGGCCAGGAGCCTTTGCGGATGCGGACCTGGCAGCGCTTGGGGAGGATGCGCTCGATGTTGTCGCGCAGGCCGCCCCCGGTGATGTTGGCGATGCCGTGCAGGATGTTCTTATGACGGTAATGCTTCACGAGCGACATGATCGTGGCGGCGTAGATGCGCGTCGGGCGCAGCAGTTCCTCCCCCAGCGTGCAGCCGAACTCCGGCACCTGGTCGAACACGGACATTTTGCCGTGGTCGAGGAACGCTTTGCGCACGAGGGTGTAGCCGTTGCTGTGGAGGCCGCTGGAGGCGACGCCGATGACGACGTCCCGCGGGCTGATGTTCCTCCCGTCGATGATCCGGTTGCGCTCCACGACGCCGCAGGCGAACCCGGCCAGGTCGTACTCGCCCTCCTTGTAGAATCCGGCCATCTCCGCGGTCTCACCGCCGATCAGCGCGCAGTTGGCCTGCAGGCAGCCGTCGGTGACGCCCTTGACGATCTGGCTGAGCTTGGCGGAATCCACTTTGCCGATGGCGACGTAGTCGAGGAAGAAGAGGGGCTCCGCGCCGGTGGTGATCAGGTCATTGACGCTCATCGCCACCAGGTCGATCCCCACGGTGTCGTGCTTGTCCATGAGGAAGGCGATCTTGAGCTTAGTGCCCACGCCGTCGGTGCAGGAGGCCAGCACGGGCTGGCGGTAGGGACGCGAGAGGAGGCTGTCGCTCTTGAGCGCCACAAGGCCTGCGAAGCCATCGGGCAGCTCGATCACGCGCGGGCCGAAGGTGCGCCGCATCATCCCCTGAATCGAGTCGGTGAACTTCCCCTTGGTGTCGATGTCCACCCCTGCGTCCTTGTACGTCAGGCCGTCTTGCGCGCCGTTGGAAGAATCCATCAGGCTGTTCCTCAGTCCTCAGGTTTTGGGGCCGCCGCATTCCAGGCTGAACTTGCCGGTCTCCTCGCAGAACGGCACGATGTACTCGCCGGTGAAACAGGCCGTGCAATAGTTGTCCTTCGGCGGGCGGACACAGTTGAGCATCCCCTCCACGCTCAGGTAGCCGAGGCTGTCGAGGTTCAGGGAGAGGCGTATCTCCGCCAGCGGGCTGCGCGCGGCGATCAGCTCCTGCTTCCCCTGGAAGTCGATGCCGTAGTGGCAGGGGAAGCAATGCGGCGGGCAGGTGACGCGCATGTGCACTTCGCGCGCGCCGGCGGCGCGCAACTGAGCGATCTTCACGCGCGAGGTGGTCCCGCGCACGATGGAGTCATCCAGCACCACCACGCGCTTGCCGCGCACCACTTCGGGCACGGGGCTGAGTTTCATCGCCACCCCCGCGGCGCGCCGGTCCTGGCTGGCCTGAATGAAGGTCCGGCCCACGTAATGGTTGCGGATGAAGCCGAAGTCCAGGGGGATGCCGCTTTCCTGCGCGTAGCCGACTGCGGCGGAGTTGCCGCCGTCGGGGATCGGAATCACCACGTCGGCGTCCACGGGATGCTCGCGCGCGAGCTGCGCGCCGAATTTCTTGCGGGTCTCATGCACGTTCTGGCCGAAGACGCTGCTGTCCGGCCGGGCGAAGTAGATCAATTCGAAGATGCAGTGATGCGGGCGGGTCTCCTCGGGGGGCACGAAGTGGTAGCTCTTCATTCCCTCCGGAGTGATGCGGATCATCTCGCCGGGCTCGATGTCGCGTATGAACTCCGCGCCCACCTGGTTCAGGGCGCAGGTTTCGGAGGCCACGACGTAGGCATCCTCCAGCCGCCCCAGGCTCAGGGGGCGGAAGCCCTGCGGATCGCGCGCAGCGACCATCTCGTGCGGGGTGAGCAACAGCAGACTGTACGAGCCCTGGAGGCTGTTGAAGCACTGCCCGTACCGGTCTTCCCGCTGCTGGTTGCAGGATTTCGCAATGACGTGGACGATCACCTCGGTGTCGGTGGTGGTCTGGAAGACTCCGCCATGCCGCTCGTAGCCGCGCCGCAATTCGGCGACGTTGACGAGGTTTCCGTTATGCGCAATGGCGATGGGGCCGCGCGCGTAGGTGGCGACGAAGGGCTGCGCGTTCTCGATGCGGCTTCCGCCGGTTGTGGAGTAGCGCACATGCCCGATGGCGGCGCGGTTGCGCAGCTTCTGGAGCACTTCGGGGGTGAAGGTGTCGTTGACATGCCCCATCGCGCGGTGCGAGAGGAGCTCGCGCCCGTCCGTGGATGCGATGCCACAACTCTCCTCGCCGCGATGCTGGAGCGAGTAAAGTCCAAGGTACGTTTTGAAAACCGCCTCGTCGTGGCCCCAAATCCCGAAGAGACCGCAAAATTCCCTAGCTTCGTCTGACACAGCGGCTCCGTGAAAGTCAAGGCAGGAGAAAGAGTTAGGCCGGCGGCATTGTCCCTCCGCTCGACCCACAAGGCCTGTACTGCTATTATAGCAGCGGGCGAAAACCTGTCAAGCAAACGACAGCGTGGACGCGATGCCTGCGGTACGGCGTGGAAGGCGCAAGTCGTTGCAGGAGCAAGGCATGCCTTGCCCCTACGTTTGGCAAGCGGGGTCTGGCTGCTTTTCGCCGTTGCGAAAAGACGCCTGACCCCCTCACCGTGGAAAGGGTCAGGCACATTTTTGTTGCGCAAAAATGAGCCAGACCCTCCTGCGGCTAAAGGAGAGCAGATGGGAATGTCGAAAGAGGAAATTCTCGCCAAGATGCGGCTGTACGTGTTGCTCTCCCCCGCGCACTGCAAGCGCCCGATCTTGGACGCCGCGCGCGCGGTGGTGGATGGCGGGGCGGACGTGGTGCAATTGCGCTGCAAGGAAACCGCCGACCGGGAGATCGTGCGGATCAGCCGCGACCTTCGCAAGATGACCGAGAACGCCGGGGTGGCCTTCATCATGAACGACCGGCCCGACCTCGCGAAGCTGGTGAACGCGGATGGCGTGCACCTGGGCCAGGAGGACATCCCCCCCGCCGGCGCGCGCAAGATACTCCGCCGCGCGCAAGTCGTGGGGGTCAGCACCCACACCATCGAGCAGGCGCGGCAGGCCGTGACAGGCGGAGCGGATTACATCGGCGTGGGACCGATCTATCCGACGCAGACGCGCGGGTATGAAAAGGGGGTCGGGGTCGAGCATCTGAAGGCCGTCGCGGCGGAGGTGCAACTGCCGCTGGTGGCCATCGGCGGGATTACTTTGAATAACCTGTACGCCGTTCTCTCCGCCGCGCCGAAAGGGCGCGTCACTATCGCCGTCTGCGCCGCCATCCTCGGGGCGGAGGATATCCAGGGGGCCACGGAAAGTTTCAAGAGGGCGATTGAGCGGGCGACGGTGCGTTGAGGGGAGTGGTGCAAGGCTTTCTTCTTGCATCGCAACCCGCTACAATTCCTTCGACGATTCGCGGGCGCTTGTCACGGACCGCGACGCCGCGAACCCCCTCTATTGAAGGGGCTGCCCAACGAGAATTCCTTTAGAGCATATTAAGAAATACTGTGGCCTTATCCGCGGTTATTTGGTAGACTGCGGACATGAAAACTCTATCGATCGACCTGCGCGAACGGGTTCTCGCGTCGTATGACACGAAAGA
>CAIUPP010000024.1 GCA_903901045.1 uncultured Planctomycetota bacterium
AGCCGTCCCAGACCATCGCCCGCCAGATCCAAGCCGAAGTCGCCACTATCGACCCCCTGGCCGAGGAATGGGACGCCAACCTGCGCGCCGTCGCCACCCAAATCCGCGCCGCGCTGAGGGAAGAAGGGGATTAGGCTGAAGGCGGTTAGACTGTCAGGTTAAGTTGCGGACTGTTACCCGCCTCGGGTTGTTATTCATCCGCCCGGTGCGTCTGTTGAGAGTAGCTCACCCAAAAAACCTTCGCGGTGAGAAAATAATTTTGAAAGCGCCACCCCGTGGCGCGATGCCAGTAGCCGCCGGCAGTCCCTTGACAATTTCGGAGTTCGGCGATCCTTGAATCTCCTCTAAGCCCTATTGGGAGAGGCGAACGCTCCTCCCCGGTGCAATAATGGCCCGGGTTCGCGCCGCACGGGGCGGCGTGTCCCAACAATGCACGCATGCCGAGGAGGAGCGAGATGAAGTATTACACATCGACAACAGAATTCAACTGCGGAATAGATCTGCACGCACGCGTGATGTACGTGTGCGTAATGGATCGGCAGGGGAACAAGCTAGTCCACACAAACATTCAGGGCAACGACTGGGACTTCTTCCTGAAGAGGATCGAGCCTTATCGTCATTCGCTGACGGTGGTCTGCGAGAGCACGTTCAACTGGTACTGGCTGGCAGACGCCTGCTACGAAGCGAAGTTGCCGTTCGTCTTGGCGCATGCGCTCTACTTGAAGCACATTCACGGCGGGAAAAACAAGAACGACCGGATCGACTCGGAGAAACTGGCGCACCTGTTGCGGGCGAACCTGATCCCCCCGGCCTACGTGTATCCGGCCGAGCGGCGGCCGATCCGCGCGCTCCTGCGTCAGCGCATGAGTTACGTCTGGCAGAGATCCGCCTTGCTGACCCACGTGTCAATGAATCAGACGGCGGAAGGACTCGTGCCCGCGGCCAAGGGTGGCCTAAATCGCGATGTCTGGGTGGAACGGATTCTGGCCCAGTATGAAAACCCCCTGCACCGTATGGCGGTGACCTGTGAGATGGATGTGATCCGCGCCTACGATACACAAATCCAAACCTTGGAAGACGAGATCGTCCGGCAGGCCAAACGGCATGAAGGCCGGGATTATCATTTGCTGAATACCGTCACGGGCATCGGACAGGTCCTGGCCATAACCATTCTCTTTGAAATCGACGCCATCGAGCGCTTCCCCACGGTGAAGAACTTCCTCAGTTACGCTCGCTTGGTCAAGGGTTCGGTTGCCAGCGCCGGCAAGGTCAAAGGGTTGACCGGCGGCAAGATGGGCAACGCCTACCTACGCTGGGCCTTCGGTGAGGCGGCCGTGAGCTGCAAGCGCTACCATCCGCTGATAACGCTATACGCAGATCGTCTGATCGCCAAACGAGGAAAGTTCAAAGGCAATGCCATCCTGGCCGCGAAGTTGGCGCGCGCCGTCTACTTCATGCTGCAGAAAGGAACGGTCTTCGATGCCGAAAAACTGATCGCCACATCGCTGTGACAGAACGAATTTTGCCCGGACGGAGATGAACCCTGAATTCCAACTGGGAAGCCGACACGCTACCCTCTATGACCGAGAAGACAACACCATGGGCCGTAGAGTCCGGAATCTTCTCGTAGGGAAGCAGGCCAGTCCAACTTGCCTTGAATAGGACTCTCCGCCTCGGGCGCTTCAAATCGCTTTGAATGATGAGGTCATCCGCCCCTGACCCGAGCCCGCCAATAACTGGGAGTCCGACCTCGATGCCGGACAAGCCCGCCTTCTGTCATGAATGGGTGGGGCCAGGGCGAACCGCAATAGTTTCTGGGCCGCCGGCGTGCGTTTGATGCGTCGGCTGCGAGACCAGCTGGACAGACGCAGGCAACGCTGCCTTTGCAATGGTGCCTGTCGAGTCTGGCTTCATCTCTATTGAGCCCGCATGGTTGCTTGGTCGGAAGACCCGCTATCAGAATTCAAGACGGAGGCCCTCGTTCAGAGTTCGTTAGAACCAGGATGCAAATACATTCTGGCACGGACTCTTTTTCCCTTGTAAGCAGCGGGGCTTAATGGTTGTTGGAACTGGGCTAGCGTAGGGCGCGGCGGACGGGACCGACGCAACTGGCGCGGCGGGTGCCGCGAAGCGTAGCATCCCGCCGTGACAGGGGCGACGGAAACGTCTTCCGCGCCCGAAGCGGGCGTGCGTCAGGGCAGGTATTTGAAAAGAGCGAAGCGCCGGTGTGGATTGCTGTTGAGACACGCGAGAACGATGAACATGGAGCGCGGCAGGTGTTGCGTGTACGGGTATGGTGTTTGTGAGCGTGCGACAGTGGACGCGGCTACAGTGTGGCGCGAGTTGCTATTTGGCCTGCAGTTGGATAGCGTTTGCGGAAAGGACAATTCTCAAGCAGAGCGTACTACCGTCATGAACGTCTTCTTTACTGCAGATCTCCACCTTGGCCACAACAACATCCGCCGGCATTGCCGACGGCCGTTCGAAACTGCGGAAGCGATGAAAACCGTGGAGCCTTGTCAGGCTGGAAGGTAATAGTGCCGCCAGAACCACAACAACGCACGCTTGCGGAACTTGAAGCGCGACTTTCCGAGCTGGATGTCGAGCGCGAATCAATCCAGGCGCAGATACGGGAAGAATTGCGGTCGCAGCCTCCGGTTCCAACCACGGGCG
>CAIUPP010000025.1 GCA_903901045.1 uncultured Planctomycetota bacterium
CAAGGTTCCGTCGCCCCCTTCGGGGGCTCTTAACGCCCGAAAGCATCTGGGTCCCCCACGACTCGCTTCGCTCGCCGTGGGCTACTATCCGTCACCCCCTGCGGGGGCTCGCTGGATGGTTTCAACAGGGCAGAATCAACGCTATTTCCCTGAGAACAAAAGTTCTCCATAGTTCGTATCAACAGCGCGCCAACTGCCTCCTTTGTAGTTCCATCCGGAGAGAGTTGAAATCCCGCCCTGACGGAAGAAACCGCCCAGCCAGATATCCCCCTTCTGCGGGGGCTTCCCGCCCAGATCGCTGAACGGGATCACGACCTCCGCCTGCCAGGAAAGGTTGTAGCCGAACCCCGTGGCCGCTTTCCACGTTCCGGTCCAATCCTCTTCTCCGATCGGCGCGTCCAGGGTCGAGTAGAGGACGTTGGCCTGCCCGCCCCCCGCCGTCACGGCGAACTGGTATATCTTCCGGATGTCCTTCGGCACAAAGTAGAACTCCACATTGGGCGGCTGGAAGCACTGATGGCTGCCGCGAGCGGGTTTGGAAGGCAGGGCTACGATTCCCTCGAGACATCTTGCTGCCACGTAGAGGTTCTTGTCGTCGTAGGCAACGTAATACGTGGTCTGCTTGTCCGGAGTTTCGAGTTTGACGGCCTTCGTCCAGATCTCATCGTTCAATTCGCCATCGAGGAGCGGCGCCGCGTTCACGTATGGAATTTCGGCCTTCTGCCTGACCGGTTGGACCGCGACGCGCTCTTCCGGCGGGGTGGGAATGAGCCGGAGGTCCGAGACGTAGACGCTTCCGTCGGGGACCTCGAACTTGAACTGCGCGCTGGCGCCCCACACCTGTTTCGGCTTGCTGTCGAACTGGTCGCTCATGATGACGAACTCTTTCCATCCCGCGAAATCGAGCGGAATGGTCCTGGCGTACTCGCCGAAGCTGAAGAGGACTTTGCCCTTCGCCTGGCCGCCGTTCAGCCGGAACGCCACGCCTTTGGTGACGCTCTTGAAGTCGCCGCGATTGAACGGGCTGTACAGCACACCGGGGCCAATCAGTTTCCAGCAAGCGACGCCATCCACCTTGTCGGCGACAATCGTCGGGTCCTGCCTTTCCGGATACCACCATAGGGCGTAGTCCTTGTAGCAATCGCGAGCCGGCGACTCCAGCGCGGCGACCTGGGGGTTGCCCGCAGTGGCCCGCGCCACGACCTGTGAGGTCCCTTTCGGCACGGCCACTTTGGCGAAGAGGCGCTCGCCGAAGCGCAGTAATTCGCAGGGCGCAGCCTCGCCGTTCACTGTCGCCGCGGCGTTGGAAGCCCCCTCTCGAAGCAATACAAGTAGCTCGGCGGCTGGTTCCTCGTTCTGCACCGACAAAGCCACGCTGTCGCCCTCGCTCTTCCCTTCAATCGTCACCCCCCGCGAACTGCACAGCAGAAGGTTGCTCCGCCGGCCATTGACGGAATAGACGTAGGCAGGCAACTGGCCGAAGAGCAGGATTTTCGGCTGGTTCGCCCGGAGAGCCGTGGCGGCGATCTTCAGGGCTCCCTGGTCGGCCGAGAGGACCTGAAGCTGGTAGGCAACCGTCGCGCGCTTCTCGGGGATGTGCGCCGTGTAGTCATACCCGCGCGGGATCAGCGGCTGAATCTGCCAGAGATAGACCGGGGCGGCCGGGTTGATCTCCAATCCGGCCAGGCGCACTTCGATGTTCTCGGACTTCTCGTGCGCGTCATGGTTGATGAGCGGCAGAATGTAACTCTTGCCCGACTTCAGCAGGGCGCTTTCGAGCGTCTCGGTCTCGAACTTCCACCAGTTCGGATGAACCGCGTCGTTGACGATCAGTTCCGCGTCCTTCTCCTCGAACGCCAGCTCCGTGGTCAAGAAGGAATGGCAGGTGTCCATATCGGCCCAGAGCATCCCCAGGTGCGGGGTCGTGCCGTACATCACATATCGGTTGGAGCGCGCGGTGTCGGTCCAATACAGCAGGCAGGAGATCAGCGGCGGCGGCATGTAGCGGCGCGCCACGTACGCTACATTCGCGGCGATGCGCCAGTCCACCTTGTCGAAATAATCCAGCTCGCCGCCGTACTCGAAATAGCCGCCGTGCGAGTAGTCGGGGAAGCAGGAGCCGTTGATGAAGTGCGCGTACCCGTTCTCCTCCGCCGTGAGCTTCATGGCGCGGTAGGCGATCTGCGCGTGATAGTTGTGCCGGTAGTTCTTTTCCGGGAAGAAGTTGACCGCTTCGGTGTTGTCGCCATCCTTGTATGTGAAGTCAAGACGATATCCCTTCTGCATATTGGCGTACATTTGCTTCGTGAAGTCCTTCTGCTGCTGCGTGACGTCATTGAGCGTGTAGTTATAGGTTTCACCCGCGCCGTTCTGGAGCAGCGCCCCCATGTCGTTGCGCAGAAGCCATTCCGGATGCTCCTTCATATAGACCGTGGACTTGTCCGAGGCGCTGCTGTACCAGGTATAGAGGGAGAGCTTCAGCCGTTCCGGATCGATCTGGCGGTAAGCGCTCAGGTTCGCCCTGACCTCGTCGGCAGTCACCATCTGGGTTTTCGGGGGCCGGCCGAGGACATTGAAACTCCCCTCGGTCCGATAGTCGCCGGTCATGAAGTCGCCGATGCAGCTCAACAGGTACTCGTCCGGCCCGTAACCCGCCAGCACGTGCCGGCTGCGGTCGAGGACCATGCCGTTCCTCCCGGCCTCCAACTGGTCATACGTGAAGCCGCCGATGGACTTGACCTTGCGCCACCAGTCCGGCACCTTGCTCCTGGCCATGGCGGCCAGGTCGGGCAGCGCGAGGTCATGCTCGTGGAACTGCCGGGCGTCCCCCTGGAAGACCATGAAGTGCGACTCGCAGGAAAGGAAATATCCCTCCCGGACCACCTCGCCGGTGAAGTAGGCGTCCCAGCCCTGGGGGTCCAGGAAGCCGCGGTCCTCGATGACGCTGCTCTGCACCGAGTACCCCTTGGGGTTGTCCAGGTGCCCGTTCACTTTGTGCTTGTAGTGCGCCAGTCCGATGTCCAGTTTCGGTTGAACATAGATGAAGCGGCCGGCGTCGAGGTCTTTAAGGGGGCGATGGTCCGTGATGCTGTTGCCGGCGACAAACGGCACGGCCCCCCTGCCGACCCACCCGCCGCCGTCCCACATCGGGCGATACAGGTAGCCGTCCCGGTAGAACTCCTGCGGCATCCGCAGCGTGGAGCGCAGGAAGATCAACTCGCCATCGTTGCGGTCGGAGGTGGCCCTGAAGTAGACGACTTTGACCAGCCGGTCCGCCTCCATCCGGTAGGCCTTGGTCATCTCGATGTCCGGCAGGCCGGGATTCGTGCAGACCAGCTCGAAACCGCCGGGCTTTCCCTCTGCGCCGGCTCGATAGCCGGTCACCCGGTCCTGCTCTTCTGAAAGGCGGGGGGCGTCCTTTTCACGAAACAGGTAAACGTCCGCGCTCTTCTCCACCAGCGCGACATTCCGGGGAAGGTAGCGGATGCCCGTCACTTGTCCGGTGAGGGGAGAGATCGCGCACTCGATGGTTTCATTCCTGAGAATCAGTTCGGCGGGGGGCGGCGTTACGGGCCGCTCTTCGGGAACCCGCGTCAGCCCGATATAGCTTCCGGAAGGATATTTGGGGATCTTGAAGGAACGCGACGCCAGCACTTCCTTGTTCAGGCCAAGGAGCCGGGCGGTGATTTCGTATTCGCCCGGTTTCACGTCAGCCGCCGGCAGGAGGACGACGGCCTTGTCCAACGCCGCGAGCGTTTCCAGCGTGCGCGACTGCAAGACCTTGCCGTCGGCGCAGTCGGCATATTGAACGGACAGAGCCGGCTTGAACTCCAGCGCAGTCAGACCCCCCAGGTCCAGATTCACGCGCAGGTTCTTTCCCACGAAGTACGGAAACGGGCGGAAGTTGACATCGAGCACCGCCTGCATCTCCTTCGTCATGGCCGCGCTCCCCGATTGGGCCAAAAGGCGGATCTCATCCCCCGACAAGGGCCGGTCGTATACCCGCACATCGGCCAGCATGCCTCGGAAGAAGTCCGCCGGCTGCGCGTGGGAATTGCATCCGAGCAGGAGCTTATGCTCCTCCACAGCGAAGATGTCAGGCTGCTCGACATGCTTTCGGACGTTGTCCAGTTGGCCGTTCAAGTAGATTCGTTCCTCTTTGGCCGGCTGGTCGTAGACGGCGGTCACCAGAGTCCATTCCCCGCGCGGCGCGCGCCCCTTGGAGGAGAGGCTCAGCCATTCGTGGCGGTCATTCACCGTCCGGCCCGTGACCAGTTTGAAGTTGACGGTCCCGTTCGGATCGAGCGTGATGTTGTAGCCATCCTTGGCAAGCGCATAGGACTCATGCGGCTTTCCGGCCGCCTCTCGGGGCAGCACCCAGAGAGAGACCGTCATCGAGCCGCTGAGGTTCAGCGCCTTGCCGCTGCCGCAGTCCACGTAGTCCTTCACCCCGTCCAACAGCAGGGCAAAATTCCCCTTCCCCTTCATCCATTGCCCGCCGGCGATTTTTCCGTTGCACCCATTGCCGCTCTTGTCGGCCACAACCGTCCCGCTGCCTTCCCCAAAATCGTAACGCGCGACCAGCCCCGCCTCGGCATGGGCGCCTGCAGACAGAAGCAAAGTCGCGCACAACGCCAGGAGAATCCCGTGTCTGTCCAACATGAGGGTCGCCTCACAAAGGAAGAGGAACGAAAGATGCCTTGGAAGTGCGAGCCTGGAAACTGTTTTGCTCTGTTGAAACCATCCTGTTCCGTTCGTCAGGCCGCGAAGCGGCCGTCGGACTTTAGCCCACGGCGAGCGAAGCGAGTCGTGGGGG
>CAIUPP010000026.1:0-72500 GCA_903901045.1 uncultured Planctomycetota bacterium
ACGACTCACGGGGCTGCACCCTGAGGGCGCCGGACTCCACGCCATCCAAAGCGGCGTCGTTGCCGCCGCACTCCACAAACCATCGCGCGCAGCGCGACCCTTGACGCCACAGCCTGCGGCGCTCTTGAGATGCGTTTGCCCTGCTGCCGCGACGGAAAATGCCAAAGACCCGGGGCAAAGCCTGTCGGACTTTCGGCCAAAGAAGTATAATGTCCCTGGAGTAATTTCAGAGGATTAGGGTGGACCCGGATGGAGAATCAACCCGTCTCTTCCAAAGCGCGCCGCTGGATCGTCAGGGGGGTGGTGCTGTTCGCCCTGCTGATGTTCTCCTGCCTGGGGTACTTCGTCATCTATCGGAACTGGCAGAATACGGAGTGCGAAGCGCAGTACGCCAAGGCCGAGGCTCTTGCGAAGGGGGGGGATGCCGAGCAGGGACTGGCCGAGTACCGCGCCATCGCGGAACGCATGCCCGGCAGGCCGCTCGGGTTGCGCGCCGCAAGCGAGGCGGAGCGGCTCGCCCCGTACGTCGCCTCCGCGCTGGCGCTCAAGCAGAAGGCGGACGCTCTCCTGCGCCAGTCCGAATTCGAGAAGGCCATTCCGGTCTACCAGGATGTGCAGAAACAATTCCCGCTCAGCCGCATGGCCGCCGTGAGCAAAGAAGAGGAGGCGGTCTGCCGCGGCCTGGTCTGCAAGACCGGCCTGGGCCTGGCTCAGAAAGCCGCCTCCGAAAAGCGCTGGCGCGACGTGCTCGGTTTCGCTCAGAAGATGGAGGAGATCGATCCGAGTTTCACCGCTGCGAAGGAAGCGCGCCGCGACGCGCAGTCGCACGTGGACGCGTTCGACGCCTTGATGAAGCAGGCGAAGGCCGCCGCAGGGGCGGGGGACTGGCCCGGCTCCCGCGCTTTCTGTGAGCAGGCGCTGGTCATCATGCCCTCCGACCCCGCCGCGTTCGATGGGCGCGTTGCCGCGATCAGGAACGGCCCCTGTCCCGCGGGGATGGTGCTGATCCTCCCCGGCTCGTTCACCGTCGGCTCGGCGGAGAGCGACGCCTCCGGCAATTCCGTGCGCGCGCTGGAAAGCCCCGGCTTCTACCTGGATGCCGCGGAAGTGACCAACGAGCAATACGCCCGTTTCATCGCTGCCGCCAAGCACAAGAGGCCGCCGCAATGGACGGGGAGCGAACTCACGCCCGAGCGGGCCAAACTGCCGGTCTGCTGCGTCTCATGGAACGACGCCGCCGCTTACGCCGCCTGGGCGGGAAAGCGACTGCCGACGGAAGTGGAATGGGAGCGCGCGGCGCGCGGCCGCACGGGGCGCATTTACCCCTGGGGGAACGAGTGCACCGGCGCGGAGGCGGTCTTCTCGCGCGGGCCCGCCCCGGCGGGGAGCGTGGCGTCGGACCGCACCGAGGAAGGCTGCATGGACCTGGGAGGGAACCTCGCCGAGTGGGTCGCCTTCGAACAGGAGCCGCCTCCCTCGGACAAGGATACCGGCGCGTCGGTCGTTCCGCGTCCGATCCGCGGCGCCTCATGGGCCGGGGTCGAGACGGGCCGCCCGCAGCGCATCGCGCCGGAGTGCGTCGCCGACAAGCAGTCGAACCCCGCGCACGTCATCCTCACCGACTCGCCGGGCGTCTTCCTGGAGATACAGGCCCCGGTCGAGGAGGAGTTCTTCTTCAAGGGCATGTCGAGCGAGGTGGCGGTCTTCGAGCTTCGCAAATGGTTTCCGGAGTACGGGCGCGTGGTGAGTTGCAGCGTGCTGATCAAGGAAGGGCAGGCGATTGCCGGCTCGCGCACGATTCCCTCCGGCGCCTCCCCGGCGAGCCCCGCCGTCAAGGTGACGCTGGACAGCGGCTGCCGGCTGCTGCGCGTGACGTATGCGGAGAACCAGCGCCCGCGCGTGGTCTATGCCGATCGCTCCGGGCAGGAGCACGAAATGGCCATTAGCGAACATCCGGAACTGACTCCCCCTCGGAATATGGGACCGGATAGTCCCGCCGCGCAGCACGGCGCAGGTTCGTTCGGCCAGTTGCTGCGCACGCTCATGGCGGAGCCGCTGTCGGTGGCCGCCCGCGCGTCGAACCGCCGCACCGCGCCGGGGGATATGCTCTTCTGCAACGTCGGGTTCCGGTGCGCGAAGGACCTGCCGTGAGGGACGCTGAATCCGTTAGCCCCGAAGGATTTTCCCCGGCCGCGCGCTTGTCACCTTGCCGCCTTCAATCACCGGCGTTCCGTTGACCAGCAGATGCCGCACGCCGCGCGATAATTGGAATGGCGCGTCGTAGGTGGCTGCGTCGGCAATCTCCTTCGGGTCGAACACGACGATGTCCGCGTGGCAACCGGGGCGCAGCAGACCGCGCTCCTTGAGGCCGAAGCGTTGCGCCGGCAGGCTCGTCAGCCGCGCGATCCCCTCCGCCAGCGGCATCACCTTCCGGTTGAGCACGTACTCCCTCAGGAATCGCGCGCTGGAGCCGAACGCGCGCGGGTGCGGCTTTCCCTCCGCCGTCGGCCCGGTCAGGCTGCGCGCCGAGGAATCCGACCCGATGCTGACGAACGGCCAGCCCAGGATGCGCGCGAGGTTGTCCTCCGACATTTCGAAGAAGATCGCGGAGACATCCATCTTCGCCCGCCGTAGTAACTCCGCGGCCGCCTCGAACGGCTCCACCCCCAGCCGTTCCCCCGCCTGCGCCAGATTCAGCCCCTCGAATTCCTTCGCCCCTCCGGTCGCCACCGAAATGACGATCTTGTCCCAAAGCAGCCTGCGCTGCGAGCGCAGCGCCTCGGCTTTCAATTGCGCCAGCGTGCGGCGGTTGCGCAGCCGCTTCAGCGCCGCCTCGCCGCCGCCGGCCATCAGCCGGTCGGGGAAGATGGTGTACAGCTCCGTCATTGCGGCGGTGTAGGGGTAGCGGTCGGCGGTGACATCCATTCCACTGCGGCGCGCCTCGAACAGCCTGCGCTCCAGCGCGTCGATCTTCCACCAGTTCGACCGCCCGAAGGTCTTGACGTGGCTGACATGCAGCGGCGCGCGGCCGCGGCGGCAGATGGAGAGCGCCTCTTCGAGCGATTGCAGCAGGCGGCGTCCCTCGTTTCGCATGTGGGTGCAGTAGGGGCGGTCCTTCAGGTGGCGGCAGAGGCCGGCCAGTTCCGCCGTTCCCGCGAAGCAGCCCGGTGGGTAGCAGAGCCCGCTGCTCAAGCCCAGCGCGCCTTGTTCGAGCGATTCCTGAAGCAGCCGCTCCATGCGCTGCTGCTCATGGGCGGTGGCGGGACGCGGCTCATAACCGACCACCGCGCCTCGGAGCGCGCCGTGCCCGACCAGGAAGCCGCGGTTGATTGCGCTGCCATCCCTCTCGACGCGCGCGAAATAGCCGGCCGCATCGGTCCAATCCGCCTTGATCCGCCGCGCCGCAAGTTCCCTGCGGTGCGCCTCGCCCACCGCGCCGATCAGCGGGAAGAGAGAGAGTCCGCAGGTGCCGTTGACCTCGCTGGTCACGCCGTCGCGCAGGCGTCCCTCGGCGCGACTGTCCAGCAGGGCGTTGGTGTCGCTGTGGGAGTGCGCGTCGATGAACCCCGGCGTCACCATCATGCCGTCCGCGTCCAGAATGCGCGCACCCGGCGCCTTCAGCCCCGCGCCGATGCGCGCGATGCGCCCGCGCTCGACCAGCAGGTCCGCGCGGACCGCCTTTGACCTGGGGGAGCCGTCCAGCACCATCCCGTTTCGTATCAGCAGAGCGGCCATGCGGTGATCCTCTTGGCGGAGAACGTTTGTTGCGATGGAAGGATTATATCCGGGAGGGGAGGGAGGGGCAAAAGGGAGATTGGGAAATTAGGAGATTAGGTAATTGGGGTCGTTGTTAATCTCCCAATCTCCTAATTTCCCAATTACCCAATCTCCCCTCCTTGACATCCCGGCGCGCTCCGTTAGACTAGAAGCGGTTCAAGGCCACGCGGCACTCACACGAACGAGGGACAGGCATGAGCGACGACATTTTTGAAACGATTTCGCGGCTGGAGAAACGCGCCGGGGAGACCGTGGAACGCGCCAAGCAGCAGGCGCGGCAGATGCGCGCCGAGGTGGAGCGCAAGCTCATGGCGCTCGCCGACGAACTCGAGCGCGAACACGGCATGAAGCGCGCCGATATCGAGCGCGAACTGACCCGCCGCCGCGCGCAGATTCTCCGCGAGTTCGAAACCCGCATGAGCGCCAGCCTGGCCCGTCTGGACGACGTCAAGCGCAAGGAAGTGGGCCCCGTCGTTGCGCACGTTATCCGCGCCTTCATGGAATACACGCACGGCGATTGAACTTCAATCTATTCCGAGTCGCCGGCATTCGTGCGCTACGAAGCGCCGTTCCAATCCCACATCGCCAATCGGTAATCAGTAATCTGCAATCGCCGTCCCCCGCCGTCCCCTTGACTCGCCCGCCAACCTGGGCTGAAATGAATTGAAATAGTCTGCGTCAACCTATGGTTGAAAGGAGGTGGAGCCGGGGGGATGCCGTTGGCTGCGTCTGTCACTGTTCTGAACCGATTTGCCGCCGTTGGGCAGGCGGGGAGCGCCGGCGTTGGGGCCGCGCGCTTTGAAAGCCTCTGGTGACTGAAAGGAAAGACATGAAGAAGCGCATGCTGAAGAAGACTCTCGCGGGCGTGAGCATTGCGGGCCTGGTTCTGACCGGCGCGCTGGGCATGGGCGGCTGCAAGAGCAGTTGCGGCGGCTCCTGCAAGGGCGGTTCCTGCAAGGGAAGTTCCTCCTGCACGGGGAGCTCGCAGTCGCAGCCCAAGACGGATGATTCCAAGAGCACGATGCAGAAGTGATCCGGCTCTCGACGCGGGACGGCTCGGCCTAGCCGGGCCGTCCCGAGGTCGTTTCTGGAGGCGCATTGAACCTGAACGAAATCTACCCGACGTGCCGCGCTCTCCTGGATTCGGGAGAATGGCGGCGCGCGAGCGCGGCTCTGGCGAAGGAGACCGGCCCCGAGGGGGTGGCCGGCATACCGGAGTTGCCGGAATTCCTCCCCGATCTGGCGAGGTTGGAATGGACGATGCACCGCGTCGCGACGGAGGCCGCGCCGTTCGGCGAGGTGGTTGCGCTGGAGGCCAACCCCACCCTGGAGGCGCTGCACCTTTCATGGAAACTCTGCGCGACGGTCGCCTCGCGCGGGAAAGTTCCGCCGGAGCGCGGCGAAGAATGGGCGCTCGTCTGGCGTGACCCCGTGACCGGCGAAACTTCCCTGTCCGCCGCCACCGGCGACGACCTGCTGGCGATCAAGGTGGTGGTGGAGGATATCCCGTATGCGCAGGCGGCCGTCGCGGGGCGCATCCCCACGGCGGCGGTGGACATGGCCGTTCGCCGCGCCGCGGCGCGGGGGCTGCTGCTGGCCCCGCCATCGCGCATCCGCCGCGACACGGCGTTGCTCCCGCAGGGGAAGCGCACGCCGGAGGAGTTCGTCGCCGCGCGCAGCTTCGTCTTGCAATGGCACATCACCCACGCCTGCGATCTGCACTGCCGGCACTGTTACGACCGCAGCAACCGCGCCGCCGTGACCGTGGAGCAGGCCCGGCGGGTGCTCGACCAGTTGGGCGATTTCTGCGCCAGGCGCGGCGTGGCCGGGCATGTCTGCCTCACCGGCGGCAACCCGCTGCTGCACCCCGGCTTTCTCGATATCTACCGCGAGTCGGCGCAGCGCGGTTTCACCCTTTCCATCCTCGGAAACGCCGCGCCGCGCGAACGGGTCGAGCCGCTTTGCGGCATCCTCCGCCCCGACATGTACCAGGTGAGTCTGGAGGGGCTGCGCGAGCACAACGACCATATTCGCGGCGCGGGGTACTTCGACCGCGTGATGCTCTTTCTGGACGTGCTGCGCGAGTTGGGAATCCCGTCCGCCGTGATGCTCACCCTGACTCGCGACAACCTCGACCAGGTCCTCCCGCTGGCGGAACTGCTGCGCGGCAAGACGGACTTCTTCACGTACAACCGGCTCTCCCCGGTGGGGGAGGGGGCGGCGCTGCAACTTCCCTCGCGGGAGGAATATGCCGGCTTTGTGCAGCAGTACGTGGAGGCGGCGCAGAAGAACCCGATCATGGGTTACAAGGACAACTTGATCGGCATCGAGCTGCGGCGGCGGGGGCTGGAGCCGTTCGGGGGGTGCTGCGGCTTCGGCTGCGGGGCGGGGTTCAACTTCCTGGCGCTGCTGCCCGACGGCGAGGCGCATGCCTGCCGCAAGTTCCCCTCCCCCATCGGCAACGTGCTGACGCAGGGGATCGCTGCGGTGTACGACGGCGAGGAGGCGGCGCGCTATCGCGCCGGGGCGGCCGCCTGCGCCGCGTGCGACCTGCGCGCCGTCTGCGGCGGATGCCTCGCGATCACGCGCGGCCACGGACTCGACCCCTTCCGCGACCGCGACCCGCATTGTTCCCTGGTCGGGACGGCGTGAAGGGGACGCCCGCAGCGGCTTTCACCACGGCTGAAGTGGCATTGCTTCTTTTGCCTTTGGCCCGCCGCCCCGTGTAAAATCACACCCAGTGTGGGCGCTGAAAGCGAGAGAGTCCTCGACTATGTCCCCGAACGTTGTGACCACTACGGAAAAAATGCGCCGCCTGCCCTGGTTCGTCACCATGCAGGCGTTCAACAGCATTTTCTGTTACCTCACGGTCTTCGGGCCGCTGTTCGTGTTGTTCCTGGGGGAGATGGGGCTGCCCAAGGGGCGGATCGGTTTCCTGACCGCTCTCTTCCCATTCTGCGGACTGCTGGCGCTGTTCGTCGCTCCGATGACCGAACGGATGGGGGTCAAGCGCGCTTTCCTCACCTTCTATGCTTTGCGGAAATTCATCACCGCGTTGCTCCTGTTCACCCCCCTGGTCCTCGCCACGTACGACCTGAATACGGCGTTCTATTATGTCGCGGTCGTGATCGCATTGTTCGCGGTCTGCCGCTCCATCGCCGAGACGGCCTTCTGCCCGTGGAGCCAGGAGTTCATCCCGGACACGGTGCGCGGCAAGTACAACGCCACCGTCAGTATCATTGCCACCCTCGCCACGGGTGCGGCGATCGTGGGCGCCAGCTTCTACATGGCGCGCAAGTCGGGACTGAGCGCGTACATGGGGCCGATGGCGGTCGGCGTGTTATTCGGATTCATCGGGGTGGCTGCCGGTTGCATGGTGCCCGGCGGGGCGCCGGTCGCGCGCAGTGAATCGCACTGGAACTTCCTGCGGCGCATGTTCGGCGCCTTCCGCGACCGCAAGTTCCGCCTCTACCTTGTCGGCATCGCGCTGGTGAGCCTCGGCTGGGCGGCGACCGCCAGTTTCCTTCCGCTGTACCTGCGCGAGCAGGTGGGACTCTCCTCCGGCATGGTGTTCATGCTGACCAACGGCGCGCTGCTGGGGACGCTGCTGTCCAGCTACGCCTGGGGCTGGGCGGCGGACCGTTACGGCAGCAAGCCGGTGATGCTCACCTCGGTGAACCTGCTGCTCCTGCTGCCGATCTGCTGGTGGCTGCTGCCGCGCGGCGGCGCGTTCACCATCCCACTCATCCTGTTCTTCAACGGGGTCAGCGGCGCGGCGCTGACCGGATGGGGAATTGCCTCCGACCGCCACCTGTACGTGGACGTGGTGCCGCCGGAGAAGAAGATGCACTACCTGGCGCTGTTCTATGCCTACAGCGGCGTGGTGGGGGGGATCGGCCCGCTGGCGGCGGGCTATGCGCTGGAGCATTTCAGCCACCTCAGCGGGAACTTCGGCCCGGCGCGCCTGGATCAGTACACGCCGCTCTTTGCGGCCGGTTTCCTTCTGCTGCTGGCGGGGTTCCTGGTGCTCAGCCGCACGCGCGCGGGGGGAAGCATGCCCTCGGGGCGGTTCGTCGGGATGTTCCTCCAGGGGAATCCCTTCATGGCGCTGGAGTCCATGGTGCGCTACAACTTTGCGGGGGATGAGGACTCGCGCGTCTCGGTCGCGGAGCGGCTGGGGGAGGCGCGCAGCCCGCTCAACGTCAACGAGTTGATCGAAGCGCTGTCCGACCCCAGCTTCAACGTCCGGTATGAGGCGGTGATCTCCATGGCGCGCACCCGCAACGACCGGCGTTTCGTCCACGCTCTGGCGGGTGTGGTACACGGGGGGGAACCGGAACTGGCCGCTGCCGCCGCCTGGGCGCTGGGGCGCATGGGGAACCGGGCCGCCATTCCTGCGTTGCGCCGCGGCCTGCAAGCGGAGACGCCGCTGTTGCGGGCGCGTTGCGCGCGGGCGCTGGGGATGCTGGAGGATGCCGATTCCATCCCCGCGATCATGCAGTTGTTCCGCCTCGAACGGAACAGCGGCATTCGCATGGCCTACGCTTCGGCTCTGGGGGTGCTGCGCGCGCGTGAGACCGTGCCGGAACTGCTCGATTTCCTGCGCAGCCTCGATGCGCCGATGCAGCGAATGGAACTGGCGCTGGCCGCCGCGCAGATGGTGGGGGATGAGGAGTACTTCGTCCGCCTTCAGCGCGACGCGGCCCTCAGCCCCGGCATGGTGTACAACCAGGCGCTGGAGGTGATCCGGCGCAAGATCATCCGCCATTCCTGGGCGGAAGGGGCTTCGGAGGCGCTGGGGAAAGTGGCCGACATCATGGCCCAGGAGCAGGTCGAGAAGGGGGCCCGCGTGCTGGCGGAGGTAATTGGCGATCTGCAACTTTCCGCCGTCGCGCCCGCGCGCGCCTCCGTCCTGCGCGAATGCATCGAGATGCTGCGCCTCGCGCCTCAGCGGCGGGAATACATCTTCCTCGCCCTCCACGCTCTCGACGCGGCGGCGGAGGAGGAGGAATGAGTGCAGAGCGCAGAATTCAGAATGAAGAATTCAGAACAAACAAAACAGAACAACGGCGGACGCCTGCCAGTCCGTCCCATTGCCGCCGCGCCGCCTCTCTGGTATCCTTCCACGCATGATTATCTTTCCAGCTATAGACCTGAAGGACGGTCGTTGTGTGCGCCTCGTGCAGGGTGAGGCGAGCCGGGAGACGGTGTTTTCGACCGACCCCCTTGAAGTGGCCGCCGGATTCCGCGAGGCGGGGGCGGAGCATCTGCACATGGTGGACCTGGATGGCGCGTTCGAAGGGGAGCCGCGGCACCTGGGGATCGTGGCGGAGGTGGCGCGCGAGACGGGGCTGAAGGTGGAGATCGGCGGCGGCATCCGCACGCGCGACACGGTGCTGCGTTACCTCAACGCAGGGGTGGATCGCGTGATCATCGGCACGCGCGCGCTGGAGTCCCCGGACTGGCTGGCGAAGCTGTGCGAGGAGTTCCCCGGCCGAATCGCCGCCGGCGTGGACGTGCGCGACGGCAAGGTGGCGGTGCGCGGTTGGGTGGAGGTGTCGCAGATGACGGCGCTCGACCTCGCGGACCGATTGAAGGGGATTGCGCTGCGCGCGGTGATCTTCACCGATATCTCCGTGGATGGCACGCTGGCGGGGCCGGCCGTCGAGAGCACGCGCGCCTTCGCCGAGCGCGTGAAGCACCCGGTGGTCGCCTCCGGCGGAGTGGGGAGCCTCGAGCATGTCCGCGCCCTCGCGCAACTTCCCATCGAGGGCATCATCATCGGGCGGGCGCTGTACACCGGGGCGGTGGCGCTGCGGGAGGCGCTTGAGGTGGTCCGCAACTGATCCGACGGATCAGTTGGGTCTGTCCGATCTACCGTAATTCCATGATAATCTTCGCCAGCTTGTTCGGGTCATGCCGCAGCAGATCCTGCTTTTCCCAGAGGACGCGCTGCTGGTCGAGGTCCTCCACGAGATCCTCCTCGATGATCTGTGGCCCCAGGGTGCGCAGTTCGGGGGTGGCCAGGACCAGTTGCGCGCCGGATTCCTCGTACCTGCCCAGCATCTCCTTGGGAGGGAGATGGTTGTTCACCAGCACGTAATCCAGCACGCCATCCCCCAGGTATTTCTGCACCGCGCGGACATGGTCGGCGGCGGTGTAGCCGTCGGTCTGGCCCGGCTGCGTGACGATGTTGCAGATGTAGACCACGCGCGCGTTCGAGGTGCGTATGGCGCGCGCGATGCCGCGCACCAGCAGGTTCGTGATGACGCTGGTGTACAGGCTCCCCGGCCCGATGACGATGGTGTCGGCGCGCTCGATCTCCTGCAACGCCTCCTCGGTCGCGCTGGCGGTCTCCGGTTCGAGGAAGAGGTGCTCGATGGGGGCCTTGTTCAGGCCGCGCACGTTGACCTCCTGCCGGACGATGGTCCCGTCGGTCAGCACGGCGCAGACGTGGCAGTCGCTCAGGGTGCTGGCGATCACCTTCCCCTGAATTGCGAGAATCTCGCTGGCGGCGCGCAGGGCGGACTCGAATGATCCGGTGATCTTGGTCAGCGCGGCCAGGAAGAGATTGCCGAAACTCACCCCCGTCAGATCGCCATCCTCGAAGCGGTACTGAAACAACTCATGGAGCTGGCGGCCGGTCTTCTCGCTGCTGGAGAGGGCGACCAGGCAGTTGCGCGCATCGCCGGGGGCGGGCATGCCCAGGTCGCGGCGCAGCTTGCCGGAGTGCCGGCCCGAATCGGTGACGGTGACGATGGCGGTGAGGTTGCGCGTGAACGCCTTGAGCCCCTGGAGCACCATGGGCAGGCCGGTGCCCCCGCCGATGGCCAGCACGCGCGCCTGCTCGCGGTGGCGCTGCTTGTTGGCGGATGCCAGCACCTCGCAGAGCTCGCCGATGCGCGCGATCTTGTACCCCGGCTCCTCGAACTCATCCTTCGGTTGCAGGCTGGCGTACCGCCCGTGCTGCATCTGGACGGTGGTCATGCGCAGGTAGTTGGCCACGCGGATTTCCGCGTCGATGCGGTCTCCCACCACCATGCACTCCTGCGGCGTCAGGCCGTGGCGCGTCATCAGCTCGATGTAGCAGTCATCCAGGTCGGTGCCGATCTCCGAATCGTTGATGAGCGTCTCGTCGAAATAGGAGGCCAGGCCGAGCATCTGGATCTTGCGTTCCTGGCGGAGGTGGACGCCGTTGGTGACCAGGAACAGAAGGTACCCCTGCGCGCGCAGGTTGCGCAGCAGGCTGACGGCATCCGGGAAGGGCTGGATGGTCTCGACTTCATCCTGGTTGTACGCCTTCATCGCGGCGGCGACGATCTCCTTGCCCATGCCGTAGCGCTCGGCGATGTCGTCGAACACCTTGTAACGCGGGCCGTAGCGCGCGTTCAACTGCACCTGGAGGTCGTAGATTTCTTCTTCGGAGCAGGGGAGGCCGCTGGCGATCATCGCCTTGGCGGCGCGGCGGCGCGCGGCGTCCACCAGGGAGCCGGAGCAATCGTAGAGCGTGTCGTCGAGGTCGAAGATAACCGCTTTGATTCGAGCCATAAGCCTCTACCAATGGGCAATGGTCAATGGGCAATTGCCAGGGGACAACGGGCCGCGGACAACGCCCAGGTTTCAATGTGCAGCGGGGAGGCTCATTCGCGCAGCACTTCGTACAGCCCGGATTCCTCCGGCGAGACTTCCGGCAGCCGCCGGGCGCCCGAGCCGCCGAGCATCTTGCGGATCTCTTCGATCTGCTTGCCGTAGAACATGATCAGACTCAGTTGAGAGCGCATGGCGCTCATGATTTTGAGTTGCACGATAAAGACGATGACGAAAGAGACAGGCACCATCCACTGCATGAATTTCTCGGTCCAATGGATCCACTCTGACATCTTCGTTTCCTTGTCTTGTTAGAAGCTGAACGTCATGTACATTTTCTTGCCCGGATTATAGGGGTCCGGGATGACATACTTCTTCCCCGGTTCGGGGATTGTGTAGGTTTGCGACTTGATGCCGGTTTCGGTCTGCCACTCGATCACGAAGGTGATCGGCTTCTTCTTCTCTTCGACCAGCGACGGGGGGGCGGCGTGGCCGCGCACCACGCGGTCCACCAGCATGAGCGGGGTGATGCCGTAATCGGTGATCACTTTCGGGCCGACGCGGCCCATGAGGTAGATTTCCGTCTCCGGGGGGAGGGGGGTGTTGAAGAAGTCCTGCGCCTCCTTGTTATCGCGCGAGACGAAGCACATCACGTTGGAGCCGGAAGCGCGATGGGTGGTGAAGCCGAAGTACCCCCGGGAGGTGATTCCATTGCGCGTCGCCTCGCCCGGGAACTTGTTGTTGTCCACCCGCTCGCCGAAGTAGTCGGGCACCTGAACGTAATGCCCCTCGAAATCCTGGGGGAAACGGTTCAGCTTGTCGGGACCGACGGGGATATAGACCTTCGGCTCCTCGGTCGCCGTCTCGGTCTTCGCCTCGGGGGCGGCGGTCTTGGCGGCTGCGCCGGCGCCGGCCGTCTGGGCGCGAGCGCTCCAGACGGCGACGAGCCCCAGCGCGGCGATCAACGCCATGGACGCAATGAGAATCTTGCGCATATCTGCTCTCCTGCACGGCCGAAAGGACACTCCTCCGCGGCGCATGGCCGTTGCCTGACATTCTATATAGCCTACTTCGCAGGATTATTCAATCCATTTTTGCCGCGTGGCGCGGAAGAAATGAGCGTTCCCCGCGGGGCGGATCACCCGCGCCACTCGTTTCTTCCGAGCCACGCGCGCAGGGCGTCGGCGGTTGCGCCCCGCAGGACGGGGCGACCGTTTGACCTCTTTGCGCCGTAGGAATACAATAAGCTCTCAGCGTTCCTGGCGGCGGAAATTTCCACCGTGTTGCGAGAGAGTCAAGTGCCCTCAAAGGAATTCCTCGACCTCTTCGGCCCCGGTCCCATCTCCATCGCGCGCGCGCCGGGGCGCGTCAATCTGATCGGCGATCATACCGACTACAACGGCGGCTACGTGCTGCCCGCGGCGATTGACCGCGAAGTGCGCATCGCCTTCCGCCCCGCCGACGACGCGCGCGTCGAGATCGCCGCGCTCGATTTCTCCGAGAAAGCCGCCTCCGACCTGAAAAGCCTGGACGCCGCGTCCGTTCCCGCCTGGGCGCGCTACCCGATGGGGGTGGCCTCCATCCTCCAGAAGGAGGGGCACGTTCTGCGCGGCATGCGCATGGCGCTGCGAAGCAATGTGCCGATCGGGGCGGGACTGAGCTCCTCCGCCGCCGTCGAGGCGGCCTCGGCGCTGGCGTTCTGCCACGCCGCCAAACTGCGGATCGCGCCGGAGGAGTTGGCGCGCATCTGCCAGCGCGCGGAGAACGAATTCGTCGGGATGCGCTGCGGCATCATGGATCAGTTCGTCTCGCTGCTGGGGAAGAGCGGCTGCGCGCTCTTCATCGACTGCCAGACGCTTCAGCACGCGCTGGCGCCGCTGGATGACTCCAAGGCGCAGATGGTCATTTGCGACACGCGCGTCAAGCGCGAACTCACCCGCAGCCCGTACAACCAGCGCCGCGAGGAGTGCGAGAAGGCGCTGGCGATCATCCGTCAACACCTCCCGTCGGCCGCCACCTACCATGACTTGAACGTCACTCTCTTCAAGGCGCAGGAGCACCACCTGCCCGATCTGCTGCTCAAGCGCGCGCGGCACGTGGTGACCGAGAACGGGCGCGTGCTGCACGCGGTGAAGGTGCTTCGCGCAGGGGACCTGATCGCCTTCGGCGCGTTGATGGACGCTTCGCACGCCAGCCTGCGGGACGACTTCGAGGTGAGCTGCCCGGAACTGGACCTGCTGGTCGACGTGGCCGGGCGGAGTCCGGGGGTCTATGGCAGCCGGATGACCGGGGCCGGGTTCGGCGGTTGCACGGTGACGCTGGTCGCGCCGAGGAACGCGGCGGATTTTGCGCAGGAGGCGGCGGCCGAGTTCAAGGCGCAGTTCGGCCGCGAACCCGCCGTGCACATGCTGAAAGCCTCCGACGGGGCCACTGTGGAGAGCGCGAAGCCATGATTAAAGAGGCAATCAAAAGGCTGACGGAGCGGCGCGACCTGACGGCGGAAGAGGCCGCCCAGGCGATGAACGAGGTGATGAGCGGCGAGGCCAGCCCTGCGCAGGTCGCCGCCTTCATCGTCTCCCTGCGCATGAAGGGGGAGACCGGAGAGGAGATCGCCGGCTGCGCCCGCGTGATGCGCTCGAAGGCGCGCGCGATCCGCTGCGCGCCGGCACGTTATGAAGTGGTGGACACCTGCGGGACCGGCGGCGACGCGCGCAATACCTTCAATATATCGACCGCCGCCGCGCTGGTGGTCGCCGGGGCGGGCGTCACCGTTGCCAAGCATGGCAACCGCGCCGTCAGTTCGCACTGCGGTTCGGCCGACGTCCTGAAGCAACTCGGCGTCAACATCGAGGCGCCTGCTCCGGTGGTGGAGCGCTGCCTGAGGGAGTGCGGGATCGGCTTCCTGTTTGCGCCGATGCTGCACGAGGCGATGAAATTCGCCATCGGCCCGCGCCGGGAGATCGGCGTGCGCACCGTCTTCAACCTGCTGGGCCCGCTGACCAACCCCGCCGGCGCGCGCTGCCAGGTGATGGGGGTGTATGACGCCGCCCTTGCGCCTGTTCTGGCCGGAGTGTTGCGCGACCTGGGCAGCCGCCGCTGCATGGTCGTGCATGGCGATGACGGCCTGGATGAGATCACCACGACCGGGCGCACCGCCGTGGCGGAACTGCGCGACGGGCAGGTGCGAACCTACACCATCGCGCCGGAGGATTTCGGCCTGCCGCGCGCGAAGCTGTCCGATCTGGTGGTTCACACCCTGGAGGAAGCCTCCGCCGCCGTCCACGGCGTGCTGGCCGGCGAGAGCGGTCCGCGCCGGGATATCGTGCTGCTCAACGCGGGCGCGGCCATCATGGTCTCCGGGGCCGCCGCTGACTTGGCCGCCGGGATGAAACGCGCAGCGGAATCCATCGATTCCGGCGCGGCGGGAAAGACTCTGGCGCAACTGGTCAGCGTCTCGTCGGAGAGCGCGCCGGACGCCTCGAAGTAATGAGGATGCGTCCGCTGTGGCGCGGCAGGAAAGAGTTTCCGCGGGCGGCGCAGCATGCTGCGTTTCCGCAAAAGCGGTTGTTATGCAAGCGGTTTGGATGACGAACTCCGTATCGTGCTATATGCCAGCAAGTTAGGGTTTAATTAGTGATAGAACTGTCCTGGCGTTCTGAGCGTCGGCGATTCAGCGCAAAATGCGACATTACGCCCTCCCTCCGAGCCGTCAGTTCCTTGACATGTCTTTCTGCGCGCCCCTATAATCAAATTGAAGCATAGAGCATCGCGAGAGAACCGTTACGCTGCGTGAGGCCGTTCCTCCGGGCGTGACGGAAACTCTTGTGGAGAAACAAGATGGCGGAAAAGAAGCAGCGTACCCTGGGCCAGGTGCTGGTTGAGAAGGGGATCATCACCGAGGAACAACTGGCCCAGGCTCGGCAACTGCTGGGCGACAAGCCGGAGATGAAAATCGGTGACGTACTCGTCCAAACGCAGGCGGCCACTTGGGACCAGGTGTACGAGGCGCTGGCGGAGTTGCTCGGCTACCGATTCGTTGACCTGAGAAACACCCACGTTCCCGCCGAGGCGATCGAAGCGATGCCCAAGAGCATCGCGCGCAAGCATCGCCTGGTGCCCATCGGCGAGGAGGATGGCGTACTGATTGTGGCCATCACCGACCCGTTCGACCTCTACGCGATGGACAACCTGCGCTTCTACCTCGGGCGCGAGGTGCGCTGCGTCCTGGCCGCCCCCGACGCGGTCGAAGAGGCGATCAACAAGTATTACGGCATCGAGGAATCCACCGTCGACAACATGCTCGCGGAGTTCACCGAGAGCGACCTGGGTCTGGCCGCCGCAGCCGAGCAGGTCGAGGATGACAGCGAAGACTCCGCCATGATCCGCCTCGTCCAGTTGCTCATCACCGAAGCGGTGAAGATGCGCGCCAGCGACATTCACATCGAGCCGATGAAGAACAAGCTGCGCGTGCGGTACCGCGTGGACGGCAACTGCCAGGAGATGGACAGCCCTCCCAAGAAACTCCAGGGGCCGATCATCTCGCGCGTGAAGATTCTGGCCGGCATCGACATCGCCGAGAAGCGGCGGCCGACGGACGGGCGCATCTCCATGCGCGTCGCGACCAGTTCCTTCGATATTCGCGTCAGCGCGCTGCCGGCCACCCACGGCGAGTCCGTCGTCATGCGCCTGCTCATGAAGGAGTCCGTGCTGATCAACCTTCAGGAGCTGGGGTTCTACGAGACCGACTACCGCCGGTTCGAGGGCATCATCAAGCGCCCCAACGGCATCTTCCTGGTCACCGGGCCGACCGGGTCGGGCAAGACCACCACGCTGTACGCGGCACTGCACGAATTGAACCGCCCCGACAAGAAGATCATCACCGCCGAGAACCCCGTGGAGTACAACCTCTCCGGCATCAACCAGTGCGAGGTGCGCGAGCGCATCGGCGTCACGTTCGCCCTGATCCTGCGCGCCATGCTGCGCCAGGCCCCCAACATCATCCTCGTCGGCGAAATCCGCGACGCCGAGACCGCGCAGATCGCCATCGAGGCCGCGCTCACGGGCCACTTGGTGTTCAGCACCCTGCACACCAACGACGCCCCCTCGACCATCGCGCGCCTCATCGACATGGGGATCAAGCCGTTCCTGGTCGCCTCCTCCGTGCAGGCGATCATGGCGCAGCGCCTCGTGCGCCGCATTTGCAGCGGCTGCAAGGCGCCGCACGTGTACGAGAAGCGCGAACTGGCCTCCATCGGCATCAAGCCCGAGGATATCAAGAACGTCACCCTCTACAAGGGGGCCGGTTGCCAGCGCTGCCGCGGCAAGGGCTATCGCGGGCGCGTGGCCGTATTCGAGTTGATGGAACTGGACAATCACCTGCGCGAGATGGCGTTCCGGCGCGACACCGTCACGGAGATCCGCAAGTATGCGCGCAGCGCCGGCATGGCTAGCCTGCGCGACGACGGCGTGCGCAAGATCATCGCCGGCGTCACCACCATCCCGGAAGTGCTGGAAATCACGGCCAAGGAGTACGACGAAAGCGAGTCCACCGCCGCCTCGGCGGGCGCTTGACGCATTGGAATAGGAGATCGCACGGAAGATGCAGATCAACAAACTCTTGCAGACAGTCGTGAACCAGAAAGCCTCCGACATCATCCTCACCGTCGGTTGCAAGCCGATGCTGCGCCTCCATGGACGCCTGGTGCCCCTCCAGACCAAAGTGCTCGAAGCCGAGGACACCGTCACCCTGATGAAGAGCATCACCTCCGAGCGCGGCCAGCAGGAGCTGCAGGAGGTGGGGGGGACGGACTTCGGGTTCAGCTTCGGCGACCAGGCCCGCTTCCGCGTCGCCGTCTTCAAGCAGCGCGGGTACATCGGGGTGGTGCTTCGTTTCATCCCGAACAAGCTGCTCAGTTTCGACGAGATCGGCTTGAGCGAGACCATCAAGAAACTGCTCTGGCGTCCGCGCGGCCTCTTCCTCGTCACCGGCCCCACCGGCTCGGGCAAGAGCACCACCCTGGCCACCATGATCGACTACATCAACCAGAGCCGGGACTGCCACATCATCACCATCGAAGACCCGATCGAGTACTACCATCCGCACAAGCGCTGCGTCGTCACGCAGCGTGAACTGGGGGTGGACGTTCCCAGCTTCGCCGAAGGGCTGCGCCGCGCACTGCGCCAGAACCCGGACGTGATTCTGGTCGGAGAAATGCGCGACCTGGAGACCATCGAAACCGCCATTTCCGCCGCCGAGACAGGGCACCTCGTCTTCGCCACCCTCCACACCAACAGCGCCGAGGGAACGATCAACCGCATTGTGGACGCCTTCCCCCAGCAGCAGCAGGAGCAGGTGCGCATCCAGTTGGCCACCAACATGATCGCCGTGCTTTGTCAGGCGCTGCTGCCGGACACCACGGGCAAGAACCGCGTCGCCGCCTTCGAGATCATGGTCCAGACCCCGGCCATCAGCAACCTCATCCGCACCACCAAGGTGTACCAGATCGCCTCCGAAATTCAGACCGGCTCCAAGCACGGCATGATCCTGCTGGACGACTCGCTGGCGATCCTGTTCCACAAGGGGAAGATCACCGAGGAAGAAGCGATGAACCGTTGCCGCAGCCCCGTGGACATGGAGCAGAAGCTGCGCATGCCGCCGCGCATGTTCCTGGGGGATACTCCCGGGGCCGCGGGTGGCGAGGGAGACAAGGGACGCAAGCCGGCGATTCAGATTGATACGGCGCGCAAGTCGGAGTGACCGTTTCGGACGTGTGAAAGGAAGAGACCACAGGGATGGCTCAGGAACCGAAAAAGAAGGCGGCGCCCCCCGCGCCCGCCCCGGCAACACCGGCGGCGAAGGCGGCTCCCGCGGTGACGGCGGCGAAGGTGTCGGCCGCCGCCCCGGCCGCAAAGGGGGCGGCCGCAGCGTCCGCCGCCAAGCCGCCAGCCGCTGCGCCTGCCGCGAAGGCGACCGCCGCTGCAACCCCCGCGAAGGGGGCAGCCGCTGCGCCCGCCGCGCCGGTGGAACCCGCCGGCATCGGTCCGGGCACCTTCGGCGAAGTGCCCGAGACGCCCCCGCAGGCCGAGCGTAAGCCGATCGGCCAGATCCTCAAGGAAATGCGCCTCGTCACCGAGAGCCAGATTCAGGAAGCGCTGGCCATCCAGAAGCAGTCCGGCGGCGCGCTCGGGACGATCCTGGTCAGCCTCAACTACGTCACCGAACAGGAAGTGCTCACGGCCCTGGGCATCCAGGCCGGCATGGACGTGGTCGATCTGGACACGATGGACATCCCGGAAGATGTGATCGCGCGGGTCTCTCCCTCCATTGCGCAGGTCTACCACATCATCCCCACGAAGTACGAAAACGGCGTCCTGACCGTGGCGATGGCCGACTCGCTGAACATCAAGACGCTGGATGACCTGCGCTTCCTGCTGGACGTGGAGGCGCGCGGCGCCGTCAGCAACGACGCCGCGGTCAGCCGCGCGCTGGAGCGGTACTATGCCGGCGTGCAGGAGTCCGTCGAGAGCCTGCTGGCCGAGCTGGATGACGGCACGATGGCGGATATCGTCAACACCGCCAGCGAGTCCATCGACCTGCAGACCCTTGAGGAAATGGCCGACGCCGCGCCGGTCCGCAAACTGCTCAACTATGTGCTGCTGGTAGCCATTCGCGACAAGGCCTCCGACATTCACTTCGAGCCGTTCGAGGAAGAATTCAAGATCCGTTACCGCATCGACGGCGTGCTTTATGAAATGGTGCCCCCGCCGAAGCAACTGGCGCTGGCCATCGCCTCGCGCATCAAGGTCATGGCGGACCTGGACATCGCCGAGCGCCGCATGCCGCAGGACGGACGCGTCGAGCTCAACATCAGCGGCAACCCGGTCGACCTGCGCGTCAGCATCCTGCCCACCATGTTCGGCGAGAGCTGCGTGCTGCGCGTGCTCGACCGCTCGGTCGTCCAGCTTGACCTGCGCCGCCTGGGGCTGCGCGATGACGAACTCATCGCCTTCGACCACCTGCTCCAACTGCCCAACGGCATTATCGTGGTCACCGGCCCGACCGGCTGCGGCAAGACCACCACCCTGTACGCCGCCCTCAATACCGTCAACACGATCGACGTCAAGATCATCACCACCGAAGACCCCGTCGAGTACGACCTGGAAGGGGTGGTGCAGGTGCAGATCAACTCCGAAATCGGGCTGACCTTCGCCGCCTGCCTGCGCAGCATCCTGCGGCAGGACCCCGACAAGATCCTCGTCGGCGAAATCCGCGACGTGGAAACCGCCCAGATCGCCGTGCAGGCCAGCCTGACGGGGCACGTGGTGTTGAGCACCCTCCACACCAACGACGCCCCGAGCACCGTCACGCGCCTCATCGATATGGGGCTGGAGCCTTACCTGATCACCGCCACGCTGGAGGCGGTGGTGGCGCAGCGGCTCGTGCGCCGCATCTGCTCGCGCTGCAAGAAGGAATTCACCCCGACCGAGGACATGCTTCTCGAACTGAACCTGCGCCCCGCCGACGTGCGCGGCAAGCGCTTCTTCTATGGCCCGGGCTGCGACACCTGCAACAACACCGGGTACAAGGGGCGCATGGCGATTTTCGAAATTCTCTCGCTGGATGACGAAATCCGCGAGATCGTCATGAGCCAGGGCTCGACCCAGGCGATTCGCGAAGTCGGCTCCCGGCGCGGGATGCGCTCGCTGCGCGAAAGCGGCCTGCTGGCCATCTACGACGGGGATACGACCATCGAGGAAGTCGTCCGAGAGACGATCCTTACCGGACAATGACACGGGATGTTCCGCCGCGCGGCGGAGGAGATTGGCGCCGGCCTGCCTGACGGCACGCTGGAGGAGGGTGAGACAATGGCGACCTACCGATTTGAGGCGATGAACGCGCAGGGCCAGTCGGTCCGCAACGAGATCGAGGCCGGCTCCGAAGAGGAGGCGATCCAGAAGATCCGCGCGCAGAAGCTCTTCCCCACCAGCATCAAGGAGAAGGTCGGCAAGCACGGCACGACGGCCGGGGCCGGGCCCAAGGCGCGCAAGAAGACGATGGCGTTCGGCGGCGTCAGCAACAAGGCGCTGACGCTGTTCACCCGGCAGCTCTCCACGCTTCAGGACGCCGGCCTGCCCATCGTGCGCAGCTTGAAGATTCTGGAAGGGCAGCAGAAGCCCGGCACCTTGAAGAACACCCTCATCAGCGTCAGCGACGACGTCGAAGGTGGCATGACCTTCAGCGAGGCGCTGAGCAAGCACCCCAAGGTGTTCGACAAGCTGTACGTGAACATGGTGCGCGCCGGGGAGGTGGGCGGTATTCTGGACTCCATTCTCCAGCGCCTCGCGGACTTCCGCGAAAAGGCCCAGCGTCTGAAGAAACAGATCATCGGCGCCATGATCTACCCCGCCGCGGTCATCACGGTGGCCGGCGGCATCCTCGCGGGCATCATGATCGGCATCGTGCCGAAGTTCAAGAAGATGTTCGAGGAACTGGACGTCACCCTGCCCACCATGACCCTCATCCTCATCTCGGCGAGCAACTTCATCGCGAACAAGTACTACTGGGGGCTGGCCTTCATCGCCGGCGTCATTGTGGTGATCAAGGCGATTACCGCAACCTCCGGCGGGCGCTTCATCGTGGATAAGCTGAAGCTGAAAGTGCCCCTGTTCGGCAACATCATCAACAAGGCGGTCATCGCGCGCTTCACGCGCACGCTGGGCACGCTGGTGGCGGCGGGCGTGCCGATTCTGGAGGCGCTGAACATCACCAAGGACACCTCCGGCAACATGGTCGTGGCGCGCGCCATCGGGCACGTCCACGACAGCATTCGCGAGGGAGAAAGCATCGCCGAACCCCTCGCCCAGAGCAAGATATGCGACGACATGGTGGTCAACATGGTGGACGTCGGCGAGGAAACCGGCGACTTGGACAAGATGCTCCTGAAGATCGCCGACCAGTACGACGAAGATGTGGACGTGGCGGTCGCGAGCATGACCAGCTTGATCGAGCCCATGATGATCATCTTCCTGGGAGGCGCGGTCGGCTTCATCGTCATCTCCCTGTTCCTCCCGCTCATTAAGCTGATGAACAGCATTGGATGACAAGGTGGAAGTATGAAGCATGAAGGAAGCAGTGAAGGATTGAGTTTTCAAGGAGCCGGCAGATGAATACTTTCAGGCTGAACCGGTCTTGGGCCGGCGCGTTCACCCTCATCGAAATGCTGGTGGTGATCGCCATCATCGGGATTCTGGCCGGTATTTTGCTTCCGGTGATCGGCATGGCCCGCGCCAAGGCGCGCTTCACGCAGGCGCGTTCCGACGTGGCGGGCTTGGAGCAGGCGCTGACGCAGTACGCGCTTGACTTCGGCGCGCTGCCGCCGGACAGCAACGCGGGACTGAGCTCCCCCGGGACGGACTTCTCGCCCATGGACACCCCCAACGAATGTCTCGTCTGGTTCCTCACGCGCACCTGGAGCCGCGCCAACACCGCACCGGGCTGCCCCTGGGGCAGTTGGCCCGCGAGCCCGGCCAGTTGCTCCACCGTCCATTCCCGTTTGGCAGGCGGTCCCTATTTCAGTCCCAAAGCCAAGCAGACCCGCGACTATGACAGTGACGGCTTCAACGAGTTCGTGGACCCGTGGGGAATGCCGTACTTCTATCGCTCCCGCTACAACGTGACGACCGACACGGCCGATCCGAGCTACCAGCCGCTGCACAGCGCCGAGGGGGGGGACGTCTATTCCGTCGGAGTGAATGAGAAAACTCACGGGAGCTGGAAGGTCGCGAGCGTCAGCATGAACGGCGCGAAGTACAGGATCACCCTGGCCGCCGGAGAGGCCCGGGCCGGCTGGAACGCCGTCTCGGTGAATTTCGGCGGCGCGGAGTTCTTCGTCACCGGCTGGGGGGACAACTATGTGGAAATTGACAGCAACCCGGGCGCGGTGAGTTCCGCCCTGATCCTCTATCATTTCAACAAACCGTACGGCGGCAATGAAGTGCGCGGCCTGTGGGGGAGCAGTGGCGACGGCAACGACATCGAAGGCGCCAATTCCAACGTCATCGCCGAAGAGAAAGATCGCGACGACGTCTGCAACTGGCAGTGAGGACGCGGATGAACGCGAAACAGAACCATCCGGCGGCGGGGTTGACGCTTATTGAGTTGCTCGTGGTGATCGCCATCATCACGATCATCGTCAGCGCCATCGTCGTCGCTTCCTTCTCCGCCCTGAAGGCCGGACAGATTCGCGGCACGCGCGCCGTCATGCAGAAGATTGCCCTGGGCCTGGCGCAGTACAAGCTCGATAACGGCATGTACCGCCCCTCCGGCGTCAACGGCGTGCCGTACAACTCCCCGGCGGACAGCACCTACGCATTGTGGGAAGCGCTGGAGGCGGATGGCAAGTACCTGAGCGTGCCGGCGGCCAACAAACTGGCGGACACGGCCGGCCCGCCGGAAGCGCCGAACCCGCGCTATAAGTACATCGACGCCTGGAAGCAGCCGCTCTGGTACCAGTGCGATGGCCCGGACTATTCGACGTTCAAGCTCACCAGCGGCGGCCCGGACCTGATCCTTGGCGACCCGACGAACCCGTCCGACGATACCGTCGGCGATAACATTGTTGTCGAGTAACGTATGATGAAGATGAGTTCATTCAGCCGTCTTGGCGGAGCGCCCAGTCCCCGGCGCGCCGGGGGTAAGGCGCGCTCCGCTGCCGCCTTCACCCTGATCGAAATGCTCGTCGTCCTGGCGATCATCGGCGTCGTGGCGGCAATGAGCCTCCCGTTGGTGCTTCCGATGATGCGCCGCAAGAGCATCGACCAGGCGACCGAGCAGGTGAAATCCTCTCTCATCTTCGCCCGCAGCCGCGCGATTCAGACCCAGCGCATGGTCAACGTCACCTTCCTGGCCCGGGAGCGCGCCATCGTCGTCAGCGATTACGACGTCCTGCGCGGCTCCACGCGGCCCCCGTTCTGCGCGCATAACACATTCAACTACGAGCCTTACGGGAATACGACGGCGGGCAACCGCGTCGCTAAAGCCGATGATCGTTTCATAAAGCTCACCGCTGCCGCCGTGCCCGTCGGGAGTTCGACGATTCAGTACCTCCCGGAAGGATGCAACTTCGACTTGGGGGTCGGCGCCACGTATGATCCGAACGATGGGGCCCGGGTGGCCCTGACTTACATATTCCTCCCCGGCGGATCGGTCTGGACGCTCCCGCCATCCGCTGACACGGGACTCAGAGATGTCGAGGATGGTTGGATCAAGACCACCCTGACGGGGAGTAACGGCAAGCCGATCGGGCCTATCATCATCGGGCCGCAGCGCAAGGGCCCCAACGACGTTTCCACCGTTCAGGTGGCGGTGTATGCCATGACCGGCCAGGTGACCAGCGAGCAGTTGCAATGAAAAAAATGACTAATGACGAAGCCCCCATGACGAATGAAACGGAGAGACGGACCGGCGTCGGATTCCGCCGTTTGGCTTCTTTGCCGTTTATTTCGTCATTGCCGAGTGCGTCGTCCTTTTCCGTTCCATCGGCCTATTCCTCGCGCGGCTTCGCTCCCCGCCGGGCTGAACGCGCCTTCAGCCTCATCGAAGTCCTCATCGCCATGTTCGTCTTTCTCGTGGGCGTGCTGGGGGTGCTCTCCATATTCCCGGTCGCGATGAGCAGCGCCGGGCGCTCGACGGGGGAAGTGCGCTCCACCATCCTCGCGCAGGACGTTGTCGCCCAAATGAACGCCGACAGCCAGGCGGCGTACGAGCGCGGCGTTTGCGTCGACAATGGGGGCAACGTTTTCCAACTCAAACGGCAGGTCGCCGGCGCGGACCGGAGCGGACAGTTCGTCACGCTCACCAGCGGACTCGGCAAGTGGCAGAGCCGGCTGATCTGCCAGGACAGCGGCACGATCATGCAGGTGGTGCCCAATTGGGATTCCACAGGCGGCTGGAGCGCCCCTGTTGCGGGAGACACTTATGTCGTCACACGCATCGGGCTGCCGTTGCCCCCGGCGACACCATTTGGCCTTCGCAGCGGCTACGTTCGCGACATCGGCGGCGACACGATTTACGCCGGGAAAGCCAATGTCAGCAGCCCCTCCAACCCGCAGGTGGACGCTCTGGCGGTCGGCAACTGCGCTCCCACCCCGGCGGCGTTGGGGGACACCGTCGCCAATGGCGGGGGCACCGACCATATCAAGGGTTTCAGCGTCACGTGGGGCGTGGATGTTTTTCGCGGCAAACTGCTGCTGATCACGAAGGATTCGGACCAATACGGTCCGGCGGTGGGGCAGGTCCGCTGGATCACCTCTAACTCCACCGACACGCTGCAGATTTATCCCTCGCTGGCGCTGCAGCCGGACTGGACCAAGGATGTGCGGTTTGAAATCCATGACACGTTCGGCTACTTCCTGGTCATCACCTCCGGGCGCGCCTCGGGGCGCGTCTTCCCGATCACCGGCTACAGCTCCGATGCAGCCAACGGCGACCACATCACCTGCGGTGGGGTCAGCTTCTCAAGCCTCAACGTGAAGGGGGCCAGACGGGGGACGACCTACCCGCTGAGCGGCGCCGACAGCTTCGCCATCATCGGCGGTTCTTCCACGCTGTTGACGGCGTTCCCCGTGATCCAGATCGTGGGCGTGCCTGGATTGAATGACGACTGGCGCAACTATGTTTTCAACTCATTTGGTCGGCCCAACATAGCGGAAAGACAAAAGCGGGGGCCAGGACAGGTGGGTGGGGATGTTTATAAGCGCAACAATCTCGAAAAGGAGGCCTCCGACTTCGGCGTCGTCGCGATCTTGAGCCCGGAGGACCGACTTGACCTGAGCAGTGCGGACAAGCGCAACGAAGCGCCGGTGCGCGCGGATGTCTTTATCTTCCGCAACTATGACAGCGCCAAATTCCCCCAGGATAACCAAAGGGCGCTGGGGTATATGACCGGCTACATTGGAAGGCCCAAGCCGTGAGAAGCTGCGCACTATATGGTGGAACGCGCTGTCCTCAGCGGGTTTGCGTAAGACGAAGCGCGGTGGGGACGCCGCGCTCCACCACGGCTGACGCCATGCGCTCAGCCGGCGGCTTCACGCTCATCGAACTGCTCGTGGCGCTGGGGCTGATGGCGATACTGCTGACCATGATCGCGCAGATCTTCTTCCAGGCCAGCCAGTCCTTCCGCCTCGCGCGCGCCTCCGTCGAGAGCCATCGCAACGCGCGCGCCGCGCTGGACGTCATGCAGCGCGATTTTGCCGCGGCGAAGCTGGTCAGCTACGGGCCGATGAGCACCGCTGCCGCCGGGACCGCGGCGTTCCGCGGCGTATTTCACTATGAATCGATAGTTGACCCGGAATCCGCCGCCGGCCTGCCCACGGTCCCTTCGATCACCTTCACCACGCTGGCAGGGCAGGCGGGGATACGCAGCCTTTACCCGAGCGAGGACAGCCAGGTCGCCCTTGTGCGCTACACGCTGGAATGGAACGGCACCCAGACCAAGTTGATCGACGAGAACACCGGGCTGCTGGGGGCCGAGCAACCGGTGTACACGCTGGTGAAGAAGGTTCGCCTTCCCAACCTGCAGGATCGCGACCTGAACATGAACGAATGGGGGACGATGTACACGGGCGTCGCGGCCAATCCGACTGGCGGGTCGTTGCTGACCGCCACGGGCGTCACGGCCATGGCGGTAGTCGCCGGCTGCCCCCCGCAGCCGTCTTGGGATGCCAACGGCCTGGCCAGAGCGCGCGCCTCGGTGCGGTTCACCAGCGGCAGTTGCAATGGCCAAGTGTGGCAAATCAGGGAAAGCACGAACACCCCCTCGCTGACGCTGACCGATGCTTTCGTGCAGACGCCCGTCCCGGGCGACTCGTTTCAGATCATTCCAACGATCACCTCCGAACCGGTGGCGTTCAACGTTCTGGAGATGAACGTGCGCGTTTACCAGACGCCGGTGGGCGCAGGCAATGTGCCCGGCTGGATCGAACTGGGCGCTACGACCGACTTCAACCCCGTTCCGTACATGATCGAAATCACGCTGAAGATGGCGGATCAGCATATCCTCAAAGTGAACACCTTCACCGCGCGGATCTACATGCCCGCGTCGGTGGAATGAGAAACGGCAAAGGCTTGCGCCGCAGAGACGCAGAGAACGGATTGGCGGGACTGCGAGTTGACTGAACGCGTAAAGAGGATGCGGGCGCCGCTGCTTTGAAAAGTCGTTGCTGTCCTCGGTGTTCTCTGCGTCTCCGCGGTGAACGCCGTTCGTTATGAGAAGAGGCGGGTGGTGCGATGAGACTGCAAAAGAGAACGGAACAGGCGATTGTGCTGATCGTGGTGGTCGGCGTGCTGGCGGTGTTGAGCCTGCTTGCCGCCACCTTCGGCATGCTCATGTCGATCGAGCTTTCCGCCAGCCGGAACCAGACCCAGCATGAAATGGCCAGCGAAGCCGCGCAGGCGGCGGCGATGGACCTCGTCGCGCAGGTGGACTCCTTCGTCAAAGTCAACGGCTACATGCCGGCGGATCTGTCCACGGTCTTGGCAGCGCCGGTCGACAACCTCGGCACGCGCGAGTTGTATCGGCGCGACAAGGTGAAGGTCTACACGGCGCTCAGTCCGATCCCTTCGATTCCCGGCACCCCGCCCACCGGTTCGCCCACCGCCTGGACGCTGCCGCTGGGGCGCTCCTACCACATCTTATTTGACGGCGTCGCCGGCGTTGGCAGCAGTGGTACGAGCCTTGTGGACTCTGACGCTGGCCGGGGTTGGACGGCGACTGACTTCACCGGCTGCTACGTGATGCAGGCCAGCGGCAACGGCACAGGGGAGTTCCGGCGGATTACGGGCGCCGTTGGAAGCACGCTGACGGTCTCGCCGGCATGGAGCACCGTTCCGGTTGCCGGCATCGAGTACTGGGTCATCCCCAGCGTCTATTCCGGCGAGTTCAACCTCAATGCCATGGGTTACGCGGGGGACTTGGGCAAGGAGAATTCCGGCTACTACCGCACCAGCTTCGACGCCAGCCTGCGCCGGCTGATCGCCTCCGCTTTCGACGCGATGAGCCCGTCGGACAAGAGCACCGTCAATGCGCACTGGGGCGGTTTCAGCGGCAGCGCCGCCACGCGCCAGAACGTCGCCGGAGTCATCGCCGATGCCATCGTCAACTGGCGCAACGGCGTGGACTACTCCGCGGGCAACCGCATGGCTCAGGACAAGCGGCCCGACCAGTTGTCGGATGCGAACGCGGAGGCGTTGTTCCAGTATAGCCTGGGAACCGTGAACGCATCCAACATCAGCGCAAACGTGACCGGCAACGGCACCAGTTGGGACGCGTGCATGGTGGGGGGGACGATCACCATTGCCGGAGGCTCTGGACCTGTTGAAATTGTGGCGGTTCCTTCCGCCACACAGTTGACGCTGGCGTCGAACTATACGGCCACCGTCAACAGCGCGACGTACGTCATTGACGGACGATCGGTCGTCGGCTCCGGCGTGTCCTGGGGCAAGGTGGCCTTCGATCCCCCCGGCAACGTGGTGACGGCAACCACGGCCTGGTGGAACAACAGGTGGACCGGCGCGTATCTGACCTTCGGCTCCGGGCGCGCGAAGGGGGTCACCTATTATGTGTCCAACGACAGCGGCGGCGCCATGGCGCTCACCGGCGGCCCCAACCCGCTCCTCGCCCAGGCCGGCGACAGCTTCTGCCTGCACACCGGGGCCGTGTCTCCCGACCCGCTCACATTCCTCGGCACGCGCGATGACAAACCCGATGGGATCGAATGGCCCGACGCCGTGCGGTTCACCAACGGATTGGAGCGCACCGCCGGAACCGTGATGACCGAGGGAGGGGTGCTCTGGCGCGTCTTCGACAGCGGCTGTGTCTCAACCGTGGCGGGGGCGACGTTCACCGACGGACTGAAGAACTGGACCGTGGACCATGTGAACTGTCTCGTTTGGCTCAATGGGGGCGTGGGCGCGGGACAGGTCAGGCGCATCGCTTCCACGGCCGGCACTGCGCTGACCATTGATTCGACGACCCCTTGGACTACCGCACCGACGCCCTACACCACCGCGCCTGCGCTCAATTACACCACCTACCGGTTGCTCTACCCTGTGCCGGCCGTGACCGGCACGGTGACAACCGTCAACAATGCTCCCGGCAACGTGACGCTGGACGTCGCTGGCATCAACAACCAGGCGGACCAATTCGATAATTGCTTCCTCTTCATTTGGGCAGGCCCCGGGAAGGGGCAGGCGCGCAGGATTGTCACCAACGACGCTTCGGGGCACATTGTCCTCGAAAACGCGCCGTGGCAGGCGGGCGATGTGCCCCTGGCAAACCAAAGCCGGTATGGGATCGAACGCTACTCGGGCGAGCCGACGCAATATAACCCGCTCAAAGCGCCCGCCACCGCCCCCATCTATGACGACCGCGCCTTCAACTCGACGGCGGACATCCTGCCGGTGATCGTCGAGGCGCTGGCGCGGTCGGGCATGAACTATTCAGACGCGGGGAAGGTCGGCGGCATCCTGTACAACTCCATCCGCGACTACCTCACCGCGGCCCCCGGGCGGATGCCTCCGGGGACTGTCTGCATCAACGATTGGTCCCTGGATGGTTATGACAACAACAATAACGGGACGGCGGATGAGCCGGGCGAGACCGGCCCGACCGCGCAGCAACTTTACGACGGCCTTGGCCTGAAGGCCTGGGCGGGCAATGATGTCACGAAAATCGAACAGGCCGCGCAACTCGTCGCCAACATCATGGACTTCCGCGATGCGGACAGCGTACCCACCGTTCTAACGCATGCCCAGATTGATGCGATCCCTGGCGCCGGGGTGCCCACCATTTATGGCGCCGAGGGACTCCACCTCACCGAAATCATGTGCGCCCAGGACAGGGTGACGGCGACGGTGGGCAGCATCACGAACGACGACGTGGGCCTGCCGGATGCGGTCGCCAACCCCAGCGCGGATGAAGACGGAGATATCGACCAACTTGGAACAGGCACCAATCCTGACAGAGATGGGTGGGACTGGAATGCGGCGGGCGGCTATTGGTACGTATATTGTGCACAAGATGCCACGGGCATCTGGGTGTTCCCCAATATAGCCCCCGGCACCTACGCGATTCGTTTGCAGGGAGACAGTGATGGGGACAATCTCTTCCTCATGGATGGCGCAACCGCGTATGGGGCGGATATTAATAAAAAAGGGGACGGGACGTTCTGGGGATATCCGCTCAACGGCGGCAAACTGCCCGCCGTTGTTGTAGGCGCCGACAGAAAGCTGACACTCACGATCAAAGCCGCGCATAATGTTGTGTTCCGCGGCTTCCAACTGCTTCCTCAGTTCATCGAATTTACTAACGCCTCCGCCAATGATATCACGGCCGAAAATGAGGAACTGACCCTTACGACGGATGCGGGAAGCTTTAAGCTGCCGCCGTTGGGGACGCGGATGACCATTCCCGGGGCGAGCGGCGACGGCAAGTTCCCCGTCAACTACGGCAGCTTGGTCATCGCCCTGGGCCAGGTCCCCTATGAGAAGCAGTGGGGGGACGACCATGACGGAGTGTGGGGTAATACGCCTAACGAGAACTACCCCGTTCTATTTGTTGAGAACCTCGGCGAGGCCGCGCTGGATGCCATGCTTCTGGGCGACGTGTCAACGTACGATACGGGCAAGGTTGTGACAGTCTCCTTGGATTCTCATGTGGTTGGCAAGAATGGCACGGCCTGGACCATGAGCATGGTCAACTCAAAGATTATCATCGACGGGCACGAGTCCATCATTCAGTCCGTGAATGTCGCGACCCAGGAATTGACCGTGGATCCGGCGCCCAATCTGGACCACCCTGATCCGGGGACGGACTACAAGATAGTCGGGCACTTCATGGTGCCCAAAGTCAGCTTGACAGTCTCCGACGGCGGGGCGCTGATTGCCGGCACGGAAATCGGGAACATAACGGATCCCGGCGTGGATGGTCAGTTGTGCGCGCCGGTTCCCACTTGTTCGAGTATCGAAAAGAACGTTCTGCTTCAGCCGACATACGACAAGGCCGGCGTGTTCTGGGCGCCGCATGATCCCGGCGCCACGGCTTTGGAAGCCAGCCAGAATCAGCATGTCACCACCGCGCCCAACGATATCTTTACGAACCTGAACAGGCAGTTCGCTCCTCTCTGGGCCACTTATCCGACCACCTTGAACACCGGGCTTGCCGCCCCCCAGGTGCTTCCCATCATCCTGAACCGTCCATACCCGAGCCCGGGGTGGCTCGGACTGGTCCCCACCAGCAATGCCCCGTGGCGCACGGTGGACTCGAACCCCGCTCGGTCCACGCCGGAGGAATTGCTGGGAATGCTTATGGACAAAGCGTGCGTGGGGCATGCTTTTGCGCAGATCAACCTGAACACCGCACCGTACGCCGTGCTGCGGTCGGTCCTGCCCCCGGCCGCCGCCGCGAATTTGCTGGCCGCGCGAGAGAAGACAACGCCATGGAAGGCATGGCATTCGTGGGAAGACGTTCTCAATGATGTCCGCTTCAACAATAGCGGGGCGACGGAGTATGTCGGCTTCGGGGCTAATGGCATCGAGGATTCCGGCGCAAACAGCTTTGCGGACGACTCGGTCGACGATTCCGACGAGGGCGAGGAATGGGCCCGCCGCTACAGCAATATCTTCACCCTGCACTCGCAGACGATGAAGTACGTCGTCTCCGGCCTGGTGTACGACCAGTTGGCCGGCCTGCTCCGCTATGACACGGGGACGGCGAAGTTGACCGCCGACAGCGCCTCGGTTGATGCCAAGGGCGGGGCTAACTGGAGCGGCGTGCTGCCGGGCATGGAAATCATCGTGTATGGGCCGACTACCTACCGGGGCACGGTCAAGTCCGTCGTGACCGGCGGCGGAACCCTCACGCTGAGCGGCGCGCTGCCGACGGGGGCCCACGTGGGCCTCGACCCCAATGGCTCGCCCTATGAGATCCTGCTGCGCGGCCCGCTGGCGCAGGTCCGCATCGAGGTGGAGTTGGAGCAGACCCCGACGGGCGTCGTTATGCGCAGTTGGCGGTACTTGACGGATTGATGAACGGGTGCAACGATTTCTGCCGCGAAGGACGCGAAGAACGGGTGGACCAAGTAACCCTAAGAACGACGAATAATACAGCGAAGCTGAAACGGGTGACATGATCATACGCATGGGACAATCCGGCCGGCGCGGCTTTACCCTGGTCGAGATGCTGGTGGTGCTCGCCCTGATCGGGATGCTCACCGCGATTCTGGGCGCGGCGCTGGTGTCGGCGCGTCGCGCCAGCATCCGGCTGGAGTGCCAGAGCAAGCTCAGCCAGATCGGGCAGATCATCCAGCAGTTGACCTTGAACAATGCGGGAATTTATCCGATGCTGGAACAGAAGCCCGTTGGCGGGACCTATCCGGCGATCAGTCCCCCGATCCCCTCGCAAGCGGGGGGGACGCCCTGGTGGGTGAGGGTCTATCAGCAGACACAGGGCGCCGCGTTTGATGCCGCCACGCCGGGAGCGCAACTCCCCGCCTCGATGCAGATGTTCCACTGTCGCATGGCCCCGGCGCTGGACATCTCCAACCTGGGCGGGACACTCTCCTACGGACTGAATTTCGACACGAAGCGCATTGATGGGGCTCTGTATCAGTGTTCCGCCGGTTCCAACAGCTTGATGATCGGGCCGCGCGCCGGCCAAGCCGATGACAAGAACCCGGACCAGATCAGCTACACCAAGATCGCCCAACCGAGCGAGTTCATCCTGGCTGCCGAGGGAGATGGCTACGCCATCACCTCGAAGAAAGCCTCTGATGCGGGGGACGTGAGCGCGCCCAAACCCGTCGTCGGGCGGCACGGCAGTCAGGGCAACGTCCTCTTTGCCGACCTGCACGTCGAGCTGAGGTGGGCGGCGCCGGTTGAAGCGGGTGACATCGAAAGCCGCAACATCAATCTGGACACACGCCTCTGGACGCTGCCGGCGGACTGAGCGGAGGCGTTCTCGGATGGACACGGATACGCGCAGATATCAGAGAAGGGCAACGACGGCTTCAGCAACAGAAATGCGAGTCCGTCTATCTGCCTTTATCGGTGCGCCTCTGCGGAAAAATTGTCATGGAGGAGGTCATCGTGGCTGAGCGCACAGTGAAGGTGGGGGAGTTCTTCATCGGCGAGGGGCAGGAGCTGGCGCTCATGGCCGGCCCGTGCGTCATCGAATCGCGCGAGGTCTGCTTCAAAATCGCCGAATCGATGAAGGGCCTTTGCGCGCGGCTGGGAATTCCGTACATCTTCAAAGCCTCCTACGACAAGGCGAACCGCACCGCGCTCAACTCCTTCCGCGGGCCGGGGCTTCAGGAAGGGCTGCGCATCCTGGAGGAAGTGAAGCGCCGTTTCGAATTGCCCGTGATGAGCGATGTCCACCAGCCGCAGGAATGCGCCGCGGCCGCCGAGGTGCTGGACCTGCTTCAGATCCCCGCCTTCCTCTGCCGCCAGACCGACCTGGTGGTCGCGGCGGCGAAAACCGGCAAGCCGCTCAATATCAAGAAGGCGCAGTTCATGGCCCCCGAGGATATGGGGAACGTCTGCAACAAGGCGCGCGCGATGGGCAACTCGCAGGTGATCCTCACGGAGCGCGGGACGAGTTTCGGCTACCACCGGCTCATCACCGACATGCGGGCCATCCCCCGGATGCAATCGCTGGGCTGCCCGGTGATTTTCGACGGCACGCACAGCGTGCAGGAACCCGGCGGCAAGGGGGACCGCAGCGGCGGCGACCGCGCGATGATCGCCCCCCTTTGCCTGGCGGCGGTTGCGGCCGGCGCCGACGGGCTGTTCCTGGAAGTGCACCCGGACCCGGAGAAGGCGCTCAGCGACGCGGCCTCCATGCTGCCGCTCTCCGGAGCGCTCGAATTGCTCAGCCGCGCGCGCGCGATACGGCATTTGTTCATCGAGTGAGTCGCGCGCGCCGGCCGGACCTGCCGGCCAAACGCCAACCTTATGAAGGTTTGTGCGGGCCTTCGCAAGGTTTTGCGCCGGTCGGCAAGGCGGTTTTCGTTTTCCGCCTTGACGCCCAATTTAACCGGGTGCTATAATCTGTTGCCCTTACGTGCCGCCGGCGCGCAGGCGGAAGGTCGCTGTTGGACAGCCGTTACTCCGAAGGGGAGTCCCGATGAAATTGAGCTTGTTTGTCGGCGCGGTTCTCCTGGGCGCCGCCGTCCTCACCGGGTGCGCCGAGAGCCGCACCTACAAGTCCTACAGCGATGAGGTGGGCAGCTGGTCGTATCCGAAGAAAGTCGGCATCACAATTAAAGACTGGTTCGCCGATGCCAGCGATATCGCCAGCGTGGAGATGGGCACCGGCGAGACGATCGGCATCGACATCCAGCCGACCAAGATTTTTGAAGTCGGCGCGCTGACCGGCGACGTATTCAAATTCGGCTGGCGCGAGCGCGCAACCGGTTTCTGGCGCGAAGTGCGCACCGAAGGCGGTTTCTCCTGGTTCTACTATCGCGATGAACGCATCGAGCCGGTCCTTGGCACCGCGGCGCTGTTCGAGCGTCCGCGCCTCTTCAAGGGCTTCCCGATCCGATACAACAAACCGTATCACTGGATGGATTGCGGGGCGGAGGTGGGGGTGATCTTCTTCCAGGTTGGCGCGCACGTCAGCCCGAAGCAGACCTTGGACTTCCTCATCAGCACCGTCATGCTGCCGGTGAACATCATCATCAAACCGCCGCTGGATGCCGTGGGACTCCACTTGCCTGAGATCGATATCTGCGATGACGACACCGCCGCGGCGGTGCGGAAGAAGTACGACCTCAAACTGGTCAACTACCCGGAGAGCTTCGAGCCGGTCGAGACGTTCAACGACATCTTCCTGAAGTACTGATCCGGCTGGATAGAACGTGAATAACGCGGCCCGGCATCCCTGGGGATGACGGGCCGCGTTGCTTCCTGGTGGATCGCGCATTCCCCAGCGGGCCTGGAGTTGAGCCAACCCGTGTAGCGCGGGTTATCAAACCCGCGGGGAATTGAGCCTGCCTTCCGCCGAGGGCGCAGCATGCTGCGCCCCTACAACAGCCGCATTCGCTACGTCCGCTCACTTGTCTTGCGCCGAGGGCGCAGCATGCTGCGCCCCTACAACAAGCGCAAGCGCTGCGCCCGCTCACTTCTGCGCGTCAAGAACTTCGCGATAGACCGCCAGCGTGCGCTCGACCATCATCCCCGAGGAGAACTCCTGTTCGACGGTTCGACGCCCCGCCTCGGCCAAGCGTTGGGCCAGCGGCTGGTCGGAGAGCAGCCGCAGAATGCAGCGTGCCAGCGCGGCGCTGTCCCCGGCGTGCGCAACCAGCGCATTCTCGCCGTCGCGCACCACCTCGGCCAGCCCGCCGGCGTCGGTCGAGGCCACGGGGCGGCGCATCGCCATCGCCTCAAGCACGGCCGTCCCCAGCCCCTCCATCCGCGAGGACATGCAGAACAGGTCGAATTCCGCGAGGCAGGTCGGCACGTCGGAGCGCTCTCCCGGAAGGTGCACGCGCTGCTGAATTCCCAGCGCGCGCGCCTGCGCTTCCAGCGCGGGGCGCAGCGGGCCTTCCCCGAGAATAACGAAGTGCGCCTCCGGCCTTTCGCGCAGCACCCGCGCCGCGGCGTCGAGCAGGTCGGTGTGCGACTTGTGCCCCACCAGCGCGCCCACCGCGCCCACCAGCGGGGCATCGGCCGGTACGTTCCATTCCGCGCGCAGTTCGGGCCGGCGCGGAACATTCTCAAAGCGCGCGAGGTCGGTGCAACTGTGGACGATGGAGATTTTGCCGGGCGGGATGCCGTCGCGCACCATCACGTCGCGCACGGCGGATGTGATGGCGATGTACCGGTCCACCCCCCAGCGGTACTTCAACCCGCTCAAGCGCAGCGGCATTTTGTGCAGGCTGAAGTCCACCCGGCGATGCACGATGCAAGCCGGCCGGCGTCGCGCCCAACGCGCCGCCAGCACGCAGGCCAGGTGCGTTCGCGACGTGTGCGCGTGGACGACCTCCGCGCCCGTGCTGTCCAGGAATTTCGCCAGCCGCCACGCGGCGGGAATATCCAGGTCGCCGCATATCCCCAGCGGCTGCACCGGGAGGCCCATTTTCACCGCCTGCTCCGCACAGAGGCTCTCCGGACGGCAGACGACATGCGCCATGTGGCCGCGATCCTGCAACCCGCGCGCGAGGGTGCACATCTGCCGCTCCCCGCCGCGCCAGGTGCGCTCCGTGTTCACATGCACCGTAACCATGAATCGCTCACTCTGCCGCGCAAACCGATAGGGTGTGGGTTGTCCGACCCGCCATTTCGTCCGTTCCAGCCGTTCACCAACGCGAGTACACACAATTTGCGGCGGAATGTCAATGAGGGATAGTTGTGAAATACGCGAAGGGGCCGAAAGGAACGCAGCGATGCTGCGCAGCCGCACTACCTTCGGGCTGTTTTGCAGCTTCCCTTCTCCGGCAATCCCGCTTGACTCTGTCCCCGCAAACGACAATACTGCGGCTATGGACCGTGGCGGAAGACAGATATTGTGATGTATGAGAACACGACGCACCTGAGCATGCCGGTGTTCCGCAAAGAGGTCAAAATCCTCGGATCGGATGGCGACCCCTTCACCGTCAACAGGAAGGAGGTCGTCCATATCTATCCCACCGTCGGGGATGTGGATGGCGACCGTGTCGCCGATGTTGTTTTCGGGGGTGAATCCGAGCAACTGTATTTTGCGCGCGGGATCAAACGGTAGTTGAGTTTGGGAGAGAGCATGGCTGTTCTAGCGCGTCTGCCCCAGCTTGGGGAGAACATCACCGAGGGCGTGGTCGGCTGTTGGCGCAAGAAGGAAGGGGAGGCGGTCGCGGCGGGGGAGCCGCTGGTGGAGATCATCACCAGCAAGGCGACGTTCGACGTGGAATCCCCCGCGCCGGGCATCCTGCGCCGCGCGCTGGCCCCGGAGAAGAGCCACATTCCCGTGGGATACATTCTCGCGATCATCGGCGCGCCGGAGGAGGCGTTGCCGGAGGTCGCCGTCGAGAATGAGCGGGTGATGGCCGCCTTCCGCGCCCAGGCGCTGGCCGGGCCGGCGGACGCCGCCGTCCCGCGCGCGGGCACGGTGAAGGCCACCCCCGGCGCCCGCCGCCTGGCGCGCGAGGGGAATGTCGATCTGGCCCGCATCCCGTTGCCTGCAGGGCGGGATATCCTGCGCGAGGAGGATGTGCGCGCGTTTCTTAACGGCAACGGAAAGAGATAGTCCACAGATTACACAGATTGGCGCAGATTACGGAAACAGCAGAGATGAGTAACGGCAGCTATCAGAATCCAGCGCCGGACTCCGATTCTATTTCGTAATTTGTGAAAATCTGCGCAATCTGCGGACAATCCGTTGTCGTGCCGTCGTTGCCGTATCCGCGCAGACCGGTGCGCATGGCGCGCGGCTTTGCATTTATCTTCGGCTAACCTGAGCAGTGTGGGAGTTGATGCCTTGCGTTTCTCCCCCGTCATCCTCTCTCTCATTCTCTGCGCCCTGCCCGCCGCCGCCCGCGCCCAGGAGCAGATCAAGATACAGTTGGCCCCCACGGTCGGGCAGTATGCGCGGGAGGAGATCAGCTTTCAGCTTCCCCGCGAGCAGGGGAACCCCTGCGATCCGGCGCAAATCGCAGTGGATGGGGAATTCACCACCCCGTCCGGGCAAAAGCTGCTCCTCCCGGCGTTCAACTGGGAGGGGGCGCAGCCGGCGGCAGGAAGAGCGGGAGAGGCGGCGACCTGGAAGCTGCGGTTCAGCCCAGTCGAGATCGGCTCGTACATTCTGCGGGTTCGGGTCTCGCGGCACGGCCAGCCGGCGCAACAGGCGGGGATCGCCGCGTTCGATTGCATCGCCTCGAATCGCACGGCATTCGTTCGGCGGTCGGGGAGATATTTCAAGCTCAGCACCGGCGAAGGCTTCCTTCCCGTCGGGGCCAACCGCTGCTGGGGGGAGCCGGGGGCGCTCGATCCGTACCTTCAGGACATGAAGGCGCTCTCCGACGCGGGAGCAAACTGCCTTCGCATCTGGCTGGCCCCCTGGTGGCTCCCGATCGAGAAGGGGCCGGGCGTGTACGATCCGGCGGTTGCGGCGCGGCTGGACCGGATCGTCGAGCAGGCGGAGGCGCTGGGGCTGCGCCTGGTGGTCTGCATCGAACAGCATGGGAATCTCCAGGAGGCGGGGTCCGAGATTGCGCTGTGGCGGCTGCACCCGTACAACGCCGTCAACGGCGGGCCCTGCGCGGCGCCGGCGGAGTTCTTCACCAAACCGGAGGCGCTCGGGCTGTTCCGGAACCGGCTGCGCTATCTTGTGGCGCGCTGGGGATACAGCAGTTCGGTGATGGCGTGGGAACTGTTCAACGAAGTGGAGTTCGCCGACTACGGGCCGGGCGATTTCGATGCCCACCGGGGGGAGGTGCTGGCGTGGCACAGGGAGATGGCCCGCTGCCTGCGCGAGTGCGATCCATGGCATCACCTCGTGGCCACTTCCTCCGACATCGACTTGCAGCGCCGGCTGCTGGACGAAGAGGCGCTCGACATGATTCAGCTTCACCTCTACGACCGGCAGGACGTCGCCACGCGGCTCGCGGAGAAGTGCGCGGAATTGACGCGGCTCGTTGAAGCGCCGCTGCTGGTGGGGGAGTTCGGCCGGAAAGATGAAAATGCCGGCCCTGCCCTGGTCACCGACGGGGTCGTCGCCGCCGCGATGGGAGGGATCGGCGTGGGGGCGCTGCCCTGGCTGCAGGATGTCACGGCTCCTTCCGCCTGCTATGCGCGTCTGGGCGCGGCGCGGCTCTTCCTGGAAGGGATTCGCTGGGAGGAGGGGCAGTTCGAGCCGATGCCGGTTTCCATAGTCCGGCAAACCGGCGCGCCGGCGCATGGAATCGGGCTGAAAGGACGCAAGCAGATGCTGGCGGTCGCCTGGCCCGGTCCGGGCGCGCGGGAGGGGGAGGAATTGACACTGCGCATCGGCGGGGCGCATGGGCGTTTCACCTGCGAGGTATGGGACCTGGAGCGCGGGAAAACGCTGCGCAACAGCATTCTGACCGCCACGGCGGACGCCCTGGACCTGGACATGGTCGCTGTTGTGGGGCCGGTCGGCTTCAAGATTGAACAGATTCAACGTTGAACATTCAAGTGAGGGCGAAGGAGGGGAACGACGGCGTTTTCAGCCCTGCGCCCGCATCGGGGCCGTATTCGTTGCTCATGGAGCGTCGAGCGTCGAACGCCGGAAGTGGGGCCCGGAGTCCGTCTCCCTCATTTGTTTGCGTTCAAGCGCTTAATCTGTTATAAACGCAAGTTCAAGTTACCCGTTGGGAGCGCGGACTCACCGGGCTTGCCCGCCCGCGCAGCGCGCCGGGAACCATGGCCAGGGATGAAACGGCTGGCCTTCAACTTTGCAGACCTGAGGGATAGCGCATGGCAGATGTCAAGCAGTCCGCGATCAAAGAGATTTTCGATGATCCCAAGACGGGCCGACTGGACTTCATCAACGCCCGGACGATAGCGTACAGCGTCGCAGGGGAGATGGACACCGTCGCCCAGTGCGTCACCGAGGCGCAGGAGAAGAAGGGTGCGCGCGCCGCGGTGATCGCCGGCGTGGGGCTCTGGATCATGGCTAAATATCGCGAGGCGGCGGACGCCCTCGCCGCCGCGGCCGACGAGGCCGATGGCGGGTACTTCCTTGCCCTGTGCCAGATCGAGCTGGGGCAATACGACGCGGCGATCAAGAGCATTCAGCAGACGGCGCGCGCCGGGCAGGATGAATTCGCCTGCGGCGTCGCCCACGTGGAAGCGCTGCGCCGCGCCGGCAAGATCGAGGAGGCGCTCGCCAAGGTCAAGACCCTGCAGAAGGGGCACGAGCAGGAAGCGGAATTGCACTATCAACTCGGCCGCTGCCTGGAAGAGCAGATCGGCTTCGAGAAGGCGGTTGAGTCGTATGAGCGCGCCGTGGAACTGGACCCGCAGCACACCGCCGCCCTCTTCCGTCTCGGCTTCTGGAACGACCTGCGCGGCAACGACGAACAGGCGCTCGATTACTATGAGAAGGCCGTCGCCATCCGCCCGGTGCACACCAACGTGCTGTTGAATCTCGGCCTGCTTTACGAAGACCGCGGCGACTACCCGAAGGCGGCGGAGATGTTCGGCCGCCTCCGCGAAGCGCTTCCCACCGACCCGCGCGTCAAGATGTTCAACAAGGATGTCGCCGCCAGCCTGGACATGTTCTACGACGAGGCGATGGAGCGGCGCGAGCACCGCACCGCGGCGCTGCTGCGCATCCCGCTCAGCGAATTCGAGCTTTCCGCTCGTTCGCGCGCCTGCCTCGAAAAGATGAACGTGCGTACGCTGGGCGACCTGGCGCGCCTCACCGAACACGAAGTCGCCAACTCCAAGAACTTCGGCGAGACCAGCCTCTCCGAACTGCGCGCGCTGCTGGAGTCCAAGGGCCTGCAGTTCGGCCTGGGCCGCACCGAACGCGCCACCGCGCCGGCGGCGCTGGGCGCCCCCGAGGATCAGGGGGACGTGCTCGCCAGAAAGGTCGGCGAACTCGACCTGTCCGTGCGCAGCCTCAAGTGCATCCGCTCGCTCGGCTGCGAGACGCTGGCCGACCTCGTCCAGCATTCGGACAAGGAATTGCTGGAATGCCCCAATTTCGGTCAGACCTCCCTCACTGAAGTGAAGCGCCGGCTGGAAGCGTTCGGACTGACGCTCAAAGGGCGGGAGTGACCGGAGCGCGCTTCAGGGCGCGCAACCGTCGCGGCGGGCCATAGATGTACGATCACATTCAAGGCGATCTGGTTTCCAAATCGCCGACGCAGGCGGTCATCTCGGCCGGCGGCGTCGGCTACCGCCTGACCATCCCACTTTCCACCTTCGACGCGCTGCCCGCCGGCGGGTCGGCGCGTCTTTTTGCCTACCTCCAGGTGCGCGATGACGCCCTCAAGCTCTACGGCTTCGCCAGCGAGGCGGAGCGCCGCCTCTTCACGCAACTGATCAGCGTCAGCGGCATCGGGCCGAACACCGCCATCGCCGTGCTCAACGGCATCCGCCCGGAGGACTTCCGCCGCGCCGTGGCCGCCGAGAAAGCGGATGAACTCTGTCGCATCAAGGGGATCGGCCGCAAAACGGCGGAGCGCATCATCGTCGATCTCAAGCGGGAGATGGAGCGCGAACTGATCGAGGAGACCGGCAAGAGCTCCGGCGCGCGAGGGGCCGTTTCCGACGCCGTCGCCGCCATGCTCGCCCTGGGCTACACCCGCAGCTCCGCCGAGAAGGCCGTCACCCGCGCCCTCGACAAACTCGGACGCGAAGCGCCGCCGGAAGAGGTGGTAAGGGAAGCGCTGCAGTTGGTGTGAGACGGGCGGCGGAGAAGCGGATGCGCAGGGGCGTTCCACGAACTCGGCACAATTCAAGGATGCAAAATCAATGAAGATGGAACCTGTTCGCATCGGAATCATCGGTTGCGGGGTGATCGCTCAGCGCCATTTGAAGGGGGCGGCTGGCTCGCCGCTGATCGACGTGGTGGCGGTGGCGGACATCCGCGAAGACGCAGCGCGGCAGACCGCCCGGACCTTCGGCGTCGCGACGGTGTACCACAGCGCCGAAGCCCTCCTGAACGACGAGCGCGTGGAGGCCGTGGTGCTGGCGATGCCTGCGGCGCCGCGCACGAAGATTGCGCTGCGCGCCCTGGCGAAGGGAAAACACCTCCTGACGGAAAAACCCGTGGCCATGAGCGCCCTAGAGGTCAGGAAGATTATCGCCGCGCGGCGAGGGCGCGTGGCGGCGTGCTGCTCTTCGCGCATGCGGTTCCAGCCCTCGGCCCGGGCGGCGTCTGAGTTCATTGCCACCGGCGCGCTCGGGGCCATTCGCCTGCTGCAATGCCGCTGCCTCTACCCGGACGGCGGCGCTCCCAAGAGCGCGCCGCCCACCTGGCGGCTTCGCACGGTGGAGAACGGCGGGGGCATCCTGATGAACTGGGGCTGCTACGACCTCGATTACCTGCTGGGCCTGTGCGGCTGGACGCTTCGGCCCAAGTTGGTCCTGGCCCAGACGTGGACGATCGCGCCCCAGTTCGCCTCGCACATCGCCCCCGACTCGGACGCCGAGACGTATTACGCGGCGATGATCCGCTGCGAGAAGGGGGAGATGATTTCTCTCGAACGGGGGGAGTACTGCGCCGCCGCCGAGGAGGATTCCTGGCGCATTGTCGGCACGAAGGGATCCCTGCGCCTGACGATGACTCCCGCGCAGGGCAAGAAGCTCTACCACGACGACGGGTCGAAAGGAAACGGCATCGAGACGCGCGTCCTGTGGAAGGGGGATGAGAATTACGATACGGCCAACTTCGGCCCCATCCGCGACTTTGCGCAGGCGATCCGGGAGAAGCGTTCTCCGATGACCACTCTGGAGCAGGCGCTTGTCCTCCAGCAGATCAGCGACGCCATCTATGCTTCCGCCGCGCGGGGCAAGGCCATCACGCTCCGCTGAAGTCTGCGAGGCGGAGCATTCAGGAGACCACCGATGAAGTACGCGTTTATGACGTTTTCCTGCCCGGAGTTGACGCTGGACCAAGTCCTCGCGATGGCCACACGCTTCGGGTACGACGCGGTTGAGCCCAGGATTGACAGCCAACACGGCCACGGGATTGAGACGAGCCTGACTGCCGCCGAGCGCGCTCAGGTCCGCCGGAAGGTTGCCGCAGGCGGCGTCGCGCTGTGCTGCCTGGCAACGTCGCACTCGTACGCTGATCCGGCCAAGGCGGCCAAAGAGGTCGAAGGAACCATCGCCAGCGTTCGACTGGCCGCCGACGTGGGCGCTCCGCGCGTGCGCGTCTTTGGCGGACGCATTCCCGCCGGGGTCTCGCGAGAACAGGCCAGCGACCTTCTCGTGGATTCCCTGCGCTCCGTTGCCAGGGAAATCGCCGGCCTGGGCGTCACCGTGTGCATGGAGACGCATGACGATTGGTGCGACCCGTCCGATCTGGCGGCGGTCATCCGGCGCGTCAACCACGGGGCCATCGCCGTCAACTGGGACATCATGCACCCCGTGCGACGGGCGCATAAGACGGTGCAGGAGGCTTTCGACACCCTGAAGCCATGGATACAGCACGTTCATTTCCATGACGGCGTCACCGCCGGAGATGGGAACCTGGTCTTTGCCCGCATCGGTTCCGGCGAGGTGGATCATCGCGCCGCCGTGCGTCTGCTGAAACAGGCGAAGTACGCCGGCTACCTCAGCGGCGAGTGGATGGACTGGGAACCCGCCGAGACGCACCTCCCTCGCGAGTTGGCGACGATGAAGCAGTACGAGAAGGGACGGTAATCTTCCGTTTGCGGGAACTCACAGGAGCCGCCGCGAGCGCGTCCTTTTGCTGCGCTTCGGCGCACGAAGCCGCGCCGGGTTCCATTCGACTTCGCTTCAAAGCAAGGAGCGTGAGCGTGATTATCCCGCGCGGCGCATTCCGTGGATCAGTGGGGCTCCTCTTCTGCCTTCTGCTTGCCGGTTGCGCTCAGCCGAAGGTGCAAGTGATTCGCTGGGATGCTCTCACGGCGCGTGGGTATGCCGCGTCCGATCCCATTGCCTATTCCCGCGTGAATATCGACCTGGACGAAGCCGGGCAGGCGTTCCAAATCCGAATGCCGGGGGGCAAAATCCTGCCGACGTCCGCCATCACGTTGGAGATGTTCTCGCAGGGCGGTCCTCAGAAAGATGATGCCCAGGGCGCCCGCTTCTTCAATGTTCTTTTTCCCGCATTGTGGAGGTCGGGGGGCGGGTACACCTTTGAGTTCGAGAATGGCCGGTTGGTCGGGCTCGGCATCGGCGTACTTAATTTTCAGGTTCCCGATGAGGGGCGGCCGGCGATTGGCAAATCAGGCGCGACGGTGCTGTACACGCTGCCGCTGACGGAATCCTAACTGGTTGACCTCTTCGGCCCGTATCGAGACAAGATCATCGTATCGGGATTCGATGCGCCGGTAAGCCTGCCCCCCGCACAATAGCCGCCGATGCTCGCCAAGGCTTGCGAGACATTATCCGTTTGATGGCGTGAAGACCGGTTATTTGGACGAGGTGGCGTCAGAAGCTGTTTTGCTCTGTTGAAACCATCGTGACGGCGTGTCGCTCTTCGTGTGGTCGAGGTGGGGACACAAAACTTTCCTTTGGAAAGTATTGTGTCCCCACCGGCCCGGCCTGCCAACCGGGATGATTTCAACAGAGCAAAACAGCTTCTAGGTTTCCTTCGGCCGGCTGTTGTCGGGCAAGTCGATGTAGCGCGTGCGGTTGCGGCCTGCTTGCTTGGCCTGGTAGAGACACCGGTCGGCTTCTTCGAGCATGATGGCTCCGTCGAGGCTGTCGGAGTCGTGGCGGACAAAGGCCACCCCGACGCTGATCGTGATGCCGGGCACGCCGGGCACCCAGCGCTTGGAAGATTCCTCGATGCCCATGCGCATCTTCTCGGCCACCGTCAGCGCTCCCTCCAGCGTCGATTCCGGCAGCAGCGCAACGAACTCCTCGCCTCCGATGCGCGCCACGCAGTCGGAGCGGCGCGATTCCGTGAGAAGATATCTGCCTATGCCGCTCAGCACCTGGTCGCCCACGGGATGGCCGTACGTGTCGTTGACCTTCTTGAAATGGTCCACGTCGAACATCAGCAGGCCGAGGTCGTGCCCGTGTCGCCGCGAGCGCGCCGTTTCGGCGGCGAGTTGCTTGAGGAACTCGCGGCGGTTGGGCAGTTGCGTCAACTCGTCGCAGGAGGCCAGGCGCTGCAACTCGCTGGCCTCCGCCTTGAGCTGGCGCAGCTCCTCCTCGTGGTGCTGAGCGCGCTCGGTCGCAATCTCGGCGTCGCGCCCCAGGTCGATGGCCAGCCGCGCCACTTCCTGCGTCGCCTGACGCCGGATCTCGGCATAGTTCGGAATGGAACTGGGGTCGAGATGGAACAGCATGCAGGTCTGGCGCACCCCCTGCTCGGTGCGGGTCAGAATGGATTGCAGCGCTTCCTCGGACAGGCCGAAATCCAGTTCGGCGCTCTGCTGAACGGCGACCTGGCTGATGCCCTTGGTCTTGTAGTGAAAAAGCTTGGCCACGTCGGACCCCAGCCCCAGAATCTGGGCGATGCGGACGATCTCCGGCGGGAGCCCCGCCTCGCGCGCCTTCTGCGACGTGTGGTGGAAGGCGACGGCGGAGCAGACATCCTCCGGCAATCCCCACCCGCTGAGCAGGGCGCTGCCGACTTCCATGTGGCTCGCGCCCAGGATCTGCCTTTCGATGTCCTGCAGGTCCATCGTGGGATGCTCCCGGCGGAACGCGAACACTTCCGCATAGGCCTCGGGCGCGGCGCACTCGATTGCCACCATGCCGATATCCTGAAGCAGCCCGGCGGAGAAGGCGTCATCGCGCTTGGCGGGCCACACCGTCTCGGCGATCAGGCGGGCGGCGGTGGCGGTGGTCAGAGAGTGTTTCCAGAAGCGGTCGGCTTCGAACTCCGGCGGGACCTTCCCGGCAATCTCGCTTTCGAGCGTGAAGCCCAGCACCGTCATGCGGGTGACTTTCAGCCCCATCCGCACGACCGCCTCATTCACCGAAGCGATCTTCTTCTGCCCGCCGAACACCGCCGAGTTGGCCATGCGCAGAAGCTTGGCGACCATGGCGGCATCCGCCGAGATCGCCGTCGCCAGCCGCGCAAACGTCACATCGGGGTCCTTCGTCAACGCCAGCACGTTGGCCGCCACGGCGGGCACGGAAGGAATGGTGGGGCTGGAACAGACCCTTGTGATAAAGGCCTGTGCGCGCGCATCCGTGGCGCTTGGGTCGGCTTTGGTCATTGCCATCGTCTCGACTCGACCGGGCGGCATCCTGCCTTTCCCGGTGAGCGCGTCCTCCAGGACATGGGTCGTAACATTTTCGCTGCCGCGCTTCGCGGCTCCGGTTTCAAATGCGCCCACGACAGAGCAAACGACGGGCGCATACTATACGCTAATGTGCCGCAATTGTGAAGCGACTTTGCCCTGCCATGCGGCGGCAATCCCTCAGTTACGGTGGGCGGGAGGCGCGCCGCGGTCGCACCGCTCGAACGCTGGGGACACAAAACTTTGCTCCGCAAAGTATTGTGTCCCCAGTTCGCGCAGGGATTGCATGCGGCGCCGGCTGGGGGGGGGCGCTACGCCGTCGGCATGACTTTTGCCATGCGATGCCGTATAATCCGATCAGTTGCAGAGAAGCGCGCCACAGACCACACAGAGTCGCGAGCACATTAACCGCGCGAACGACTGCGCGGTTGGCGCATTCGTATGAACTGCCCAACGGCGGGTAGTTCATTGGGAGAAACGTCATGGGTGATCCGAAGGCCGAAGACATCCTTCTGCGCGAGGGGCAGCCGGAGGACTCCACGCTCGACCAGACCTTGCGGCCGAAGCGCTTCGACGACTTCATCGGGCAGGAGCGGGTCAAAGAGAACCTGCTCATCTACATTAAGGCCGCGCGCGGGCGCAAAGAGCCGCTGGACCACATCCTCTTCAGCGGCCCTCCCGGACTCGGCAAGACCACCCTGGCCTGCATCATCGCCCACGAGATGGGGGCGGAACTGAAATCCACCTCCGGCCCCGCAATCGAAAAGGCGGGGGATCTGGCGGGTCTGCTCACGAAACTGCGCGAGGGGGATGTGCTGTTCATCGACGAGATTCACCGCATCAGCGCCACCGTCGAGGAGTACCTCTACTCGGCGATGGAGGATTATGTCATCGACATCATCCTGGACCAGGGGCCGTCCGCGCGCTCGGTGCGCATCCCGCTGCCGCGTTTCACGCTGGTTGGCTCCACCACGCGCGAAGGGCTCCTCACCGCGCCGTTCCGGGGGCGATTCGGCGTCGTCGAGCGGCTGGACTTCTATCCCTGGCAGGACCTCTTCCAGATCGCGCTCAACAGCGCCAAGGCGCTGAACATTCCCATCGAGGAGCCGGGGGCGGAGGAAATCGCCAAACGCTCGCGCGGCACCCCGCGGCTGGTCAACCGTTTCCTGCGGCGGCTGCGCGACATGGCGCAGGTGCTGGCCAAGGGGGTCATTACCAAGTCGGTCGCCGAGAGCGGCCTGGACCGGCTGGGGGTGGACCAGCGCGGCCTCGGCGCGATGGACCGGCGCATCATCGAAACCATCCTGCGCATGCGCGGCCAGCCGGTCGGACTCAAGACGATCGCCGTGACGGTGGGGGAGGAGGAGGACACCATCGAGGATGTGTACGAGCCGTACCTGATCCAGGCCGGCTACCTCGACAAGACCCCGCGCGGGCGGATTGCCACCGAGGCGGCGATCCGCGATTACGGGAATGACCTTGGCGGGCGGAAAGCGAAGAGCTTGTTCTGAACGGAAACGGCAGGATAATCCGCAGATTACGCAGATTTTCGCAGATTACGGAAAACGGGTACGGTAGCAGTGAGTATGCGCAGGTGCTTAATTACTTGAAAGCGACAGAGTTCCGGCGCGGGCTTCTGATTAACTTTGGCAGTCCAAGTCTTGAGACGCGCAGACTCATCCACACGCCGTTGGGCGGCAGTCAGTAGGACACCCAGCCGCAAACTTAGAGGTTCCTGTTTCAATGTCTTTTTCTCTTGTCCTTTCTTTCCGTAATCTGCGAAAATCTGCGTAATCTGTGGATCCCTTCTTTTCCGTTGTCGTTATGTCGGGTCAATGGTCATGAAAGTCCTCATACATATTTGCTGCGCGCCTTGTCTGATCGGGCCGTTGGGGGCGCTGCGCGCGGAGGGGATCGAGCCGGCGGGGTTTTTCTACAATCCCAACATCCACCCCTTGCTCGAGTTCCGCAAGCGCATCAAGGGGCTGCGGGTGCTCATGGAGCGCGACCCGATCCCCGTGGAGATCGACGAGATGTACGGGCTGGAGCAGTTCATCTGTGAAACCTACAACCCCGATCCGAAGAAACGCTGCGAGCGCTGCCACGCGCACCGCATGGGGGTTGCCGCCATGAAAGCCGCGCGGGGCGGGTTCGAGGCGTTCACCAGCACGCTGCTGGGCAGTCCGCACCGCGACCACGAGATGGTGCGCGCGCTGGGCGAACGCGCGGCGGCGCAGGCGGGGATCCAGTTCCTCTACAGGGACTTCCGCCCGCTGAGCGAAGCCGGGCACGAGGAGGCCCGGCGGCGCGGCATCTACCTGCAACCGTACTGCGGCTGCTGCTTCAGCGAGTACGAGCGGTTCCGCGACACCACGCGCGAGTTGTACCGCGGCGGCGGAGTGCCAACGTGAGCAGAGCCAGAGGGCGGTCTTTCGCGTTGGCGGCTCTGGCCTGCGGGGCCACGCTCGCGCTTTACTCCTGCTATGAGCCCCCTCCGCCCCCGCGCGGTTTCGGCGTCGGGCCGATCATTCCGCTCGTCACCACTACCACCACCACCACCGTTCCACCGCGCGCGGAGTTGCCGCCGGTCCCGCATTACGACGCGGCGCCACTGTTGCGCGTCTGGCTCTCGGACCTCTCAGCGGAGCCGACGGTGATGGTGCGCGGCCCCTGCCGGTTGCAAGAGCGCGGCTCCGCGACTGTCACCACGCTGCCGCGATTCGGACCGGCCAAAGTCCGCCTCATTAGCGGCGGCTTCAAGCTCGGCGCGGAAAGCTACATGACCACCGCGTTGGAGATCCGACCGGAGGAGGGCTCCGCGCTCTTCATCAACAATATATTGTACTCCGGCGCGGTCCGCATCATCCGGGGATCGGACGTCCCTGCGATCATCAACCTCATCGATGTGGAAAGCTATCTCCTGGGCGTTCTCGGAAGCGAAATGCCGCGCGACTGGCCGGCCGAGGCGCTGAAGGCGCAGGCGGTTGCCGCGCGCAGTTACGCGCTGAGCATGGCGCGCGACCGCGCCGCGACCGAGTGGGACATGGTCTCCACCGTCGAGGACCAGGTGTACGACGGCGGGCGGGCGGGGCGGGCGGTCGAAAGCGCCGTCACCGCCACCGCGGGGCAGGTGCTGCTGCATGACAACCAGTTCTTTCCCGCCTTCTTCCACTCCACCTGCGGCGGGCACACCGAGAAGCCTTCCGTTGCGCTGGGGAAGCCCGAGTACGATTTTCTGGAAGGGGTCGAGTGCCCCTGGTGCGCCGCTTCGCCGCACGCGCGCTGGCAGGCGCGCGTGAACCGGTGGGACCTTGCGCGCCGGCTGACGGCGGCGGGGGTCGAGGTCAATGCCAGCCTCAGCGAGGTGCGGGTGATCGAGCCGTCCGGCGGGCTGGAGCGCAAAATTGAGCTGGTGTATGATGGCGGGGAAAAGCAGGTGACGATCACCGACTTCCGCCGCGCCGTCGGCCGGATGGTCATCAAGAGCGGACGCTTCGAGAGCTCGCGCTCGGGCGATGTTTTCCAGTTCGAAGGACGCGGCCTGGGCCACGGCGCGGGGATGTGCCAGTACGGCGCCAAAGGAATGGCCGAGGCGGGGAAGACGTGGCGGGAGATACTTTCGCACTACTATCAGAACACGGCGATGGAGAAGCTCTATTGATTCTGTCCGCCTTACTTTGAGGTCCGCCTCCGGAAATGTTTGAGTACCGCCTTATCGCAAAGGACCCGGCCACCGGCGCGCGCGCGGGAGAGTTCGTCACGCCGCACGGCGTGGTGGCCACGCCGCTCTTCATGCCCTGCGGCACGCAGGCCACCGTCAAGACGCTCACTCCCGCCCATCTGCGGGAGATCGATGTGCAAATGCTCCTGTGCAACGCCTACCATCTCGGCCTGAGGCCGGGGGCGGAACTCGTGGCGCAGATGGGCGGGCTTCACCGGTTCATGGGGTGGGACCGCCCGATCCTCACCGACAGCGGCGGTTTCCAGGTGTTCTCGATGGCTGCGCTGCGGAGGGTCTCCGAAGGGGGAGTGACTTTCAAGAGCCACCTCGACGGGCGCGAAATATTTCTAACCCCGGAGCGGACGATCCAGATCGAGAATCAACTCGGCCCCGACGTGGCGATGGTGCTGGACGAATGCACGGCGTTTCCGACCGAGCGCGCGGTGGCCGCCGCGGCCATGGAGCGCACCCTCGGTTGGGCGGCGCGCTGCAAGGCGGCGCACCGGCGCGACGACCAGGCGCTGTTCGGGATCATTCAGGGGGCGACCTACCCGGAATTGCGCCGGGAGTGCGCCGACCGCCTGGTTCCTCTGGAGTTCTCCGGCTACGCCATCGGGGGGCTCAGCGTGGGGGAAGGGCCCGAGTTAATGCAGGAAATCATTGGCTGCACCATCAGCCGGCTGCCCGTGAACAAGCCTCGCTACCTCATGGGGGTGGGCCGGCCGGAGGATATCGTCGAGGGCATCGCGCAGGGGCTGGACCTGTTCGATTGCGTCCTTCCGACGCGTTGCGGGCGGAATGGACTTGCATTTACCAGCCTCGGTCGGGTAAAAATGCGTAACGTTGTGAAGCGGGCCGATGAGAAGCCGCTCGATCCAGTCTGCGATTGTTATACGTGTCGCAGCTTTTCGCGCGCCTACCTCCGGCATTTGTTCAGCGCCGGCGAGGTCCTCGGCATGACGCTCCTGAGCCTGCATAACCTGCGGTTCTATATGCGGCTGATGCAGGAGGCGCGCCGGGCGATCCTCGAGGGCCGCTTCGTGGAATTTCTGGAACGGCGCAGACGCATCCCGCTGGCAGAGCCGGCGGCCGGCTGACGTGCGACGCAATTTTCTCTTTTCTGATTGACAGGAGAAGCTCCATGTTTTTTCTCGCAGATGCGCCCGCGGACGCCCCCGGCGGCAGTCCGCTCCTGCTCATCGTTTGGCTCGTACTCATTGTCGGTGTATTCTATTTCCTGGTGATGCGCCCGCAGAAGAAGCGCGACAATGAGCGCAAGGCGATGCTGAGCAAGCTCCAGAAGGGAGACCGCATTCTGACGATCGGCGGGATCTATGGCGACGTCGTTACCGTCAAAGAGGACTACGTGCTCGTCCAGGTGGACAAGGAGCGCGGGGTCACACTCAAGATGAATCGCACGGCGATCAATAGCGTGGTGACCCCCGAGTCCGCCGAACAGGAAGAAAAGTAGGAGTCTTCTCCGATATGAATTCTGACAAACTTCCCCGGCTGTACCTGCGGTTGATTCTGGTGCTGGCGCTGATTGTGGCGTCGGGGCTGATCCTCTGGCAGAACGCCCGTCCCCCCTCAGGCTCCCCGGCCGGTACGGCCTGGCACAGCCCCATCCCGGAAGGGCTGGACCTGCGCGGCGGAACCGAATTGCGCTACCGCATCCGCACCGAACGGCTTTCCGAGGCGGATAAGAAGGACGTCGTCGAGCGCACCATCGGCGTGATCGAGAAGCGCATCGACCCGGAAGGGCGTTTGGAGATCGACGTGCGCCCGGCCGGGGAGTTCCGCTTCTACATCCAGTTGCCGGGCATGGGGCCGGAAGACTCCCGCCGCATCGAGGAGTTGATCCGCCGCGCCGGCCAACTCCGATTCCACCTGGTGAATGACGACCCCACCGACCGCCAGATCGCCCGCCGGGGCGAAGTGGTTCCCAACTGCACCCCCTTCCTCCCGCGGCGCAACAGCAAGGGGGAAGTCGGCCTCTGGAAGCGCGGCACCTATCAGGAACTGGCGGACCTGCCTGAAGCCGAGACCCGCTGGTACCTGGTGGAGAACACCTCGCGCGTCACCGGTCAGGACCTGACCAACCCGCGCCCGACCACCGATCAGAACGGCGCTCCCGCTGTGGGTTTCAGCTTCAAAGGCAAGGGAAGGATCGAATTCGAGCAGCTTACGGAAGAGTGCAAGCGCGTGGGGGACAAACCGGGGCGGCAACTCGCCATCATTCTGGATGAGGACCTGTACAGCGCCCCGGAGATTCAGTCGCGCATCTCCGGCGACGGCATCATCACCGGACGCTTCACCCTGGAGGAGGTCAACGACCTGGTCGCCGTCCTGCGCGCCGGTCAGTTGCCCGCCGACATCGAACTGGAATGGAACAACACCGTCGGCGCGCAGTTGGGCGAGGACAGCATCCACGCCGGCATCCGCGCCAGCATCGTGGCGGCGATTGTGGTCATTGCCTTCATGGCCGGCTATTACTTCCTCACCGGCGTGATCGCCGACTTCGCCGTGATGCTGAATATCCTCGTTGTGCTCGTGGCCATGTCGGCCATGCAGAGCGTGATGACGCTGCCGGGCATCGCCGGCCTTGTGCTCACGCTGGGCATGGCGGTGGACGCCAACATTCTGATCAACGAACGCATCCGCGAGGAAATGGACCGAGGGAAGGGGATGCGGATGGCCATCCGCGCGGGGTATGACCGCGCGTTCATCACCATTTTGGACAGCCACGTCTGCAACCTGGTCGCCGGCATCATTCTGTTCGGCGTCGGCGCAGGCCCGGTGCGCGGCTTCGCCGTCACCCTCTGTCTGGGCATCATCACCAGCCTCTTCACCTCCGTCTGGATCACCCGCTGGATCCTGGACTATATGGTCGAAAAGGGCTGGGTCAACAACCTGCACATGGTCCACCTGCTGACCAAGCCGAACGTTCCCTTCAGCCGGTTGCGCTTCGTCTGCATGGGCGGCTCGCTGGTGTGCATCATCCTCGGCCTCTTCGTCTTCTTCAGCCGCGGCAGGGACATTTACGACGCCGACCTCAACGGCGGGTTCCGCGCGGAAATGGAAGTGTCCAAGGGGATTCCCATCGCGGAATTCCGCAAGCGAGTCTCCGGCATCTTCAAGAAGAGCGACGTGCAGAGCATCTGGAGCACCTCGGGCGCCAAAGCGGACCAGGCCCCCACGCGCTTCTCCATCCGCATCCAGGAACTCACCGATGAGCAGAAGATGGACAAGATCCGGCACGACCTGGCTGAAATGCTCCGGGTCAACGGCGACGCCGGGACCGTCCAGCAGGTTGACAAGTGGAAGTACGATCTGAAGCTCTCGAAGCCGCGGACCGTTGAGTCGCTGCTTGTGCTGCTGACGAACGAGCGGTACAGCGAAGCATCCATCAGCAACCTCGTGCTCGAAGGGAAGGAGTCGACGGAGTTCGTCATCAAGCCCGTCATCTCCGTGCTCGAAGACAAGCATCCCGACGAGCAGATCGCCAAGGTCGTTGAGGCGCTCAATCCGTGGATGGTTCGCAAGACCATCCGGATCACGATCGGCGACATCCAAACCGAGCAGGGGAGTGCGGCGCAGAAGGATGCCATCATGCGCGGGAGCCTCACCCTGAAGCTGGGCGAGGCGGCCGGCGCCAGCGCGGTGCGCGAGGCGATCATCAAGGAGATGCTGCAGGGGACGCGGCCGGATGACCTGCGCGTCAGCGGCAGCGGCGCCGATGCCGGGGCCGAAATCGCCCGCGAAATGATCGTGCGCGCCAAGGTGAGCGACCTTGAGCGCATCAGGGAATACACTCGGAAGGAACTGCCGGTGTGGACTTTCTCCACGCCCTCCACCGATGCGGTCAGCGTCTCCCTGCAATCGCCCATGTCCGAGACGGAACTGCTCAGCAGGCTCGATGAAGCCAAAGTGCGCAACCTCGTACACTCCATCATCCCCGTTGGGGTGGAGGGAACCCATTTCGTCCTGACGGCCAACGGGCTCTCCGAGGACAAGACCGCTGAGAAGATCCGCGAGCAGCTCGAAGCGGAGTTCGCCCCCGAGCTCATGACTCTGGCGGGAGGCAAGGCGCTGGTTGTGACGTCGGCGCCGAGCGATCCTCCCGCTTTCCTGGACAACGGGGCGCAGCAGGTATCTCAGGGATACCAGTTCTTCAAGCTCGATTTCTCCGCTCCGCTGCAGTTGCAGTTTGTCCATGAGCGGCTCAGCAAGGCGCGCCTGGCGGACGACCTGGTGGTGCAGGGAGACATCAACAACAGCAAGGTAGCCGCGCAGGAAGTCAGCGCCGTTATCGTGAGGCTGAAGGGGACGCCGCAACTGATTGAAGCCGATTTGCTGCGCGCCAAGGACGCAATCCAGACCCGCGAAGCGTTCCGCAGCATCGAAGCGATCGGCGCGCGCGTGGCGGGTGAAATGAAGGACAAGGCCATCATCGCCATTGTGCTGAGCTGGCTGGCGATGCTGTGCTACCTCTGGTTCCGGTTCGGCGAGGTGAAGTTCGGCTTCGCGACCGTCATCGCCCTGATCCATGACGTCCTGTTCACCCTGGGCGCAGTGGGGGTGGCCGATCTGCTCTCCCGGACTTCGTTCGGAGCCGCGCTGGGGCTCAGCGATATCAAGATCAATATCACCGTCATTGCCGCTTTCATGACGCTGATGGGCTACTCCGTGAACGACACCATCGTCGTGTTCGACCGAATCCGCGAAAACATGGGCGGGGTCAAGCGCCGCCTGGATTCGAACCTCGTCGATACCAGCGTCAACCAGACCTTGTCGCGAACGATCCTGACCAGCGTGACGGTCTTCCTGGTGCTGATCGTGCTGTACTTGACGGGCGGGCCGGGGATACATGGCTTTGCGTTCGTCATGCTGTTCGGCGTGTTCATCGGGACGTACTCCTCGGTCTTCATCGCCGCCCCCATCCTCATCGGCTGGGAAAACGCGATGGCGCGCTTGCGGAAACTGTTCAAAATCGTTACATTCCGCTTCTGAGAGTACGCTGCCGAGGCGTCGCATAAGGTATCAGCCGCGCAGTCAGGCGCCTGGAAGCGCTTGGCGGGCGGAGGAATCGCATAGACAGGAAAGGGCCGGAACATGCAGAGGGATGTCAAGATCGGGATCGCCATTGGCGTGCTTTTGATTGCGCTCATCGCTATATTCTGGTGGGTGAGGAATCATCAGGCGGCCGGCAACGAGAATGAGATGCCCGCTGCGACGAATGAGACGATGCCGGGGCCGATCAGCCCGGTGGCTCCTGCCGATGGCGGCAGCACGGTGGCCGACGGTTCCGCGATCTCCGCCCCTGGCGCAACGACCACCACGCTTCCCGGCGGGGCTCCCGCGGCCGGCGCAACCGCTGCTTCCGGCGCGACTGGCGCTGTGCCTCCGGCTCCGACCCCTGCCGCCGCCGCGAGCTACACCGTGGTCGCCGGGGACTCGCTGGCGAAGATTTCCAAACAGTCCTATGGCACCGAAGCCAAATGGAAGCTGATCGCGGATGCCAACCACCTGACCGCGCCGTATGCGCTGAAGCTCGGCCAGAAACTGGTCATCCCGCCGTCCGATTCCTCGACCCCGGCGCCTGCCGCGGGCGCTACCGGCCCGGCCGCCACGACCCCGTCGCACGCGACGCCGCCGGCCGCCGGCGCCAAGACGCACAAGGTGGTCAAGGGAGACACTCTGACCAAGATTTCCACGCAGTATTACGGCAACGCGTCCCACGTGGATGCCATCTATCAGGCCAACAAGGCCAAGATGACGAGCAAGGATGACCTCAAGGAAGGCATGGTTCTGACCATCCCCTGACCGGGGAGGCTGGAGCCGGTTGCGTTGTAGATGAGATAGCCTCAGTTGCAGGGGCAAGGCAATGCCTTGCCCCTGCGGCTGTCCGGCTGGGACGGGCGCGGGCGGAACGGGCGTAGCTTGACTTTAGGCCGGATTTTGCGTACCATAACTTGACTCGTTGTCGTGCCTGCACAACGCCGGCCGCGCCCTTGCAGCTTGGAGTTTATCAGGCGGAGTGCGGGCGGCTCAGGTTGCGTCCTTAGTGCGCAACCCCCACCGCGTGGATGACCCTGCCCCTGCGTGCGACGGGGCGGCGTGACGCAAGCCGTATCCCAGTCGGCCGCCGAATGGGCGGCGACAATTGCATTGGAAGCGAACCAGGAGGTTGTTCAATGGCATTGCCCAAACGAAGGCACTCCGTGACCCGTGGCCGCAAGCGCCGCTCGCACAACGCGCTGAAGAAGCCGGGCGTCACGACTTGCCCGCGCTGTGACGCCGTCAAGGAACCGCACCGCGTATGCGCCAACTGCGGCCATTACGCGAACCGCGAAGTCATTGCCATGGAGAAATCGTGAGCGATGCGTATCGCCCTCGATGCTATGGGCGGCGACTACGCGCCGCGTGAGACCGTCCTCGGCGCGTTGAGCGCCGCGGAAAGCCGCAGCGAACACACCTTCCTCCTGATCGGCGACCGCGCCGCGATTGAGGCGGAGTTGGCTGCCAACGCAGGCGCGCGCCCCTCGAATATCGAAATCATCCACGCTTCCCAGGCCGTCGCCATGGACGAGAAGCCGGTGGATGCCATCCGCAAGAAACCCGATAGCTCCATCCTCGTGGGGATGAAGATGGTCGCCGCCAAGCAGGCGGACGCCATCGTCAGCGCCGGGAACACCGGGGCCATGGTCGCTGCGGCCACCATCTGCCTGCGTCCCTTGCCGGGGGTCCGGCGCGTTGGGATCGCCATCAGTTTTCCCTCGGCGCACGGACGCTGCACCGTGATGGACGTCGGCGCCAACCTGAACTGCAAGCCGGTGCATCTGTGCCAGTATGGGGTGATGGGCAGCATCTATCACCGGGCGTTGTACAACGTGGAGAGCCCCCGCGTGGGGATGCTCAACGTCGGCGAGGAAGACTCCAAAGGGGGGCCGACCATTCAGGAAGCCGCCGGGCTGCTTGCGCAGGCCCCGATCCGCTTCGTAGGAATGGCCGAAGGGCGCGACATCTTCCGCGGCGAGCACGATGTGGTCGTCTGCGACGGCTTCACCGGCAATGCGCTCCTGAAGGCGATTGAGGGGTACGGAGAGCTGCTGACCGGCATCCTGGGCGCCTCCATCAGCGACGACGCGTGGGGGCGGCTGAGTTCCAATCTAATGAAGCCGGCGATGGAGAAGCTGCGGCATATCACCGATTTCGCCGAGTACGGCGGCGGCTTGCTGATGGGGGTGGACGGCGGCGTGGTGATCTGCCACGGACGCTCGAACGCCCGCGCCATCCATACCGCGCTGCAAATGACGCTCGACCTGGTCGCGCATGACGTCAACGGCTCCATCGTGGAGGCGTTCCGGAACATGCCGAATCCCGCGACTCCGGAGAAGTGATGAACAGCAAGAAGACCAGGGCGGCGATTGTCGGCACCGGTTCGTGCCTCCCGGACCGGGTGCTCAACAACCATGATCTCGAGAAGATGGTGGAGACCTCGGACGAGTGGATATTCACCCGGACGGGTATTCGCGAGCGCCGCGTCGCGGCCGAGGGGCAGACCACCAGCGACCTCGGCGCGGAGGCGGCGCGCCGCGCCTTGAAGGCGGCGGAGCTCACGCCGGACGACCTGACCCTCATCATCACCGCCACCATCACCCCCGACTTCGTCTTCCCCAGCACCTCCTGCCTGATCCAGAACAAGCTTGGCGCGCACAACACCGGCGGCTTCGACCTCTCCGCCGCCTGCGCCGGCTTCGTTTACGCCACCATCATGGGAGCGCGCTTCATCGAAGCCGATCCCACGCAGACGGTGCTGGTGATCGGCGCGGAGACCCTCACGCGGTTCACCGATTACACCGACCGTTCCAGTTGCATCCTCTTCGGCGACGGGGCGGGCGCGGCGGTGATGCGCGCCACGAGCGACGGGCGCGGCGTGATGGCCAGCGAGTATGGCGTGGATGGCAGCGGCGGCGAGTTCATGAAGCTGCCCGCCGGCGGCTCCGCCTTGCCCGCCAGCGCCGAAACGGTCGCCAAGCGCCTCCACTACATGCAGGTCAACGGGCGGGAAACCTTCCGCTTCGCCGTCGTCAAGATGGCCGATCTGGTGACGGAGACTCTCGAAAAGAGCGGCCTGACCATGGACGACGTGGCCCTCATCGTTCCGCACCAGGTCAACAGCCGCATCCTGACGGCGGCCGCGGAGCGCCTGAACATCAGCATGGACAAGCTCTACTGCAATATCGACCGCTTCGGCAACACGTCGGCCGCCTCGGTGCCGATCGCGCTGGACGAGGCGGTGCGCAACGGCCGCATTAAGACGGGGGACGTTATCGTCCTGGTGGCTTTCGGCGGGGGGCTCTCCTGGAGCTCCGCGGTCATACGGTGGTGAGCATGGCCAAGACGGCGATACTGTTCCCCGGACAGGGTGCGCAGACGGTGGGCATGGGCAAGGATTTTCATGACGCCTGCCCCGCCGCCGCGCGCGTCTATCGCGAGGCTGCCGAGACGCTCGGCTGGGATGTCGCCGCGGTCTGCTTCAGCGGCCCGCAGGCGGAGTTGGACCGCACGGCGGTTTGCCAGCCGGCGATCCTGACCACGAGCATGGCGATCCTGGCGGCGATGCGGGAAGCCGGATACGCGCCGCTGGCCAACGTCACCGCGACGGCCGGGCTGAGCCTGGGCGAGTACACCGCGCTGGTGGCGGCCGGGTCGATGAGCTTTGCGGACGCGCTGAGGCTGGTGCAGAAGCGCGGCCAGTACATGGAAGAAGCGTGCAAGCAGAACCCCGGCGCGATGATGAGCATCATCGGGCTGGAGGATGATGCGGTCGAAGCCGTTTGCGCGGAGGCGCGCGAAGCCGGTGTGGTCGTCCCGGCCAACTACAACAGCCCGGGCCAGTTGGTCATCAGCGGCTCCGTTCAGGGAGTGCAGCGGGCGGCGGAACTGGCCAAGGCGCGCGGAGCGAAGCGCGCGCTCCCGCTGGCCGTCAGCGGCGCGTTTCACAGCCCGTTGATGGAGCCGGCCGCCGGGCGGCTGGAGCAGGCGCTGGCGGCGACCGCCGTCGTGTCGCCGACGATGACGGTGATCGCCAACGTCAGCGCCGAACCGGTGAGCGACCCGGCGCAGATACGGCAGTCACTTGCGCGGCAGGTCAAGAGTGCGGTACGCTGGAGCCCTTCTATGAAGCGTCTGGTCGCTGACGGGTACGGCCAGTTCATCGAAGTGGGACCGGGGAAGGTGCTCAGCGGACTGATGAAGCGGATCGCCCCCGAGGCGCAGGTCGCGAATATCTCGTCGCTGGACGCGCTCAAGACAGCCTGACAACCATGTGCGAGCAGTTAGCCGCGCGAACGACTGCGCGGCTGGTGCAAGAGTATGGACTTCCCAACGGCGGGCAGTTCATTAGGAGGAGGATACAAGATGCCCAGAAATCCGACCCCGTTGAAGGGGCAAACCGCCGTCATTACCGGCGGGGCCCGTGGCATCGGCAAGATCACCGCGCTGACGCTGGCCGGCGCCGGGGCCAACTGCGCGCTGCTGGACGTCATGGATGAAGTGAAGGCCACCGCCGCGGAAGTCGCCGCCCTGGGCGTCCGCGCCGAGGGATACGTCGCCGACGTGACCAATTCGGAGCAGATCACCGAGCTGATGAAGACGATCAACGAGACCTTCGGCGCGATCGACATCCTGGTGAACAACGCCGGGATCACGCGCGACAACCTGCTGCTGCGGATGACCGACGAGGAGTGGGACAAGGTGATCGCCATCAACCTGCGCGGCGCCTTCGTCTGCACGCGCGCCGCCGCCCGCTACATGCTGAAGCAGCAGCGCGGACGGATGATCAACATCGCTTCCGTCGTCGGGGTGATCGGAAACCCCGGGCAGTGCAACTACTCCGCCAGCAAGGCGGGGATGATCGGCCTGACCAAGTCCGCGGCGCGCGAACTGGCCAGCCGCAGTATCACGGTGAACGCTATCGCGCCCGGCTATGTCAAGACGGCGATGACCGACAAGCTGCCGGAAAAGGCGAAAGAGGCGATCATGGGCATGATTCCGTTGCGGCGTCTGAGCGAGCCGCAGGACATCGCCAACGCCGTGCTGTTCCTGGCGAGCGAGGAATCGAGCTACATCACGGGCCACGTCCTCCATGTGGACGGTGGCATGGGTATGTAACCAATCAGGAAAGGAGAACCAGCCGTGGCGGACAAGAACGAGATTACGGAACGGATTATCGAGATCGTGGCGGAGAAGATGGACAAGCCGAAAGAGGAGATCACCCCGGAGAAGTCGTTCATCAACGACCTGGGCGCGGACAGCCTGGACACCGTCGAGTTGATGATGGACATCGAGGACGAGTTCGACCTGAGCATTCCGGAAGAGGAAGCCCAGAAGATCGTCACCATCGGCGACGCGATCAAGTACGTTGAAGAGCATGGGGGCGAAAAGAAGGCCTAGGCGCATCGCCCCGGCGGTTTGCCGGGGCCATGCTGCGGAGGAGTAAAGGCGTGAGCCAAACGCGACGAGTGGTCATCACCGGTCTGGGGATCGTTGCATCCGTCGGACAGAACATCCCGGCTTACTGGGAGAGCCTGCTGGCGTGCCGTTCCGGGGTCAAGAAGATCACCGGCTTCGACACCACGGGCTTCTCCACGCAGATTGCCGGGGAGATTCAGGATTTCGACCCCAACAAGGTGCTGGACAAGCGCACGTCGGGCCGGCTGGACCGTTTCAGCCAGTTCGGTCTGGTGGCGGCCATCCAGGCGGTGAAGGATTCCGGGCTCGACTTTGCCAAGGAAGACCCGACCCGCTGCGGCGTGATGATCGGCAGCGGCATCGGCGGGCTGTGGGAAATCGAAGAGCAGATGCGTCGGCTCATCGAAAAAGGCCCCGGCCGCGTCAGCCCCTTCCTCGTCCCCAAGCTCATGGTCAACGCCTGTGCCGGGCAGGTCTCGATTCACTACCACATCAAGGGGCCGAACCTGGCGGGAGTCACCGCCTGTGCCTCCAGCAGCCACTCGCTCGGCCTGGCCTTCCGTTCGATTCGCAGCGGCGACGCGGACGTCATTATCAGCGGCGGCAGCGAAGCGGCGATCACCCCGCTGGGAATGGCCGGCTTCTGCTCCGCCAAGGCGCTCTCCACCCGCAACGACGATCCCGCCACCGCCTCCAGGCCGTTCGACCTGGACCGCGACGGCTTTGTCATGGGGGAGGGCTCCGGCATCATCGTGCTTGAGGAGCTCGAACACGCCAAAGCGCGCGGCGCGCGCATTTATGGGGAGTTCCTCGGCTTCGGCATGTCCGGCGACGGCTCGCATATCGTCGAGCCGGACCCCACCGGCTCCGGCCCCGCCCTGGCCATGAAGATGGCGATGCGCGACGGCAGCACGAACCCGGAGGAAATCGTCTACATCAACGCTCACGGCACCAGCACGCCGCTGGGGGACAAGGCCGAGACCAACGCGGTCAAGGCAGCCCTCGGCGAGCATGCGCGTAAGGTCGCCATCAGCTCCACCAAGAGCATGATCGGCCACCTGTTGGGCGCCAGCGGCGGCGCGGAGATCGTCGCCACCGTCCTGTGCGTCCATCACGGCACCATTCATCCCACCGCCAACTACCACACCCCCGACCCGGCCTGCGACCTGGATTACGTTCCTAACCAGCCGCGTCAGGCGCAGGTGACCAAGGCGCTGTCGAACTCTTTCGGGTTCGGCGGCCACAATGCGAGCTTGCTTGTGGGCAAGTTCGTCGGGTAGGTTCTGGTTGCAGGCGCGTCTTGCCTCATCGGTCCCCGCGACCACCACGCCATTGCTATGTATAACGTTACACGTTATAATCCCAGACGATATCCGGCGGCGCGCAGAAGGAGACCGCATTGATTCGTTCGTTCTTCGATCAGGGGACCGAGGACCTGTTCAACCGCGCCCGGACGAAAGCGGCTCGGCGAATATGCCCGATGGGTATATGGCCGGTGGCGTGGCGGAAGCTGGACCAGCTCAATGCGGCCGTATCTCTGTCATCGTTGCGGATACCCCCCGGAAACCGGCTGGAGAGGCTAACAGGAAGCCGCGCCGGGCAGTGGAGTATCAGGATCAGCGGCCAGTACCGCCTGTGCTTCGCTTGGGCAGGAGAAGGCCCTGAACGCGTGGAGATTGTGGACTACCATTGAGTTGCTTCAACGTCCGTGAGGGCGCGAAGCGGGTGAAGGAGCGAGACATGATGCGCATTCCGAAGAATGGCCCGCCGACGCGTCCCGGGGAGATGCTGTTGGAGGAATTTCTCAAGCCGTTGGGGATGACGCAGTCCGCACTGGCTGAGAAAATTGGGGTGTCGTACCCGCGCGTCAACGAAATTGTCCAGGGCAAGCGGGGGGTCACGCCGGACACGGCGTTGCGGCTTGAAAGCCTCTTCGGAATGGAGGCGCAATTCTGGCTGAACCTGCAATTGGCCTGGGACCTGTATCACGCCATCCACTCGCCGGCGGCTCGGGAAATCCGGAAAATACGAAGGCTGCGTACGTTTGCCGCAAGGTAGGCGGGGCGCATTCACGCTGATTTCGCATGCTTTCGCACATTCCGCGACGCGGGGCACGCCGTCGCTCCCACCTCGATGAGTTCGGCCCGCATATCGCCTGCTTGCTTGTGAGCAAGTTCATGGGATAGACTGGACCGAGGAGTTGGACGGTAATTCTCCCGGACAGGATGGCGGCACACCCGAGCATGGCAACGACCCAGAGCCACAGTCTCTCCTCTACGGAAGCCTTCGGGCGGCCCGGCGACGTCCTGGCCCGCTTGGACGCGATGGACCCGGAGGCCCCCCTGGTGGCTTTCGGGCAGACGCCGTTCTGGGATGAACCTCTCAAATCCCTCTTCGCCGCGCACACCCGCAGGCGCATCCTGGTCGGCATCCACGATTTGGACTATTTCTCCCGCGTACACTCCCCGTTGCCGGGCCCTCGCTGGCAACTCATCGGCCGCAACGACGCCGCCTGGCGCGACCCCTGGATCGCCGCCGGTGAAATCTCCGCTCTTCTCGGGGCCGAGGTGTGGCCCAGCCGCCCGCGGTTGCTGGAGGCGGGCGTCCAACTGGACAGGATGTTCAGCGGGCGCTCGGCGCAGGGGCACATGGCGCGCGCCACGGAGGGGTGGGGATGGCGCGGCATCGTCGAAAACGTCCCGCGTCCCGCGGTTATCTGTGACCTGCCTGCCGCCTCCGCGCTGCCGGCCATCGAGGAACTGCTGCAATGGGGCTTCGCCGAGACGGAGCGGCTGCTGTCCGAGGCCGAGGCGCGCCATTCCGCGCGCGCGCTGGGGCATGAGTTGATCGGCGAAGCGCGCCAGTTTGTCCAGGCGCGCCCTGCCGCCTCCGTGGCGGATCTCTATAGCGAGTTGCTTCGGCGGATGTATCAGCTTCTATTGGGCGAAATTCCCGCCAACGTCGAGTTCATCGGCACGCGCGACCTGCTGCGATTCAACCGGCGCACCGCCGGGCTGCCCCGTTTCCGCTTCGTTTCCCATTTTCTCGACCCGCGCCACGCTCAGGCCAGCCGCGCTGCGTACGAGGAGGCTGCGAAAGAGACGGCACGGTCCGCCCCGCCCGATAGCGGGGAAGGTTCGCTGCCGTTCGAAGTGTACGTTCCGGGACGCGGCAGGGGGGAACTGCGCCTGCAGCCGGACCGATTGCTGATCGCCACGGAGCCGCCGGTCGAGGTGCGCCTGAAGACGCCGGTGCAATCGGTCGAGCAGTTGGCGGAGGTTCTGGAGGGGGCGGCGGGGGCGGAATTGTCCCTTGTGGGCAAGGCGCTGGCGCTGCCGCCGATGCTCAACGGCGAATTCGTGATGACGCTCATGGAGAGCGGCTCGGCTTACATGCCGCGCACGCAGCGGATGCTGGCGCACATGGCCCGCGCCGGGGTGCCGGTGCGCGTGCGCCCGCTCCTGCGGCTGCGGCTGCGGAGTTGGGACTCCCTGGGGGAGTGCAAAGGGGGACTGCGGCTGCCGGAACACCTGGAGCAGGCGTTCGGCGTCAAGACGCTGAGCACTGCGGAGTTTGCGCGGGGATGGCGTCGCGCGGTCCGGGGGCAGGAAAAACTCATTCAGCGTCTGCGGCGCGTCAACACCCCCTGCGACCTCGCGGAGTTGCTCGGGCGGGAAGAACACGAGGCATGGTTCCGCCGTCTGGAGCAGTGCCGGCGCGCGCAACAGGCGCTGCTGGAGGTTCAGCGCCAGGCGGACCAGTTGCGCCACGAAGCGCTCGATATGCAGATCAAGGAGGATGAAACGCTCCTGGAGGTGAGGCAGCTTGAGAACAAACGCGGGACGCTGAGCCGCGAACTGCTGCGTCCGCTGAAGCGCCGCCTGGCGGATGCCGAGGCGGGGGTGGTGGCGGAGGACATGCGGAAGCTTCGCGAGGAGCATGCCCGCGCGGAGGGGCTGGGGCGCGCGCTGCTGATGGCGCTGGAGAGCAAACAGGCGGAGCGCAAGAATTGGCGCAAGCGCCGGGCGGCGCTGGTGGCGCGTCTGCGGACGCTGGAGCGCTGCGGCAAGGCGGGGCGGGCGCGGCGCGTCCTGGCGACGATGGAGCGGCTGGCGGGCCGCGTCCGGCTGCGTCTCGCGCGCCATGCGATCCTCGCGGCCGACTCCCTGCCGCATGCCGATCTGCGTCCCGCCGCCTGGTGGTTCCCGGCGCTCGACCCGGCCGGGGCATGGTTTGCCCGCGTGCGGCGCAGCGCGCGCGCGCGCCTCGAGCCTTTGTTGAACGAGGAGGGGCCGGATGCTGCCGTTCATCAAGGTTGAAGCGGCCGGGAACGACCTGGTGCTCGTGGACGCGCGCGGGCGCGCATTGCCGCCGCTGGCGGAATTGGCCGTCGCGATATGCGACCGGCATTTTGGCGTCGGGAGCGACGGGCTGCTGGTGATCGAGGAGGGGGGCGCTGCATCCTGCGAAGGTTCGTCTGCTCCTTCGCAAGGCGGCGGCAAACTCCCGCTCATGCGGATGTTCAACCCGGATGGCACTGAGGACTTCTGCGGCAACGGGCTGCGCTGCACGGCGCTGTACCTGCACCTGGCGGAGTTGCAGGGCGCGCGGGAGGTGTTCCTGATGAGCCGCGAGGGACGCCACGCAGCGGTTGTGGAGGGGTGCAAGGGGAACGGTTGCATCTGCGAGGTGGAGTTGGTCGCGCCGCGCTTCGAGCCGTTCCAGGTTCCGGTGAGTCTCAACGGTCCCCGGGTGCTCAACCACCCGCTGCTGGTCGCGGGCAGGACGCTGAATATCTCCTGCGTTTCGACCGGCTCCACGCATACCGTGATCTTCCTCGGCCGCGATCCGGAGGAGGAACTGTTTGCGCGCGTGAGCCCGGCGCTTGAAAAACATCCGATTTTCCCCGAGCGCACCAGCGTCCTCTGGTGCCGGGCGGAATCGCGCAAGCGCATCCATATGAGAATCTGGGAGCGCGGCGTCGGCGAGACGCTCGCCTGCGGCAGCGGCAGCGCGGCGGCGGCGGTCGTCGGCCGGGAGTTGGGACTGACCGACGACGCCGTCGAAGTGGCGACCAAGGGGGGCGTCATTGAGGCGAAGTGGAACGGAAAGGGGCCGGTCCGGTTGCGCGGGCCGGCGCGCATCATCTTTCGCGGCGAGTGGCCGCTGCAGGAATAGGAGAAATGATCATGGCAAAGAAGAACGAACTGCGAGCGATCCTGGAGAAAGCCAGTCCGTACGAGGTCTTTTCCCTTGCGCTGGCGATGGAGCGCGGCGCGGCGAAGCAGTACACGCTGCTGGCCAAACGCGCGGGTAGGAAATTGACCAAGGCCAAGCTGCTCTACCTTGCCGAAGAGGAGCGGGACCACGCGCGGCGGATCGGCATACTTCGTCGCGGGCTTGCGGCGCCGGAACAGTCGCGGGTCCTGGCGATGGCGGAGTTGGCCGAAGTGCGCGGTTCCCCCGAGACGGACTCGACCGGCGGGGCGCTGGAACTGGCGCTGGGGATGGAACATCAGTCGGAGGAACTCTACAAGCATTGCGCCGGACGCACGAAGAGCTCCTCCGCGCGCACTCTTTTCGAACAGCTTGCCGCCCAGGAATCGCGCCACGCGGCGCTGCTCCGGGAGGAACTGAATCTCATCGCCGGGCCATATCAGGAAAGCTCCATCGAAGGCACGCCGCCGGTGGAAGAGGCGTTCTGGACGGTCTAAGGAAAAAGGATCGGGCTGCTTTTCGGCCGTTGGAAAAGTTGCCTGACCCGCTTTTCCCGGAGCGGGACGGATCAATGGGCAATGGGGAATGGGCAAGGCACGCGTTGCCGTGAGTGGCGCGGACTATCCAGTCCGCGTCGCGGGCCGGAGGCGCGGAAAAGACGATGCGGAAGAAACGCACGATGATCGCGGGTTGGATAACCCGCGCCACATTTGCCGAACCAGTTATGGCAATCTCCTCCTTGCTTCGCCCCATCTTCGAGAGTAGTATCGATTCAAAGCAATCATTGACTGGTTCTTCCAGGAGGCGCAGTGATGGCGAAGGCAAAGCAGAAGTCCGAGGCGTTGGGCGTGGCGATTCATATGGAGTGCGAGGGGATTGAATTCTACAGCAAGTGCGCGAAGCAGGTTCGGCATCCGCTGGCGAAGAAGATGTTCCGGTCGCTGGTGGGGGATGAGAAGCGGCACAAGAAGATATTCATGGCGATGGCGCGGGAGGAGGGGGTGGTCCCGGCGGCGGTCAAGGAACTGAAGCGCAACGGCGCGCTGCGGCGGATGGCGCTGGTCTTCCGCGCGGCAGGAAAGCACCTGAAGAAGAGCCTGAAGCCTGATGCCGCTGATGTGAAGGCAATCGAGATCGCCCTGAAGATGGAGACGAAGTCGTTCATCTTCTACAACGAGACGGCGAAGGTCGTCAAGGACGCGAAGGAGAAGAGCATCCTTCTGCGAATCGCCGCCGAGGAGAATGAGCATTTCCGGATACTCAACGACACGAAGATGTACCTGACCTACCCGGAGATGTGGTTCATCATCGAAGAAAAGCCGCTGATCGATGGGGGCTGAGGGGAACGGCAATTGATAAGTGCTGATTGGCGATTGAGGGCTACTTGGCGACGATGCCTTTGACGCCGCCGCTGGTGAGCGCGGTGAGGTCCACGAGGATGTGCGGCAGCACGAGGCCGCCAGGGGAAGCGAGGTAGCGCGCAGTCCACTGCGGGCCAAACTGTTCCTTGTACTGCCGCAGCCCGCGGAAGTTGTAAAGTCTTTCCCCCTCCTGATATACGAACGCGCTCATCCGGTGCCAGACCGGCGCGAAGGGCACGCGGCTGAATCCGGAGAGCGGGGCCATGCCCATGTTGAACCATGCGTACCCCTCCCGCTGTCCCCAGAGTATCATCTCCGTGAAAAGGAACTCCATGACTTCCGGGGGCGCTTCCGGTGTGTGACGCATCAGGTCGACGGACAGTTCCTTTTTCTCCGCCCCCTCCCATACATTCGCGAACGCCAGCACTTCCGTGCCGCGGCGGACGAGGGCAATCGGGAACCGGCGCAGGTACTCCGGCTTGAAGCAGCCCATGCTGAAACGCTTCTCCCGCGTGCTCTTGAGTGTCAGCCACGCGTCGCTCACGCGGCGCAACTCCGGTTCGAGCGCGTCGAATTGCCCCGCCGGCGCGATCTCGAATTCGCAATGCTCGCGCTCCATGCGGTGAAGGGTGTGACGCAGCCCCCTGCGCTCGCCCCCGTCCAGTGAGAAATCGGCCAGCGGAACGCGCGCTTCCTCCCCCAGCTTCGTCAGGGTCAGGCCGAGATCGAGGTAAAGCCCGAGATCCTCGCTGCTGACGTTGTGAAACGCAGGCCAACCGGCATGACGGTCCGCAAGCTCGCGGAAGTGCCAGCCCAGTTCGCTCCACTCCTCCCGGGGGCCCACGGGGTCGCCCATCGCCACCCAGCTGCGCCCGTGCGTGGCGTACATGATGAAGGCGTTGCCGGAGGCGCTGATCACGAAGCTCTTGTCCCCCAGCAGGGCCAGGTGGGCGCTGGTCTCGTGCGACGATGCGACGACGCGCTCGACCGTGCGCAGTTCCGACTCGGTGGGGGAAGCGGTGCGCGGGTGGGCCGGGCGCAGAAGGGCCGCAATCCCCACCAGCAGCGCGAGGATGACCGCGCCGACGGTGGCGCGCATGAATCGCGGCGCATTTCCGGCGGCCAGGCTGAACTGCCACCAGAGCTGGCTTGAGAATTCCAGATGCTTGTAGGAGAAGAAGCCGAGCCATATGGAGCAGATCATCACGAGCCCCACCGCCGCTACCCATGGGGGCGAGAAGAGGCGCGCGAGCAGCGCCCCCTTGCGATAGAACTGCGGCCGGCAGGGGAGCAGCGCCCCAAGCAGCACGCCCAGGAAGACCGCTTCCTCGTAGTCCCCGCGCCCCACGGAGAAGACGCTTCCCGCCAGCAGAAGGCCGACCGTCAACGCCCAGGCGCTGTCCAGGCGCAAGCGCAGTCCCCTCGCCAGCAGCAGGAGCCCCATCCCCGCGACGCTGCCCAGGAAGTGCGATATTTCAATGGCCGTCAGCGGCAGTACCTCGTAGAGCCACTTCAACCGCTCCGCCGCAATGGGGGTGGCGCCGGCGAACAGCAGAACCGCTCCGCTGATGAAGGTCATCACTGCGAATATCTGCGGGACAAATCCCGGCGCCCACTCTCCCAGCACGCGCGCGGCCCTTGCCAGCGCTGCGCGGCGCTGCAGCGCCTCGTGCGTCCCCATGAGCACCGTGGCGATCCCCAGGGGCGTCAGGTAGTAGACCAACCGGTATACCACCAGCGCGCCGCCCGCCGCCGAGGCATCCATGTGCTCCGACAGGAGCAGCAACATCAGCGATTCGAACACCCCGAGCCCGCCGGGCACCTGGCTGATCATCCCCGTGATCTGCGCCAGCAGGAACATCCCCATGAACGTCGGGAAGTGAAGTGAAGCCTGGTCAGGCAGCAGCACATAAAGGGCGGCACCCGCCAGCACCCAGTCGAGGCTGGACAGCGCCAACTGCGCCCACGCCATGCGCGGCGAGGGCAACTGGAACTCCAACCCCTTGAAGCTCAGCTTCTTGCGATGAAGGATGCAGAACAGCATATAGACCGCTGCGCAGGCCAGGAACAAAATGCCCAGCGGAAGGAAGACGGCCGCCTTCAGGGGAAAGCCGGTCGCCAGGGTGGGGGGGTAGAGAATGAGCAATATCCCGCCGACGGCGCACAGCCCCAAGTGAAACGTGACGGTGCTGAACGCCACGACGGTTCCAATTTCAAGCCCGGAGAGCCCCCAGGAGGCATACATCCGATAGCGAACGGCGCTGGCCCCGAGGATGGAGAGGCCGACGTTGTTGCTGAATGCATAGCTGGCGAAAGCCGCGAGCATCGTGCGGCCCCAGCGCAGCGAGTGCCGCATGAAGTGGATGGCCAACTGGTCGTAGCCGGTCATCACGCCGTAGTTGATTAGCGTAAGAACAAGCGCCAGGATGAGATGCAGCGTGGGTATCTCACGGATGTGAGACATAACGTCACGGTAGTGGAACTGCCGCAACTCATGGTGGACGATCCACAAGGCCACCATGAACAGCCCCAGCCCCAGGACGGGTCCAAGCAGTCCGTGAAACCGTTTGCCTCTTTTTTCGGGAGCTACAACCATTCCTCACTACCCACTATGCCCATCTCTCGGGCGATCGCGCATCATGGCCGCAAAGCCCCTTTGTAGCAGGCGCTCCCCTCTGTTTCAAGTCAGTTCAGGAATGCCTGATACGGGGGGGCAGCCATGCGCGGTGTTCGACGAATCCGCCCCGGGCAAGGGCCCGGCAGGGCAGGGACACAGCACTAGTTGTAGCAGCAGGGCATTACGCTTCATAGTACACAAGGAGACCTATAGTTACTACTAGCACTAGTATGCAATAACAGATGACGCACAGTCCATTGTTGTGGCGCACAGACTAAGCCAGACAGCGTGTATGTAACGTAATACCAGTATGTTGTAAAGTCTGGCGCGTCGTGGCGGCGCGAAGTGAATCCAGAAAGTGCCATATAAACAACTAACGGAGCGACTGGAATAAAAAGCATTATATGCTAATTATGGTACTTGACAATATGCTAAAATAAGGATACACTGCCCTGTGCGGTGGAACGCAGTCATACCTACACGAGGGGGTACCATGTACAGCAACTTGCGACTGATCGCGGAACGCATCTTCGGCGCGGCGTTGGCCCCGCATCTGCTTTGGATCGCGCCGCTGCTGGTCTTGATTTCGTTCATCATGCTTCTGCTGCCGGCGTGGCGAAAGCGGGAGGGCTTGGCATGGGCGGGGGAGACTCGCTTTGCAGTGCTAACGCTGCTCCTGGCGGGGGCGTTCCGGGTTATTCTGCTGGGAGGCGTTGTGGCGGCGCTATCGACGGCGCTGATGGTGCAAGGGAGGCTGTTCGCGGAGAAACATGGGCGCGTCACGCAGCGGAACAGCGACGCGATCCGGAGCAAATGGGGAGTGCCGCACGAGCAGTTCGACCTGCAGGTGCGCCAGTTCATCATGAGGAAGCTGGTGGAAGAGCAGTTCAGCGACGGGACGCGCGAGGAGCTTCTGCTGGAGGACCGGCAGCCTGCGGTGGGGGATGAGGAGCGGACGGTCATCAACCAGGAATCCTTTGGTGCGCCGGCCGGAGAGGGAGCGAAGAGCCGGTACTTGACGCGGCGCGTCTCGTACTGGGTGCGTAAGCCGGCGGAATCGGACTCGATCATGGCGTCGGACGTGACAATCGACGTGAGGTCAAATCCGCGCATTCTCGGCGGGGCGGCCTATGCGGGGTTCGAGGACCAGTGGCAGTTGACGTATCAGGTGACGAACAGCGCGGATTCTGCGACGCAGGCAGTGTTCGCTTTCCCGCTGCCGGGTGAGGGATATGGGGTGTTCAACCGGCTGGCGGTGAAGATGGACGGCCAGGACTGGCTTCCCAAGGTGCGCTACCGCAACGGCGCGCTGACGTGGCGGATGGTGATGCAACCGGCGGAGGTCCGCACCATCGAGGTGTCGTACTCCTCGCGCGGGTTGGAGTATCTGCGCTATCACCCCGGCGAGATGCGCGAGCATTGCCTCGTGGTCCTGAACGTACAGGGCATTCCCACGCGGCATCTGAATTATCCGATCGGCACGATGTCGCCCGCCGAAAAGGTGAGTGAGTTGTCCGGGGAGGACTACGCGCTGCATTGGGACTTGTCGCGCGCGGTGTCGAATTTCGACATCGGGATCATTGTGCCGGCGCAGGAGCAGCCGGGGTACTACATCACGCGGTTGTTGGCGAGCGCCCCCCTGGGGCTGGCGCTCCTGGCGTTGGCGCTGCTGGTCACGCGCTGGCTGATCTCCGGCAAGCTGGACTTGCTCAGCGTGGCGCTGGCGGCAGTGTCGTTCGGCGTCGGCAACTTGTTGCTGGCAAATATGAACGACGTGGTGGCCTCTTTTCCCATTGCATTCACCCTGAGCACACTCCCCCTGGCAGCGGCGATGGCGCTGTATTGGAAGAAGGTGGATGGCGCGTGCTTCCTTTCGGCGCAGTCCGCAGTGCTGTACGCCGCCTTTGCGATCTATTTCCTGCTGGCCTCGCTCAGTGAGGAGGCGGGGGGCACGATGATCAGCGTCCTGTACGCCGCGCTCTTCATATATGTCGCGGGGCTGGTGGCCTGGACGGGGACTTTGCGCAGGAGAGAGGCGTAGCAGACCCCGAGCGACGAAGGGCGCATGCGCCGGGGGGCCTCACACCTTCGCGAGATACTTTTTCGGCAGCAGGAATTTCATCGTCTTGAGCGGGTCCACCACCTGGCTGACGCGGAGTTGGCCGACGAGACTCATCAGGCGCGCGGCGTCGTTCGGCTTCATGTCGAGGCAATCGGTTAGATAGCGATGCGCCTTGGCCAGGACAATCTTCTCGCAATCGTCGAGTCGGCGCGCGGAGCCGATGAAGATCATCTCCGTGTTGTTCTCGACGCAGGGGGTGGGCAGGGGGCGTTTCTCAATCGAAATCCGGAGCGTCACCTCGCCGGCGGTCTCGGCTCCGCAGATACAGACCTCGCCATCTCCCATGACGGCATGCAGATCGCCGAGCGCGAGCAGGGCGCCCTCGACGTTCACCGGCAGGTAAACCGTGGCCCCCGCGGTGATTTCCCGGGTGTCCATGTTCGCGCCGTGCTCTCCGGGGGTCCCTGTGAGGACTCCCTTCCCCTTGGGGGCCGTGCCGATCACGCCGATCATGGTGTTCACGGGGAGTGAGAGGCGGTCGCTGACGATCAGCTTGCCGGCGCGGATCGGGAGGATAACGGTTTCGATTCCCCGGATGAAATCCCCCAGCGCGCCGGCGCCATGCTCCACGCACATCACCGCCCAATCGCGCGTCCTGATGCCGAGAATCTCCACCTTCAGAATATCTCCCGCCCTGGCGCCCTCTGCGAAAATGGGGCCGGTGACGGGGTTCACGGTGGGCCACATTTTCTTGGTGAAAACATCCTTCTTTGTCTTGAGCCGGGCACTGTAGCAGTCCTCGGTCTCGATGACGAAGCGCTCGCCCATCGCGACATGGGCGGCGGGGGGATTCGCGGCGGACATCGCATAGATGGCGTGCTTCTTGGAGATGCGCTTCATGCCGTACTCCTTTTCAGGGGAGAGCCGGTGAACCCATCGGCGCGATTCGATGGAACCGCGAGCCGCCGCTTTGTATAGATAGTGCTCTGTTGAAACCATTCCGGCTGGCAGGCCAGGCCGGTGGGGACACAAAACTTTCCTTTGAAAAGTATTGTGTCCCCACCTCGACCACGCGAAGAACGACACGCTGTCGCGATAGTTTCAACAGAGCATATAGATAGCGAATCATCCGGCGTGAGGCAAGAGGATGAGCGGAAAACTTGGGGGCGAGGAGAACGTCGCGGAGGTGAAACATCCACGTCGAGTGGAGAACGTCAGGATCGAGGAGGGAAGGAGTAGCCGCAGCGGGGGCCGACATCGCGCAGGTCGCGCTCGTCGATGGGGAAGCAAGTGCAATTGTCCGGGCGGCCGTGGTCGTAGCGCGAGCAGAGCTGGTCGCGCGTGAGATAGAGGCAGCGGAACATCAACTTGCAGCAGTCACCGCACTGAAGACATTCCCCCTGGCGACGCGCGAGCTGGCTGCGGACGTATCCCTTGCGGAACCAGGTCAGCCAAAGGCGCCGCACTTTCCCCTTCAGCGGCGCGCGCAGGAACTCCAGAAGACGTGAGGGCATTTCGATGCTTTCGTATTCCAGGAAAGGGGTAGCGGTTATCTGCGGGTTGTTGACACAGACACGGCAGACCTATAGACGGTAGCCGTTCGCACAGTGGTTGTCAACCGAAAACGGTTGGCGAGGGCAGGGCGGTGAATTGGCAAGCAGGCCCGAGATCGCTCCGGAGACCGGCCAGGCGGGTCGGAAATGGGGTTGCTAAAATTCTTCAGAATCTCGCTTTACAAACTCAGTTTGTTGTGTTATAAAGGTCGAACCACATGGGGATCCCTGATGC
>CAIUPP010000027.1 GCA_903901045.1 uncultured Planctomycetota bacterium
CAGCGTGATTACAGTTAACCAGGGTCGTCTCATTGCAGAGCAATTGCTGCCGACCAGCGAATAAGATCACCGATGAGCGGCCTCCCCTGAGCGCCCCCGAATTTGGAAGTGGCATGATGACCGCTCATTCGGTGCATCGCCTCGTTCGCAAATTGAGCAACGCCAAAGAGCATTGAAAGGATGATAGGTTTCATTCGCATATCTCGGCTATCGAAAGCCGGCGTTGCCTCCGACGTGGCTGACGGCGTTAGTTCCGCCTCCTTCGACCAGCATCCAAATCGTCCCGTTGGTCTGGTCAAATCTCCGGTTCGGCACGTCATACTTAGCAATATAAATCGTGCTTTCACCTGCTGGCACCCCGTCCCTGTCACTGAACCCATGGACGTTAATGGTGTGACCCAACCTTTCGTTGGACTCGTTTTTGTACACCTGTTGTGGGGTTACGGTATAACGAGTGAAAGAAGGATGCGAAAGGACAGGCCGAGCGTGGACCCGGTACACCCGCAGCACCGCCACTGCGTTCGTGGCTTTGGCATCGTCGAACAGCTTGTCCTCTGCCTGAACCAGAGTGGCGCAAACAATAAGTAATACAACGGAACAAATTCTCATAGAAGTTCAACTGTGATTCTGCGACGGCTGGTTAGGTTTTCCAAGCCGCCAGTTCCCCCGTCCTCTTATGCGTGAGCCGTTCATAATCAGCTACCCTTGACTCTGATAAAACACCGCTGGTTCGTTGCTTGCAAGCCCACAAATGAATGCCCGAGCAAGTGTCAGTCCTCACTTTTTGCGCATTTTCGCCCGGGGTCTTCATTTTGTTTCAATAGTGAGGACTGACACTTGCTCGGAGATTACGCATCTTGTGATGAACGACAAGATGCTCAAGAGGAAGGCGGCTCCGATCAGAAGCCACCAACGAGCTGAAGTTGCCTGCCAAAGTCGGTATGCAAGAAAGACACAGGCCAAAGCGCCACCCCAATTCACGACGAAGGCCACCCAAGCGAATGGGAATTCCAGAGGGGAGAGAATGACGGGCTCATTCATAGCGCATCACCGAACGTATAGCTGACCGATGACGAGGGGCGCGCCATCGGTGCCCGCATTGAAACGTGCGCCTGATCGCGCTCCTCGTCATTCGGTCCAGCGTCTTGTTCGGCCTTTGGTCCATACGACCGATTCAGATTTTGATGCCTAGCCCTGCCAAGCGCGCCCGCACGCCTCCTGAGAACGCCCGGACGGGTGGATCCTCGTCAGCATACTGATCAAAGCTGACCGTCAGGGAGCGCCGAGTCTTAGTCCGGTAGACATCGAAGCGATTCCCTTCAAGCGTTCGAGTGCTGCCTCCGTCCTTGCACCGGAATGCGCAGTGTCGCCGTCCAATGGACGCCAGCACACGGCTGTCATGTGAATCGACGAGGCTGCAAAAGCGGGTGCAAGCCTCGTTCGGGTAATTCGTAATCCTGTGGACAGGCCACTCTGGATAGACCGAATACAAACCTCGAAAACCATAGTGGGCGAGATCGACCGAGAAGTTCGTGAGCTGGCTCTTTTCCTGTACCTCTCCGTATGCCTCAACCTCGCTACGGTCACCTAGACCGAGCCGACGCATGAATGCCGGAAGCAGGGGAGCGCGAATGCGGTAGCCCATAGAAACGTCCTTCGTTACACCGTAGGTTCGACTGACCCGATTGGCCCGGTCAGGCGCTTCAAGTGGATCCAGCCATCTGGTGTATTCCTCCTGAATGGCAGCGTCGTCCCTAAAGCAATCAGGCGCGATCAGCGTGACCGTGACGGAGTAGTGGTCACGGCATGGGACTTTGGAATCATCTACCACCAGCCGTGGAAACTGCCGAGAGAGCCGCACGCTCCATCCGCCAGCGCTCACACAGAGGGTCCCAATGGAAGCTCCATCGCAGATCTTCTGCAGAATCTCCTTTGAGTCGGTACATGCTTTGAAGACCTCGTCGGCGGCGGTCGAGAAATGCTCCCCCATGCGCTCGTCTCCTTGGGCCGCGACGCAGACTCCGTCCATCGCGCTGATTACCTCCGCACTCACGGCATCAAAGACCAGTTTGGCGGAAACGTCGGAAGGAATCGTCG
>CAIUPP010000028.1 GCA_903901045.1 uncultured Planctomycetota bacterium
GCGGCAATGCGGTCGGCCCCCACCAGCACGCGCTGAATCTTCCCCTCCTTCATCACCTGCCCGGCCATGTTGTCGCAGATGAGCGTCACGTCCACTCCCGCCTCCATCAACTCCCACGCCGTCAGCCGCGCCCCCTGCAACAGCGGGCGCGTTTCGTCGGCGAAGAGGCGCAGCCGCATGCCCCGCTCGTGCGCGACGAAGACGGCGGCTAGCGCGGTGCCGTACTCCGCAGTGGCCAGCGCGCCGGCATTGCAGTGCGTCAGGATGCCATCCCCCTCTTTCAGCAGGTCTGCGCCGTTCTCGCCGATGGCGCGGCACATGCGGGCATCTTCTTCACGAATCGCGAGGGCTTCCTGCAAGAGGCGCCGCTGCAGTTGCTCGACGGAGCGCCCGGCATTTTCGCCGGCGACGCGCAGGAGGCGGTTGAGCGCCCAGGTGAGATTGACGGCGGTGGGCCGCGCGGCGCCCAACTCCGCGGCGGCGGCGCGCGCTTCGGCGAGGAATTCCGCTGAGGTGCGCGCGCGACTGCCGCGCATCGCCAGCACCAGTCCCATCGCGCCGGCGATGCCGATGGCGGGCGCGCCGCGCACTTTCAATTGGCGGATCGCGTCGAACACCTCCCGCGGCGTGCGGCAGTCCTGAAGGAGCAGTTCCCCCGGCAGACGGGTCTGGTCGATGATCTTCATGCAGCCATCGAGGCCGCCTTCCCACTGAACGGCGTGAAATTTCATGGACTCACTCCGAAGAGAAGAAGCGACGACGCATCCGCCGCCGCACGAGCCTATTAGACCATTCGCGCGCGGAGAGGGTCAAGCAGGCGTGGGCGAAACGGACGCTCCTCTTTCGCTTGCGTCGAAACCCCGCGAAGGACCGAGTACGCCTTCGCAAGGTCAGATTACCTCGCGCTGCGCCCATTCAGGGCTTACCGCAAAATCGGTCCTCATAAGGGCTTGACTGTTTTTTCACTAATTGCTAACATACGTTTGGATGAAGGTTTCTCGGGATGGTTTCTGAGAGACGAGTCCGGCGTCTTGTTGGAGTGCAGGTATGGCTTACGCCATCCGAGTCCGCACCGGCGCTGAAGAGGGGGAGTTGTATCCGCTCTTCGAGAATCGCGAGATCACCATCGGGCGCAGCCCCACCAACAACATCTTCGTGCGCGACCGCAACGTCTCCCGCGTCCACTGTCAGATCGTCGTCACGGAGAAGGGATGCGTCCTGACGGACCTCCAGAGCACCAACGGAACCTTCGTGAACGAGCAGAAGACGGCGGAGGTGGATCTGAAGACGGGAGATGAGATTCGGATTGGAACCACGCTGCTTCAGCTCGAGCAGGTGGATGACAAAGGACGCTCGATCACCGAAACGGCCGTGATGATCTAAGCGTCCTTTTTGCTTGCGCCGCCCCGCCGACTACGACTTGCGAATCGCCCCTTCCACAATGCGTCCCATCAACTTGCGGAACCGCGTGTCTTTTCGCAGGTTCGACAGATCCGGGTCCTTCAGCAGGTGCGCCATATCGCGGTAGCCCAGGTTGACGGCATGCTCGATCGCCTGGAGCGCCTCGTCCAACTGGTCGAGTAGCGAGTGGCTGCAGGCGAGGTTGTAATGGGCGAGCGCGTCGCACGGGCGCAGGCGCACAAGCCGGCGGTCCACGGCCAACCCTTTGCGGAAATCGCCGCGCCGGGTGTACATCTCCCCCAGTTGAAGCAGCGCCGCTTCGCAGCAGGGATCCTTGGCGATCACGTCTTCGAAGAAACGCATTTCGAAGTGATGGTCGTCCAGGTCGCAGAAGGGCGCGACGTTGAACACCCTGGGCTGGAGGCTCAGGAGCGGGTCGCTGCTCACAGGGCGCAGCGTGATGGCTTGTTCGAGGATTTCCGGGCTTGTAGCACTCATACGATGCTCTCCGTCAGGTAAGAAAGCCTACACCGTTCTAGGTGAAAACTCCTATACTCTATTTATCCGTCAAACGGAGGTTCGTGTCAAGGGGCTACCCTAGTTTTCGGCAATCGGGGCAGCGAGTTTCGCAGGTCATGTTGTCATAAGGCGCTACGGCGCGGATTCTTTCGACGCTTTCGGCGTCGAGCGGTTTCCCGCAGCGCGAGCAGAGAAATGGGGCGGCAATTTCGGCAATCTCGGCGTCGATGTTGCCCAGGACGGTGCGGCCAATGCCGAAGTCGAAGGGGAGCGGTGTGCCAAACTCGCGCGCGACGCGGACGCCCCGCGCCACGACGCGGCGGCATTCCTCAAGGGTGGCGCTCTTGATGCGCATCTTCTCCCCTCCCTGCGTCTCGACGAAACGGTCGAAGGAGGATTTGCTCATGGCCATCCGGACGGCGGCCTGGCGAATGCCGCGCTTCCAGAGGTCCACCAGGACGCTGAAGACCTTCAGGCGTCCGTTCGAGCGGACGCGCGCGACGGTCACCAGCACCATCCCCTGGGCGGAAGGCTCGCTCAGCAGGGCGCGATAGAGCGGCAGGCTCTCGTCCCCTCCTTCGGCGGCCGCCTCGCCGGAGGGCGGCGCGACGGGCTGCAGCTTTTCTTCCGAGGGAACATCCACGCCGGCGATGCGCATGTCGAAGAGCGCTTTTTTGATGAGCTTCTGAAGTTCCTTGTCGGCGTTGCGCTGAAGCTCCAGGAGCAGCGGAACGCCCTCTGCAAACTTCTCGCGGGTGATGGCGGAGACGGTGGCGACGGCGTCCGCCTCGGTCTCGCGCGCCAGCGCTTCCAGCATGGGCAGCGCGGCCTCTTTGCGCTCGGCTACGGCGCGATGGATCATCAGCCAGTGGTCGGCGGGCGAAAGAGTCTGAATGTGCTTGAGGGCGCCGGCGGTGTCGCCGGAAGCCAGCAGCGCGAGGATGCGCGAGGGGAGTTTCGCCCGGAGCGGCTCGGCGCCGGGAACGCTCATCGCGAAGATATCGGCATCCACCGGGCTGCCCAGTTCGGCGAGCAGGTCCCCGGCGAGCACCTTGGTCCATTCATCCACCCCGGCATCCACGATGAGGCCGTTGAGGTTGTCGCGCACGTCGGCGCTGGCGATGGCCGCCAACAGACGCGCGGCGACGGCCCGCCGGGCGGGGTCCTTGTCGCCAAAGACCTGGAAGAGAAATCTCAATGCCGCGCGGGGATGCTGATGGGCCTCCTCCAGCGCGTCGCTGAAGGTCTTGCCGTCGAGCGCGGGCAACCCGCCGACCAGAGCCGTAAGCAGTTTTTCCAGCGGCATGGGGCCCGCAGCAGCCGCAGCGGGAGCCGTCTCTTTTGCGCCCTTCCTGGGTTCCATCTGAAATCCTCATTGCATAAGGCGAATAGCGTGGGTCAGCGGCGGCGCTTGCGTTTGGGGGGATGCGTGGGGATGTTGGCGGCGAGTTTCTCTTTATCTTCCTGCTTGCGGGTCTTATCGAGATCGAAGCGTCCCCGCAGGCGATCCATCGCTATCCTGAACATCCGCATCACCATTGCCGCAGTTCCTTAGCGCACATCACGTTCCGCTGACCATAAAAACGTCCAGGTGGATTCTGAATACCACCAGTTGAATTGCCATCAACAGCAGCACGAGAGCCGTCAACCAGCCGCGTCCGCGGTCGAGCGCGGTCAAGGCACAAGCGGCGCCGAGCGCGGCCAGCGGCATGAGCATCATCCAGAGTCGGGCGACCTCTCCCAGGTTCTCGCCGGAGAGGTCCAGCGCCGCCACCACGACCAGCACGGTCCATATCGCCAGCGCGGGTGCGGCGGCCCGGCGTTGCCGCCACCAGTCCACGGCGTTCCCTCCGGCGGCCATGAGCAGCATGAGGAAGAGCGGCACGCCGCAGAAGAGCGCAAACTCAACGGGGTTGAATGCCGTCCAAAGCCAGCGCGACCTGGGAAACGCCGTGGCGAAACCGGCATGTTTCGACAGGCAGAGCATCCAAACCTGAAGCACATGGTACCCGAAGAGGAGCCGGACTAGCAAGGCGGAAATGAGAAATGCGCCCGCCCACGCGCCCAACAGCTTTGCCCAGGCTTTCAGTTCCAAACGCCCCCCGGGGTGAACGCTCTCCTGCCAGAGCATCAGAAGGCTTGCCACGCCCAGGCAGGCTCCCGCCTCCAGTAGCGAGAGGCTCCAGAGCAGGCCGATGAAGAGGGCCGCCGCTGAGGCCGCCGCCCACGCTGCGCTGCGCCCGCGCACGGCGCGCACCCACGCGGCCAGGGAGAAGACCAGGATCAGCGGGAAAAGCTGGTCCGGGTACGGGCCGAAGAGATGCAGCGCCGGGACCAGCGCGGTGAGTGCGGCGGCGAGGAGCCCCGCCTCGCGGGAATGCAGCATCTTTCCCAGGAAGTACACCGGCAGCAGCGTCAGCCAGATTCCGAGCTGGAAGAGGAAGGCAGCGGCGCACAGTCCGGCCAGTTGGGGATCGCTGATCGTCAGGGCGGGTTCTCTGAGGGCGATGCGCATTCCCTTCTGCGCCACGTCGCGTTCACTGGCAAGCAGTTCGGGGTCCGCGGGAAGGAAACGGCGGGTCAGCGCGGGGGAGGATTCCATGGCCCGATTGACCAGCACATGGAAGAGGACGGGGCCGATGGGATGGTCTGCGATATGCCCCAGCGGGCCATTGACCTCCAGCGCCATGATGCGCTGGGGATAGTCGCGGACATAGTCGCCGAGCGATTTCACATGGATCGCCTCGGCATAGTAGCCGCTGCTCCAGGGATTGGAGTTGACCGGCACCGCTTCGGCGCCGCCGAACGGCCCGACGTCGCCCATTGTCAGGATCAGTCCCAGGGAGGCCAGCAGGAGAACGGAGAGGGCGAAGACGGTGACCGCGCGCGTGCGCAAGCCGCGCCGCAGCGCGAGGAAGGCGGTGAGGATGAGGATCGCAGCGCAAAGGATCGCCGGGAAGGCCAGCAGCCACTGCACCGGCGCGTTCATTCTATAGTACGGCCAGATCCATTCCCCTTGAATGCCTATCTGCCAGCGGTGGGTTGCAACCAGCCAGGCGACCAGCAAGGTGGCGGCGGCCATCACGCCCATTGCAAGCCGGAGCGCCCAGCGCGGCAGGCGCGCAAGGGACTCCTGCGGCTTCTCCGGCGGCCCCGGCGGGACGGCTCTGTTCACCACGCTTCTCCTATTTGCGGCAAAGGACCACCCTGGCACGCGGTCATCGCTTCGTCGCTACGCTCCTCGCAATGACGCCGCGCTTGAATGAAGCCACCACCCTATTTCCCGAAGATATTCGTCAGCTTGCCCGCCTGCCCTTTGACCCCTTCCAGCACGCTGCTCCCGCCACCCTCGATTCCTTTGAATTCCTTCTCAAGCGCTTTGCCCGCCTTGCCGAGACCTTCCATCACGGAGGCCTCGCCGCTGATGCGCTTCAGCACGAGGGTGACGACCTTGCTGACCGGCACGGCGTTGCCGTTGGCGTCGGCGATATCGCTCATCTCGACGCTCGGCAACTCCACGGTGCGGTCCTGTCCCAGGCCGACGATATGCACCTTCACGCCGCTCAGGAGCAGGTGGTCGATCTTCATCTTCATTTCAGTCGTCGGCTGCTTCTCCCCCTTCGGCTTCTTTTCCTCCGCGGGGGCTTTTCCCTTCTTGAGGTTGTCCATCACCGCGGCGATGTTGGTCTTGCCGCCGGCCAACTCCATCGTGAATTCCGGGTTCTTGATCGTGATGTCGCGGACGTGCACTTCCTTGTGGATCAAGGCCAAAGCGCTGGCCGAGAGGTGCATGCTGCCGACTTTCACGAACGAGGGGGAGGTGAAACCTTCCGGGTTCGCCACGTCGAGGCCGGTGAGGGTGATGTCCTCATGAAGCAGGGAGACGTCCGCCTTCTCGAGCTGCGTGCGCACACCGAGGGTTTTGGTTCCGCCGAACTCCACCCCCCACTTCACGAAGGAGTTGAGTTTGATGAAGATGACCAGCATCGCCAGAAGCGGAAGACCCACCACGACGGCCCCGGTGATCCAGAGGATTTTCTTCGTCTTCTTCGATAACGCCATTGCGGACCTCCTATGGAGAAGAAACTGCCAAGCCCCGCGCCAGCGCATTATATCAAGCGCGCACGCCCTTGCGGCGCGGCCAGTAACGCGCCAGGCCGCGTCCGACGGTCACGACAAGGTACGCCGCGCCGGACAGGACGACAATGGTCGCCCCGGCCGGGAGATCGGTCCTGATGCTCAGCGCCACGCCGGAGGCGGTGAGGATGGCGCAGAAGAGGATGGCCAGCCCCATCATCTGCCAGAGCGTGCGGGAAAAATGTCCCGCAATGGCGGACGGGAGCGTCAGGAGGGCGATGACCAGGACGATGCCGACGACGCGCAGGAGCAGCACCACGGTCAGGGCGGTCAGCGCGAGGAGAACGAGGTAGTAGAAATTCGTCCGCACGTTGCGGACGCGGGAGAACTCCTCGTCGAAGCAGACCGCCACAAATTGCTGGTAGAAGGCGAGCGCGCAGACCACGACGATCACGCCGAGCAGGCCGGTGAGCATCATGTCGCTGCGGCCGACGGTGAGGATGCTGCCGAAGAGATAGCTCTGGAGGTCCGCGCTGTATCCCGGGGTGCCCCAGATGAAAAGGATGCCGGTGGCCATGCCGACGGACCAGATGGCGCTGATGGCGGTGTCTTCGCGCTCCTTGGCGCGGAGACTGACGACGCCGATGATCATGGCGGCCAGAAGTCCGGCTATCAGCGCGCCGTACAGCGGGTCGAAGCGGTCCCAGTGGTGCACCACCTGCATGTAGCGCGCAGCGCCGATCCCCCCGAGCACGCAGTGCGCGATGCCTCCGGCGATGTACGTGATGCGCCGCGCGACGACATAGCTTCCGACGATGCCGCAGGAGACGCTGGCCAGGAGCCCCACCATGAAGGAGAAGTGGAAGAGTTGCATCAGTGCTGTTCCCCCGGAGCGCAGACATGGTCGTGCCGGATGAGGCGCATTTCACCGGCGTAAATGCTGGCGATGGTCTCGTGCGTGACTTCGCCTGTGGGGTGGATCGCGACGTGCCGGTTGACGCAGATCACCCGGCTGACGCACTTGTGGACGAAACGCAGGTCGTGCGTGACCATGACGATCGTCATGCGTTCGTTGAGTTCGTGCAGCAGTTCGTGCAATTCCTCCTCGGCCACGGCGTCCACGTTGGCGGTGGGCTCGTCCAGGAGGAGTATCTCCGGGTCGCCGGCGAGCGCGCGGGCGATGAGCACGCGCTGACGCTGGCCGCCGGAGAGGGCGGAGAAGGATCTCTTGCGCAGGTCGGAAAGGCGCATCTCCTCAAGGGCATTCTCCGCGGCCGCCTTGTCCGCGGAGCGATACGGCAGGAGCCAGCGGTTGCCATTGAGCCGGCCCATGAGCACGACGTCGATGACCCGGACGGGGAACTGCATGTCGAAATTCCAGTGCTGCGGGACGTAGCCGGCGCGCGCACGCTGGAGCACCGGGTCGCCGCCGAAGAGTTTCACCGAGCCCTGGGTGGGCGTCAGCAGCCCCAGGACGAGCTTCAGCAGCGTGGTCTTTCCGCCGCCGTTGGGGCCGACGATGCTGGTCATGTCCCCCCGCTCGATGCTCACGTTCACATCTTCCAGCACCGACCAGGGGCCGTACGAGAAGAAGACGTTGCGGAATTCGACGACCGGTTCGTTCATGGCTTCTTCCCCCCCGCCGCCTTTAAGGCCGCCGAGACCTTGCGCGCCATGTCGCGGAGGTTCTCGATGTAGTCATGCGCCAGGTCGTCCATGGGAATCACCGCGCCGCCGATCGCATCGGCCACCGCCTGCGCGCTGCGCGAGCTGAATTGCGGCTGGACAAAGATGACCTTGACCCCTTCCTTGCCCGCCATGTCGATGAAGCGGCTCAATTGCTGAAGCCCCGGCTCCTTGCCTTCCATTTCGACGGGCACCTGGATCAGCCCGTACGCGTCGGCGAAGTAGCCAAAGGCGGGATGATATGTGAAGAACTTCTTTCCCTTGAGCGGCGCGAGCGCCTCGGCAAGCTCCTTGTCCACCTGCGCCAGTTCCGCCTTCAGGGCCGCGCCGTTCTTCTCGAACTCAGCGGCGTGGGCGGGATCGGCTGACGCGAACGCCTTGACGATGGCATCGGCCATGATCGCGGCGTTCCTCGGACTGAGCCAGATGTGCGGGTCCGGTTCCCCCTGGCCTTTCCCGGCGTCCGACGCAGCCGGTTTCGCGGGCTCATCGTTGTCGGCGGCGGATTCCTGGTCGGTGAGATAGCGCATCTTGATCCCCTGCCGCAGATCGACGATGGCCATTGTCCCGTTGATTTCTTTGAGCTTGTTCAACAACTGCTGCTCAAAGGGCCAGCCGCTGGCCAGGAACACTTTCGCTTTGCTCACGGCGATGATCTGGGAGGGGGTAGCCTCGTAGCTGTGCGGGGACTGGCCGGCGGTGACCAGCGTCATCACTGAAACGCGCTCCCCGCCCACCTTTTCGGCCAGATAGGAGATCGGCGCGATGCCCGCGACGACCTGCATCTTCCCGGCCGGCGCCTGCGGGACGGGCTTGAAGCAGCCGGCGGCAAGCCCCGCGAGGAGGGTCAGGCAGATTCCGAGGACGTTCATCGCACGCATGGGTCGCTCCAATTGCGATTCGCGTCGACGCTCAACGCGCGACGCGGTGCATTTTGCGCCTGGGTTTGTGCGCACAGACCAGGCTGAACTCGTGGCAATCGTCGCATTCGCGGACGTTGTGATCGACGGAGAAGGCCTCCCAGTGCCGCTTCTGGTTGGGGGTGAGGATGCCGGTGCCCTTGCAGAGCGGGCAGACGTTCTGCAGCGCCGCGAGGAGCGCGGAGCGGATGAATTCGCTGCGGTTCGGCACGCCCTTCATCGCTTCCAGCAGCGTCGGATCGACCTTGAACGTCACGATCTGCGGCTGTTTCTTCTTCATGGGATTTCACTTCCTTCGGTGGAACGGGGATATTATTACATTGTGATACCGGCGTGTCAAGGGGGGGGGGGGGGGGGGGGAAGGCGCACCGCGGTTGAAGGAGGGTGGCGCGCC